>JAJDCZ010000033.1 GCA_029260555.1 Phycisphaerales bacterium
TGAGACCAATATCGGCCGCATACCTGCAGCTACAAACTGGCCGGTCACTTCGTCATATGCAATAGATGGGTCGGATGCGTCTGGCCTGGTAATGCCATTATGGGTCGCACCCATGATGACTCCTTCGTCAATCCAGAAGTCTAATGCGATGTCATACACCGCATAACGGATTGCACCGCCATTACCTTCCATTACAACAGCAATGACCTTGCTCGTTCCTGCGACGATGTCTACCTCATGGAGTGCGATATCCATCGGACCAGATGTAGCAATAACCCGAGGCTGAACCGTGATAACCTGTGCATTTGCCCCTAATCCGATCACCACACTAACAAACGCAACCGATGCCATATGCCATAGTGTTCGTTGCTCGTTGCTCGTTCATTTTACATCATCACTTTCACAACCAAGTTGACAGAACCCACCTGAATGGGGTTCAGTCACGGCTTATACCTTGCAGTCTGCAATTTTATCAGAACTATCGGCTGGCTACAAGAGGATTGAGAGCAAAAAGGGGCTGTTCACGCGATCTTCATGGTTCTGGAGGCTGCCGGTGTGCATTGATCATGCAAGATCCATGTGTAATGGGAGGCAAAGTCACGCTCTTGTGCAGATTGTGCCTTATCGGACATGAATTGGACTGATTTGGTATTCAAATTTGAACGATTTGTCAGTATTCATGGCAATACCCGCTTTTTGTGGCCTGTTGTAAGGGTCGTGCTGCGTTTGCGGTTTGAAACGCGCATGTTCAAGAGGGAGAAGGTGTGGCTTTTTCTGCGCCAGCGTTCTATAGAGGGAGTATTCAATGAGCCGTATTGCAGTTTCTTCAGTGTTTGCGATGTCAATCATCTCAGGAAGTGCTCATGCAGCATTTTTCAGCTTCGCTTCTGACCGGGATCACACTTCGTGGACATTCTCGGGTCTGGGTGGTGTTGTTGAAGATGCGCAAGACCCATTTGATCCGGTCATCCTGCTGATCGATGACGATAACGGCGTGTTGCCCGCTATTGAGTTCAACGCTGAGTTTGATGCCAACATCTCTATCACACATGCAGCCAGCATCCCGCTGGGTGGTGGTGGTATGTGGGCTCATAACTACATGGCAAATGGCAGCTTTTTATTCTCGGACAGCAACAGCGATCCGCTGTTGACCGCGACCTTCCAGGGTGCCTTGATGACATCATTGGGAACAGCCAGTGCGTGGGGATCCACAGCGACCATTCAAGGCAACGATAACATTGCTTCAGCAGTGGAATACACATGGTTTGGTCCTGACATGCCGGATTATGGCTTGTTTACGGGCGATCTGCTGGATCCCGAAGATTTCGGTTTTGATCTGACGGTGCTTCAAACTCAGAGCGGTCTGGGCGTGAGTCTGGATGGTCAGTTCATGCCAAATGAGCTTTGGAGTTCTGAAGCGTCGTTTTCGGGTTCTGGATCGAATATTCCTACCCCGATGAGCTTGATGCCTCTGGCTGCGGGATCCATGCTGATCCTTCGTCGTCGGCGTTGAAGAGTCTACTCTGAAACCCATGTGGGGCTGAGCGGCTGATAAGTTAGTCCATGGACAGTCAGGCAGGGCATATTTTGCTCGCGTGTGTGTTTTTTTGCATGCTTTGCTTGCATTTTACGCTCTGAATGTCACATTCTATGTGGCGTGCAAGTGTTTGCAACGCTGAACTGTTGTGACAAGCTGAGCAGGGGAGGGGATCCCTGGCTCATAAACATATGAGATTAGGGGAATTGACAATGAATAAAGGTATTATTTCAACTGCGATGGTCGTTGCACTGATGGCTGGCTCTGCATCTGCAGATGTCATTATGAGCTTCGGGTTTACGGATCTTAATGGCAGCTACGATGGCACAGGCTTTTCTGCAGTGGCAGTTGATAGCGGTGCCCTCAGCACCACTGGTGATGTAACCAGACTGGCCAATCCTGGTGCCACAGCGGATTTCAATACTGGCTTTGCTTCGGGGCTGACAGCTGCGGATGTAAGTATCAGTATTGATGTGACCAATCTCACCGCAACCACAGCTGATGGCATGGGCTCGTTTGTCATCACTGATGCAGATGGCGATACCATCGCTGGCGATCTTGACGGTGTCTGGACAACCATGGGCTTTGGCAGCATCTTCTTTACGGGTCTGATTGGCAATGTTCAACTGACCGCAAATGCAAACAATACATTCGATGGCCCCAGCGGCGGCTCGTTTGACATGAACTTGCCCGGCGAGGCACCTTACGAGGGCGCATTCGTTCAGCTTTCCATCGATACTTCAGGCGGGTTCTTCAGCAGCGAGTTCACCGGCAGGAGCATTCAGGTCGTGGGTGAGATCGTGCCCACGCCGGGTAGTTTGGCACTGCTTGGTGCTGGAGGCCTGGTCGGTATCCGCAGGCGTCGCAGGAACTGATCGCCTCTCGTCTCACACACCCATTTGAGAAACCAACCGACACCGACGGGGAAACCCGTCGGCGTTTTTTTTGCATATTTGCGTCTCAGCCAGCATACTGAGGTGAACTTTGCGTCTAAAAACCGACGGAAAGGTTGTTTGAGTGCATCTTTGATGGGTATGGGCTGGTTGTCTTATGATATTGCTGTGTAGTGGGGGGTGAGTTTCCTGGATTATCTGGAGGATTTGCATGGAGGCGAGCACGGATCGGGTGGCAGAGGAAGTTGAGCGATACGCCCCGGTGGTGGGTGCGGTGATCGAGCAGGTCCAGCGCGTAGTGGTGGGTCAGGAGCACATGGTCCGTGGGCTGGTGATGGGGCTGTTGACGGGCGGGCATGTCTTGCTGGAAGGCGTGCCCGGGCTTGCAAAGACGCTGGCGGTTTCGTCGCTGGCCAAGTCGCTGCATGTGAGTTTCAGCAGGATTCAGTTCACGCCTGATCTTTTGCCTGCGGATTTGATCGGAACTTTGATCTTCAGTCCCAAGGATGGAACCTTCAGCCCAAGAAAAGGGCCGATCTTTGCCAACATCGTGCTGGCCGACGAGATCAATCGCGCCCCGGCCAAGGTGCAGAGCGCTTTGCTGGAGGCGATGCAGGAACGGCATGTCACGATTGGTGATACGACCTATGAGCTGGAGGAGCCTTTTCTTGTCCTTGCGACGCAGAATCCCATCGAGCAGGAGGGAACCTACCCACTTCCTGAAGCGCAGGTGGATCGATTCATGGTCAAAATTCGCGTTGGATATCCCTCGCGTGAAAACGAACGGCTGATTCTGGATCGAATGGGTACAAGTGATCCTGATCTGGTCATTGATGCGGTGCTCAGTGGCGAGGAGCTCCTCGCTGCTCGGCGTGTGGTGGATCAGATTTATGTGGGCGATGCGGTTCGAGATTACATTGTTGATCTCGTGCAGGCGACGCGCACGCCCGAGGCGTGTGTGCCTGGGGTTGGGGCGGAGCTTTCGGGATTGATTGAGTATGGTGCGTCGCCGAGGGCTTGTTTGGGACTTTTGCTTGTCAGTCGGGCGTGGGCGTTTCTGGAAGGGCGGGCATATGTGACGCCTGGCGATATTAAAGCGGTCGGGATGGATGTCTTGAGGCATCGTGTATTGCCCAGTTATGAAGCTCAGGCTGAGGATGTTGATGCTGAGCAGATTCTGGGGATGATCTTTGATCATCTGCCTGTGCCATGAGTGGTCGTATGGACAGAGTGTTGTGGGTGGGCAGGGAGGGGGGGCGATGCTGAGCGCAGAGTTGATGAAAGAGGTGCGCAGGCTACAGATCCGTGCCAGGCGGCGCGTGGATGATCTTTTGATGGGTGAGTATCACAGCGCCTTTCGCGGGCAGGGGGTGGAGTTTGCAGAAGTTCGCGAGTATGAGCCTGGCGATGATGTGCGAACTATTGACTGGAATGTCACAGCACGCACTGGCAAGCCTTTTATTAAACGGTTTGTAGAAGAACGGCAGATGACGGTGATGCTGGCGGTGGATTTGAGTGCATCAGAGGGATTTGGGTCATCGGGTCAGCTTAAAAGTCGTTTGGCGGTGGAGCTCAGTGCAGTGTTGGCGTTGGCTGCGACGAGGAACAATGATCGGGTGGGATTGGTGGTGTTTACGGATGGGGTTGAGCTGCATGTGCCTCCAAAGAAGGGGCGGAGTCATGTGTTGCGGGTGATGCGCGAGCTGCTGGCGTTTGAACCCAGAGGGCGAGGGACGGATCTGGCGGGGACGATTGAGCATCTGGACCGGGTGCTGACCAAGCGGGCGATTGTGTTTCTGGTGAGTGATTTTCTGGCGCCGGTTCAGGGTAATGTGGGATTTGCAAAGCCCATGCAGCTTCTGGGGCGTCGACATGACACGATTGCGGTGGTTGTGGGTGATCAACGCGAGCGTGAGCTGCCTCGCGTGGGGCTGGTGCAGACGGTTGATCCTGAGACGGGCCAGGCTCGGGTGATTGATACCAGCAGCGTGCGAGGGCGACGGGCGTATACCAGGGCACATGATCAGCAAAAAGAGGCGATGGGCCGGGCGTTTATGCAGGCGGGCGTGGACCGGATTGATGTCTCGACAGATCGGCCTTTTGTCAATGAACTGATGCGGTACTTTCAGCTTCGGGAGCGACGGCGATGATTGGCGAACTGGCAGCAGGTGTGTGTGTGCTCATGCAGGTTAGCGCCCAGGAGCAGACATCCTTTGAGCAGACCTATATCGAAGGCGAGTTGAAGGTCGTGCTGAGTGTGAACCCGGTGCGGGTGACACCTGTTCAGAGTATTGAGTTCAGATTGAAGATTGAGCATCCGGTGGGGATGCATATTGAGACGAGTCTGTCAACGGTGAAAGTGGGTGATGAGATTGGGCGTGATGTGGGTGAGGATAGTGCTGGCAGATTGACGGTGGGTGCTTTGGAAAAGTTGCCAGTGCAGGTGGAGGGTATGGACTGGCTGGTTGAGGGTGTAGAGTTGACGCTTGAGCCATATTTGCCGGGGGTTTTTGAGATTGAGTCGGTGTTGGTGACAGGCATCGGGGAGGATGGGAAAGAGGTTCAGATTGAGACAGATGTGGTGCGGGTTGAAGTGGGATCGCTGGTAAGCGGGGATGGTGGAGGCGGGTTTGCGGATTTTCGTGAGCCTGTGGAGGGGACGGAATCTGGACAAAGCTGGTGGTGGGTCGTGCCTGGTATGGTTGTGATCGCAAGTGGTGTGGGCGCGGGGATATGGCGAAGGCGACTGCGAGAGGCGAGCAGTGAGACAGTGCAAAGGCTGAGGGAACTCAAGCATCAGCTTGGGCTTGTGAGTGATGAATTGATCCCGATTCGGCGCGATCGTGTAAGGCGGGTGCATCAGATTGTGCGTGAGGCGATGGAAGTTGGTGATGGGCTGGGCATGTCGCTGACGGTTGGCCAACTTTCAAAGCAGCTCAGTGAAAATGAGCGCGTGCTTGAGGATCGGGCGGGGCAGATATTGCGATTTGAGCGGCTGTATGAATCGCTGATCTATGCAGGGGGTGATGATGAACGGCGAGAGGAACTCGATGATCTGGCAGAGCAGATAATCAAAGGCATGATCCAATCACAGTTGCAGGCGGAGGATCAGGGGTGATTCGATTCGCGATGCCGATTGCATTCGTGCTTTTGTTGCTGCTGCCGATGGTCTGGATGAGGCTGGGGCGGGCTGGGGCGCGCATGAAGCTGCCAATGCGCAGCATTGAAGGCGAGGGTGGGAGTGAACATACGGTCAAGACGGTGCGATGGAGGCTCAGAGGCTTGCTGAGGGTGATGCGGGTGGTGGGGATGGGGCTGTTGGTGGTGGCGTTGGCTCGGCCTCAGCGGGTGTCGGGGGTGACACATACCAAGACGGAGGGTGTGGCGATTCAGATTGTAGTGGATCGATCCGGGAGCATGTCTGAGCAGATGGTGGTTGAGGGGAAGCCTGCGCGGAAGATTGATGTGGTGAAGCGCGTGGTTGAGTTGTTCATGCTGGGCGATGGCAAGTCGCTCAAAGGCAGAGCGGGGGATCTGGTGGGGATGATTGCATTTGCGCGGTATGCAGACACGATCTGTCCGCTGGTGCGATCGCCAGAGGCGCTGGTGAAGCTGGCTGCTCGTGTGGATGTGGCAAAGGTACAGTCAGAAGATGGCACAGCGATCGGAGAAGCGATTGCGCTTGCAGCAGCTCGGTTAAAAAATGCTCAAGAGCGCATGGCTGAGCAAGGCAGTGATGATCTGGTGCTCAAATCGCGCGTGATTGTGCTCTTGACTGATGGCGTGAATAATGCGGGTGCGATTGAGCCTGTACAGGCTGCGGATCTTGCCAGTCAGTGGGGCATCAGGATTTATACGGTGGGGATCGGAGGCAGTGAGCGGACGATTCAGTTTGGTGGGCAGCAGATTGCGGTGGGTGGCGGGCTTGATATTGCGCTGCTCGAGGGGATTGCGCAGAAGACGGGTGGGCGGTTTTTCATGGCTGAGGATGCTGAGAAGTTGATGGAGGTGTACCGCCAGATTGATGAACTTGAGACGACGAGTATCCAGACGACGGAGTATGTGAATGTGCAGGAGTTGTTTGTGCCTTGGGCTGCGTGGGCACTGGGGCTGATGTGCTTTGAGCTGGTGTTTGGGATGACGGTGTTGCGGAGGCTGCCTTAAGTATGAAGTTTGGGCAGAGCGACTGGCTGGCACTTCTTTGGCTCGTTCCACTTTTGGGGCTGGTGGTTGTGTTGGCTGAGAGAGGTCGAGTGAGAGCGCTGGATCGGCTGGTTTCTGGCTCGGTGCGGGAGAAGATGGTTTGGCCTTTCAGTACAAGGTTCAGAAGGTTTGTTCGCAAGGCAATGGTGGTTGCAGCTGTGGGGTTTGTGGTGGTGGGGCTTGCCAGGCCTGAATGGAATCCGGAGGAGAAAGCGGTCAAAAGCACGGGGCGTGATATTGTGTTTTTGATTGATGTATCGCGAAGTATGCTGGCGCAGGATCTGGCGCCGAACCGCCTTGACAGGACGAAGATATGGATCGGTGATCTGGTGGCGAGTCTGGCAGGCGATCGCGTGGGAATCGTGGCGTTCGCGGGCGGGTCGGTGGTGGCGTGTCCGTTGACGCTTGATTATGAGTTCTTTTCGCTGGCGTTAGATGAGCTGTCACCCAAAACGGTGCCTAGAGGCGGGACGAATATTGGCGATGCGATTCGCAAGGTTCTCAATGATGTTTTTGATGACGAGACAGAGCGTTTTCGTGACATTATTCTGATCACAGATGGCGAGGATCAACAGAGCTTGCCAGTGGAGGCAGCCCGGGCTGGGGGGCAGATGGGGGTCAGGATCATTACGATTGGTCTGGGGAGTGAACAGGGGCAGGTGGTGGTGGTGGAAGATGGGTCAGGGCAGGTCAAGCCACTGGTTTTTGAAGGGCAGGTTGTCAAGAGCCAGCTTGATCGCAAGACGCTGGAGGAGATTGCTTCGGTGTCTGCGGGGGGTGTGTATTTGCATGTTGCGACGGGGACGATTGATCTTGAGCGGGTGTATGCGGATTTGATTCGCAGTGCGGATCAAACGACGATTGAGGCTGGGGAGGCGGTGCGGTATGACGAGGGATTTGGGTTTTTTATAGCAGCGGCACTGCTGCTGCTTGCATTGGAGGTATGGCTCAATGAAAGGCATGATGCTGGGCGCGGTTCTGCTGGTCGCCGTGGCGGGGCCGGGCGAGCTGACAGCTCACAACGCGTTGCTTGAAGGCAATGAGTTGTACCGGGCAGGCTCGTATGAGCAGGCTGTGCAAGTGTATGAACGAGCGCGCACACAAAACGCTTTTGTGCGTTTGGCGCGGGCGACAGCGCTGGCTGCGATGGGATCAGATGATGAGGCACGCGAAGTTTTTGATGCTTTGATTGCAGAGGCACGCAAGGGTGGTGGAGTGTTGGGGCGGGCGCGGTTTAATCGTGGTGTGCTTCGAGTTCGTCAACAGCTTGCAAGGCTGAATCAGATTCAACAAGATCAGATGGGGGCTAAGCAGGGGGAGCTGACTGAGGAGGTTGATATTGCAGCGATCAAGGAGGAGCTTCAAGGTGCAGAGGCGGATTTCATGGCTGCGTATGCGCTGGACAAGAATGATGTTCAAGCGGCGCAGCAGGTTGAGTGGGTTCGACGATTGATTGAGACGATCAAGGAGCAGAACCAGACACCCGAGCAGCAGCAGATGAACGAGGCTGCAGATCAGATGGATGAACTTGCAAAGCAGCAGAAGCAGGCAGGGGATGAGTCGCAGCAGGCAGAGCAGGATCAGGCGGGTGAAGATCAGCAGCAGGAGTTGCGTGATGATCAGCAGAAGCTCAGTGAACAAACAGAGCAGATGCAGGATGCAATGAAAAAGATGAAGGAGAAAACTGAGGCAGTCAAAGAGAAGCTGGACGAAGCTCGGGAACATCAAAAAAAGGCTGAGAAGAAGCTCAAAGAGGGCAAGCTGGATGAGGCGAGCCAAGAGCAGAAGAAGGCTGCGCAAGCGATCAAGAACGCTGCTCAGGAGATGAGAAAAGCCGCTCGCAAGCAGGGCCAGGAGAAAGGCAAAGGGCAAAAGGGACAAGAGGGTGAGGCGAAGGACCAGGAGAAAGAAGACAAGGACAAGCAGGGCGATCCATTAGCACAGCAGCTCTTGGATCGTGAACAGGCGCAACGAGAACAAAGGCAAAAGGCAGCCCGGCAAGGTCAACCTGTGCGTGTGCTGAGGGACTGGTGATGAAGTTTAGTTCCAGAATGAATATGGGTGTGTTGATGGCGTGTTGGCTTGCGTGCCTGGGGGTGATGGGGGGTGTGGGGAACTGTGCGTTTGCAGATGATGCTGTGAAGGTGTATGCGCAGCTTGATAGTGAGAAGATATATCTGGGCGATGAAGTGTTGTATCAGATTGTGATCGAGGGGGTGAAGGGTGCTGCGCCTCGTGCGCTTGATCTGCCAGAGGGTTTGGTGGGTCGCTCGGTGGGATCGAGCTTGCAGAGTGCGCCGGTGATGATTTTCAATGGCAAGCGGATTGATCGTGGGCCTGACAAGTTGATGCTGCAATACCGCATTGGTGCAAAGCGTGCGGGGCGGTTTACGATCGGGGGACAACGCGTTGAGGTGGGCGGGAAGGTTTACACGACGCAGGCGCTTGAGTTGGTGGTGGATGAGCCTCCCGAGAGCGACCTGTTCAAGTTGAGGCTTGAAGCTGAGCGAACCGAAGGCGTGTTCGTTGGCGAGCCGATTCGGTTGACGCTGATCTGGTATCTGGCGAGTTCGCCGGAGGGGTTCAGTTTTCATACGGGGGTGGATTCAGATGAGGTGCAGATCTTGCCGGGGGCAGACCCTTCTGGTGGAAACTCGCGCAATGATCCACGGTATGTCGCGTGTGAAGTGGATGGGATGCGCATGGTTGGCGAAGTGGGCAGAGCCAAGTTTCAAGGGCAGTTGTATACGACATTCACGGTTTCATGTGTTGCGATTCCACGGATCAGCGGGCGGATGGAGGTAGGGCCTGCATCGGTCACCTTTGGTGTAATCGCAGGCACGCGTGGGAGGGGGTTTTTCCGGGAGAATGTTGTTGAAAAGCGTGTGTCGAGGTCCAAGGCGATTGAGCTTGTGGTGCAGGAGTTGCCAACAGAGGGGAGGCCTGGGGATTTCACGGGGTTGATTGGTGTGTTCGAGATTGAATCGAGCATTGAGCCGAGCGAAGCATTTGTGGGGGATCCAATTTTGTTGACGGTGAGGGTGCGTGGTCCTGAGCCTATGGGTCGGGTGGCATTGGCTCAGTTGGAGGATCAGGAGGCGTTTGGTATGGGGTTCAAGCTTTCGCCGGAGGGGTGGGCCAGGAAAGAGCAGACGACTGGGAGCGAGGTGACATTTACGACGACGATTCGCGTGACGGATGACGGGGTTGATGAGCTGCCTGCGATTCGATTGCCTTATTTTGATACAGCCAGGGAGCAGTATGAGGTGGCCAGGAGTCGGCCGATTCAACTGAAGATCAAGCCTACGCGGACGGTGACAGCTGCGGACGCAATCAGAGGCAGCAATGGCAACGGCAACTCGACAAGTCCCGCAGGTGTATTGATCGAGTCTGGGCCTGAGGGGGTGCGGGCAAACTACACGGACGGGATTCTGGTCAATGAGAGAACCGCGGTGCTGGGGCTGATGGGGTCGCCGATGGGGCTTGGAGTTTTGATCGCGGGACCAATGGCCTGGATGTGGGTGGTGGCGTGGGGGGCAATGAGGGAGCGAGCGGGCGATGAGAGTTTCAGACGCAGGCGGGCATTAAGGCGGGCAAGAAAAAGGCTTGGCAGAGCGAGATCAACTGAGCAGATTGATGCAGCGATTCGGGGGTATTTGAGTGACCGGTTTGGTGTGGAGTCTGAAGCAGTGACGGCTTTGGATTGCAAAAGGCTTTTGGATGAAGCCGGGGCAAGGCACGCTGGGGAGCAACTGGCGATGAAGCTGGCGGAGCTGCAGGCAAGTCGGTATGGAGGGGGGGCGATGGTGGGGGCTGAGCCTTGTAAGGTTGCAAAGCTTCTGGCTGAAGCTGAGAAGGAGCTGCTGGCATGATGAAGCGATTGTGGGCAGTATTGATTGTGCTTTTGGGGATCAGCTTTGCAGGTGCAGTGTCTGGGCAGGAGCGTGCTGTTGAGCAAGGTGTGATGGTGGAGCGGGCACAAGAGCTTTTTGAGCAGGGTGTTGCGCGGGTGAAGGATGATCCCGGGTTGGCGCGGGAGCTGTTTGGTCAGAGTGCTGCGATGTTTGAAGCTGTTGTTCGTGAAGGGAATATCAACAACCATCGGCTGGAGACGAATATCGGCAATGCAAATCTGCTGGCGGGGGATGTGGGGCGGGCGGTGGTGCATTATCGTCGGGCACTCAAACTTTCGCCTGCGGATGAAAGGGCTCGGGCGGGGCTTGAATCAGCCCGGGGTCGAGTGCTGCAGCGGGTTGAAAAGTCGATGGTGAACCGTGCGATTGATGCGTTTTTCTGGTGGCGGGGGTTTGTGCCTCGGGGGTGGGTTCTTTTGATCGCAGGGGGTGGGTATGTGCTGGGATGGGTGGGAGTAATTGTACGCAGGATTTGGAGCGAGCATTTTGATAGGGGATGGGTGATTGCAGGATGTTTTGTAGCGAGTTTTGCAGCTGGGGGGATGTTGATTGGTGAGCAGGTGGTGCTTTATGGGGTTGATGAAGCGGTGGTGGTGCAGGAGGCTGCGGGATATAACGGGCCGGATGCACAGGCCTATGAGAAGACATTTCAGGCACCATTAGAGCCAGGCGTTGAGGTGGTTGTTGAGGAAGAGCGTGGAGACTGGGTTTTAGTGCGGCTTGGGGATGGTCGATCGACCTGGGTGCTGGCGGGGTCGCTCGGGCGCGTGTGAGTGCGGATAAGGTTTTTTTGAAAGGGGGCTGAATGACGGGGCGGCGAGGGGGTGGGGGAGCCTACAATCGGCCCAAGTTGGGGCGGTAACTCAACTGGTAGAGTGCCAGCTTTGCAAGTTGGAAGTTGAGGGTTCGAGTCCCTTCCGCTCCATTTTCAGCCTTGTCCCTGATCAGGGCGAGGCTGATTCTTTTTTTGTAAAGACCGGCTTGCATGCATCGAAGATGGTGATTCGTGGGCGTGGCGAGTGATTCTGAGGGGGCATTATGTGCAAAGAAAAACCGCTGCAAGAGCAGCGGTTATTGAGTGTGGACGGGATGCTGAATCTTGAAACGGATCAGCCTGCTTTGACAGCTTCAGCAGCGTCTTGTTTTTCATCTTGATCCATGCCGCCGAGGAAGTTGATTTCCAGCTCGTTGCGGATTTTTTCCATGGCTTTGTTCTGGATCTGGCGGACGCGTTCTTTGGTTACGCCGATGATCTGCCCGACTTGTTCGAGCGTCATGGGTTTATCAAGGTGCTGAGTTTCAAGGCCAAAGCGGTGCTCGATGACGGTGCGCTCGACATCGGTGAGGTCGGCACGGTTCTGGAGGACGATGCGCTTGACTTCTTCAGCAGCATCTTTTTCAAAGTCCTGGCGTTTTGTTTCAAGGAAGTTGGATTTTTCGAGCTTGGGATCAAAGTCGGTGGGGAAGCGTTGGCGATATTTGCTGAGCTTCATGCCCTGGCGGCTGAAGGCTTTGAGAATGGCGCGACAGGCGTAGGTGGAGAACTTGTAGCCTCGACCAGCATCAAACTTGTCAACGGCGCGGAGAAGAGCCATGTTGCCTTCGGATACAAGATCGGCAAAGTCGACCTCGCTCATGCGCGTGCGTTTGGCCATGGCCAGCACGAGGGCAAGGTTGGTTTCTGCAATCTGCTCGCGGATACGCTCAGCGCGACGGTACCAGTTGAGGATGTGCTCAGCCTGCTCGGGCAGCGGCTTGCGTGTGGGTGTTTCCCAGACAGCATGCTGAACCTCGCGAACGCGGAAGCGGGCGTAGTTGAACTGGTGGAAGAGGATGCGTTCCTCAGCACCAGTAAGGATGACCTGCTGAGTGCTTTTGAGGGTTCGAGTTCTGCTGGTGGAGGACAAGTCATCCATCACGGGGTGGTACCAGGTGGTGTCGGGCTTGGCGACATCAGGGACTTCTTCGTAGATGGCTTTTTCAGAGCCATCCTCGCGGAAGACCTCGCTGTCGATGAAGTCCTGCTCTCTAGCCATGATGCGGTTGAGGAGGGCTTCATCGCTCTGGGAGAGTTTGCGATGAGCACGCTGACCGACAGGGCTTCTGGCTGAGGAGGCGGATACGCGAGCACGGTGTCGACGCCTGACCTGATCCATGGGGCTTGGTCTAGTTTTTCGTGAGTCGTTCATTCCAATATTCATCCTTGACCAGAGTTGATGGTGACAACTCTGGTTTCTTCTACCTGCTTATACCCGGCTCTGCCACGCCCATTTCAGGGGGATTGTGGAACTGAGCCTGACGCTTCTCTCTTCGTCCAGCAGCTGAGTGTTGCGCCCAACTTGTAAAAAGCGGGGCTGGGTTTGTGATGATGCCTGTGTCTGCGAATGGTTTTTATTTATCGGTCCTGCTTTTTAAGTTCGGTTGAAGCTGGGTGTGTAAAAACCAGTCAGCGAGTATGCATCAGCGTTGAAACGCACCCTTGTACAACCCCTGATACTCTTTCGATAGGTTGTACGCTTGAGTGGTTTCAAGGTTTGCGTACGAAACGATATATTTTCCAAACAAACTGTCTTTTTACCTCTTATACCGTCCTAAAAGTCGAAAGACTGACTTTCAGTAGCGATTTTGGTCGCTTTTTTAGAAACATTCCATTGCAAATATGCCGGACTCCGCCGGTCTTTGACACGATGTCTGCTGGGATCAGAAGACATCAGCGGGGGCCAAGGAGCGTTTGAGCTGAATATATCAGCAGCCCAGCGAGAAAATGAAGCGTCGATCAGCGTTGACTGGTGCCTATGGTCCGAATATCGTTCCATGCAGGCGCCGAATATGCGTCTTCGCGAGCTGTCGTTCTTCAGGACGAGCAGTATATCGTATTGCGCCGTTCTTGCAAGTCCTCTGTCTGCGGTTTTTGAAATTGTGGACAGTTTTTCTTGTTTGGTTTATGGCTGGTATTTTTAGATTATTTGACAAGATAAGGAGCAGGAAGATGGCTTTTACACTGCCTGAGTTGCCGTATGCCACGGATGGTCTTGAGCCTCACATTGATGCCCGGACGATGGAGATTCATCACACCAAGCATCATGCAGCCTACATCGCCAAGGCCAATGCCGCTCTGGAGGGCACGGAGTGGGCGGATCGGCCAGTGATCGAAGTGCTGCAGAATATTGATTCATTGCCAGATGAGATTCGTGTTGCGGTGCGGAATAACGCGGGGGGCCATGCCAACCACAGCCTGTTCTGGTCAATCATGGCGCCTGCGGGTCAGGGAGGCGGGGGTGAGCCTGGGGGTGATCTTGCAACTGCACTCAACGAGACTTTCGGCTCAATAGCAGGGTGTAAAGAAGCGTTCGCAAATGCAGCAGCGACTCGGTTTGGGTCTGGCTGGGCGTGGCTTGGGTTTGATGAGAGCAACACGCTGCATGTGGGATCGACGCCGAATCAGGATTCACCCTGGATCTTTGGGCATCGCCCGATTCTGGGGCTGGATGTCTGGGAGCATGCGTATTACCTGAACTATCAGAATCGCAGGCCTGACTATGTAAAAGCATGGTGGAATGTGGTGAACTGGGACGCGGTTGCAGAGAATTTTGCCAGATTGCGCTAAGAACTGGAAACTCTGGTGAGTGCGGATCAATCCAAGTCAGCATTGATCAAAGAGCAAGGCTCAGCATCGGCAAAGCCTGTGCGCAGCTATCGCATTGAGCAGATGAGTTTGTTCAAGAGGCTCTTGTTTTTGTTGTTTATTCTTTCGCCTCTGGCGGTGCTGGCGCTATTGATGGTGATGATCCAGCGGGGGATTTCTGAGCAGGCGAACAACCCGGAAAAGGCGATGCTGGCACCGGGGTATAAGCAGGATGCACCACGCTGACCCGGTATGTATGAACAAGCACGGGCTTACACCTTTGTATCAGGGCGTGGAATTCTCTGGCCATTGGTTAAGCTGGCGGATGTTGTTCAGGCAGCTTTGAGATTGCCGGATTGCATTTTGCATCCTTGCTCGTGGGCATGCTGTTGGAACTGTCGGTAGCCTTCAGATAGCGAGGGCTTATTCTCCAGCAGGAGTTCTGGAATATTAATCAGTGTTGCACAGCCGACACTGAGGTTTGCATTTGCAGCGATGAGGTGCCTGTGGATGCTTGCCTGATCGTCTTCAGCGGATTGGATCTGTCGTACTTCAATTTCACTGAGTTGAACGATTTGCTGCACGAACATGCCAGAGAATCCTTGGCCATCCTTGACAAGGACAATACCGGGCCGGGATATCCCATCCTCATCTTCAGGCAGCCCCAAACGCAAACGAAGATCGATCACTGGATAAGTTGTCCCGCGCAGCAGTAATACACCAGAAAACTCATCATTGGTGAGAGGGATATCAACCAGAGTATTGCAAGGAAGTACTTCTGAGATCTGACTTGTTCGGATTCCCAGCAGTTGCCTTCCTGCACGAACAACAAGATAAGATCCCGCAAGCTCGCGCAAGGGATTTCTCGCCTGTGTATCACGCTCAGCCAGCCTCTTTGCCCGGTCTTCTCGCAAGGCAATTCGAAGCACTGCATCTTCGCTTCCACGCCAGTTATCAATGGAAGTCAGCTCGCTCGCGTTGAGTACGCCTTGAAAGCTGATTGCTTCCATCGCGTGGTCACCGATCTCCAGGAACCCGATGCCTTGCTTGTGAAGCCCGGCAAGATCGTCCACCCATCGGCTTTCCTGAAGTTCATCGCTGGAGATATCGTAGAGCGACCCAACCGCATCGATGAGAAATCCGACGGGGATGTTGTTAATTTCTGCAACAACTACTGAGTGCCCTGATCCTGATTCGTACTTTGCTTCACCTAAACCAAGCCTTGCTCGAAGATCAATAACAGCCAGTCGATCTTCCCCGACGGTCATTGCACCATGGACGAATCCAGGAGCAATCGGGTCATGCTCAATCCCATCAGCAGGAATAATGCGTCTGATTTCCTGCAAGGGAAATGCGTATTCTGCATCAGCCAGCTTGATTGATAACAGCTTCAGCTTTCTTGTCGTATCCATACGCATATCGCTGCTCGTGCCTGTCTGGTTATTCATTGCTATGACTCGCAGTGAGGCTTTGTGAACCAGATTCAGAACTGTTTTCATGGCTTTTGATCGCGGCCACAATGGCTTTGTCTTCAGGCTCGAGAAGCCGATCAATGTCAAGAAGAATGGTCACCTGGTCATTGTCTTTGCCCAGGCCAGTGATGTAATGAATCTGTTGATGCCCGCCCACTATTGGCGGAGCATCGATTTCATCAGGGAGTATTCTGCGGGCAGAATAAATGCGTCGAGCCACCAGCCCGATTGACTGTGAAGTCCCATCTGAATGTGTGAGATTCGCAATAATGAAGCAGGTTTTGCTGTCGTTTTCAGTGGGTTTGTCAGCTCCAAAGAGAAGCTGTAAATCTACGATGGCAATGATTTCGTGGCGTAGGTTGGTCACGCCGAGTAAAAAGCAGGGAACATCTGGAACCTGAGAAATGGCTCCATGAGGGACGACTTCCCGAATGCACTTTGTCTGTATGCCGTAGGTCTGACCTGACACTTCAAATGTCAAGTACTTGTTGTCGTTATACATGCTATTGCACTTTGGATGAGCAGTTTCAATTGTAGTCACTGAACCGACCTCCTTGTGTATTGAATCTTGCATTGCTTCTACTTTACATACACACTATTTGCAGAGCTCAATACAATCGGTTAAAAGTGCGACAACTCTTCGATACCTTCCATGATTGATTCATCGTCCGTACCGAATTGCTCGGTAATCGCATTTTTAGAGGTACTGCTGGCTGGTTTACTGCCAGTAGAGTTAGCTGGCTTTGGTGCAGCTATTGCACTTGAGAGACTGGACGCTCCAGGGGGTGCAGGCTCACTGTCTGATTTGTCAGCATTGCTGTGGCTGCCATGTGAACCACTGACCAGCCCGTCGAGTTGGCAGATGACATGCCTGAGTGTGTTCGATTGCGTTGACAGATCGCTTGCAGAGGCTGCGGATTGTTCAGCAGCCGCAGCATTTGCCTGAGTAATATCATCAATTTGTGCAACAGCAATATTGATTTGATTGACGCCTGAAGCCTGATCCTGGCTTGCAGTATCAATCGATTTTACAAGCGTTGCAACTTCAGAAACACTTGAGAGGATGTCGCCAAGTGAGTTGATTGAATCATCGCTGTGTTTGACGCCTTCACGAACTGCACGGACTGCTTCTTCGATCCTGGTTGCAGTTTCCTTGGCGGCTTCACCGCTGCGCTCTGCGAGTTTACGAACCTCCTCAGCAACCACAGCGAATCGTTTGCCGTGCTCGCCTGCACCTTCAGCTTCGATGGCGGCATTGAGTGCCAGCAAGTTTGTCTGAAACGCGATATCTTCAATGACTCTGAGAACTTTGCTGACTTCTTCGGTGCTGGTTTGGATGGCACCCATCGATGTGTTGAGGTTCTGCATTGCCATTTGGCCAGTGTCTGCACTTGAAGTTGCCTGAGTCGCGAGCGTACTTGCCCGGTCTGCGCGATCGGCGTTCTCCTTGGCTGATCCTGACATCTCTTCCATTGAGGCGCGGGTTTCTTCTACGGATGCAGCCTGGTCACTAACGCCATCGGCCAGTGCCATGGAACTGGAACTGATCTCGCCGGAACTGTTGTCAACGCTGTCGGCCTGTTGTAGTAGCTCTGTAATGATCACCTTGATGGGGCGAACGATGGTCATGGAGACCATCCAGAAGGAGAATATGAAAATAGCCAAGCTCACACCAGCGGCTGAAAGCTGTACGGTTTTCAGCTGAGCAATCTTCTTTTCAGATGAAACCTGGTACATGCCGACTGCAGCATTCATGTTTTTGAGTGTGCTGATATTCAGTTTGCGGAACTCTGCAAGAGCTTGGGCATACTCTGGTGATTGGTTGTCTGAGCTTTTAACGGTAGAAACTGTTGCCTGAAGCTTGCCCCAGAGTTCATGTACTTCACTCAGCTTGGCCTGTATTTGCTCTTCCTTGGCAGCAGGAATAGCTAAAGGTTTCGTCATGCCCAGGTCGCTGAAGGTCTCACCGCCAGTGCGTAGTGCTGCCAGTGTGACTTCAAAGAGCTTCTGTGTTTTAGCGTAAGCAGGCGCACTGTCTGCATCAGCTTGACTCCCGGTGTTCAGTTCATCAAGAAACTCTTTGCTGAACTTTTGAGTCAGCATGCGTTGCCGACCAGCAAGATTGATTGTCACTCCATCAGCCTTTTGATTGTCCAATACGACAAGTGTGAGGCCGACAATGCCCACGATGGACAGCATGAGTAGTGTCATCAGTCCAATAACACGAGCTTTCAGTGAGTTGGGAAGATTCTTCATTTTTTTCTCCAGAGCTACGCCAGTAATTGGATCAGCAATTTTCTGAGCCTTTAGGTTGGCTTGACTGAGGCGGTTTCGTGAAAAATCAACTTCGTATTGAGTTGAAGCATCCGTTCGTAAAGCATTGCGGATGTTTCGATCCGGTTGTACCGAATGGGTAATGACAGGCGATGTCTCTCTCTTGCCGGTCATGTCCCATAAGGGTTGAAGCCTGAGAGATTACACTCGCATGTTGCCTGACGGTGCTTTCTGCCGTCGGCATCCGCCAAATGTACAGGGTTATTTACACACCGGCCTCATCTCATTGGCCAAGATGGTTGAATCATGTAAATTCTTGAATCTTTCGCACATGGACTCTTCTGATGACTGGTCGATCACGGACATCCTGCAGCAAAGGCCGCTACAAATGCGAAGAAATCAAGCACATCAATTGCCCCATCGCCGTTGATATCCGCGACGGGATCACCTGCTGCGAATGCTGTTACAAACGCGAAGAAGTCAAGTACATCCACAGCCCCGTCGCCATTGATATCAGCGGGGCAGTTGGGGGGTGGCTGAGTTGCGGGCCAGAACCCTCCCGCCAGCTCGAAGACACCTCCTGAGAGGGTGCCGGCATCGGGCTGGCCGATGGAGCCTGAGAGTTCGAAGATGCCGCCGAAGGTGAACATCTCGCCTCCACAGTCGACTGTGTACCAGTTGATCTCGTAGGTCTGGGCGTGTGCCTGGCTGGTCAGAAGCATGGGGAGGCACGCAAGTGCCAGAAAAAGTTGGTGTTTAAAAAGCATGAGTTGCCTCTATTTCATGGACAATACGGGACAAGGTGCCCGTCGTATTTGTTGAGTGATTCGGGTTACTTGTCCTCGTTTCCTTTGACTATCTTGGGGGCATTGGCTCGCGTTTCGCGCAGGCGTTGTTCGCGCTGGGCGATCAACTCGGGATCGTTTTTCTGTTGAGCTTCGATTACACGCTTGGACTCAACCATGCTGCGGTCGGGCCCGGCACCAAACAGTTCTGGGTGGAGGTAGAACCCGCGTTCGTAAGAGGGCTTGTCTGACTCGACAGGGATTCGGTGGGCTTGGGCCCAGGCATCCTGGCGGATACCTGTCACCTGCCATGAGACCTCGACGACCCCGATACTGGTGCGAAGAGTGAACTGGTTATTGTTGATTTTATTAACGACCTTGCACATCACCCAGCCGTCGAAATCACCATCATCGATAACCGTGAGTTGATAGCGAAAATCAGTGTTGAGCGCGTCAAACCAGTTGGGGAAAGTGATCGTTGCGTACCCGTTGCTATCAGTTGTGACGGTACCTGAGTAGATATTGAGCATGTCAGGTGATTCGACGAACGAGTGCGAGAGGTACTTGTTGGCCGGGTCGAGCGGGTGGTCGATTTTGAACGAGCCGCCAGCTTTACTTAGTGTGCCATTGACCTGAACATCACCATCGAAATATCCGGCGTATCCGATATCACTCTGGCCGTAAACTGCCCAGGCTGCTGCACCATTTGCGATGCCGATGACGCCGTTACCACCAGGGACGGTCGATTCGCCACGGAGGGCGGTTCCGCCTTTACCGAGAACGCCGCAGGGGGCCGTGATCCAGACCGAGGTTTCGTTAGTCTCGCCAAAGACACCATAGGCGTCTGCGGTACCTGAGATGTCCCACCCGCTAAACCAGCCACCGTAACCGGTCCCGTTGAAGATCAAGCTTCGGGCGGCGCTTCCGATGGCATCATCCCCACTGGCAACTCCATACAACGCGATCGGTATCAAGTCCCCGTTGGCCACACCCCAGACACCGACTTGGTTCGTCGTGGAATCGACTGACGCCCCGTACACGCCGGTGCCCTTGTTGGAGATTCCTGCCACACCAGCACCACCTGAAGGTACACTCGAGGCAAAGAGCAGGGCTGGATCATCTCTGACGCCGAGCACGCCGAATGCCGTTCCGGATCCCCCTTGTTTGCCGACTGCAGCCGCTGGCCTTGATGTGGAGTCAACCATATTGGACTCGGCATACAGCGCATAGCCCGGACCAGCGGTCGCGGTGTTGATCGCACGGACCGCGGCCCCATCGGGACTGGCGACACCCCCGAAAACGCCGCTGGTCGCCCCGGTTGCTGAAAGTGCTTCTCCATAGACCCCTGCTCCGTCCTGGGCTAATGACGCCTGACCCCACACACCAACGCCGCCGCCAGGTTGTGTTGAAGAGGACCACCCGACCACGCCGGTGCGTTCAGATGAGTATCCAAAAACTGCTGAAGTCGGAGGGGTCAGTACCACCCCACCCTGATAGGCCTGAATCGCCAGGCCTGTGAGATTCGGGTTCCAGGCCATGAGCTCAGTTGTGCCAATGTCGCCCGCGACTTCAAGGAGATAACCAGGATTGATCACTCCAATGCCGACATTGCCCGCGGTGTAGTAGGTGGCTGTGCCGGTGATCAACCAGTGCGAATCGCCGGGAGGGCCTTGGGGGCCTTGCAACCCTTGTGGCCCCTGCGGGCCGGTTGGCCCTGGATCGCCTTGCAACCCTTGTGGACCCTGAGGCCCTGCAGGACCCTGATTACCTTGTAATCCTTGTGGCCCCTGAGGACCGGTTGGTCCTGGATCGCCCTGTAATCCTTGTGGGCCTTGTGGACCGGCTGGACCTTGAGGACCGGGATTGCCATTGAGGGCAAAGAGCGCGACCGGGGCAGCGGTCACGGACTGCCTGGTGCTCAGCGTTGTATATAGCCCTGTGCCCGCTGGTGAGCGAATATCGATCTCGATCCAGCGAGAGTCGCCTGTAAAGGCACCGGGACCAAAGTTCAGAGGCACCGAGAATCGGCCGTTAACAATCGGGTGGTTATTGATTGCGACAGGTGTGCCGATGAGCACGCCTCCGGTCGTAGCGTCATAGAGCCTGAATACCAGGTCGGCGGTGTCGTTGAGCAGCAGGCTGTCCTTGAGTAGTTCACCCTGGTAGGTGATTTCATTAGTCACCTGGGCTGTTGCTGGCTGGCAGTAGAGGGATATGAGAACCGCAGCGACGAGCATGGTGCAAAACTTCATAATATTGTCCTCTCAGCAGGCTGATACTCCGTGGCGTTCTAAACCCCACAGCGAGGTTTCCATCCGCCTGAAAGAGCGGCGGAATAGCCGAAATACCAGGAATATGCTCAGGCTAGCAGATACCCGGATTGATTTCAAGACTTTTTCGTCTTTTATCTGTTATTTGCTGACTGGACTGTTAATCATTCAATTAACTCCGGGTATGCCCAGAGGTAAGATCCGTCAGTTCCAAATGAATCCTTGTCCGGCTGCACCGCAATACTTTTAGATATGGATGTCAAGTTTTCCCAGGGAAATCGGCATCGCATCCCTACATTACTGACAGTTGCAAGATTGTGTGAATGTTCGTATGACTACATCCTGTAGTTACAGTTTGGAATGTAGTGTTTTAGCATGTCAATGATTACAACACGCTCAGCGTAGAGGACTTACAGCCATGAGTATTTCTAGGCTGCTGAATTGGTGTATTTTACCCAATAAAAAGGTTGTCTATAGTGCTTTTGAAAAAATACAATTTTTTGAAAAATCTTCTGCAAATAATCGGCTAAATCTCAAATACACCGGTGTTTGAGATGGCAAGTTGGTATACTGCATAATGCGGAAGACAGCTTCCACATAAGCGTTAAAGGCGGCTACTTCGTGGTACCGTCGTGAACATGTAGTTCTAACGATGAAAGAGAGGCAGACAATGAAGATGGATTTGTGCAGATACACGATATGTGGACTCGCAGCAGGGATTGCATTTTGTATGACGCCCTCTGTTGCGTTTGGACAGGCCATTACAAATGGCAGTATGACCGGACCGGTGAATATCGGCAGCCCACCTCCGGGGTGGGCATCGGTAAGCACCGATGGAGACACCATCGGTCCGGGCGGGTTTTCTGGTTGGGCCACGGGGATCGGGCCATCAAATGACGGCGGGACATTCCTGGCACTCTTGAACAATGGCGGTGGGGGCGCGTTTGATGCGGCTGCACAGGTCATTAACGGGTTCACGGTTGGCACTGCTTACACACTGCTCTTTGAGTATTCGAATGTCGGGCTGGATTCTTCAGCCGCTTCGAATTACGCCAACCCGGGATTCATTCGCGCAAACATTGCCGGTGTGAATCTCGACTCATCGTTGCTTTCGCATGATGGTTTCGGCAGTCAGCGGTGGTTCAACTTCTCGGGCAGCTTCGTCGCTACTTCGGTCACAATGACGCTGACATTCTCAGCTGAGAGATCTGGTTCGGGTGGCTATGCGGGTGGTATTGATGGCGTTTCAATCATCCCCGCGCCTGGCACCATTGGCTTGTTTGCTGCTGCGGGTCTTGCAGCAATCCGTCGCCGCCGTTGAGTTTGCGGTCGAAAAAACCAATCCTTTCAAAGCCCAGCACACGCTGGGCTTTTTCATTGGTCAATACTGTGTTACACATGTCTTGCTGGAGGAAAGGTGTGCTAAAAACAGATGGGATTAAGCACGAAGAACCGGGGCGGGTGTGAATCTTTTGTGAAGGATGCTTGTGGGGTCGGTTTTGAGCCAGTCCTTGAGGATGGCAGCATAGATGGAGCGGAAGTCAACGCGGAACTTGAGGTCGCCGTTGTTATCAAGATCAGCCAGCGAGGGGTGTTTGGAAGCGACACCGGGGCGGACCATGGGGCCGAAGAGGAAGGTGGGGGCAGCGGTGCCGTGGTCTGTACCACCGGAGGCATTTTGAGAAACGCGTCTGCCGAACTCTGAGAATGCAAGTGTGAGGACTCGCTTGTGGTTTTCGCGTGTTGCAAGGTCTTGATAGAAGGCGTCCATTGCGGAGCCAAACTGCCCGAGAAGATTGGCATGACGACCCTGACTGGAGCCTTGACCTGCGTGTGTATCAAAGCCACCAAGGGAGACATAATAAACGCGAGTGGAGAGGTTGGCATGGATCATGGAGGCGACCATGGCGAGCTGCTGGGCGAGTAGATTGCGAGGATACTGCACGCGAGGTCTACGAGCCACCGCCTGGCGGATGACCTGGCTTGAGACCTGAGCATCAAGCGCGGTGCGCATTAAAAAGGCAGCGTTGGAGTTGGGATCAACGCCATCGGTTACACCGGTGCGAGTGATCTTTTCGTATGGATCTTGCAGTGAATCGTGAACATCAAGCCCGGTCCAGCGAAAGAGGTCGGCGGTTTCAAAGGAGATGGGTTTAATTTTTTGGCCTTGCATTGCAAGGGGCGCTTCTCTGCCGATGGCGATGCCGGGCTGATTGTTGGATTGGGACTTGCTGGAACCTGGTTGACCAGAGCACTCTGCGTCAAAGTATCGCCCGAGCCAGCCCTCGCCGGTGCCTGAGGTGTCTGCGGTTTGCCAGATGTCCATTGACTTGAAGTGTGAGCGGTTGGGGTTGGGGTAGCCTACGCCTTGGACGATGGAGCACATGCCCTGGTCGTAGAGTGTTTTGATGCCTGTGAGGGCAGGGTGAAGGCCGACATCTGAATCGCGTTTGGAAAGAGAGATTACTTCATTTTGGGGAATGGCGATACCTGCGCGGGCGCGGTAGTAGGCATCGTGTGTGTAGGGAATGACGGTGTTGAGGCCATCGTTGCCGCCACCGAGTTGAACCACGACAAGAACCCGATCCTGAGGCACACCAGCCAGTGAAGAAAGCATGGCTGTGGCTGAGGGGAGTGCCAGAGCAGAGCTTTGAACAAACGCGGGGACAGAGGCAGTTGCCGAAGCGAGCATGAGCCCTGAATGGAGGAACTGCCTGCGTGTGAATGCGTTAGTCTGATTCGTGTGCATGGTGTGGTACTCCGATGGTCGCGATGGGCTGGGGGCAAGTGGGGGCAGGATTTAGCATAACTGATATTCGGGCATGGCTGAGATCAGCAGGAGTATGCCCGTGATCATGTCTGGTGATATTTGGCCGCTGTTGGACTGGGTAAAGTTAACAAGTGTGCGCCTTGCATGGGTGGGCGACTGACCGAGGGTGAAGCGCAGGAGGTAGTCAGCGACAGCTTGGGGGTCTTGCTGAGCACCGGGGCTGATCTGGCCCAGGGCTGAGATGAGAGGGGTGGGGTCGTATTCTTCAGCAGAAGCCAGAGCGTCATAGCCGTGTGGCTTTTTGCCTGTGAGCAGGTAGTTCAGTGTGTTCTGGCGGACGAAAAGGGTGGAGGTGTTGATCCATGAGCGGCCGCCATCCCACCCCTTGACGCTGGGTGGGAAGAAGATGCTCTGACCCATGAGATCCATGGCATCAAGCAGGATGGACAGATCTCGCACAGGAGTTTGAAGTGAGCGGATGGCACCGATGATGAGCTGTACGGGCGATTTGATCTGCTGATTCATGATTGCGGGGGAGTAGAAATGCTCGCTGAGGAAAAGTTTCTTGAGCACCGGAGCGATGTTGTACTTTGATCGCAGGAAGGTTGAAGCCATGTCGTGCAGGGCGCGTTCGGTGTCATTGTCAGCTTTGCCAGCGGGGAGGTCAGCAGCAAAGAAGGCGTAGAGCTTGCGAGTCATGTGGCGGCTGCAGGCGCGGGTTTCGAGAATGGCAGAGACAAAGTCATCGCCATCTAGGGGGCCTGACCTTCCCAGGATATTCTTTGAGCCTTTGTCATGATCTCGATCACGAAAGACGAAGCTGTCATCGACGAAGGTGTAGCCAGTGAGGGCGCGAGCGCCGTTTTTAATATCATCTTCGGAGTAGTTGCCGATGCCGAGGCTGAAGAGTTCCATGATCTCGCGGGCGAGATTTTCGTTGGGTTTGCCTTTGCGTGAATCGTTGTTGTCGAGGTAGGCGATCATGGCGGGGTCGCGGATGATGCGATAGAGCAGGTTGCCATAGTTTCCCAGTGCATAACTGCGGTACAACTGGTTCTGCATGTACATGTGGTAGGAGTTTTCGATGGTGCGGTAGCTGGTGGCGAAGTGACCATGCCAGAAGAGGGTCATTTTTTCTTCGAGGGGGCGTGGCGATTCGATCATGCGTGTGAGCCACCAGCGCTGGATTTTTCGCATTTGCTTGCGGTCGGTGCGTTGTCTTTCCTGGCGAGCTTTACGAAACAGATCAAGAACATCTTCCTGCTGATTTTTCCTGGCAAGGCGAAAACGCCTGCGCTGCTCATCAGTCAGTGGTTTCATGATGCCAGAGTCAAAGGCATCTTCCCGGACAGGCTCAACGGGGATTTTTTCAAAGTTGATCAGGTGATCGACAGCTTTTTCCGGGCCCCAGGTTGCGAGTGTCTGGATCTGCTCGGGAGAGCCTCCAAAGCCAGCACGCCAGAGCAGGTGCCGAGCCTGTGTATAGCCAAAGTTTTCATCGGAGATGGGCTTGAGAGCAGCAGGCAGGATTTTGTTCATTGGGAAGACCCCTGGGCGTGTGCTTTGGTTTATGGCGAACTCCTTGTGAAGTTCGCGCAGTCTGACTGCACAACGCTGGATGCGGGTCTGCATTGCACAAGCCCGGCTCAGAACAGTCTAACACATATTCGCCCAATACTGACAAATGGTTCGTTCTGATAGCAAGATCAGACCATATCAGGAGACTGTGGTACCAAATGTTGCATGTTTCAGCAGATAGCTGAGGAGTGGGGGAGTGGGTCAGGAAGGGGACGGGAGGGGGAGGGGTGGGGGTGGGGGGGTCAGGAGTTCATTTTCTTGGCAGCGTTGATTCGGCGTGACCAGCTGACACCCAGAGCTGCCAGTGCGATAGTGAACGCGCCGTTGAGTTGATGGGCTGTAGCGATGATGAGCTGCATGGGGGGGATAGTCGGCGTTGATGCGAGTTGACCAGCAGTGGGTGGTGGCGACTGGTCTGCTGAGTTGGTCATCATCACCATGCCCAGAGCGAGCATGCCCAGGGCGAACTGGAGGCTGACAACGACATAGATTGATCGGCTGATCAACTTGAGAATATGGGACACGGGTTCGTCGGTGTGTCTGGAGCCCAGCGTGCTGGCAGCGATGGCTGCGAGAATAACAACAAAGATGGAGAAGGCTGCGTGCGTCATGAGGGCGTGGCCTGCGCCCTGGATTTCTGCAGCGTTCATATGGCGATAGACCGAGCCGAGAATGAGCTGAAACATCGAGGCATGGAAGAAGGCAGTGGCAAGGGTTTTCCGTCTGCGATCTTTGGGGTCCATTGTCCATGTGGGATCAGCCTGGAAAGTGCTGGTGAGCCAGGCTGCGATGCAGCAGGCCAGAGCGAAGGTGAGCTGGGCGAGTACGCCATGGGAGATGGCGAGAATAGTACTTGCTTGTGTGACGCGTATCCCACCGAGATAGCCTTGGAATGCAATGAGTAAAAAGAGGATGGTGGGCGCGATTTTTGATCGACGGGTTGGACCTGCGAGCAGGGCATAGGCGACGAATGTGAGGCTTGTAAAGCCGACAAGTGAGCCAAAGAGCCTGTGTGTGTGCTCAAGGAAGATTCGGCTGTCAGCCATGGCGCTGATGGGCAAGAGGAACATGTTGGCGCCGTAGGAGTTGGGCCAGTCCGGGACGGACATGCCAGCACGACCTGAAGTGACGAGACCTCCGATGAGCAGGAGCGGAATCATGGCTGTGACTGTGACGATGCCAAAGCGTGCGAGCCAGTTGGGCTGGGGTGCTGCTGAGCAATGGGGTTTGAGCCTTGTGCCCAGTGTCATAAAGATGGTGCTGAGGAATGTGGTCAGCGCGATGGAACCGAGCGCGGTCCAGACAGCATTTGGCTTGAGTGTGCCTGTTGCGGGTTGATCGGATTGATTAGGTTCTGAAGGTATTTCAAGTTGCGTTGGGGAGGAAATGGTGCTGTCTTGTGGGCTGGCTTGAGAGTTGTCTTGGGCAATGGTCTGCTGGAGGGTGTGAGTGGTGGTTGAGTGGGTGAGGGTTGAGCCGAGGATGAGGAGGTTGAGAAGTCCCACGAGCAGTCCGACCGCGACTGCGATGCGCAGGGGGTTGGCGGATCTGATGGATCGGCCTGCGATGATGAAGCTGAGGATGAGGACAGTCAGCAGTGCTGGTCCTGCTTGAGAGGGAGTGAGTGAGAGGATGGGGCTATGGAGGAAGATGGCTGCGCACCACATGGCAATGGTGGAGGCGAAGCTGAGCACAAGAATGGAACCGAGGGTTGCATAGCGTGGCGTGTAAGGCATTTGAACGGCTTTCAAATAAAAAAACAAGCAAGTTTTATGAACGGAACTCAAAGGTGGGGCCGATAACGGAAACTTTCTGGGTGTGTACGGTATTGTTCCAGTTGCGTGAAACAGCGGTTTGCAATTATGATCAGGACATTTTAGATTAGCACCCACTTGACCAGTCGGGTTGAGTTGTAGATATTTGTTCCACATCAGGTCGGTTGGTGCTGGTTGAGAGATGGCTTAGTCGAGCGATCTGAGAGCGGATTGTCGCTGGTTTTTACAGGATTTACGGGTGTCTTTGCCACGATTGTGGTTTTTATCACAATCGGGCGGGGCTGGACAAGGAGTGGTCGCGTGGCAGTCTTGTTCCCGAAATGGATGAATGTTTTGCCGACGCTTGGGGCTTTTGCAGCCTTGGGCGGTGCGGGCGTTGTGGTTGCGGGTGGCTGGTATTGGGCAACACCAGACTTTTTTGAGGTCGGGTACATGCCCGAGCAGCCTGGCAGTGGATTCAATCATCAGATTCACGCGGGCAAGCTGGGTCTGGACTGTC
Source organism: Phycisphaerales bacterium (assembly GCA_029260555.1). Lineage (GTDB taxonomy): Bacteria > Planctomycetota > Phycisphaerae > Phycisphaerales > UBA1924 > JAJDCZ01. The sequence continues at coordinate 27,596 of JAJDCZ010000033.1, forward strand.
GCTATTGCCACACGAAGATCGAAATATCACCTGAAGCCAACATTCCCAATGTTGCGACCTGCATCGGTTGCCATGCTGAGGGCCGGGTCGATCCGACCAAGAGCCTAGCCAGCGATGAGAAGGTTCAGTTCATTCGCGATGCATATGAGGCGGATGAGTCGATCGCTTGGCGTCGAGTTCACAAACTGCCAGATTATGTCCGCAACTTTCCGCATGATGCACACCTGAATGCGGGCGTGAGCTGTTACTCGTGTCATGGCCAGATCATGGGCATGCCGATCGTTTATCAGTCACAGGGGTTGGGCATGGGTTGGTGTCTTGATTGTCATCGTGCACCGGAAAGTCACCTGGTACCCAAGGATCGCGTGACGGATCTGATCTGGGTGCAGGAGAAGTTTTCAGACAAGGTTCAACAGCAGATCGATGGCAAGGGGCTTTTTGATTCGCTGGAGTTGAATCCGCCTGAAAACTGCGGGGCGTGTCATTATTGAACTTCGCAAGAGCCTTCATCAAGGCTGAGTATTTTGTGGCCAGCTGGCCGAGTAGAACAGACCTGATCTAGAGATCAGATAAGCCCCGGGCAGTCTCGGGAAAAGAGCGGAAGACCAAGTATGAGCGTTGCAAAGCAATGCCCCTCGACGATCGGCAAAGATGTTGACGAGTCGGGCATCGATTCGTCATCGGTCGCCAGCGGCAAGCGGTATTGGCGGAGTCTTGAAGATTTCGCACAAACCGAGGCGTTTGACGAGTTTCTCCACCGTGAGTTTCCTGCGGGGGCTTCAGAGCTTGCGGGATCGTCTCGCCGAACATTTCTCCAACTCATGGGTGCCTCACTTGCGCTGGCCGGTGCGGGCGTGCTTTCGGGTTGTCGCAGACCCAACCACAAGATTCTGCCTTACTCACGCGTGGTTCCCGAGGAGATCGTCCCGGGCAAGCCATTGTTTTATGCGACCAGCATGCCCATGCCCGGCGGCGGCGTTGAAGGGCTTTTGATTGAAACCCATGAGGGTCGGCCTACCAAGGTCGAAGGCAATCCCCTGCATCCGGTCAATCAGGGCAAAAGCTCTGCATGGTCACAAGCTTCGGTTCTGGATATGTACGATCCTGATCGCCGAATGATGCCGATCTTCCGCGAGGGAGGACAGGAAAATCAGGCGACCTGGGACGACTTTAAAGCCTGGTCACTTGGACACTTTGCACATTACGACGCCAACAGCGGCATGGGGCTTGCATTCCTTGTCGACAAGGTGAACAGCCCGACACGCGATCGCATGCGTGACAAGATCAAAGCCCGCTGGCCCAAGGCTGAGTGGGTGGCGTTTGATGCGTGTGATTCAGCGGGGGCTGCTGAGGGCTCAGGTATTGCCTTTAAAGGCAAGGCTCATGAGACCATGTACGATCTGACCAAAGCCAGGGTGATCGTCTCGATTGATCGGGATTTTCTTGATCGCGAGCCCATGTCGCTTGTGCAAGCCCGGGAGTTTGCATCTTCAAGGCGGCTCAATCTACCCAAGGATCAGATGAGCCGGTTGTACGCTGTGGAGTCGGGCTTTTCGTCCGTGGGCGGCATGGCGGATCACAGGCTGAGGCTCGCACAATCGCGTTTGCCCGCGTTTGTAGTGGCACTTGCCAAGGAGATTCTGGCCAATCGCAGAGTTGCGGGGTCTGATGTGCTTCGCAGAGCAGTCAACGAGATGGTTGATCCCGCTGGCGGCTCGCTTGATACGCACTTTATCGAGGCACTCGCCAAGGATCTGATGGCAACGGAGAACCGTGGCCGAACGGTGTTGATGGTTGGTGCCAGTCAGCCTGCATCGGTGCATGCACTGGTTCATGCCATGAACGCGGTGCTGGGCAATGTGGGGAACACGGTTTTTTATAGTGCGATGGACACCTCTCTGGCTGCCAACTCAGCTTCGGGGATTGCTGAGCTTTCACGCCGAATCAATGCTGGCGGTGTGAGCACGCTGGTGGTTTTAGGCTGCAATCCGGTGTTCAATGCACCAGGTGATCTTGGCTTTGCCCAGAAGTATGCGAGCGTCAAGACCACGATCAGTTACGCAGCAGATCGCAACGAGACAGGTGCTGCATCGACATGGCAGCTTGATGCGGCTCATTACCTTGAATCATGGGGCGATCTTCGCGCACCTGATGGCACAATTTCGCCGATTCAGCCCATGATCGCACCTCTGTATGGCTCATTGAGTGATATCGAGCTTCTGGATCTGATTGCGACCAAGGCTGATCCCGCCAAGTTCAGCGAAGTTCAGCCAGATGGCTTTGCACTTGTTCAAGAGACATGGCGCAGCCTGGGGAGCAAGGGCGACTTTGGCAAGGTCTGGAAGCGGGCACTGCATGATGGCGTTCTGGCTGGGACGGGTGAGAGGCTGAGCACAGGGGGAGTCGCAGCAGATTTCCAGTCAATCGCGAAGGGTCTGGGCAGCTTGACGCTGCGGGCTGGTCCTGGTGAAGGCGAGCTTGATGTGCTGTTCACCAGCGATCTGATGTACGACGGGCGTTATGCCAACAACGGCTGGATTCAGGAGCTGCCTCGCTTTGGTACGCGGGTGGTGTGGGATAACCCCGTGCTGGTGAGCCCCGCGACTGCACAGAAGCTGAAGGTTGCGCCAGAGTGGTTTGATGAAGACGATTCGGGCAAGATGTACACCCGCAAGGTTCCGATGGGTCGCATGGCCAAGCTGACGATCAATGGCAGATCCCTTGAGGTCGCTGTGTGGATTCAGCCGGGCATGGCTGACGATACGATTGTTGTACCTTTTGGTGGCGGGCGCGAGGTTGTGGGGCGTGTGGGTGTGGGCTCGGGGTTCAATACCTTTGGCCTGCGTGATAGTGCAGCGGGATTGACTGCCCGTGGCGCGACGCTGGAAAGACTGAGTCGAACCTACCCGATCTCTTCAACGCAAAACCACTGGGCACTGGAAGAACGAACAACAATCGTGCGTTCGATCGATCATCAGGCGTGGAACAAGTGGGGCGAAGATCCATTTATGGATCTGGATGAGCATCAAAAAGAAGAGATGCTGGTCGATCATTATGGTCGTCCCAAAGACCTCAACTTTGCAGAGCGCATGGGTGAAGAAGCCCACACACCAGCCAATGTTTCGATCTACAAGAACCCGATGAACGACAGCCTGAGCGACGCTGCTCCTGGCTCGATCTATTCCAAGGGTCAGCAGTGGGCCATGTCGATTGATCTGGGCACATGCACAGGTTGTGGCGTGTGCACGATCGCGTGTCAGAGCGAAAACAACATTCCCATTGTGGGCAAGAAAGAGGTTCGCAAGGGCCGGGAAATGTCCTGGATTCGTGTGGATCGTTACTTCACGGGCGATGACATCAACAGCCCTGATGAGATGTACCATCAGCCCGTTGCGTGTCAGCAGTGTGAGAATGCACCTTGTGAGACAGTGTGCCCGGTCAATGCCACCATGCATGGCCCCGAAGGCATCAACTACATGGTCTACAACCGGTGCATCGGAACAAGATACTGCGCCAACAACTGCCCGTACAAAGTGAGGCGATTCAACTTCTTTGACTACGGCGTAGCCAAGTTCAATGGCGATTATTTGGGCAAGGATCTGATGCCCGGTGGTGGTCCTGACAATGTGAATCTGATTCCGCCGAGGCTTCGCGAACGGCTCGATGAAATCGAGAAGATGCGAATGAACCCGGATGTGACGGTTCGTAGTCGCGGTGTGATGGAGAAGTGTTCATTCTGTATCCAGCGCATCAGTGCAGCGCGAGTTGAATCCAAGCTTCAGGATATGAAGGCTGTGCCCGACGGGATCTTCCAGAGTGCCTGTCAGCAGGCGTGTCCGTCAGATGCGATTGTGTTTGGGGATATGAACGACACATCAAGCAAGGTGCATTACGAGCGGAACCATCAACTCAACTATCGCCTGTTGGGATTCTTGGACACCAGACCCCGATTGACTTACAAGGTTGCTGTTCGCAACCCCAATCCAAACTTGCGCACGCCCATTGAAGATCCATTTGGCCATGGCAGTTCAGCGGAGCATGAAAGTGGTGGGCAGGATGGTCAGCCGCATGATTCAGGTGGTGCGGGTGATGGTCATTCGTTCCGGTTTGACAAGAACAAGAAGCGTGAGGACCGGGGCTATGCGATGAGCCTGAGTGTTATAAGTACAACGATAAACGGGGTGCATGCATGAGCTCGTTGACACCGGACCAATCTATTGCAGAGCAGATCGCAAGTGGTGCAATCGCTGGTGGGGGCGTTGGGGATTCATCCCTGGCGGATGCTTCATTGAACGATGATCCATCGGTACGGCCGCCTCTGGTTTTGAATAACCGTTCGTTTCATGAAGTGACAGAGATCATTTCCGGGTATGCGGAGAATCGCCCCGGCAAGTGGTGGCTGCCGCTGTTTTTGATATCAAGTTCGCTTGCAGGTGTGTGCGGGCTGATGATTCTGTATCTGGTGACCACGGGTGTGGGTGTGTGGGGGTTGAACAACCAGGTTGACTGGGCGTGGGACATTACCAACTTCGTGTTCTGGATCGGTATTGGTCATGCCGGGACGCTGATTTCTGCTATTTTGTGTTTGTTCAAGCAGAAATGGCGCACAGCCGTGAACCGTTCTGCAGAGGCGATGACGATCTTTGCGGTGATTTGTGCGGGTATGTTCCCGGGGATTCATGTGGGTCGCATCTGGGCGATCTGGTATGTGTTCCCGATTCCCAACTACAACTACATCTGGCCAAACTTTCGTAGCCCGCTTCTGTGGGATGTTTTTGCGGTCAGTACATATGCAACGGTTTCGCTGTTGTTCTGGTACATGGGGATGATTCCTGATCTGGCGATGCTTCGAGATCGCGCAGATAAACGACTGCGTCTGAATGCAGATGGCCCGCGTTTTTGCCCATTCTTCAGGCTGCGGGCTGATACGGTTCGTGCGTATGCGTATGGCTTTTTGTCGCTGGGATGGCGTTTTTCGAGTCGGCACTGGCATCGCTATGAAAAGGCGTATCTGGTTCTGGCAGGGATTTCGACGCCTCTGGTTTTGAGTGTGCACTCGATCGTATCGTTTGACTTTGCGACCAGTATTCTCCCGGGGTGGCATACAACGATTTTCCCACCTTACTTTGTTGCGGGCGCGGTGTTCGGCGGGTTTGCGATGGTGCTTTTGCTGTTGATTCCTGCTCGCGAGCTGTTCCCGAACATGAAGGACTTTGTGACTATGCGCCATGTTGAGAACATGGCCAAGATTTTGCTGCTCACAGGTTCGATGGTGGGCTTTGCTTACACCATGGAGTTCTTTATTGCCTGGTACGGCGGGAATGAGTTTGAGCTTTACGCATTCAAGAACCGCGCGCTTGGTCCCTACTGGTGGGCGTACTGGACAATGATCTCGTGCAATGTCTTGAGTCCGCAGCTGTTCTGGGTCAAGAAGTTCCGCCAGAGCATTCCGGTGGTTCTCTTCGTTGCCATGGCGGTGACGACGGGAATGTGGTTTGAGCGATTCGTGATTATTGTGACGAGTTTGCACCGAGCCTTTTTGCCGGGCGAGTGGGGCATGTTCTTCCCGACGCCGGTGGATATTTTGACCTTTGTGGGTTCATGCGGGATCTTTTTGACGCTGTTCCTTTTGTTCCTTCGTTTCCTGCCAGTGTTTGCGGTGGCAGAGCTTAAGGCGGTCATGCCTCAGGCTGATCCGCATGGACACGATGAACAGGGAGGTGACTAACTCATGGCTTTATCTGATTATCTGCCATTCCTGCCAGCTTCAGACTCGGGCTATGTAACGCCTGAGGGTGAGTCTGTGTTTGGCATCATGGCGGAGTTTGAAACAACGCCTCAGGCGTACAAAGCGTGCGAGCATGTTCGTGATGCGGGGTACACCAAGTGGGATCTGCATACGCCGTTCCCGATCCATGGCATCGAGGATGCGATGGGCATGAAGTCCACGATTCTTCCAAGAATCGCAGCGATTGGTGCGTTTGCGGGTGTTGGCATTGCCCTGGTGGGTCAGTACTGGATTACTGCGATTGATTTTCCGTTTGTGGTGCAGGGCAAGGATTACTGGGCATGGCAGCCTCTGGTTCCGATCACCTTTGAGCTGGGTGTTTTGTTGTGTGCGTTCACTTCGCTTTTCGGGATGCTGGCGTTGAATGGCTTGCCCCGCTGGCACCATCCGCTGTTCAAGAAAGATCGGTTTCTTGATGTCAGTGACGATCGTTTCGTGATCTGCATTGAGGCGACGGACAAGAACTTTGATCCAGCCAAGACCAAAGCCTTGCTTGAAGAGGCTGGTGGCAAGCACATTGATCTGGTAGAGGCATAGGGGTTTGGGACAAGAGGCAAGGAATCGTCAGGGGCGATTCAGAAGGAACGATCGATGATCGAATCGATGATGATAACACGATTTCTCGCGGTTCTGGCACTGGCTGGGGTTGCTGTGGGCGTAGGTGGATGTCGGGGTGACCGCTCGGACAAGCCGCCACGCCAGTTCATGCCAGACATGGACGATTCACCCAAGTGGAATCCACAGACAGAGACAGAGTTTTACGCTGATGGTCGAGCGATGCGGCATCCTGTAACAGGGACGGTGGCATTTGGGCAATCATCGGTGGTACCAGCGGGCATGAGTGAAGCCTGGGAGCAAGATCGTGCTCATCAGCGCGATGTGCTGCTTAAAGAAGACAGTGCGTACTACCTGGGGCTTGATGCGGATGGCGGGTATGTCTCGGTGATGCCTGTGAAGGTGAATCGTGCGCTGCTTGAGCGAGGTCAGAGGCAGTTTGATATTTATTGTTCAGCGTGCCATGGGTTTGGCGGTGATGGTCAGGGCATGGTGGCGCAGAAATGGACGATTCCGGTGCCCGGTTTTCAACAGCCCAAGTACCAGGATCGAGCACAACGAACGGGCAAGGATGGGTATCTGTTTCATGTCGCACGCAACGGCGTGGTGGGTGTGAGCGGCGTTCAATCAATGCCTGGATATGCACATGCGATCAACGAGGATGATGCGTGGGCGGTGGTGTCCTATATCCGGGCACTGCAGGTTTCACAAAGTGTGAATATTGATGATGCCATCATTCCTGACGATGTCCGTCAGACGCTTTCAGCAGCTGGTGGAGCTGCGGGCGGCGGTTCAGCAAAGAAAGGTCAGTGATGAGCCAACTGGCAGCGAACCAACTACTGAGTGAAGAGAACATCAACCCGCCGACCTCGGCAGCGGCGCGGGTTTCGGGCATGCTGCTCGGCCTGGGCACACTGGGTGTCGCCGGGACTATTGTGGGCAGCTTCGTTGTGGGTCAGTCGTATGCAATGGCATCCTGGCACGCGATGGCCATGGCAGCTCTTGCGATCACGCTGGGGGCGATGTTCTGGGTGATGATCTTTCATCTGACCATGTCAGGCTGGTCTATCACACTTCGTCGACAGTTTGAAAACCTGATGAAGATGATGCCGATTGCCATCGCGCTGGTGGCTCCGGTGCTGATCATCGAGATTATCAGCGGCGGCGTGCTGTTCAAATGGATGAACCCCGCGGTAACTGCGGGTGATCCTGTCTTTGCCAGCAAGCAGCCCTATCTCAACATCCCGTTTTTCGTGATTCGATGGATGATCTTTGTGACGGTATGGATGTTCCTGAGCACCAGGCTCTGGAACCTGAGCACACGGCAGGACATCACCGGCGACAAGTGGCTGAGCAACAAGGCTCGCTTTACCAGTTCGTGGGGCATGCCTTTGTTTGCTCTGACGACTGCGTTTGCAGCATTCGACTGGTTGATGAGCCTGGACTACCACTTTTTCTCAACCATGTGGGGCGTGTACTACTTTGCAGGCGGCGTGTTCAGCTCGATCGCGACGATCATCGTGATGTTGTTTTTCATTCAACGCACAGGTCGGCTTGAAGGGTTGGTGACCAATGAGCACCGTCATGACCTGGGCAAGCTGCTGTTCGGGTTTACGGTTTTCTGGTCATACATTGCTTTCAGTCAGTATTTCCTGATCTGGTACTCGAACATTCCTGAAGAAACAGCCTTCATGGTGTTGCGTGAGCAGCACGGCTGGCGCTATGTGACGCTCACACTCATGTGGGGTCACTTCATCGTGCCCTTCGTCATCCTGCTGTTCGCGGGGATCAAACGCAATAAGACGACGCTGACGATTTTGGCGGTCTGGATGCTGTTGATGCATCTGGTTGATCTGTTCTGGATTGTCCTGCCCAATATTCATGTGGGTGAGCTTCGCACGGTGAACATGAGCGGGCTTTGGGTGAATGTTTCAGCAGCGCTTGGTGTATTTGGTATTTACTTTGGCTTGCTGGCAAGGCGTGTGGCAAGTGGGCCTCTGGTGCCTTTGAAGGATCCGCGGATGCCAGAGTCGCTGCATCATCGCAACTATGTGTAAGGTGCGTTGAAGATGAGATTGAACAGTGTTGATTGTTGGATATTGGCTCATGGGAAAGGAACTTGATCGTGTCGCATGAACCGCACCATCTCCCGGTAGAGCACGAGCAGACCGATTCATGGCACAGGCATGCTGCCTCTGAAGGTACGCCTCAAGAGGAGCATGCTTCAAAGATCAACCCCGTCATGGTGTCGATTGTGTTTTTCCTGACATTCGTAACAACATTCGCATTGATCGCGGTTGTGGCGTTGTATGCCAACTCATACTTGACCAAAAAGCGAGTTGAGCGAGTTGAGACCACCAAGATGGCTGAGGCCGCTGTCAACTCTAGGAATGCTGCCACGCAGGCTTTGGAGTCCTATGGCTGGGTGAATCAGATAGAGGGAACCGTGCGGGTTCCCATAGATCAGGCGATGGACGAAGTTGTCAAGCAATACGGAGGTCAGGGCGGGTGATTCTGCGCAGGTCTGACATCTTGATCCGGCTCACGCGCAAAGCACACAGCAAGTTCTTGCTGATGCTTTTTTGCAGCCTTTCAATGGTGACCTGGGCTACACCGGGCTTTGGCCAACTGGCAACCGATCGTCCGCCTGAGATCCGAGGGCTGAGCGTGGTCGAAAGACCAGGCCATGAAGTGCCTCTGGATATTCAGTTGACGAACGATCAGGGTGAAAGCGTCACGCTTGAGAGCTATTTTCATCGCGACAAGCCCGTGATCATTGTGATGGCCTATTACGACTGCCCGATGTTGTGTACGCAAGTGCTCAACACGCTCAGCCAGGCGACTCAGAAGATTGAGTACGGAGCAGGCAAAGACTACACGGTCGTGGTGGTGAGCTTCAACGAGACGGAAACGACCGAGCAGGCAGCACAGGCCAAGGTTCAGGCGCTTTCATTTTATGACGAGGCGGTTCGTGAGCAGGTTTCTTCGGGCTGGATGTTTCATACCGCGACGGCTGCCAGTTCACAAGAGTTGAGTGACGAGCTGGGATTTTCGTTTCGGTATCTCCCTCGCTCGGGCGAGTTTTCACACCCGGCGGTAGTGTTTGTGTTGACGCCAGAGGGCAAAATTTCAGGCTATCTGAATGGGATGGAGTATGCTTCGCGGGATCTGAAGCTGGCACTGCTTGATGCTTCAGATGGGAAAGTAGGACGATCACTGGGTGATGCGTTCTTGCATTTTTGTTATTCGTATGATCCCACAGCCGGGACATACACGATTCAGGCATTTCGCCTGATGCAGGTCGGGGCTGGTATCTCAGCAATACTGGTATTTTCGCTGGTCGGTGTGCTCTGGTTTTCAGAACATCGCAAAAGGCGCAGCGGTCGTTCGTTTTTCAGGAAGAATCGTGAGGCTTGTGCAATGGCTGGGGGCGATGAAGCAGGCTCACAAGGTGGATCGGTGGAACCCAAACCATGATGCAGCATTCAAATGCTCTCGGCAATCCGTTCAGCAGCTTGCTGGCCCAGGTCGGGCCGATTCAGCAGCTTATCTTTGGTGAAAACGCAAGCTCTGCCGCGGGGCGAAGCTCTGATGGCCTGTTCATGTTCATTCTCTGGCTGTCGGTGTTCTTCTTCGTCGTCTTGATGGGGCTTTCGGTCTACTTCTGCATTGTCTACCGCCGTAGACCCGGGGTGACAGCCCAGCGTACTGCGACGCACAACACTGCGCTAGAACTCACATGGTCAGTTGTTCCGCTGCTGATTCTTGTGGTGATCTTCTTCTGGGGGTTTGATGGCTTTGCCAAATCACGCATCGCGCCGGGTGAAGCTGAGCAACTGATACTCACAGCACAGAAATGGGAATGGACACTTCAGTATCCCAATGGCGTAACCAGCACCGAACGAGAGCTTCGCGGTTCACGAACCCAGCCCATTTTTTATGTTCCAGAGAACAAGCCCATTCAGCTGCGGATGATCTCTTCGGATGTGATTCACAGCTTCTGGGTCCCGGATTTTCGCATCAAGCGAGATGTGTTTCCCAATCGCTACACCAGCTTCTGGTTTCAGCCTGAGCCTCTGGATCTGTCTGATTCTCGCGTGAAGATCGCAGGCGAAGGCACCGCAGATCAGTACCCATATCTGGATCACATGATCATGTGTGCAGAGTATTGTGGCGATCTGCATTCAGACATGCTGGGTGTCTTGCGGGTGGTTCCCGAGTCGGTCTATATCAAGTGGCTTGCGAGTCAGGCGTTTGATCCCGAAGGCAAGATGCCTTGGGAGATCGGTCAGTATCTGTATGTTGCCAAGGGTTGCGTTGCGTGTCATACAACCGATGGCACATCGGGCACAGGACCAACATGGACCAAGGTCTGGGGCCAGAAGCACTTGTTTGCGGATGGTTCCTCGGTAGATCAGGTTGATGAAAACTACATCCGTGAATCGATTCTGGACCCCGCAGCCAAGGTGGTTGCAGGCTTCCCCAATCAGATGACTTCCTATCAGGGACAGGTCACGGAAGAAGACATCAATAACATGATCGCATACATGAAGCATCTTGCAGGAGTGGATACGGCACCTGCAGATGAGAGCAGCGAAGAGGGTGGGAGTTAGCAGAGTTAGAACGGGCGAGTGAAAACTCGCCTCCAAGCGATAAGAACCAGCAGCATCTTTTGAGCGGCTGAGGAGTACTGGCGATGGCCACGATTGACACACATACATCAGCGACGGTCGAGCACGATCATCACGACGAAGGCAGCTATCTCAAGCCTAAGGGTTCGATGCTCATCACGCTCATTGACTGGCTGAGCACCATCGATCACAAGAAGATCGGCGTGATGTATCTATTTGCAGTGTTCTTCATGTTCTTCCTGGGGGGCGTTGCAGCTCTGGCGGTTCGCATTGAGTTGCTGGAACCCATCCGCCAGGCAGCTGATGGCACCATCACAGGCTCGAATCTTGCATCGCTGTTTGGGCTGAAGGATTATTCGGTCGCCCAAAGCGGCAACCTCTACAACCGCTTCATGACACTGCATGGTGCGATCATGGTGTTCATGTTCATTGTGCCTGGCATTCCTGCCTCACTTGGCAACTTCTTCCTGCCTCTGATGATTGGTGCCAAGGATGTTGCTTTTCCCAGACTGAATCTTCTCAGCTGGTATATATACCTTTTCGGCTCAATGTTCGGCGTGATTGCGATCATCCTGGGCGGTGTGGATACGGGGTGGACCTTTTATACGCCTTACTCGACCACGACTGATGCGGACCACTTGAATGTTGTGTTGATGGTTCTGGCTGCGTTTATCCTTGGTTTCAGCTCGATCTTTACCGGGCTGAACTTTGTGGTGACCGTGCATAAGCTTCGTGCTCCGGGTATGGGCTGGTTCGACATGCCTTTGTTTGTGTGGGCGATTTACTCGACCGCGATTATCCAGGTGCTGGCAACACCCGTCATCGGCATCACGCTGCTCTTGCTGGTGTTTGAGCGGACCTTCAATGTCGGCATCTTTGATCCGGCAATGGGTGGCGACCCGGTTCTGTTCCAGCACTTTTTCTGGTTCTATAGCCATCCCGTCGTGTATGTGATGATCCTGCCTGCGATGGGCATCATCAGCGAGACGCTGACTATCTATTCACGCAAGAAGATATTTGGTTACCACGCCATTGCGTTCAGTTCGCTGGCCATTGCAGCGATCAGCTTCCTGGTCTGGGGCCATCACCTGTTCACATCCGAAGGCACTCTGACCGCCACAATCTTTTCAGCACTCACCTTCCTGGTGGCGATTCCCACTGCTGTCAAGGTGTTCAACTGGGTGGCAACGCTCTACAAAGGCTCGATCGTTCTCAACACGCCCATGCTTTACACGATGATGTTTCTGTTTACCTTCCTCATCGGCGGGTTGACGGGGCTGCCTCTGGGTGCCCTTTCTACAGATCTGCACTTGCATGATTCGTACTATGTGGTCGCTCACTTCCACTACACGATGTTTGGTGGCATGGTGGTGGCGTTCCTGGCGGGCATTCACCACTGGTGGCCCAAGATGTTCGGCAAAGAATACTCCCAGCTTGGTTCCAAAATCGGGTTTTTCCTGGTCTTCATCGGGTTCAATGTGACTTTCTTCACACAGTTCTTCCTGGGAACGCAAGGCATGCCCCGGCGGTATGCTTCGTACCTGTCAGAGTTCCAGCCACTGCACCAGATCAGTACCATTGGCTCGTTTGTTTTGGCAATGGGCTTTTTCGTGCACCTGTTTGTGTTCATTCAATCGCTGGCAGTTGGCAAGAAGGCAAAGCCCAACTACTGTGGCGGCCTCACTCTTGAGTGGGAAACCTCAAGCCCGCCCATTGAGCACAACTTTCACCATGAACCAATGCTTCGGCATGGACCTTACGAGTTTGCAGATGTCGTGCCTCCTCAGTGTGAGCCTGGCGAATATCCGATGCCCGACCCTGTGGAAAACAATGACCACTGAGAGCTGACTAAACACCTGATTCAGGATTGTAATGATGACCACAATGGACGCTCAATCCAGCGAAAGTAAGCAACAGCCTTACTGGAAAAAATACACCCATCAGCCGCACTGGCGCAGCAAGGAACAGGAGTTCGATGCTGCCAAGATCGGCATGTGGCTGTTCCTCGTGACCGAGGTGCTGCTGTTTTCTGGTCTGTTCTGTGCATATGCGGTTTTCCGCCTGCTCTATCCAGATGCATTTGCCAATGGCTCGCATTATCTTGACTGGCGATGGGGCACTTTGAACACCGTCATCCTGCTGTTTTCAAGCTATACGGTGGCGACCAGCATCCACAACGCCCAGATGAATCAGCAGATTCGGCTGCGGATTAATCTGGCGATAACGATGCTTTGTGCGATTGCATTTATTGCGATCAAGTTCACGCTGGAGTACATCCCCAAGTGGTCCGTGGGCAAACGCCCGGGCAGCTGGTTTTCATATCCCTGGGCATCTGAGCCACACGAACCCATCTGGTGGAGTATCTACTACTCAGCCACCGGTATCCATGCAACGCATGTTTTGATCGGCGTGGGGCTTTTGGGCTGGCTTTTGATTCGGTCATTCAAGGGTCACTTTGGACCCAAGCACTACACCGCAGTCGAGATTGTTGGGCTCTACTGGCACATCGTTGACCTGATCTGGATCTTCCTCTTCCCCCTCCTGTATCTCATTCACTGATTATTTGACCAGCAACAGCAGGCGTCTGAACCATTCACGCGACTGAAACTTTGAGTAGCAACCATGAGCACCCAGAATACACAAACATTTGATTCAGCCGACCCCCATGGCTATCACACGGGCGATACCCATGGACACACCATCATCCCCATGTCGACCCTTCGCGCCATCCTTGGTGCATTGCTGTTGTTCACCTTTTTAACGGTGTTCGCAGCACGGGCTGAGATCTGGTTTGCAGAGGCTTTTAATGTCGCTATTCCCGATTGGGTCAACGCATCCATTGCCATGGGCATCGCAGTGGTCAAAGCACTGCTGGTAGCGTTGTTCTTCATGCAGCTCAAATACGATAACCCGCTCAACGCAATCATTTTCTCATCGTGCCTGTTCTGTGTGGCGTTGTTCCTGTTCATTTCAGCGTATGACCTGAAAACCCGAGGCAACACTTATCGCTGGACCGGGCAGGAGAGTTCAGCTGGAGGCACGCTCGTCGGTATCAAAGGCAAACCCGCGGGCCAGAACATCGTCCAGTGGGCGCATGAATCCTATAAAGAAAAAATCATCGCAGAGCAAGGCCAGGCCGCGTGGGATCAACTGGCTGCTGAGCACATGCACAGCAACAGCGATCATGGCCCCACCCACAACTCGCCCGCTGCCAGCCGCCCCGGGCAAGGCTTGACGCCAGGATTGTTCGAATCAGGCCCCTGGGCTCATCTTCCCACCTCTCACGCAGGTGAAGAACCCAGCAGCGACCATGATGCTCCCGCAGCCGGTCACTGAAGACGAAAGAGCAAAGAACAGTCAGCTCACGCGGATACATTATCCCACATGAGAGTTATGGCTTGTTGCTCAGTAGTGTGGTTCGTCAACCGGATTAGCTCTGAGCGTAGTCTTCTCTAACTCAGCTCTTGAACCGCTGATCGGCGAGCCAACAATCCAATAATGAAACGCAATAAAAAGCGAGCTGTCATTTCCGCATTCTTCTGGTCGATCATCTTGATCGTCAGCATGTTGATCATGGGCAGGCGTGTGCAACACTTTCAAGAAAACGATGCACCCGCACTCTACTACTACAAGCATGTCGAACCGGATTCGTTCACATACGCTGATCGAGATGTCACACTTGTTCAGGTGCAAGGTGAAAATGGAACCCCGGATCACATCCTCATAACCTATGGCGACTCGGTGCTTGATCTGCCCGTGGCTATCGCTCCCCTTCAACCTCTGCCAGAACTACTGACCAGACACGCGGACTGGCTCGTGGTGTTGCGATTTGCAGCAGCTGAAAAAATGAGTCAGCAAGCGCTGTCTCAGCGCGTTGATCGAGGCCAGATTCAGGATCGGCTGGCAATCGTCACGCGCACACCCAGACCCGGTGCCAATCCGCAAACCTGGGGACAGGTCTGGCGGAAAGACTGGACCTTTGACTTCTACGAGTTCTTGCCTGAAGGTGGCTTCACCCACGAGAAACTCGGCTACCCCACGACCAAACGCTACGAAAAAGCCAAGGCTGACGAAATCCAGGAAGGTACATGGCAGTTCGGAGCAGCCCTCAATGTCATGCCTCGCCAGGCGGCTCCTGCCTTCAAGTTCACCAACGATGGTGTTTCTGCGATGGGCTGGACGCTGCCAGTTGCCTCTATCAGCGTGCTGGGGCTCACCATCAGCATCACACTGGCTGCAGCACCAGCACGATCAACCGCCAACACCAACGCCAAAGACTGATCACAAGCACATCCACACATGAAAAAACCCAGCAATCACAATGGTGATGCCGGGTCATTGGTTGTTGCTACCAGTGTTGAAAAAATATCAGTTGTGAAGCTTACTTGGTTGGTTCGATTTGTCTGGCAGGTGGCTTTTCATTGTCGGGGGTCATGGTTCCCGGGCCTGGCATGACAGCATCATTCTGAGAGCTTTGGTCAAGGGTCGAAGGCACAAGGAAGATTTCCACACGCCTGTTCTCGGGTGTATTGCCTTTGCCTGTGTTTGGCACCAGTGGGCGGAACTCACCCCAGCCTGAAGTCAGAATGCGATTGCGATCGACGCCAAAGCCTGCAAGAACATCGCCAACCGAGATGGCGCGATGGCAAGACAAGCCTCGGTTTGAGCCATGCTTCTGACGGGTGGCCGGGCCGAGTTTTTGTGAGTCGGTGTGGCCGACGATGTTGATGTCGTGTTCAAGGGCTGCTTCAGAGCTGAGAATCTGTGCCAATGCTTTGAGTGTTGGTTTGGCGTTGTCGCTGACATTTGCTGAGCCTGATGCGTATGTCAGGTCGCTGGAAATACGCAGGACGCCTTGAGTTGCGTCATATGCAACGAGGTTGGGGTATCGGCTCGCCAAGTCTTCAAAGGCTCTTTCCAGGCTGGGATCAAGCTCTGTAAGATTCAGGTTCGAAAGCCGATCCTGGAACTGCTTGAGGCTCTGATTGGCCTGGCTGAGTTTGGAGGTCTGGCTCTCATAGGCTTTGCGCGCCTGGGTGAGCGTATCGTTGAGCAGCTGGTTCTGGTTCTTGAGTGAGCTGATGTTGGCTTTGGCATCATCAAGTTCACCAAGCAACTGCTGGTGTCGATCAGACGCTGTTCTGGCGGTGGTGTTCGCATCGTCATACTTGGTCTGACTGACGCATCCGACCATCGAGCCCGCTGTCAGCGTCAGGATGGTCCCGAGAATCAGGGTTTGTGATTTGAGAGTATTTAAACGGCTGTGTTTCATGGTTTGATCTCCAGTTCGGTCTGTTCTTTAAACATGCCGACTTTGGAGCATACCCTCTTGAAGCCCCGGGGTCACCACGAAAATGCCCAACCAGACGAACAACCCGCATTCAGTGCAACAATGGGAAAGACCCATCCGCATCAATGCCCTTGCAGCTACCGATCATCGCGGCATGATTGGCCCCAGCCCCGTCTCAATGCTGATCCAGCGCCCGAGTCAGCTGCACGCAGCTGAGAGCGTACACGCATGGCAGATCATGGCTTTGGATACACCATACCATCTCGATCGTCACCCTGCATCAGCAAAGGCTCATGTCATCACCGATATGGCAGATTGTGGTGGGGGAGTAGGGGAGGGGGAGAGGGGGGGCAGGGGGGGTGGTGGGGGTAGGGGGGTGATTATTCCGGGGCTGATCAATGCTCATACGCATCTTGATCTGACGCACATCGGCCCCATCGCCCATGATCCCGCTGAAGGCTTTGTACGCTGGGTTGATCAGGTTCGCCAGCAAAGGTGCACCGAACCCCAAGCCATCACAGCATCGGTCATGCTAGGCATTGAGTCACTCCAGTCCCAAGGCGTAGTCGCAGTGGGAGATATCGCAGGTGCTCCCAATGGTGTGCCTTCGCTGGTGCCTTGGCAGACGCTCTGTAAATCGGGGCTGATGGGTGTGAGCTTCCTTGAGTTCTTTGGCATTGGCACATCCGAACAACGCTCACAACAACAACTCAATGAGCTTCTCACAGATTATCTCCATGAGCAAGATTCTGGTGAAGCAACAAGCCGGTGCCTTGTTCAGCTGGGTCTTCAGCCTCACGCTCCCAATACAGTGTCCAGAGATCTGTACGCCTGGGCGGTCAGCCATCCCTCAAGGTTGCCAATGGCGACACATCTGGCAGAGACGCCCGAGGAGCGTCAGTTCATCGCAACGGGAGCTGGGCCTCAACGCGAACTGCTGGAAAGGCTCGGGGTTTGGGATGATCGAATCATGGAGCACATCGGAAAAGGGCTGCACCCCGTCGAGCATCTGGCGGATGTGCTTGCTCAGCGTCCTATTCTGGTTGCTCATGTCAATGATGCGCCTGATGAAGCGATCGACCTGCTGGCGCGCACAAACACGCGCATGGTGTATTGCCCGCGGGCGTCAGCATACTTTGGAGCTGAGCAACACTTCGGCCCACACCGCTATCAGGAAATGCTCGATGCTGGTGTCTGCGTCACACTGGGTACAGATTCAATCATCAATCTACCCGCCAATGACCAGGGCTGCGCAAGTTTGAGTGTACTTGATGAAGCAAGGCACCTGTATCACCGAGACAAGACCGACCCGGGTCGCCTTCTGGCCATGGCCACCATCAACGCCAGCAAGGCACTGGGGCTTGATCCCAAGCTCTTTGAGATAAATCAGGGGCACACAATCGCGGGGTTGTCGCTGGTCAAGGTGGGTGATGATTCTCGACCAGATGGACAGGGCGCATTGCAAGCGGTGTTGCGCTCACATTCCGCACCACGATTGATCGGTTTCTAACCCCTGGCAAGCATGATGATGCAAAATATGGCACCACTTACCTGCAAACGACCCAAACGCAGCACGCTGGCGCAGGATCCCGCAGCTGTAGCAAAGTGGCTCCTGGGCCAGACCATCGTGCGCGTGCTCAATGATGGCGAGTGCCTGGCTGGAACCATCGTCGAGACCGAAGCCTACCTTGGCGTGATCGACCAAGCTGCCCATACCTTTGGTGGCAAACGCACAAAGAGGAATCAGTCCATGTATGCCAAGCCTGGCACCGCCTATGTCTACTTCACCTATGGCATGCATCATTGCCTGAATGTCGTCTGTGGCCAGCTCAACGAACCCGTCGCGGTGCTCATCCGCGCTCTCGAGCCAACCCAAGGCTTGGATACCATGCGGAAAAATCGACAGGCCAACCCCGCAAGAAAAACCCGTCGGCTGCTCAAAGATCATCAACTGTGTTCCGGGCCGGGCAAGCTGTGCCAGGCATTGGCGATTGATCGACAAATGGACAGCATCGACCTGCTCACTTCAGATTCCCTGCTCCTTGTGCAAAGTCTTTATGAAACTTTGCCCGATAATCAGATCGTCAACACGCCTCGAATCGGCGTAGATTCAGCTGGGGCGTGGGCATTACGCCCGCTGAGGTGGTATATCTCAGATAATTGCCATATCAGCATCCGAAACCGGCATTTGGGCGAATAGAATAGCCACCGGGCGTGTTGAACACTCCAGCGAGGATCCAGTAGTGACTGACCAGATGGAAATGAGTACCAGTCCGCTTTGCCAGGCCGGCAAGCGGTATCCACCCCAGGCGTTCGAGTTTATCCGCCAGGGGCTTTCACATGCGGTGAGTCAGGTGCATGGTCAAATTGATCCCGCTTCAGAACTTGACGAGTCAGCGCACATCACCGGGCCTCAGCTTTGCATGGGGCTGAGAGATTACGCCATTCAGCGTTACGGGAGTCTGGCTCGCATGGTGCTGACAACCTGGGGCGTGCAAA
Source organism: Phycisphaerales bacterium (assembly GCA_029260555.1). Taxonomy (GTDB): domain Bacteria; phylum Planctomycetota; class Phycisphaerae; order Phycisphaerales; family UBA1924; genus JAJDCZ01. The sequence continues at coordinate 46,359 of JAJDCZ010000033.1, forward strand.
GCACCGATGACTTTGGTTGCCTGGTCTTTGCCATGATCGATGCGGGTCTGCTTCGCAAATCCGATCAGGATCAGATCGAGCATTTTCATAGCGTGTTCGACTTTGCTGAAGCCTTCCCGGGTGTCGATGAAATCGGATCAAGCACCCATCAGTAAATTGCTACAGCACATAAATCTATCCGCGCATAAAAACAGGCCGACACTAAGCCGACCTGTTTGGGAAGTTTGATTCTCTCTATCCAGCGGGGGGGTGGGGGGGTGAGCGATCAGCGACGACGGCGTGTCGCCACCAGGCCACCAAGACCCAGAAGTGCCAGTGCACCGGGTGCGGGAATCGCGTTGATCCGGATATTGTCAATCGCCAGAGGCTCAAAGCTTGAGGTCGTTGTCATATCGACTTCAATGGTGAGCAAACTACCAGTACCACCGATGGCAAACGAGAAATCAGCCAGTGCAGCTGAGAGGTTGACACCATCGCCAATGCCGTCAAGATCTGTATCCAGGTACAAATCGCTGCGGCCGGTAAAGTTCGGGGCAAAGTTGCCGATGAGTGTGCGTGCGCCAGCATCAATGGTCGCATAAATGCTGATGCCGTCGCCATCGACAGCTTCGTAGTTGTTGAACTGAGGTTCACTGCTCAATGCGCCAACAGCAATATCCATGGAGATGGAAGTCATGCCTGCAATGTTGACGCCGGCAATGGCCACTGTCTGTGTAGGAGCAAAGCCGTCACCATCGTGATCCTGACCCATGATGCCAAAGCTTCCATCCCAACCGGTGAGAAAGTCATCGCGAGCAGCGTTTGACAGATCCGGCACAGCATAGCGATCAAAGAAATCAAAGAACCCGTCGTCAAACTGATTTGACATGGTGTAACCAGTGCCTGGCAGACCCTCAAATGATTCTTGCAGAATCGTGCCTGCCATTGCTGAACCTGCAAAGGCAACCACAGCCAACACACCTAATCCTGTACTCATCTTGTTCATCTCTTGCTCCTATGAAACGAAGTGCTCCAACTGTTACATAAAACATAGACAAAGCGAAACCTTTGGCAGTCCTGTTTGACCTCACTGAGCAAAACACCTCTACCACAACACTTGAGTGCTGTGCGTGTCCTCCAGTGTCACTTGTCTCCAGCACTAATTTATCCAGTTGGCGCGAAAAATACAACACCTTCTTGCCAAACTGCTCAGGAAGATATCCAAATAAACCAAAAACAAACATTCAGATAAAGTTATCGGACCATAAAGGCAAAGCCATTCCAAGAAGGATCCACTAAGGTTGCCAAGATGGGCCTGGAGTGGGTAGGGCAACGAATGCATTGATTCAATCCTTCTCTTCTTCGTCTTGTGAAGGTAATCCGAGCCGCAGATCCAGCCTAAAAACACAAGATTTTCAAAGAATAGGGATAATCCGCCGAGTTTCTATAAAACCGGCATGTAAATGTGTTTACGGATATAAAGATAGTTTCATCTCATCAGCTCATCTCAGGGTCGAGCCATGCTTTGGGAATACGCATCTTCACGCTCAAACCCTCAGCTGAGAAATCCACATCAACCGTCCCGCCACAGTCATACGCAATGCCCGCTTCGATCAACTCCATGCCAAACCCCCGGCTCATCGGCATGCAAACCTTCGGCCCATCACGCTCAAGCCACTCAATCTCCAACGCCTCACCCATCGACCATTTGACCGTCACCTTGCCTTTAGAAACAGAAAGCGCTCCATACTTGGCAGCATTGGTTATCAACTCATGCAGTGTCATCGTCAACGCTGATGCCACACGCGATGGAACCATAACGCTCTGCCCGCTGATTTGCACTCGGCCAGATTGATCCGCAAACATCTGTGTACACCGCATGACAATCTCGCCAAGCTCCACCTGCTTCCAACCATCACGCGCCAGCATCTCGTGAAGCCTTGAAAGTGCCTGAATCCGCCCACGAAACGACTCAAGGAAAACCTCCAGATCGTTGGCATTCAATGCAGACTGCTCTGCAATCGCCAGCACCGTGGCCAGGTTGTTTTTCACACGATGATCCAGCTCTCGCATCAGTCTTGTCTGTCGATGCTGATGCTCTTTGCGTTCGGTGATATCTCTTGCAACCACCTGGGCAGCGTTTCGCCCCAGATACGAACAGCCGCCGCCTGCGACTTCAACATCAACCGAGGTTCCATCGATCTTGATAAAACATGATTCAGAAAGAGGATGCCCAGTATCACCTTCATACGCAGCTTGAATATGAGCCTTGGCGCTTTTCTGGATATCCTTATGAATGAAATCCAGGATGGGCTTGCCAATAAGCTCTGCAGGTGTTCCAGCACCCAAAAGCTCAGCTCCCGCCTGATTGGTAAACACAATCTTCCACGCCAGATGCACAATAATCGCATCGGGGCTTTGCTCGACCAGCAGCCGATACCGTTCTTCAGTTTGACGCAGACTTCGCTCTGCCTGACGCTGTTCTGTGATGTCCTGTGCAGCACCAAGGATCTGAATAACGCGATGAGTTTGTGGATCAGTAATAGGATAGTTGACCACTCGGACCCACCGAATCACGCCAGACTTGGTAACGATCCGTCTCTGCCCCCGAATCACTTGCCCTGACAAAAGATCCGCCATCTGTTTTTCAAGGATTGCCAGGTCGTCCGGGTGCATCAACCTGCGCCAGCCGCCTGCAGCGGTGAGTTCCTTTGGGGTATATCCCGTTGCGGCCACAAAGGCGCTGTTGGCCCATGAGAGCACCACTCTGCCATCGGGCTCAACCTCGCTGGCATACACGAAATCACTGGTCAGGCCCGAGAGGGTTCTATACCGATCTTCACTCTCGTGCAGTGCTTTGAGTGCAACCAGGCGTTCGGTTACATTTGTCGCCACGCCACTGACACGAATCTGACCATCAGGCTCAGCCTGGGCAGGCATCAGCCATACTTCAAGCATCTGATCCATCACCGAGACCTGCTGAAAACAAGGCTCCCCCGCAAATGCCTTGTCCACCAACTCGCGAATCTGCTCGCCCGATCCCAGAAGTGACCAGATCGGCTTTCCCGCAAAGCTCTCAGCTTCGAGTTGCTCCAGCCCCTTGCCTTCGACCAGCAGGCAGCTGCGATCTTCATCGATCATGAACAGGATGATCGGAGCCGCTGAAATAATCGTGCGCAGCTGCTGCTCTGCTTCACGAAGCTCATATCGAGTCTTGCTGAGTGTAGTGCCCGACCGATCAAGTGCAACAAACAGGAGCGCAACCACCACCGCAAGCAGGCACGCAATCAGCACAATCAACATCAACTGTTGTCTGCTGGATGCCAGTTTCAATGCATGATCAGAAAGCCCGTCGCGTAGCTGACGAATCATGGTTCGGATCTGATTTTCTGCCTGCATCAAGAGCCGCTCTACATCGGTGTGATCAAAGTGCTCCTGATCCATACCATCGCGGATTTGCCTTGCGATCGTAATGACAGACTTGACATTCTGGCGAAGATCCTCGTGGGCTTCGCTTTGCGTCAGGTTGCCCATCACAATCCCCCCCGCCCGCAACACACCCTCAGCCTGTGAATGCAAAGAAGCCTTGATCTCTGCCTTGTCCGCACCCGCATTCCAAAAGGCGCGTTCGCTCGTATGCAATGCCTGATCAAGCAGCTCAATATCCCAAAGCAGCCCAATATCACCGCTGAAACTCGCTGAAAGACGATGGACCCTCACGGCTGTCACACCACCCCAGCTTGCAATCAGCAGCGCCAGAATAAGCACGATCAGCGTCCAGGCTTTCTTCCTGCCAGACTCAGTCAAGCCTCACCCCTGCTTTCATCACACCTTGGCATGAACGCATCATACAGGATCCGCCCAACCCCGCAGGTGTCATCACGAAGCATCGCCGAGTCGCCAGTGGCTCACAAGCCTGGCAGGTTCTTCAAACGAAAGATCCGCAGCATCAAATATCGCAAGCTCACCCGTTCGCAAGATCACCGCTTCCAGCTCATTCACATGCATCAACAACCCCGCTACAACACAAAGCTGAGGCTGATGACCGACCAGTACAACACGATCCTGCACCCCCGCGCTTCGCACCAAAATCAGCGTCTGCTCTGGATCAGCGCCGATTCTTAACGAAGGTTCACTCCTCAGCTCAAGACCAAAAGCATCGCACACGATCTTGGCGGTCTGCTGCGTCCGCTGATACGGACTTGCCAGCACCGCCTCAGGCACCAGATCCTGCTGAATCATCGTCTGGACAATGAACTGAATCTGGTCTTTGCCCGACTCGCTCAACAGCCTGTCTCTGTCATAGCCGCTCTCAGAAGATTCCATGGCTCGGCCATGTCGCAATAGCATGATCTGCATGGTGCGTATCCCTTCGCTCTTACGGCGCGTTGTGATTGATCAGCATGAGCCGGGGCTCGGTCATTTCTTGAATCACATACGCCGGACCTTCACGACCGATGCCAGAATCCTTGATCCCGCCATAAGGCATGGCATCAATCCGAGACGAAGGCACATCATTAATCACCACCCCGCCAACTTCCAGCTTCTCAAACGCACGATGTGCCCGCGACAGATCCCGCGTAAACACACCGGCCTGTAAACCAAATCGACTGGTATTCACGACATCAAGGGCTGCATCAAAGTCATCAAAAGGCTGAACCATCGCGACCGGGCCGAACACTTCTTCGCACCCTAAAGGCACATCACCAGGCACATCCGTCATCAGCGTTGGTTCATAAAACACACCATCCTGACGACCTCCAATCAGCACTTTGGCCCCTGCCTGAACCGCGCCATGCACCCACGCTGAGACTCGGTCCGTTTCACTCTTGTCGATCATCGGCCCGATCACAGTAGCTTCGTCCATTGGATCACCCATTGGCAGTGAACCAATCCGATCAATCAACCTGGCGACCAGATCGTCATACAACGATCGATGCACCAGCACGCGTTGCACACTGATGCAGCTCTGTCCCGATTGCAAATATGCTCCCAGCACAATCCGCCCAGCTGCGTAATCAATATTTGTTCGTTCATCCACAATACACGCAGCATTGCCTCCCAGTTCCAGTAGCACCTTCGCCCGATTTACACACTTCTTGAGCTTCCATCCCACAACGCCCGAACCCGTAAATGAAAGCAGCGCGATATGCTCGTCTTCACTAAAAAGATTCAATCCTTCTCGTACCGCTGAAAGCACACTCCATGAACCCGCGGGCAATCCCTGCTCACACAAAAGCGCAGCGAACATCAAACTCGTGATCGGTGTACGCGGATCAGGCTTCAGGACAAATGGGCATCCCGCAGCGATCGCAGGCCCAACCTTGTGCGCCAGCAGATTCAACGGGAAGTTGCTCGGCGTAATCAGGCTGCACACACCCACGGCAAATCGCTTGATAATGCCTTCAAATCCTTCACTCTTGGACGATACATCCAGAGGCTGCACACACCCTTGCACCTGCGAGACCTGCTCTGCAGAATCACACAGCGTCTGCACACACCGCTCCACCTCCACCCTCGCCACCGTGATCGGCTTGCCCGTCTCCATGACCAGCGCTTGTGCAAACTCTGCGCTTCGCCCCGTCACACCTTCAGCAAGACCCAGAAGCATGTCCCGGCGTTGATAGGTGTAAAGCCCTGCCATTGCACCACGCCCTTCGTGTGCCCGCATAAAGGCATGTTCAATATCACCAGCATCAGGCACCGCCACGCGCGCAGCGACTTTGCCCGTGTACTTGTTGAACACTTCAAGATCACGATTGGGCAGGCAAGGCTCACCAGCCAGATAAAACGGATACTCTCGGTGTTCCATGAGATCCCTCTTGCGATCTTGAATCAACACACTGATTCCACAACACCCCCACAGGTCAAGCAGATCCTGATTACATGCGCTTCCTGGCTTCCATGATCGCCTTGACCAGCTGTTCAGGTATCTCTGGCCGATCCTCCGGCGGCTTATTGCACATACATTCGCGGCACAACAGAATCGTCTCCCGATAGGTCCTTAAAAACTCCGCGCAACACCCACAGTCTTTAATGTGCTGCTCAAATACCTTGTACGCCTCGTCGGGCAACTCTTTTTCAAGATAGTCAGCCATGAACTCCACGATCTGTTTACAGCACATCTCGTTCATTGAACAAACTCCGGCTCCAAAAGCCCACGCAATGCCAAACGAGCGCGGTGCAGACGCGTCTTGACCGCACCCACCGAAAGCTCAAGAAGCTCAGCTGTCTGGGCGGTATCCAACTCTTCGATGTCCCTCATCAGCAAAACGATTCGGTATGGTTCAGGCAACTCCTGAATTTTCCTGTGAATCAACTCAGAAAGCTCCTGACGATCAAGAGCATCCCCAACGGTTTCACTCCAGTGAGCGACCGGCTTGGTCGGATGGCCATCTTCACTAAAACTCGGCAGGAACTCTTCGATTGACCGCTCAGATCGCCTCTTTTGAGATCGAAGCTTCATTAAACTCGCATTGACCACGATGCGGTGCATCCAGGTCGTGAGCTTGGCATCACGATTGAACGATCCGATCGAGCGAAACGCTGAGATAAAGGCATCCTGTACCGCGTCCTGGGCATCCTGTTCTTCATTGAAAAAACGCCGAGCCACCGCCAGCAGCCGTGGACCATGCTCACGAACCAGATACTCAAAGGCAGCATCATCGCCCGCGATCAGCCCCTCGATGAACGAGGATTCATTTTTGAGGTCAATAGACGGTTCCTGTGACATCAAAAAAGCCTAGCACCTCCCATACCGGGGAACAATACTGGCTCCGTTTCGTGTAAACTCTTTTTGAGCCAATCAAGCGCAGGGAGCACGCACATGCCAGATCATTCCAGTTCGCCCAACAAAAACAACTCAACCAAACCCGGTTCAAAGCAATGCCCCACAGAAAGGCTCGGCCTGCCTGCCAAACCCGCCCGCATTCTGGTCGCTGAAGACGAACACCTCGTCGCTGCCGATCTGACTCTCAAACTCAGCGACCTGGGATTTACCGTCGTAGGCCCTGTTGCCGATGGCCAGGCAGCCATGGATCTGTGCCAGAACGCCGATCCTGACCTTGCCATCCTCGACATTCGCATGCCAGGCACTGATGGTCTTTCCGCTGCAGAGCGAATCTTCGGCTCCCTGGGCATCCCTGTCATGATCGTCTCGGCCTATTCAGATCCCAACGATGTCCAGAGAGCGGCCCAGGTCGGTGTATTCGGCTATCTCGTCAAGCCTGTAACCGTCGACCAACTCCGCGTCACCATCGATGTCTCCTGGCAAAAGTTCATCGAACACGCCCTGCAGAACAACGAAAACCAGACCCTTCGCAAACGACTCGAAGACCGCAAGCTCATCGAACAAGCCAAGTGGATCCTCGTGCAGGAACGAAACCTGTCCGAGCCTGACGCACTACAGCTGTTGCGAAAACATGCACGAGATTCCCGCAAGCCCGTCGCGGACATCGCAAGGTCACTCATCGAAAGTAAACAACTGCTCAGCGATCAATCAAACTAACTATTCAATACAAGCTGTACGCCTGGCAGAGCCGTCATCCAAAGGTATTGTGCAACCACGCTCATACCTCGATCGATACATGCTCAAATGCTTCGACATCCACCAGTCCGCGATCACTCAACTTGAGCTTGGGGATCACAACCAGAGGCAAAAAACTCAATGGCATGAACGGATCCTCAATCGGACATCCGATCAACTGTGATGCATCAAGCAGTGCCCGCTGCTGAGCGATCACCGTTTCCACTGGTTGATCCGAGATCAGCCCCGCAACCGGCAACGGCAGCACCGCCAAAACCTGCCCGCCTTTGACCACACACTGCCCGCCTCCTGCCTTTTCAAGTGTCCGTGCTGCCATCAGCATGTCTGCATCGCTCGTGCCCACCACCGCAACATTGTGTGAATCATGCCCGACCGTGCTTGCCAGCGCTCCTTCCTTGATGCCAAACCCATGCACAAATCCAAGCCCCACATTGCCCGTTCCTGTGTGCCTTTCGATGACTGCAAGTTTTAGAATATCCCGCCTCGTATCGGTCGCCAGCAGCCCGTTTTCCACCTTGGGCGTTTCAATATGCTCAGCAGTCACCAACTGATGCGGGTGCATCCCGATGACCCGGACCTTGGAGCCTTGTTTGCGCACCGGAATCCGAAACGACGCTTCGTTGAGAGTCTCAGAAAGTCGCACCGGTGCGGGCGGCGCTTTGGGCGCAGGTGGTGGTTCTGCTCCTACAAACTCTCCATCCCGGGCAATCAGTCGCCCCTTGAAATACACCATCACCGGCCGAAGTGAGCGCACATCATCAAGTATCAGCACATCCGCCTGCCGTCCAGGTGCAATCGCGCCAAGATCAGGCTTGCGGTAATGATCAGCTGTAAAAATCGTGGCAATCTGAATCGCTGTCACCGGATTCATTCCGCTTCGCACAGCCCTTCTTACAACATTGTCAATATGCCCCTCTCCCATCAGATCCGCCGGATGCCGATCATCGGTGCAGAAACTGAACCGATGCTTGGTCGATTCGGTAACTGCAGGCAAAAGCGCATCAAGATTTCTCGCAGCGCTCCCCTCACGAATATACACCCGCATCCCCAGCGCAAGCTTCTCATGAGCTTCGTGCAGCGTCGTACATTCATGATCCGAGCTGATGCCCGCTGCGATATACGCCTGAAGCTCGCGAGCGCTCAAGCCCGGGCAGTGCCCATCGACCAGCCGCGTTCGCAACCCAAGATCCACCTTGGCCAGCACCGGCTCAAAGGCATGCACCACACCCGGATAGTTCATCATCTCCGCAAGCGCAACCACGCGGGCATCGTCCATCAAAGGCGCCAGGTCATCCACCCCAAGCTCCGCTCCGCTGGTTTCAAGATGCGATGCAGGCACACAACTCGATATCGCCCACATGAAGTTCATCTCAAGCCCATCAGCCTGATCCATCAAATACCTGATCCCCGCAATGCCCAGCACATTGGCGATCTCATGTGGATCAAGCACAGCACCCGTTGTCCCATGGGGGGCTGCGACACGCACAAACTGCCCCGGCAGCAGCATGGTCGATTCAATGTGCATGTGCGCATCAATAAATCCCGGAGCAACGATCCGCCCGGTCGCATCAATCGTCTCGCGGGCTGATGTCTCAGGCCCAACACAGGCAATCCGCGAACCAAAGATCGCAACATTGCCCATTTCAAACTGCCCCGTAAACACATTGGCAATCTGCCCGCCTTTGATCAGCAAATCTGCTGGCCGATCCCCCCTTGCCACTGCCAACAGCTCAGGATCAGTTCGTTTTGTGTCTTGGCTCTGCATTGCAATAGGCTCCATCTTTTGAATCACACACCATCGTATCATCCACACCCCCACAGACCCTCCCCGCGAAAAAAAAGCCCCGACCATTCGGCCGGGGCGTGGTGCTCAAAGAGATGTAAAAATCAGCCAGCGATCAGCCACAGCCAATATCAAACTGGACAATAAACGCGAAGAAGTCCAGCACATCCACAACGCCAGAGCCATCGAAATCTACCGCCAGATCGCCCGCATTAAAGAGCGAGATGAACGCGAAGAAGTCCAGCACATCGACAGTCCCGTCATTGTTCAGATCAACAGGGCACACGCTGTCACAGACAAAGCCCGTGAAGCGAATCGAATCCACAGCCGCTTCTGTGATCGAGTTGTTAGGCACATCCTGCACGCTGAACCGAACCATCATCTGACTCGTGGAAACCACAAAATCATCCAGATTGACGGTTGCTTCATTCCAGCCATCATTCCCGCCGACCACTCGGAAAGCCTCAACCCAGCTCGCACCAGCATCGTTGGAAACATCAACCCAGAATGGATCATCGTTGTCGTCGTTGGACATCCAGTATGCAAAGGTCATTGCAGAGCCAACTTGCCCGCTCAGGTCATAAACCGTGGAAGTCAGCGTCGTAGGTCCGCCATCGACATCTGTGTTGCCAATCGCATTCTGTGTCAGCCAGCAGGTGCCGTTGCCATCAAAGTCAACCAGGGGGTCAAGCCTTGTGCCATCGCCCGCTGGTGCGCCGAACTGCCAGCTGCCACCCAGCACACTCACATCAGTTACCGTAAATCCAGCATCAGTTGCAAAGTCTTCCTGGAACACAATGCCATTGACACCAATCGCATAGCCCAGCGGATTTGCACCTCCACCAGCAGGACTTTCAAGCAGCCCTGCGCTCTGCCCAATGATCGAAACATAGAACTCCGGCACATCGCCACAATTCGCGGCAGGCACCGCTGTGGAATACAGCCCGCCACCCATGTCAGTCATTGGCACATCAATATACGCACCGCTGGCAAACCTGTAATGCAAAAGCTCTGAACCAGACACGATCGTCTCGTTGATCGATGTCACCGTGACATCAACAGGCACCGCAACGCCCGGAGCCACAAGCGCAGGCACGCTCGAAGAAACATTGATCGCCAGGAATGTTCCGCCAAAGTTCAACAGATTCGGCGATCCCGCAATCGAGTAACCCTGAGGCCCACTGGGCACCGCTGTTCCATTAATCGTCACCGTCCACGCACCTGGCATGGGGTTGGCAACAAATACCTGCTCAATGTTGTCAAGCGTATTCGCACCCGTCTGAACCGCCGGCGATCCAGGATTGCCAGGCACCAGCGTCCACGGATAATGAACCGTACCCGCTGGATCAATCACTTCAATATCAAGATTGTTCACCAATGACGGAATGACATTGGGCGTCCCAGGCACATCGCTCCAGGCAATCGTCACCATCAACTCAGGATCACCCGGCGCAACCGTGACAGTGAACAGCTCAGAATCACCCTGACTCAACGAACTCTCCCGGAAAAAACCGGTTCGCATGAACTCAATCGTGTCCCTTGCACGCACAGACCCATACCCAAACTGGTTGTCTGGTCCAGGATTGCCCTGATCCATCGCCCCCTGTGCCAACAGCACCTTCACCATACTTGCAGACGGATCAGGCTGCGTTGGAAACTGAATACGAAAATCCTGAATCATCAGCGCCACGATGCCTGCCACGGTGGGGCTGGCCATCGATGTACCACACATCACCGTGTAGCCGCCGCTGCTGGAAGTGCTGGTCACACCGTTGTCGCCACCGATCTGGCAACCCGGCGCAGAAATATCAGGCTTGATCCTTCCATCGTCCGTAGGCCCCCATGATGTAAACGAAGTAATCGAGTCGTTATTGGCATTGGTTGCACCAACCGTGATGTGATTCTTGGCACACGCAGGTGGTGCTGTCGTGTTGTACAAGCTGCCACAACGAGTCGTCTGGCGTTCATTGCCATTGGCCCAGACGATCGTGAGCGGAGCACCCTGTGAGCCACGCACAACCGCGTCGATCACCGAACTGGTCACGCCATAATCGCCCGTCCATATGCAGGGGAAACCATTGGGTGCGGTATTGGTACCGATCGAGTTGTTGGCAACATCTGCGCCCATGCTGATCGCCATCGCGTAGTCTGTTTCCAGATCACCAGGATCCGTATAGAGAAACCCCTCTTGTAGCCCGCCCACCTGTTCAAAACCAGCACTCAATAGCGTCACATTGGGTGCCATCCCGCGATTGTTGTTATTGAGTGAGCCATCGCCTCCCACGGTGCCTGAAACATGCGTTGAATGGTTTGATAGCCCCGATGTATCCCCCGGTATCACCGTCAATCGACCACTGAAATCTGAATGTGATGCTCGTGCCTGACCCGCATCATAAATAAACGCGGTCACACCTGTGCCATCAAGCCCAAACGGGGCTGCCTGAAGCTCGTTCACCTGCGTCAATACCCGGTTCTCAGCATTCAACTCGCCCATCCCAGGCAGTGCAGGCTCAACCCACATCACCGAATCATCCCCCGCCAGCTCGCGGATCGAATCATATGGCAACTCCACAACCACGCCATTGATCGACTCCAGCGCGCTCTGGATCAAACCGCCATGCTGTTTCATGATCTGCGCTGCATCCAGCAGATCCACATCCTGATGCAACACCGTATACACCACCACCGTCGGATTGGTCGCATCCGTCGGGTCGATCACCGTCCACTCAGCCACCTGCCCCGCAGCCAGCATCGGGTGCAGCTTCCAGTCCGTCTGAATCGCCCGCGCCGAAACCATCGGCACAACGCCCAGCACACCCCGGGCATCAACACGACCCTTCAGCGTGGCAAAATATGCGTTATCACCAAGATAGCTCATCAGCGAAACCCCCATCGCTGCCAGCTTCGCCTTCTCCCCCGCATCCACAGGCCGGGCAAACTCAACCACCACCCGCAAAGCCGTGGGACGGCTTGCCAGATGCATCAGTGCATTTTCAACCTGCCCAGGCGTCTGCACAACCTGCACCTGATCAGGACTGGTCCGAAAAGAAACCTGCCCATACGCTGCAGGCTGCCCCGCGACCACCATAAGTGTCATTGCAGCAACACCAATCACCCCAAACCGACCCGGCACATATTTCATGTAATTCTCCTTTAGACAGCATGCACCGATAACCCACATCAGCTCTCGTTGCAGATGCCAAAGCCAATGTAGCAGATTTGCCTTGCAAGTTCCAGTAAAATTTCACCCCCCAGCATCCCGTTTTTCCCCTGCCTTCCCCCCATATCACCCCCCAGCACCTTTGGCGGGGTAGCCCAGCCCCTTGAGATACTCAACCACCACCTCCCGGTGATCGCCCTGCAACTGAATCTCCGCCCCCTTCTTCCCCGCTACCACCGATCCCCCCGTCGCCAGCTTCTTGCGCAATGCCTTGAGCATGCCAGGCACATCAGATGCGGCTTCATCCAGATCACGAATCACCGTCACAAACTTCCCCCGCCTCTTCTCCCGCCACACACGCACAGCCTGATCCGAAGGCAAAACCACCTCCCCACCCGCCCCCCGAGGACACCCACACTCAGCCAAAACCTCCCCGCACCGCTCACAAGTCACAGGCCGCTCTAAAGATGTCCCCGCAAATAGTCCAGACATACCCGACAATAGCACAACCCATCAGCCTGCGCTCAATGCAATCACTCAGCAATTTGAACAAGAATACCTGTGGTGCCACTACTCGCCGTTTCGGCGCAGTAGTGTCTTCGCTCTTGCCTTGCCTCCCTCTTCAAAGAAGTAGCGTGTAGTATTTGCTATGGATGAGCATCGAAAGTTGATGAAGAGGATTGAGCATTCAAATCATGCTCGATTTTTGACATTTTCTTGTTATCAGCAGATGCCGCTCTTCAAAAATGATGCAATCAAGGATGCGTTTGTTGAGCAAATTGACAAAGCCAGGCAGAAGACTTCTTTTCACTTGCTTGCGTGGGTCATCATGCCTGAGCATGTGCATCTGTTGATCTGGCCCAAGGTATCAGAGTTTCCAGCATCAAAGGTCTCTTGGTGGCTCAAACGAGACTTTGCGTGCCGGGTGATTACAAGATGGCGTGAACTTGATGCAAGCATTCTTGAGAATATTCAAACGCCAGGTGGGAAACACCGGTTTTGGCAACACGGCGGCGGGTATGACCGAAACATCGTCGATGGCCATGAACTCATGGAGAAAATTCGGTATATTCATGCAAACCCCGTTCGACGCAGCCTTGTTGCAAGACCCGAAGAATGGAAATGGTCGTCAGCAAGATGGTACGCCGGGATGAGAGAGGGCGGATTGACGATCGACAAAGCCGAACGCCCTGAAATTTAAAGTCAATAAAATCTACATTTTAGTATTGCATTCAAAAGGGTGCCATTACTCGATGCGCAGCAGCGCAGTAGTGTCTTCTCCAGCCCTTCGTACCCCCGCACTACTGCGCCGAAGCCGGCGAGTAGTGGCACCCTGCTCAAGCACAACTTGAGCAGAGTTGTGGAGTCAGTGGTGCGCGGTCGCACTCAATACCCGATTGCATCTATCCAGAAGCATGGAGGATTTCACACAAGTCCCTGATTCAAAAGGTGCCACTACTCGACGCAAAGCGGCGCAGTAGTGTCTTCATCAGTACTTGTGCCCCTGCACTACTGCGATGATGGTGGCGAGTTGTGCGGAGTGCTACTCATATCTCCTCAAGGAATCGAATGTGGATGCTGTACCATGCGTCTTAATTTACGAGTAATTTCCGTTTCGCGATTGCCTTGAAAGAGATATTCAAAACCCAACTGTTCAAGATCACCCGCGGCAACTCTCAAACCAAAACTAAGTGATTCATCGTTGCGCAATGCTTTTACGCGTTCCGGCCAAGTACTAATTGCCCCTGGCGATCCAAAGCCATACACAGCGAATGAGTTTGATGTTCTGAAGTCATCCAATTCAATCAGTAACGCTAGAGGCTATCCCAGAACCTGTTTGATGAGTAGCAGCGAGCAACTCAGGTGTAGGAACCCTGCGAAGAGGGCGGTCGACTTTTCCCATCGGATGCACAGCCGACGGTAGTTCTGAAGCCATGCAATCGTGCGCTCCACTT
>JAJDCZ010000034.1 GCA_029260555.1 Phycisphaerales bacterium
AAGTGGAGCGCACGATTGCATGGCTTCAGAACTACCGTCGGCTGTGCATCCGATGGGAAAAGTCGACCGCCCTCTTCGCAGGGTTCCTACACCTGAGTTGCTCGCTGCTACTCATCAAACAGGTTCTGGGATAGCCTCTAAACAAGGTGACTAGTCTCAAAGTGTCTCTGTTTCTCAACGGCTTACAGACCTCCCTATTGGATTAATCTGAGATATGGTGGCAACTTTCATCATAAAAGTGGCATCCTGTCCTCACCCCCACCACCACCCCTGCTCATGATCTCAATCCTGATTCGGATCGGTCTTGCGGACAATCTTTGCTCCAAGGGCAGCGAGGCGTTCTTCGAGCTTTTCGTAGCCTCGGTCCAGGTGATAGACGCGGTGGATGGTGGTTGTGCCTTGGGCTGCAAGCCCGGCCAGCACCAGGCATGCGGATGCTCGAAGGTCACTGGCCATGACGGGGGCTCCAACGAGCTGGCGAACGCCGGAAATGATCGCGGTAGGCCCCTGACGGAAGACCATCGCGCCCATGCGCTGAAGCTCTGCCAGATGCATGAATCGTTCGGGGAAGATTTTTTCGGTCACCACCGAATGGCCATCAGCGATGCAAAGCAGCGCGATCATCTGGGCTTGCAGATCGGTGGGGAATCCCGGGTGAGGCTGGGTGGTGATCACCGCAGGCTGAAGTACGCGGGCACTGGTGATGCGAGCGGTTAAGCGCATGGGATCGGTCTGATCTGCGGGCTGAATATCCACCCCGACCTGCTGAAGCGTGTTGGTCAAAGCCATCAGGGCATCGAGCGGGCAGTTTTCCAGCGTGATATCGCTGTTGGTGATGGCTGCAGCACACATGAAGGTGCCTGCTTCGATACGATCGGGCATGACGGTGTGTTGGGCACCTGAGAGTGAATCCACGCCTTGGATTGTGATCCGAGGCGACCCCGCACCGGAGATTTTTGCGCCCATCTGCACGAGTAGCTTTGCCAGATCAACGATCTCAGGCTCGCAGGCTGCTGATTCGATGATGGTTTGCCCCTTGGCGAGTGTGGCTGCGGACATGACATTTGCGGTGCCAAGCACGGTCGAGCCAAACGCACCGCCCAGGAACAGCCGACTCCCTTTGAGCCCGCCCGCAGGTGCGGTGGCGACGATATCCCCGCTATCAAGCTCGATGGTTGCGCCGAGCGCTTCGAGACCTCGCAGATGCAGATCCACGGGTCTTTGACCAATGGCGCATCCGCCGGGCATGGCAACGCGTGCCCGACCTCGAGCTGCAAGCAAAGGCCCCAGCACACAGATACTGCCTCGCATGGTCTTGACGATGTCGTATCGAGCATGGTGATTGGTGGTATCAAGCGTCTGGAAAGTCATGCCTGAAGCACGATCCGGTTTGTCATCAACCCGTTGACAACCCAGCTCGTCTATCAGCCTGAGCATGTTGCTGGTATCCAGCAGCTCAGGCACATCGCTCAGTGTGATGGGTTGATCTGTAAGCAGGCATGCAGCCAGCAGGGGCAAGGCGGAGTTCTTCGATCCGTTAACCCGGATCGAGCCATTGAGGCGAACGCCTCCTTGAATTTCAAATACATCCATCGTCTGGTTCCCTTTGTGCTTGTGCGTCCGATCATATATCGGCTGGGGGGCGGTTCACAGCCTTGTTTCTGACAGGACTTCCCAAACGATTACCCAAGCGTTACAGAACCAGCGTCAAACTACCTCTTTTTGAGCAAACAAGGTGCCTGCTGTGGCATCGAATTGGATCATTGGGACGAGTGTCTGTGAAATCGCACTCTGTGAATACAGAGTTTGCTGGCACGAGCGACAGGAGGGTTTGATGATGAACAGTCAACACACACATTGGGGCCGACGAGCTGCGTTATTCGCAGCTGCGGGTTTAGTGTGCTCACTTTCAGGTACCGCAATCGGCTCGGGCAGCAGCTCAGGCAACAACGCCCCAGGCTCCATCACGCTCTCTGGCATCGTGCGAGACTTCCAGGAACGAGCTGTTGGCGGCCATCAGGACTTTGAAAGGCGACCCACCAATGGCTTTGGGCAATACATAGGAATCGTCGCCGATCAACTCGACGACCAGGGTGATCCTGTCTTTGCCTCGACTGGCTACAAACTGACCAGCCAGTTCCGCGACTCTGATGGCCGAAACATCTGCCCACCCAAATCTTACATCACCGCCCAACAAGGCGACCAGACGGGAGCCACCCAACCAAACACGGGCGGCGCTGTCACCGGAGCCAGCAACTTTACGGACTGGTTCCGCGATGTACCAAGCGTCAATCTCTCGACCGCGATTGATCTGACTCTGGTGCGTCAACCCGGCACCGATACCTACACCTTTGACGACAAGAATGACCCTGATTTCATCAGCAAGGGCGGCTTCTTCCCAATCAATGACCAACTCTTCGGCAACTCCGCCCGAGGCAACAAGAACTTCCACTTCACCTTCGAAATAGACACCTCCTTCACCTATCAGGCCGACACCGACCAGGTCTTTACCTTTACAGGCGATGATGATGTCTGGGTCTTCATCGATGGCAGGCTTGTCATCGACATCGGTGGTGTCCACGGCGCCACCTCACAGACCATCGATCTGGACCGCCTTAGCTGGCTCGTTGATGGCCAGTCATACCAGCTCAAGTTCTTCTTCGCAGAACGACACCGCACACAGTCCAACTTCCGCATCGAGACGACACTCCTGCTCCGAAGCGTGGACCTGCCCGCAGTCTCAGCCTTGTTTGACTGAGAACATCGCGTGGCTCAATAACTTGCTCGGCGTTCGAGCGCCCGGGTTTTGCTTCCAACCCGGGCGCTCTTTTTTTGCCAGGTATAACTGCATACCATGGCCACAACATCTCTAAATATCATCTAAGAAACTATCTCAAAACCCTCAATCGTTCGAGTCGTCGGTACCAGAGCAGGATGCAGGCGAGTTGGATCGACGCGATGTAGTTCGATGACTTCTTTGCATACCGCACCAGAATACCACGCCATTGGTTAAGCCAGCCGAGG
>JAJDCZ010000035.1 GCA_029260555.1 Phycisphaerales bacterium
AGCCACATCCACAAACCCCGCCGCCGCGTTCTTGCGTATCGCCATGTCAACCTCCGTGCCAGACGCCAGCCCGCCCACCGGGCCGACGGCCGCAAGCATATTATAACCCGGAGAATGGTGAGGGTTGTTCAGAGGTTCCCAACGCCTTATCGCACATGCACTCAAAAAAGCTGGTGCTGAAGTCACGATTGTAGAAAATGGTCAACTGGCAGTCGATGCAGCACTCCAGGCACTTGATGCAGGCACGCCGTTCGATGCCATACTGATGGACATGCAGATGCCCGTGATGGATGGATACCAGGCGACCGGCGTGCTCAGGCAAAAAAACTACACTCGCCCCATTATTGCACTGACTGCGCACGCAATGGCCAGCGATCGGAAGAAATGCATCGATGCAGGCTGTGATGACTATGCGACCAAACCAATCAATCGAGCGGTATTGACTCAGACAATCTTCAAGCAACTGTCACAGAATACGACTTCGATTTGATCAAGCGAGTCGAACCTGAGTTTGCACTCAAAAGTTGCCCTCAACCCAATCGGGTGCAACTGTCAGGCTTTTGACGCTTGCTGTTCCCAACTGAGAACATCCCCTTCTGGCAACTCTTCAACTCCGAGTCGTCGCAGCATGTAAATCAGTTGTGCCCGATGGTGCATGCTATGGGTGATGACATGGGCAATGGTTCCGCCATAGGTTCGCTCTATCGGCGGGCTTTCTAGTGGATCGATCCATCGCTCGTCCCACTCATCGCGTTTTGCAACAGTTCTGGCTACTGTGGCCAGGTCACTTGAAGCCTGATCCAGGCGAGCGATCAACTCGGCAATGGACTGCCCCTGGCTCGCACGAATGACCTGCCCAGCCATGAGATCTGACCATGCTTCGACATTGCGGATGATATGTAAAAAGACTGCTCGCACAGTTTGATGTGCGATATCAAACTCCTGGTCGAGTTGCTCATCGGTCAACCCCTGGCAGCATAAAAGCAACTGCAGTGTCGTCCAGGCATCATGTCCTAGAAACCGGTCGAGCAAATCCATCAATGACCTCCAAAGGCTTCAGCCTGATCTATCAATCTTCGCATTATACTCCAGAGATGAATAACGACTGGCACCGAATAGAATCCCCATCCCCACCTTCAGTATCATCTCTCGTGTCATGGTGGTTTTTACAGTTGATTGTACAGTATCTCATAAACATGGGTCATGGGGCGGGTGGCACCGACCCCGTGACCCGTGCCACCGACCTCCGCCCGGGGAGGTCGGTGCGAGCGACCAGTCTGGCACCGACCTTGCAAAGCCAAGGTCGGTGCCACGGAGTGCTACTATGCTGGGCAGTGCGGTCGGTGCCACCTGCCCAGCCGCCTCTGGAAGCTGTACGAGGTGATCCGCGTGATCGGCCCCTCGATCGTGATGATGGCGACATTGTCGGCCTGGCGGTGCGAGGGGACTGCGGTGGGGTAGTTCGCCCCTCCGGAGCGATCTTGGGGGGTGGTGGAAGTCTGGCCTGCCTCCTGGGCGGTCACGACCACCCCCAGCACCATAGAAACCACCATCAGCCGGGCGGACCTGCTGTGTCTGAGTGTCTTTGCGTTGAACATCACCATCAGTATACGGAACAGCCCCCGCACGCATTTCAGGGCCGGGGGTGGCACGCCACCCCCTTTCTCTCTCCCCGCACGGCTCGGAGCGTCGTGCCACCAGATGCCATCCTCCTCGCTGCCGTTCCTCTGTCTCCCTCTGTGTCCTATGTGGTGCAAAGAGAACGCGGCCCGGGCATTGCAACCCGGGACGCTCTGTGTCTTGATGATCGCTTTTCGCTTTTCGTTCTTCGCGTTGTTCACGCCGCGATGCTGAGGGTGGTGTTCTCGGGCTCGACGCCAAGGCGGATGGTGATGGGCTCGGTGCCACCCGCCGTATAGACTCTCTCGGCTGGGGACGGCCCTCGGCTGCCGATACTCGGCCTGCTGCACCCGTTACGGACCGAGTAAAGGTTCCTGACACCTTTTCTTGCCCACCCGGCAAGGCCTAAGGGGAGATCATGTGGCCGTTTAGACGCAAGAAGCTGGACTCGCTGACTGCTAGCTTCTGGCTGATGGAGCAGCTGGGGGTGCTCTGCCGTGATGGGAGGGTGCCGCCGCCGGATGAAGTAGCTGCGCTAGCGCCAACGATCGCGAAGTCCTTGCTCCATGAGGTTGAAGACCCCGCCGCCACATACGCCGTCGTTGGCTCGCAGGTGTTCGATTACAAGGCAGCAAAGCCAGATAATCACGCAGAGTTGTTCAATGTGCAGTTAGTGCTTGTCGCTCTGCATCACATCCTGACAACCGTGTACTCCGTGCCGTTGAATCCGCTTCCGACACAGGACAACTCTTGGTAGCAGTTTGTGAGCCGCGGCGGGTGGCACCGACCCCGTGACCCGTGCCATCGACCTCCGCCCGGGGAGGTCGGTGCGAGCGACCAGTCTGGCACCGGCCTTGCAAAGCCAAGGTCGGTGCCACGGAGTGCTACTCTGCTGGGCTGTGTGGTCGGTGCCACCTGCCTGCCCCCATTGCAGTCTGACCATTGTGTTGGTCTGACGCATAGGCATCACCGCTACAACTGGTACAGAAATTAAGACAAGAGCAAGCATTCGCATTTGGTGGGGATCGAGATTACTGATAATTGCACATCATCTGCATAAAGGGCTGTCTCCTGTGGTGTCAGTTTTGCTCCAATAACAGGTAGTCGGAGCTCAAATTTCAGCCTTGGTACTGTCTTCTTCTTTTATGGGACGGCGATCGAATTTGGTGAGTCGTTTTTTACTTCCATGCGGCCTTTCCCGTGAATTGCTGATATTTCGGTATATAATCTGATAACACCAATCCGGAGAAGCAAATGAGCCGTCAAGAGAATCAGAGTGCCTCAGATCCAGTTGGAGTAGATCCCGTTGAAGCGGGACGACGCCGATTCCTTCAGATGGCGGTCGCGACAGGTATCGCCTTTCAGCTTGGTGTGGGAACGGCGGATGCTGGACAGCCCAACCTGATCAAACAATTGTGGCAGAAACAGCCGTTACAAGTCTGGATGCTTGAGGCGGCACGCATCGAGCAGACCTTCTCTGACGGCTCGATACTTCCGTACCATCGATACCGTGCCCTTGGCTCGACGCCGGTGGCGGGAAGCGTGCCGGTGCTCACGGGTGCTCCGGGAGAAATCCTGCGGGTGCGTATGCGCAACTCGCTGTCGTACACGATCAGACCCATGATCGTCGGGGGGATGCTCGGCCCAACGATCGCCCCGGGCGAGGTTGTCACCTTAGATCTCGTCGTGCCTACCGAGGGGACCTGGCTCTTGACCGATGAGTTACTTGGTGACGCTGCCGGCCCGATGGGACTCGGTGCGGTGATCATCAGCCGACCACACAAAAACGGTTTGCGAGGGGGGCGTCGAAGTTCGGTGCTCGGCTATGACCGCGAATATGTCCTGCTCTATGTCGATTCCGATGATCGCTGGAACACTGCGATAGATACCGGCCTGTTGCCGGACTACACAACCTATGAACCGAACTACCACACGGTGAACAACCTCACATTCCCTGATACCGCCAGCGACCCAGGCACCTTGATCACATGCCAGGTCGGCGAGCGTGTTCTTCTGAGAATGTGCAACCTTGGCTGGGTGCGTCAATCGGTTCACTTCCATGGTTACCATGTCGATATTCAGCGCATCAATAATCAGCCTCAGTCAATCTTTGGCCCCAAGGACACAATCCCCTTGCCGGGGCACACGACTCTGGAAGCACTGCTGACGGTGAACCAGCCCGGTGTATTCCCGGTTCATCCGCACTCATTAACAACAACCACGGATAACGGCCTCTACATCGGAGGCCAGATCACGCTTATCAGTGCCACATAGCTCCACTTCAAGCGTGCGGCAGATCATCAAACACACAGAACCTTTCACCTTTTTCAGATTCCAATTGGAGCAATGTCATGGCTGGCCTCGGTACTATCGTTCAATCAAACTACTCCGTAGTTTCTCGAATGTCAGGCAGCCAGAACATCGGCGGCCAACCCGTCGGCGTCTGGTACTTTGATCGCGGTACGAGTTTCCAGGGCTTTATGAACGACCGGCAGTTCCCCTCAGCCCACCTTGAGATCATCCAGGGCCAGACCTCCAACATCATGTTCCAGAACATGTCGCCCATGGACCACACCATCCATCTGCACGGGCTTGATGTCGATCAGCAAAATGATGGCGTCCCCGCTACATCGTTCAGCGTGCCCAGAATGGGCAGCTACACCTATCAGTTCCTCGCCCCCCACGCTGGCACTTACCACTACCACTGCCATGTCGATACGGTCATTCACTACCATCGCGGCATGTCCGGAGCGATCATCGTTCGCCCGCCGGACAGCTCGATCACTCGCGCCTGGGATGGCGGCCCAACCTTCGACGAAGAAGTGCTCTGGCACCTGATGACATACGATCTCACCTGGGCAGACATCTTGAACTCCGGCACAGGAACCGCCCGCCATCGCCCTGATGTATTCATGATCAACGGATTCTCCTCAGCACAAGCCAGAACCGATCTCTACTCGCGACTCGTGGCCACGGTTGGTCAGCGCATCTACCTGCGCATCCTGAACGCTTCCTATCAGTGGGGCCGGGTCCGCCTTGCAGGACTTCCCTTTGATGTTGTTGCATCTGATGGACGCCCGATGCAACAGGTGGTATCAGCCACTTCCTGGGAGATCGGCCCCGGCGAGCGCTACGACCTCCTCCTGACTCCCACAGCACCAATCTCCGCTGACGCAACAGTCGAATATCTGGACGACTGGACAGGTGCAGTGCTCGGAACTGCTGCAACTCGCCTTGAGATTACATAAGAAGCTGACCATAGCTCGGCTGCTCACGGACCACCTCGCTGGCTGGTGCATGGTCATCGTTGCACCTGCCACCAAAGAACCTCGGCCTCAAGCAAATTGGGAATGGTCTGCGCTTGTACCCGTTTCTGTACCAGCTTGAAGGTGAGGCCTCCGTAACGCACTTGTGGGGGCACGCCACTGACCGCGCTAAATATGACCCAAGCTGCTCCGAAAAACCAATTTGCCAAGTCGTAAACTACTATCTTTACAGCGTTTACACAAATGGGCGCAACAGGACTTGAACCTGTGACTTCTGCCATGTGACGGCAGCGCTCTAGCCAACTGAGCTATGCGCCCTGTCTTTCAATCAGTCGTGCAGCGTATCACGGATCCAAGGCAAAAGTCCAGCATACTGAACCATGAAGCTGAAAATCACGGACATCCTGCCAGAAAGGCCACAATAAAGGCAAAGTAATCCAGCACATCGATTTGGCCATTCATGTCCAGATCAGCGATGGGATTTCCAGTGCCAAAGGCCACTACGAATGCAAAAAAGTCCAGCACATCCACCTGGCCATCGCCATTCAGATCCGCAGGGCAAATTTTCATGCGGATAGTCTGAAACACACTCCCAGCAATAAGGGTATCAAGCGAAACAGCATCAATCGCATCCGTAGGCTGGAGCCCGAGAATTGAATGTGAAATGAAAAGCCGAGTCATGCCGCCACTGGAAACGAGCACATCAGCTGCTGAAAGTCCAAGTGGACCAAGTGTTGGCGAGGTTCGAGTCAGCGTGAAGTAAACCGTGTCAATGCCGTTGTATTGATTGTCGTTGTTGCTGTCGTAGTAAGCAACGCTGGCGATATCGTCTTGTTGTAGAAGGCCAAGCTGTGCAAAGGTCGCATAAATTTGTTCATTGCCACCAACAGTGATATTGGGGTCAAAGAACAGATCTGCGCCGCTGGTGCCTCCCAGAGACTGGATCGAAGGGCTGTTAGCAGAAAGAGAAAAGATCATTGCCGAGCTGCCGGGCTCAAGCATGGTCTCAGCATTGACATTGTCTCTCGGCGATTTTGGAAATACAAAGTCAGCCGGATTCGCAAGCGGGAGCAAACTCATTTCATTCGGGTATGTGGGCGATTGATTGGCAATCAACTCATTAGAGTTGAGCCCCAGGCTGATCGGCACTGGCAACAAACCGTTGACACGATTGAACGCTTCAGTTGCACTAAACAGATCCCCCTCGACCTGATTCTTGGAGGCCTGATCAAAGACCGTAAAGCTGGTAAACGGTGCGCGAAATGGCAGAGGCGAACCCGACGAAGTTGGATCAACTGAAAAGCATGGCACAAAATCAGGGTCAGTATCATCTTTATCTGAAGAAGCAGCATCAATGTTGTCACCTGCACCAAGCCCCATTCCTGGCCCACCACCCAGTGGCGGCGGCGGAAGCAGGTTAAAGTTGGCTTCATAAATGCTGTTGGCAAAAAGACCACTGTCACCACCCAGGTCTGGCGAGAACACAACTTGTGCTTCTGCGTTGGCTGCAGCAACACTCGCTACCACGCCCATCCACATGTGCAGATGATTCCTCTTCATCTTCAGTCCTCCACAGCTTGAGCCGTCTTTGCTCTTCAATTGACAAGCATGACGCAAAGACCCGTCCGAGTCAAGATAAATCATCTGGAAAAGCTGCCAGATACTTCAAGGTCTGTTTTTTATCGGAAACTTCAGCTTCATCCATCGTCTCCAGAAATATTCTGGTTACCCGCACGCTTCAGCATCGCTCGATAGGGGTTCGCTCGCTGAGTCTCATTCATCGCATCATAAAGCCCGACGATCTGCCTGAGCGCCTCGATGGTAACCTCATCATCGACCCCGCGCCCGGATACCAGTGCAGCAACCGCCTGTTCAAGCACAGGCTCAGCTTCGTCCAGACGATTCAGTTCCTTCAAAGCCCGGCCAAGGTGCATCTGATACACACCCAGCACCCTGTCACTCAAACCCTTCTCTGATGCAAGCTCAACGATCTGCTGCCATGTCTCCAACGCCAGATCCTTCTGGTCTATCGAACTGAGAAACCGGGCATAGCGATCTCGCGTTGCCAGCGTATCAGGATGATCGACACCCTTGGCTTTTTCAAGCCCGGCAATAGCCTGTTCATAAGCACTCGTTGCTTCTTGATTCTCCCCCAAAGCCGCCAGAAGTCTTGCGATCTTGTATCGCGAGATTGCGGTGACAGCATGATCCACGCCGTACTTCTTCTCGAAATACGCCAATGAATCCTGAAGCATCGGCTTTGCTTCATCCAGTTGATCCCGTTGCAACAAAAACAATCCGTAGTGACTCTTACAGATATTGACATCACGGTGGTCCGGCTCAAGCGTGCGCTCCAGCCCCTGCAATGCCTGCTGATAGGTTTCATCAGCCTGATCAGGATCGGTCAACTCTTCAAGGCGAGCCAGGTTCATCATGCGACGGTAGGGCTTGGGGCTGTCGGTCCCATGCAACACCAGCATGCCATCGATGGCCTGACGATACAAACGGGCTGCCTCTTTGTATCGACCATCGTTGCGCAGCAACACCGCCAGACTCTGCTTGGTATCAAGCGTCTGTTGATGAGCTTCACCCAACACCTGCTCTTGAAGCTGAATCGCCCTGCGAAGCTGAGGCTCGGCTTTATCTGATACTCCTAGAGCAAAGTAGCTTCGCCCAAAGGCCTGCCTGAGTGTTGCCTGAACCTCCAGTTGTTCCTCAAACTCTTCACCCACGCGCTGAGTCGCTGTATCAAGAATCTGCACAACACGAACATCACGCCCCAGACCCCAGGCTGGATCTACCGAAGTGAAAAGCTTAACGAGAAACTCCTCCACAGCCTTTGCCTTGTCCGCTTCGAGCTGCGCCTGAATGGTCTGCTCGGTAAGCTGTTCGTTGGAAATCCTGAGTTGGGAAGACACCAGCCCAAGCCAGATCATCAACACCACGCCTGCGATCAGGATCACCACCCCCACCGCCACCGGCATCCGGTACCTCGTGATCAGCTTTTTAGTCAGGTACAGTCCGCTATCGCGTTTGGCTTGAATCGGCGCACCCGTCAAATAGCGATGGACATCCTGAGCCAGATCACCAGCAGACTGATAACGCCGAACGCGTTCCTTGGAAAGACACTTGAGTACGATGGTTTCAACTTCATCATTGATCTGTCGCCTGACGGTGCTAGGCCTGGCGGGTGCCGCTTTGAGAATATTCTCAAGCACATCACGCATGTTCCCCACCACCTCATATGGGAATCGCTCGGTGAGCATCTGATAGAGCACCACGCCCAGCGAATACACATCTGTCCGGGTATCAATCTGATCCGGCATTCCCGCAGCCTGCTCCGGTGATGCCCAAGGCAGCGACCCTACAAACTGACCCGTCACCGTCCTTGGCGAGCCATCACCTGAAGCATCCGCAGACATCACCTTGGCCAGACCAAAATCCACAACATGAGGCTGACCCTCTGCATCAATCAGGATATTGCTTGGTTTGAGATCACGGTGGATAACGCCTCGCATGTGCGCCGCGTTTACAGCCTGGCAAATCGTGCCAAAGAGCTTCAACAACGCATCCACCGAGCGAGGTTCGCTGGCAATGTATGCATCCAGAGGCTGCCCCGGAATGTAATCCATCACATAATAAAAATGACCCGCAGCCTCGCCACTGTCGTGAACCGCCACAATGTTGGGATGGTTCAAACTTGCAAGTATTTCAACCTCGCGCTCAAAGCGTGCTTTATCGCGAGCACCTGCAAATGGCCCCTCATGCATCACTTTAATCGCCACACGCCGCTTTGTTGAGTGTTGAATCGCCAGGTAAATGACACCCTGCCCACCACGATGCAGTTCACGAACAAGTGTGTACCCGACGAATGCCTTGGCCAGCAACTCCGTCAGGGGATCGCAGCTCTCATCAGGTTGACCTGAAAAAACCTCGTCGATTGCCTCTTGAATCAACCTTTGCTCATCAGATAGTGGACCTTCACCGGATTGCATGCTGTGGTATCTCCAGTTTGTCAGTATCTACAGCACAAAGAAAAACTCCGGCTGAACCTTGCGCTCTATCACAATGGCGAAAATGACAAGGCTTTGTCACGGTGCCTGGCTGAAAAAGTTTGATTGTGCACCCATCACACCTGCCAGCATACGGTGAGCCCGTCCACGCAGCATGTAGGTCGCTCCCAGACTCTTGCCCAGTTTCTCAGCGACATCCTCAATCGACTGCCCTTCAAGATCGTATTGCTGAATCACCACCCGGTAAGCCTCGGGCAGCTTGGCGATGGCTTTGGACAGTGCATCAGTCGCCTCTTTCCCTGCAACAACCCGGCTTGGGGTTGCAAGGGTCGCGCTGACAAGATCCAGAAGGGCGGCATACGAAGCCTGGCTGTTGGGTTCGATTTTCTGCCGATCACCGCCTCGCTTTTGTGCATCCAGCATCCGCACTGCATCGATCAGATTTCGCTTGGCAAGACTCGTCAGCCAGGCAATAAACGAGACTGCTGTGGTCGCTTTGAGTTGGCCAATGGAAACAAACGCCTCGGCGTAGGTCTGCTGGAGCACATCATCCACGCTGAGCACCGATCGCCAACGGCTGGAAATGTCGTGCTCAATGCGCTGACGAACCACCACGCCATGCTTTGCCAGAAGCGTACTGATCGCTTCCCGGTCCCCTGTTCGAGCACGCTCTAGCAACTGTTCATCAAGTTGATCTTGATCGTTATTCATCATTGATCCTGATTTACAAACATCTTACCAGTTTTTCCAAAGCCAACCTGTCACACCGCCAACACCTTGAACAGAGTTTATTCACCTTCCCCTCCCACCCACTCCCGCTCTGGCAGGAATATGTTTGGCTCTGCCAGATTGCTTTTCATGCCTGAGGCCGAAATGCTGCGATATAATCCGCCATCTGTTTTACCAGTCACCGCTAACCCCCTCTCCCACTGGCAAACCAAGCCGTGCGGGGAAGAACGAGGATTTTGAGATGCCGTTTTATATGAAACTCGGCGAAATTCCCCGCAAACGCCATATCCAGTTCCGCAGACCCGACGGAGCTTTGTATTCCGAGGAAGTCTTCGGCACCGAGGGATTCGATGGTCCTACCAGTACCATGTACCACATCCACCCACCTACACAAGTTGCAGGCTGGGAAAAACTCTATTCAACCAAGGTCGAGTACATCGAAACCGATGTCATGCGCATGAGGCACATGAAAACTGCGCCCATGACCGCCCATGGCGACCCCGTTCAGGGGCGAAAAGTTGTTCTCGGGAACAGCGATGTTGAAATGTCTCTGTGCGTGCCCGCTGAGCAGATGACTTACCACTACAAAAACGGCCAGGGCGATGAATGTCTTTTCATTCATTATGGCTCGGGTGTCGTCAACACCATGTTTGGTACACTCAAGTTTCACGCCAAGGACTACATCATCCTCCCCAAAGGTGTCATCTACAAAATCCATTTCAATGACCTGCCTGATGACGAACGCCCTGAGGGGCTGACTAAAGCCGACATGCCCTACGGCAAGTTCGTAGGCTTTGAAACCACCAACTGCTCACACTTCCGCCCGCCCAAGCGATACATCGCCAAAGCCACTGGCCAGTACCTTGAACATGCACCTTTTTGTGAACGAGACTTGCGCACACCTGAGATGCCTCTGGTCTATGATGAAGCTGGAGACTTTGAGGTTCGCATCAAAGCTCTTGACAGCATCCACAGCTATATCTACCCGTATCACCCCCTGGATATCGTCGGCTGGGATGGCTGTTACTACCCATACTGTTTCAACATTGACGACTTCGCTCCCATCGTGGGTCAGCTGCACATGCCGCCTCCGATCCATCAGACTTTCGAGGGACACAACTTTGTGATCTGCTCGTTCTGCCCGCGTGTGCTTGATTTCCATCCCGAAGCCATCCCCGTTCCTTACAACCACTCCAACATCGATTCTGACGAAGTCCTCTACTATGTCGAGGGAAACTACAAAGCCCGCCGAGGCATCGAATCAGGCTCAATCAGCCTCCATCCACAGGGCATCGTCCATGGCCCACACCCCGGCACCATCGAGGCATCTCTTGGCAAAAAATACACCGACGAACTGGCTGTGATGTGTGACACTTTCAGACCCATGCTCCCAACCAAACATGCACTGGATGTTGATGACCCTGACTACCCAGCCAGTTGGGCCAGCGATCACTTTGCACCCGGCCAAATCAAAGCTGCCAAAGATCAGGATACAACCAACGGCTCAACCAATGTGTGGTAAAACTGACTGATCCACCACTTCAAGCCTCTCGCATTCAAGCGAGAGGCTTTTTTATACGCAATCGCCACCCTAATTCCCAAGCTACGATTTCATATGAACAACAACCCGCTGATTGCATCCTGGATCGAGATCTTCACTTCACAAAAAAAACTTGCTGAACATGCCTTCAGCCAACTCACTGATGCGCAGCTACACGAACGAATAACGCCCAACATCAACCCCGTCGCGACCCTCATCAAGCACCTGGCTGGCAATCTGCGCTCGCGATGGACTGACTTTCTCACCACCGATGGCGAAAAACCTGATCGCGATCGGGATTCGGAGTTCATTGATGATCTGGATCACGAATCGCTCATGGCAGCTTGGGAATCAGGCTGGGCGATCTTGTTTGAGACACTCGCAGCACTCCCTGAAGATTTCATGTCTCGCACAGTGACAATCAGAAGCGAGACTCACACTGTGCCACAAGCCGTCAATCGCCAGATCAGCCATTTCGGCTACCACATTGGCCAGATCCACACCATCTCCCGCAGCCTCCTCGGCGACGAAAAATGGTCATGGGCATCCATCGAGCCCGGCAAAACCAAAATCTTCAACCAGATGATGCAAAATCATGCCAACAAATAGGTAACTCCACTCACTAACTGCTAAATCCATCGGTATGACGGTGGAATTGTGCTGAAACTCCAAGTTTGCAACCCCTAACAACCAGATATGGCACGCATCACACGCAGTATTCTGGATCCCGTCCTGTTCCCGCTGGTTCAGCCCTTGTATCGGCTTTTACACATTCCCAAAAAACTGCCTCCTGAAGCCATCATCGCCATCGGGCACAGCTTTGCCATCATTGGTGCTGCGGGTTTTACACTCGTGCCCCTCTTCTGGTGGACGGGCATCTTCGCAGCCTTGGGTGTGCTCGCAAACCATCTGGCAGACATGGTCGATGGTGCCCACGCAAGAGCCACTGGCCAGTGCCGAAACGGCGGCGAACTGCTCGATCACTTCACCGATCCGCTTTCATTTTCCTACTGGATGGTCGGCCTGGGCATCGCAACCTCACTGGCAACGGGTTCGCCCTGGATCGGGCTGGGATTTGCCATCGCATGCGTCATCTGCATCTACGCCACCGCGGTCCTGACAAATATCCGCGCCAAAATCACAGGTTCTTTCGAGCTTGCCCGCTTTGGTCCCACCGAGTTCAAAGCCCTGCTCACTACCATCGCACTTGGACTGTCCCTCATCATGCTCTGGCAGCCAGATTCCCTGCCCATGCTCCTTGTCAGCCTTCAAACGCTTCTGGCAGTTGTGGGCATCACCCAACTGGCGCTGGGTCTGATCAAAGGCGTTCGAGCTGTGAATCTCAGCGCAAAACCTGCTGATACCACGCCCTGGATCGTCTCAGATTCGTAAATTGTTGATTCCTTGGGTCCCCCGGGTTGTAGAAAGGCGCGAGATTCCGTAGCATCCACACTTCACGACGATGTAATCAACCCCACACGCGGAGCAGGGATGCCTCGGAATCGTTCATCAGTTCTTTCGCTCAGCCTTGCCATCGCAGCTGCTGTCAGTTCGATCGCATCGCCAAATGCCCTCGCCCGAGTTGCTGGCACCACCCAGACGGTTCAGCCCACAGTTGCAATCACCGGGCGGGACTTTGCAGGCCAGACGCTCACCTCAGCATCGGTTTCTGGTCGCATCGCGATGGCAGCAACCTCTGCCACCACATGGCTTGAGCCTGCATCTGGTCCACAAGGCGCTGCCATACAGCGCGTGCTGCTGGAAGGCTCGGTAACGATCACGCTCGGCTCCTACGAGTTCCATGGCCGCAAGGCGCTTGTCTGGATCCAACGCATCGGCCCCGGCACGCAAGGTAAAGGTGAGTTTCAGGTCTTTGTAGTGCTTGACCATGCCGGTGCAGCGACCGATCCATCAGGCATGTCCCTCTCGGGCGATCGCCTCTCCGTCCAAGGCGTGATTGATACTCAAGACCCCATCAAGCTTCGTGTGGATCTGCGCCAGGCGGGTCGTCCTGATTATTCATTTGTAGCTGAGGGCGAAGCAATACTGGCTGAGCATCTGGACATGCTCATCAACGGCCCCCCGCCTGCTCCACTGCCCCCTCCCCCACCACCCTCCATCCCACCTGTAAACCCGCCTCCCGGTGATGACTCCGTGTTGCCTCCCACTGAGGACACTGGCGACGATCAGCAAAGCCCGCAGCAGCCTCCCATTCGAACGCCTGAAGACACTGACGAACCTGTCAAGGGTGCAGAGGGTGTCAAGGATGAGAGCGGTGTCGTCGATCAACCCCGCGAACCGATTGCTGATGAGCCCATCACACCAGGCGCAGACCTTGAGCCTCAACAGCCCGGAGGCATACTGGCAAAGCCCTCAGGCGTCATCTCGATTTCACCTGGCGATGTCACGATTGATGCTGACGAAGACGAGACCATCGCCACCGCAACGGGCGGGGTCGTCATTCAATACTGGGACCGATCATCAGGTCGAACGCTTGAAATTACCGCTCAGAATGCAGTCATCTTTATTGAAGGCGGCACACTTGCCGACCTGTCAAGGCTCGACAGCGAGTCGGTCCATGGGATGTATCTGGAAGTCAATGTGCAGGCTTCAGATGGTCAGTACACCCTGCGTGGTCAAAAGCTGTTTTATGACCCGCGTGTTGATCATGCCATCGTACTGGATGCTGTGTTCTGGACATACGACCAGAAGCGAGGCATGCCACTCTATCTGCGTGCCAAAGCCATTCGTCAGCAATCCCGCGAGCAGTTCGCTGCCAGCGATGGTCGGCTCGCCAACACCGCATTCTTCAAGCCTCACTTTTCCGTAGGCGTGCGTGATGTCACCATCACACTCAAGGATCGCCCGGTTGATGACGAAGGCACCACGCAGACTTCGACCATGGTCGAAGCGAAAAACATCACGCTCAACGCGGGAGATACGCCCATCTTCTGGTGGCCCTGGTACAAGGGTGATCCCACGCGCTTCCCGCTGCGCAGCATCGGCTTTACCAACTCGTCGCAATCCGGCGCGGGTGTGACGACAAGGTGGGATCTGCTTTCACTGCTGGGTTCTCCGCCACAGGACAATCTGGATATTGAGTTGCTGCTGGACGGGTTTGTCGAACGAGGCCTGGCCGTTGGTACGCAGATCAAGTGGGGCGATGAAGATTTCAAAGGCAGCCTGTTTGCCTTTGGCATACTTTCTGACAATGGGCAGGACTCACTGGTTTCCGGCCACCGTGTCGATCGCGAAGGCGAGTTCCGAGGCATCGTGCTGGCCGAACATCGCTGGGTCATTAATGACAAGTGGACCCTCTTTGCCGAAGCCAGTCAGATCTCCGATGAAAACTTCGTCGATGCGTATTTCCGCAGACAGACACGCGAACGCCGCGAGTTTGCCAGTTCCCTCTATCTGCGCCAGCTCGATGAAAACACCGCCTTCACCGCCCAGACCCGAGGCTACTTCAATGACTTCATCCCCAACGAATACATCTTTCAAAGCCGAGGCTCTGGTGTCACCAGACTCCCCGAGATCGCCTATTACCGCCAGGCAGACGATCCGCTGGCAGCACTCCTGCCCGGCGTACTGAGTTACACCTCGGAATATCGCTTCAGCAGGCTTCAGCTCACTTTCATCGAACCCACAGCACGCGAGCTTGGGTTCAATACGAGCCGCCGTTCGCTTGATGCTCTGGGGATCCTGCCTGATGTTTCTATTGGCGACACGCTCAGAGCCAGAGGCCTGCGAGAGGACTATGTCAATCGCTTTGATACCAGGCACGAACTCAACGCCAAGCTCAAGCTCGGGCCGCTGAACATCACGCCATTTGCTGTGGGTCGATTCACCACCTGGGACAATGATTTTACAGCTTTTTCTGCCAACCGTGCTGATGAAAACCGCATCTGGTGGGCACTGGGAACGCGCGTGCATACCAGCGTTCAACGCGTCTTTGATGGCGTTGAATCGTCCATGCTGGATCTGCATCGCCTCCGCCATGTCATCGAGCCCAGCGTCACCTTCTGGCACGCTGATACCAATGTCGATTCGATCGACCTGCCGATTTACGACGATCAGGTCGAAGGCATTGCCCAGGGCACAGTCGTCAAAATCTCGCTCGATCAAACCTTCCAGACCCAGCGCGGCGGCCCCGGTCGCTGGCATGAAGTTGATGTCGTCACCATTGATACTTCTCTGGTGATTTCTGATGATGAAGGCCCGCAACGATCCGTCGTCGGCCGCTACTTTGATTACAGGCCTGAACTGAGCGTGCTGGGCGACTACGCCACGGTCGATGCAAGCTGGCAGCTCTCTGATGCCATCACGCTGGCAGGCCGAGCGGTTTATGACTTTGACGATGACGCCATGGCCCTGCTGGTGGCCGGTTTTCGCATTGATCACACCCCGCTGTTCTCGACCTTTGGCGATCTGCGCGTCAGTGAAGTCCAGAACACCACCTTCATCAGCTTCGGCGCTCAATACGAGTTGACAAAGAAGTATCGCCTGTCGGGGCTGGTTCAGTTTGATCAGGACAAGACCGAGGTGCGGCGAATCTCAGCCCGGCTGGAGCGCAGCTTCCCCAACTTCATCGTGGGTGTCCGGATTGGTGTCGACAACGCCACCAGCGAGACTTCCTTCGGGATGATCGTCACACCCACCGGGCTGGGCGGCCAGGGCTTTGGCGTGCAAGGCATCGGATCATCCAGCGACCGACAACAACGCAGCGGTTTCGGCGGCTGATCGGCTTGCACAAACCATACTCTGTGCAGCGGGAAGACTTCTCATAAGACTCTGACTCTGAGGATGCCATGCTCTCTGCATTGCGTGGCCATGATGCCCGCTGAATGCCACAGCAGAATGGCGGGGTCTGCTTGAAGTTATCCTGGTGAACCAGAATCCAAACGGGGTGCGATCAACGGGATTGCCTGGTTTGCGAGCGTTGTTATGGGGACGAGGCGCATTGTGTTGATGCGCGTGAACACTGCCTTAATGTACGCGCGCATTGGAGCAATGCGCCTGAACATTAAGGCAATGCGCGCGATCCCGGCTCCGTTGTCCAAACTCACTGCCAGAGGTGCCACTACTCGATGCGCAGCAGCGCAGTCGTGTCTTGTATAGACAAACGAAGACACTACTGCGCCGAAGACGGCGAGTAGTGGCACCCCACCTTTCCCGCAGAAACAAATCTTCACAAGAACTCGCCCCAATCCGAGCCACTGACCCGTCCTCTGGTCAATGCTCCCTTACAGCACATCATCCCCTAGGCCTTCCCGTCCACTCATTCAAAGTAGCTCGCTACTGCACTATTCTGGCGGAGTTATGGGCAGCCAGCAGCAAAGAATGTGATAAAGGCAAAGAAGTCCAGCACATCGATCGTGCCGTCACCCGTCAAGTCTGCAGCGGGGTCACTGTTGGCAAAGAGAGTAATGAACGCAAAGAAGTCCAGCACATCAACGACACCATCTCCGTTGAAGTCGACAGGGCAAGTCAATGCGACCTGGAACTCATAGATACCCATGTCGATAATTGGCGCAAATCCTGATCCGGTATCAACTGTATCAGGATCATCAACAAACCGGGGGTTTCCATCGAGGTCTGTAGCCCACAGCGATGTCCATGTGGCATTCTCCCCAGCATCAATCGCTGGCGACCCCGCTGAGAGTCGATAATCCCCACCACCAACAAACAATGGATTCGATTCAATGCACCCGATCAAGTTTGCAGGATCGATCGGGTCTTCACCAAAGGCTGGGGGTCCAAATATCCCCGGCACCAGACTGTAACGAAGATCAAAGTTCCCGCCAATCTGCTCGCGGTAATACCCACTAAAATCCGGGTTCCAACCACTGTTGTTCCAGAAGATACTGTTGCTGATGACCAAGTTCGAGTTCCACCCGCCGGTTGCTCCGCCGTGCTCCTTGGAGGTGTTGTTAACAAAGGTACAGTTTTCAATGAACATGTCTCTGGGAGTGAATGTGTACCCAGCAAAACCCCCACCAATCCCACCAAGTTCAAAGGTGCCAGTTTCCCTTGAAACAGCATGATTTGTATCAAAGAGGCAGTTGATAATCCTGGCCTCGTTCCATGCAACGATCCCTCCACCGATCGTTGCGGTGTTGTTCCGGAATATCGAATCCTCGACAAGCAGCGGTGCATAAAACGATGAAATCGCTCCACCATACCCAAGATCGTCTCCAATAAAGAAGAACGGGCGGACCAGATTGGTATCAAAGATACACCGCCGAACCGTCAGTTGGCCGCTCGAGTTGTGATAGATTGCCCCGCCCGATGAGTCAGGAGTACTGAAGACCAACTGATTCCACCAGAACTCGCAATCTTCTACTGTGGCTGATCCGCTCCCGGTGAACATGAGTGCCCCGCCATTACTCAGGTGCCCGGAATTCGCCCAGAACATGCTGTTGGTAATCGTCGGCGATGCGTCCCGAAAGTACATCCCCGCTCCAGCGCCCCAAGCTGCGACATTGTACCGAAATATGCAGTTGTTGATTGTGGGCGAACCGCCTATCGAATACAACCCCGATCCTGACATCAAGGGATCCCCCGCAAAAGTTCCCACAGGTCCGAGCGCTCCACCTTCGACAATCAGCCCATCAAGAACAGTCATCGACCCCACGCCGCTGGCAATAATCACATGCCCTGAGTTCCAGCCAATCAGTTCATGCGATGGACTGGTAATATCATCTCGCTCCACATCGCCCGACAAAATCGATTGATAGATCGCCGGGTCGCGTTGATCGCGCAGCGTTTCATTCCCAAAGAACCCACCATACAGCGACACCCCGTCAACAAGCACGAAGCTCACCGTCTGATCAATGTCCGAAGGCGTATATACCCCCTCAGCAATCCATATTTCATCGCCTGCAGCTGCGACACCGAGCGCAGCGTGCAGGTTGACAAATGCACTTCCCCATGCCAACCCATCTCCGCCAATTGTCGCATCAGCATCAACACGCCAGACCTGTTGCCCGAAAGATGCCGTAGCAAGCAATGCGACAGCTAAGAACGAGATAGAGCAGCGAATCATCGTGGATCTCCTGAAGAAGCTCTCTTGAGCGCATGGAATCTCTGACAAATCAGAGATATCGCTTTGAATCTACTCGAGACTAGAGATTGCACAAAAGGCTTCGGATACAAGATTTCCTTATTCATTTATCAAAAACTGTTCTTTTAAGAGCTGATTCCACTTTTTATTGGCCCGTTTGGATCGCCAAGGCGTGCCGCACTTCTCTCAAACTGCTCGCATTGGTGGGCGTGCCATTATTCGCCATCTCCAGCACACAAGGATTTCATTGTTCTACAAACCGATTTCTTCCAAGACCAAGAGAAATGGCGTACCCGGCTTGATCACGCACAGCCAGCATCAAAGAGCCGGATGAACTCGAAAAAGTCCAGCACATCGACAATACCATTGCCGGTGAGATCGGCTGCCGGATCGCCAGCGTTGAACAGGCGGATGAACTCAAAGAAATCCAGCACATCGACAATGCCATCGCCGGTGAGATCCGGCTTGCACACGACACTGAGGATGACATCAGTCCCCGAGATCGACAATCCAAATGCAAGCCCGACTCCGGCATCGCCATTGGCACGCATCGGAATCGAAACGATATTGCCCACAACTTGCGCGATGACGAACGAGTCGCCAAGTGTCGGCGTGTATCCAGCCAGGCTTGTCACCTGAACTGAGCCATCGATAGTCAGTGTGCGCGAAACATTGACATTGCTGGAAAGCCCGCCAGTGTGAAGATTGATATTGAGCTTGCCAGTAGGATGGATGACAAGATCGCTATCAACGATCATCGTTCCAGTATCATCAATGATCGGCGTCAAGCTGGCATAGACATTGATCGTCACAGCGCGGATCGTGGGTGGGTTCACAGGACCAACTCCAATCAAGAGCACCCCCTGAAGTTGATCCGTCACCGAGGGCAAATCAATGTTGTCATTACCAACATTGATATCGTTACCAGATTCGAGTGTGGCTCCGGGATTGACGGTGCCTGTCGAACTGTTATTGAACAGAATATCTGCTGGAGCAACTGTGCCCACTGTGGCATTTTCTTGAACGACCAGATCCGCATTGTCAAACTCGACAGGACCATTGAACACCGTGTCGCCAAGCTCAGCAGTTGAGCCTCCCTCGAAAGTTTCGACATTCTCAACCCAGGGCTGACTCGTCCCATCGCCAGTGACTTTCGAATTTGCTCCGTTCACAATAAGCCCTTGTGGAGCATTGGGGATCAGGATTAGTCCATTGTTTAATGTCTTCCACGAACCACCAATCAACGGCCGCCCTACAGGATCAACATCCCATGCACGAGAGAACGAGAGTATCGCACTATCTGCAACGACAGTACCGACATCAGTGTTGAGGAATCGTGCAGAGATGGATGAAGTACCTGAATTTGCTGTATATGTACCAAAGTTGGTAAATCTGGACAGATCTGGATCGGATCCTGCCAAAGGCTGCGTGACTGTCGAGTTTGGAATGACCCAGGAACCATGATTTTCCACAGTAGATTGATTACCAAGGTTGAGTGTGTTCTTTTGTGTCACCGTACCCCCTTGCACATTACGACTAATTCTGCTGGATTGAGCTATGGGAGCAAGTGTCAATGCGGATTGGAGGGTTAGTGAGCCGCTGTTCGTGATCTTTGCATTCATAACCAGGGGGCGTTCGATAAGAAGATCGCCATCGTTGATCAGCGTGCCATCGCCTGTGATTACAGGTACACGGACTTTGGCGTTACTTAGCAGACCAGTGATATTGACCGTGAGATCACCATTGATTGTCATGTTGGGTTGGAGTCCAAACCCGTTACCAAAGAAGAGATCCGCACGATCTCCGATCTTTGAAAGAGTCAATCCAGTCTCAAACACCCATGTGTCCTGGTCGCTGCCGTTGAATCCGAGTGTGGGAAACCCTGAAGCCGCGGTGTCACTGAGGGTGAAAGTTCCATTGCCCATGTTTCCACCAGCTTTGAGTTGGAGCCTGCGATCCTCAATCAAAACCGATCCACCCGCGAGAATATTAAGCGGGATCAAAATGTCTGAGCTCAGCCCACCAGCCGGCATATGAAGCAGACCAGCAATATCGACTTGAGCGAGTACATGTGGCGGGAAAGTTACATTGACAATCCATTTATTGAGTTCAAGTATCCCGCCTTGATTCACTCGCAGCGTTCTGTCGACACGGGTATCGTCGGTCATCAGAATCTTGCCCCCGGATTGGACGATCGTTTCTACTTTAATCGCGGTGCTGGCTTTGCATTCGATTACGCCACCAGCAGCAGTCAATCTTCCGTCGTCTCCGTTGAGAACATCTCCTATAAGTGTCACCCCAAAGAGTGTCATCTTCTCGGTATTGGAGAGTTCATCTTCAATCACAACAGTGTTCTTGAGTAAAACTCCCTCTGCCCCAATGACCGATGCGGTTGTCCGCCCAGTCAGCGAACCGATAGTCGTTGGTGCTCCCTGTATCTCGATGAGCCCATCGCCCGAGAACTCCGTCATGTGAATCTGGT
The DNA here is from genome assembly GCA_029260555.1 of Phycisphaerales bacterium. Taxonomy (GTDB): domain Bacteria; phylum Planctomycetota; class Phycisphaerae; order Phycisphaerales; family UBA1924; genus JAJDCZ01. The sequence continues at coordinate 20,714 of JAJDCZ010000035.1, forward strand.
TTGGTGTCGGTCCGTTCGCCGGCCCTGTGAATCTGACTGAGCCGAAGTTCGTGACGGTTGCCTTGCCGTTGCTGATGGTGTAGTTTCCGCGTATCTCAAGTGTTCCAACATCCGAAGTGAGATCGCCAGACACGATTGTAAGTGGATCGCTGATGTCAGATGTGGTTGGACCACTATTCCCAATCGAGCCGCCCTGATCAACGATCCAGATTGGGCTTGAGTTTCCCGCTGAGAATAATGATGCATTCTGAAGATCAAGGTTGCCAGCGATTGTGACCCTGCCATTGATGCCTTGCGAAAAGGTACTGTTGCCCAGTGAAAGATTCCCCGCCAGTGTCAGATCCCCACCGGACAGAACAGCCATTCCGCTCAGTGCTGTGATGTCGCCGTTGAGTGTTGTGCCGGTACCGCTCCATTTCGTTGCAGAGTTAAAGAAACTTGTGCCTTGAATATCAATCGTGCTGCTGGATGAATCAATCGTTGCAGCGAGCCCATCAACAAAGAGTCCATTGATCGAGGTTGGATTTTGAATAGAGAGCGATGAGCTGTCAAGCGTCAGTCCGGTCTGGGCATTCAATGAATCGATTTCTATTGGCTGCATCAACGCAACCACCGGCCCACCGAGCTGGATCAGCACAGTGCTGCTGATACCTGGAAGTCCATTGGGATCCCAATTCAGCGCATTGAACCACTGCATATCCCCAGCTTCACCATCCCAGACAACCGGTTGAGCCTTGCGAAGAGCACCTCTGGCCTGAACCATACAGTCCGGTAAAAGCACAGAAAAAATCGCGATGGATGCAAGAATACGAGTTGTGTTGCATTGGTAAAAACGAATCATTGTGAGCCCTCATGTGAATAACCCAGTCTAACAATCGGGCCAGGTGGACACAAGGATTGCGCCATGAGATTACTGACAATCTCAACTGAAGCAAACAGAAATGACACGGACGATCATGGAGCAAAAACTGTCAGGGTGCCTGTCCAAACTCGCCGCCGTAGGTGCCACGACTCGCCGTCTTCGGCGCAATCGTGGTTTTGTTCGTCTTTACAAGACACTACTGCGCTGCTACGCATCGAGTAGTGGCACCTACACCCCCCATCCTCCCCAACGACATCAAATCTTCACAAAAACTCGCCCCAAACCGTGCCAC
>JAJDCZ010000036.1 GCA_029260555.1 Phycisphaerales bacterium
AGCCACATCCACAAACCCCGCCGCCGCGTTCTTGCGTATCGCCATGTCAACCTCCGTGCCAGACGCCAGCCCGCCCACCGGGCCGACGGCCGCAAGCATATTATAACCCGGAGAATGGTGAGGGTTGTTCAGAGGTTCCAAAGGACGATTGTTTTATTATCAACCGTGAAACCAACTGCACACCTAATTGAGTCCCGCTATTATCATAGAACCTTCAAGAAACCAATATTCGTAAGTGTACATTTTTTTGGCTATGAACCAGCTGCAGCGATTGTAATCTCAGCACAAACTATTTGTAAGGCGAATGATGTTCGTTATTTTTACTTCGTGCAATGGGCATCCATAAGGCGATAGTTGTTGTTGTGGAAATAATTATATAAGTCATGGCAATCATGATGGCCCATGGATCTTTCAATGCACTGAACCCTCTTGAATCCTGTAATATGTTCCATGTAATTATACCCATGAGCAAAATATTACCACAAGTCGCTATTCCCGCACATACAATGCGAAGGCGTGCTCCAAGTTGTTGACAGGCAAGAAGGCAAATGATATTGACAACAGCAATCACCATTGGGATCAGTCCCAGCCACAGAACCATAATCAATGTGTTAGACACTGGCAGTAAACTCCGCCAAGGCCACCAGAAATGAGAGGGGCAGGAGTACAAAGACATTAATAAAAAGAGCAACCCAAAAAAGAACCCGGGACACGGATGTTAGTCGGTCAGAATTTCTAACTTGGTCAATACTGCGTGAGCTGCCTGCATCAGAGACCATATTAATTTCTGCGTATACAGACATTTTCAGTACTGCGATTGTGATGCTCCAAATCAAGATTGGAATGATGGCACTAATAATAGGTATTGGGGGTGGCATGAGTTGAAAATACACAAGCCAGCCTGAAAATTGATGTAAAGGCCCAAGTATAAAGGCCCCAATAAGCAGAATATTGCCCCACATAGCACCATTGACAAATCTGGAGTGCCACTCGACAGGAAGCCTACAAGTCAACAAGAGGCAAGCCACATTAATCAGCCCGATACTCAGTGGTACACAGACACTCAAAAAGAGCATTGTGGGCAGTACGCCGCCGAATGGTAAAGAGATTATGGTAGTTATGAAAATCGCTAATGCAGGTATCAACAGCAAGATATTGCCAAACAGTGCAATCCAATACAGAATTCTAGAGAATGTTGGCATGGGTTGGCTCCAGACAGCGGGTCAATTTCTAAAAACCAAATAAACACTCTTCACAAGATGGTGGTGGTACAGGAGCGTTAATAGGACAGCCGTTTCCATTATTCGGAGGGCGTACAAGAAGGTGCAAACAAAGGCGTCCCTCGCTATCGCAATTAAACCACGGCATGACATCCATAGCAAAGTGTCGAAGAGCATTAAAAAAACCACCTGGCGACACTCGGTCAGGTGTCCCCGCCCCGATTCCATCCGTAATGAGGTTCCCAAATGCATCGTAAGTACATTGTTGTCCAGGCCATCCAGATACGGTTGGAATCGACCGCATGTCATATGTCTCACCAGGATGAAAAATATCCAATTCTCCACCACTGCTCGGATTATGCCAAACAGCAGGGTTCGGATTAACTGCAGGGACACCAATGCTACAAGGACATGGTGGAAGAGTAGTAATCCAGTTCATATTCATGTTTTGGGTAGCCGCCCACTCACAGCAATTAGACAGAAAGGGATTAGGTAGGGCTGGATTCATAGAAAAACTACCACCTGGAGCAGTCTCTAGCACGACGATATTGAGTATGTCGACGAGCCCTTCTGCCATTTGCTCCTCGGTTAGGTTAATCACAGTTCCCGTTGCGCTCATCAGTGTTGACAGGTCAGCCGCGCCCACCACTCCGTTCCCGTTCAGGTCACTTTGCAAAAGTGTCGGCGACACAACATCCACATTCTCCAGCAGATACAAGATGTCCAAGGCATCGACGATGCCATCGCCATTTAGATCGCCGAAGAGGGCGTGGGTATACGCGAGCATGTCATCAAGAAGAGCCTGCAAATCAGGGTTTTGCTGGAGTTGGTACGCTTCGCTGAACTGCTGCACATCACGGTACACCTGAATCGAACGCTCCAAAGGCGTAACCACACCGTCACCGTCAAGGTCTTCAAACTGAACGATGATTTGAGGTGGGGCTGAACCGCCGCTTTGTCCACGGACAGGGAAGGAAAGAAACAAGCAGCTCAACAAGAGAGTGGTAATTCTACTTATTGACGGGTGACGGTTCAATCTCACCGCTTTGTCCTTTTTAAAATACCTGCACAAAGCATGATAAAATACATGCATATGCAGAATCCACCCCCCTGTTTCAGCATGAAGGTACAGAATTTTCAGGCCGCTGTCAAGAGCCCTTGAGGCAACAAAAAATCCCAGGCAAACGGTCAAAGCACGACAGTTGGCTTTGCACAGCTCAACCACAAATAAAGTTTCCAGGAAAGACAAGCATTGAGTTGTTGTTTATAGATATACCAATGCAGAGCCTGTCGCAGATTAGATTGATGCTGGAAGAGCGGTGCTTGCGTCCCAACCGGGCGTTGGGGCAGAACTTTCTGATCGATCACAACTTGATTCAGCTTCTTGTGAAAAAATCTGGTGCAGGTGCGGGCGATCAGGTGCTGGAGATCGGGCCGGGCACGGGCACGCTGACTGATGAGCTGCTCGAGCGAGGCTGTCGTGTGGTGGCGTGTGAGCTTGACCGGGGGTTGGCGGATCTGCTGGAAGACCGCCTGGCAGAGCCAATAAAAGCGGGTCAGCTTTCACTGATCCGGGGCGATTGCCTGGCTGGCACAAGGCTCATGAACCCGAAGGTCATCGCAGCTCTTGGGAGCGAGGCTTTTCAACTCATCGCCAATCTCCCCTATGGCCCAAGCACCGGCATCATCATCAGCCTGCTCACCAGTCACCCATCGTGCAGCTCGATGTTCATCACCATTCAAAAAGAGGTGGCTGATCGATTGCTGGCAAAGCCCGGCGATGATGCCTATGGCCCACTCTCAGCCCTCGCCCAGGCGGGTGCGTCGATCACAAAGCTCGCCAAACTCAGCCCCGAGTGTTTCTGGCCCCGCCCAAAGATCACCAGCACCATGGTCAGCATCGTGCCTGAGCCTTCGCGAGGCGTCGACCTGGGGGCTCTGAGCACCCTGTGCCGGGTGGTCTTTGCCAATCGCCGCAAGCAGATAGGCAAGGCTCTGGCGGATCTTGAGAGAGCTGGGGAGTTGCCAGGGTGGTGGAATCCACGGGCGCGTGTGGATGATTTGTCAATATCTCAACTTTGTGAGCTGAGTATCTTGTATGATAAGCATGTCAGCGAGTAGGATTCATGCGGAATAGATGAGGGCTTGAGTGCTTTGAATAAGGAAAGAGCATGATCGAGGAACGAGAGCAGGCGCGGGCGGCAGAGTGCAAGCCGTCGGTGCTGGGCAACTCACTTGGACCGATGCTGATCGAGCATTGCAAGGGTCAGCTTGGTCCCATCCAGTGGTTCCGTGCAGACTGGCAACGGGGCGGAGCTGCGACGGGGTTCTCACTCTGGAAAACCGATGATGATTCACAGGGCATCCCTGTGATGGTCAAAGTTCCCGTGGGTGAATGTGAGTACAGCTGGACCGTGGCGTTGTCATGTGAAGACGAAGCCAGTAAAGCTGAGCTGCACAATAAAAGTAATGGCGCGTTACCCGGTGCATTGAACACGCCTCGGGTGTTTGCCTCGGGTGTGGGGCTGGAGGGGGTCAAGGATATCTGCTGGCTGGTGATGGAGAAGCTCCAGGGCCGAACATTGGCGGGGGAGCACTCAAAGAAGGCGGTGGTGGATCTGATCGAATCTGTGGTGCAGTTTCACCGTCGATCGCTCATTCATGAGCCTGTTGTGCCAGAGCCCAGCGTAGCCCAGTGGGATCATCTGCTGGTGCGCTCGCGGGAGTCGATTCAGTCCAACAATCTGCCCGATGCTCAACGGTGGCGTGATGCGGTGCGGAAGGTCCACCGGGCACTTCCCAAGCTGGTGCCAGAATGGCGTGCAAGACCGATTAACACCTGGTGCCATGGCGATCTGCACCTGGGCAATGCCATGCGCCGCGAGAACGACCCTGATACTTGCGTGTTGATTGACATGGCGCTGGTGCATCCCGGGCACTGGGTTGAGGATGCTATTTATTTCGAGCGTCAGCACTGGGGGCATCGCGATTCGCTGTATGGAATCAAGCCTGTGTCGCACATTGCCCGGGTGCGTAAAAACCTGGGACTGAGCACAAATGCCGATTACAACCGTTTGGCCAACATCCGCCGCGTACTCACCGCAGCCTGTGTACCCGTGTTTTTGGCCCGCGAAGGAGCCAAATCACACATTGCTGCCTCTTTAGATATCCTTGACAGTCTGATTACGCAAGTTGCGTAGCATAAACAGCTTATGTGTATTTATCGAGCTTGCATCAAGCTCTGAGCCAGTTTGACATTTTGGGCGGACTTGCCTGCAGCGCCCATTTTGGGGAATATATTTGCGATCTCGCGATGATGGACGGCGTTCGTCCGGATTGTGAGTGTTGCACCCAACAGCACATGAGGACAAGACCGTGGAATCATACGACAAACTCAAAACAGTTATTTCTTCCCTCGATGAAGACATCGCCAAAGCCAAAGGCGGCAACAAGGCTGCGGGCACACGCGTCCGCCAGGCCATGCAGGAAGTGAAGAACCTCGCCCAGGATATCCGCAAGCAGATCCTTGATCTGCGTAAGGACGACTGACTTTCGTGGCCAGGGCGGGTGGAGTGGATGCGATGACCGTGGCTTCAAAAGAAACCCAGAACGATATCAGCCTCAACAGCAAAGCTCTCTTTGATCTGTCTGCTATCGACACCTCAAAACTTTTGCTCACACGCAAAGAGCTTGAGTACTGGAACCCGCATCGCTTTGAGCTGGCTCTGCTTGATGGCATCGTCTGGGTCAACGACGCCAGAACCGACTGCGTGGGCATCAAGCATGTTCGAGAAGACGAGTTCTGGGTCAAAGGCCACTTCCCGGGCAAACCCATGTTCCCAGGCGTGCTCATGGTCGAAAGCGCAGCCCAACTCGCCTGCTATTTGTTTAACTCCCGGCATGGCAAACCTGCGCTGGCAGCGTTTCTCAGGATTCAGGAAGTGGCGTTCCGATCCAGCGTCTTGCCCGGCGATGACCTGCTGATTCTTTGTCAGGAGGTCAAGTTTGGCAGAAAACGCTTCGTCTGTGATGTTCAGGGGCTCGTAGGCTCACGCGTCGCTTTTGATGCCAGACTCACCGGCATGTCCATTGGCCCGACTGCTGAGTCGTAAAGCGTGCCTGGGTCACAACCCACGCCGTCGCCACCGTTCGAGCCTTGGCATCGAACTCAGCGCAACGCACACGATACTCCAGCCCTCTGGCCGAGCTTGGTATTCAACTGGTACGCTGAAAAGCAAGACAACACGCTCAATCTCGGTGCATTTCCCCCAGCACCGGGCATCTGCATGCTACTGGATGAAAACCATCAGCCCATCCAGATCGCCCAGACCCGCTCTGTCCATGCTTTTGTTCGCTCACGACTGCTCGAATCAAAGCCCGTAGCGGATCAATCGCCTCGGGCTGATCTGAGGCTCATCACACACCATGTCTGGGCCACAACCCTGTCATGCCCCCTGGCGTCAGACTGGCTCACGCTGAGCCTGTGCAGGCAATTGCTTCCCCAAACAGCCGATCAGATCGTCAGCAAGTGGCAGCCTTGGTGCCTGAGCATCGAGCCTGAGTCCCCTGCACCGGTATGGCGCCCTGTCAGGCTTGATCAGGCTTTGAGTCGTGGTGCAGTCATCAAGGGGCTGGCACGCGATCGTCAGTCTGCAACGCAGGCGTGTGATCAGCTTGTAGATCTGTTTGAGCTGTGCCGGGAACCTGCCGAACTGGCCAAAGCACCATCTGGGTGTGCCTGTGCGTACAAGGATATGGGGCGATGTCCCGCAGCCTGCGATGGCTCAGAGTCCATGACAGCCTATCGCAAGCGTATGGATCAAAGTATCGAGTTTGCATCAGGCATGACAGAGCCTTGTCAAAGCCAGTTGGAGCATTCGATGCATACAAGTGCAAAGGCTGAACTCTTTGAGCAGGCTCAGGCGTGCAAGCTCAAACTCAAGCTGGTAGCGGCACTGGAGACCAGCAAGAGCCTCAAACTCACGCCGCTCTCAGCACTGAGCTATCTGGTGATTGGTCAATCCCAACGCCCCGGCTGGCAGGAGGTCTACTTTGCCTCTCCCCTGGGTGTTGAGCCTCTGGTGTTCATGCAATGCCCCTCGCGTGATCAGGTCTGCTCTGAAATTGTCAATCGCGTCCGCCAGTTGCAAGAATCTGCAACATCTTGCATCAAATCACTCAACACCGCTCAGTTATCAGTCTTGTTTGACAGCCTGTGCGTGCTCGCCCGCCATGCGCTGGGTCCGGGGCGCAAGACTCAGGTGCTGATTGCTCTTGATTGTGCCGATGAAAAGCGAATCAGAAAACTGCATCAAGCCCAGCATGAACTCAGCAAACCAACCACCCCTCTCCCCGCCCGGTCGTCCACAGCATCATCAAAACCCGCTGATCAGAAAGAAAGCCCATGAGTCAGCAGATCTATCCACTGAAGCTCGAACCGATCCTCAAGGAAAAAGTCTGGGGCGGCAGGCGTTTGGCAAAGCTGGGCAAGAATCTTCCTGAAAATGCCCTCATCGGCGAGAGCTGGGAACTTGCAGACCTGCCTTGCACAAGCCCCTCAGGAGGCGGGGGCGATGCTGCACGCTCCATCATCGTCAACGGCTCACTGGCTGGCCAATCCCTCAACCATGCACTCAAAGCCTGGCAAGCGGCCATGATGGGCAAGGTTAAGCCCACAGCCCAAGGCAACTTCCCGCTTCTGGTCAAGTTTCTCGATGCCCGCGAAAACCTCTCCGTGCAGGTTCACCCATCGCCAGAATACGCCAGTACTCATCCCGAAGCACACCTTAAAACCGAATCATGGCTCGTGCTTGATGCGGAGCCTTTTAGTGTGATCTACAAAGGATTCAAGCCCGGCGTTACCAGAGAACAACTTGAACAAGCTCTGCTCGATGTCGGAACCAGCGCAGGTGGGAGGCGGGTGGGTGGTGGGGGTGGGGGGGTTGTTGAGTTGTTGCAAAGTGTGCCTGCGATTGTTGGCCAGTGCCATGACCTGCCCAGCAGCACGATTCACGCTTTGGGCGCGGGCACACTCGTCGCAGAAATCCAGACACCCAGCGACACCACCTTCCGAGTCTATGACTGGGCCAACGAGTACCAGAGACCCGCTCGTCAGCTTCATGTTGAACAGGCTCTGGCCTGTGTAGATTACGGCTCAGCACCACAAGCGGTCACTGCAAACGAACAAGGCGAGCTTGTTCAAACACCTTTCTACAGCATCTTTCATCATCAAATCACAAAAACAACAGATCTGCCAGGATCAGGCCAATGCCCAACAGTCATCATGGTGCTTTCAGGGCAAGGCCGAGTTGTGTCTGCACAGTGCGACCCTGTCAAAGTCCATCTCGGTGAGACAGTGCTTGTCCCCGCAGCTCTGGTTGGCACCACTTCCCTTGAAACGCAAGGGGCCATGCAATTGTTGATCGCCGAGGCTGGCCAACCAGATTAATTAATGCCAGGTGGTGATGAACAAGTTGTGACCGTCAGGGAGTGGTCTTTTATGTGCATTTGCCGTGTATCTTTGATCCACGCTCCCTGACATTCGCGGCTCGTCAGAGTTATGAATCCGATGGAGCTTTCATACACAGCCTGGGTACATCAACAACTGTACCCGGCTCAGGTTGCCAGCCATGGAAAGTTGGTTGAGCAAATGCCAGCCTTTTGTGCATGACCTGCATCGCCTCTTGGTTCTTGTCAATGAGGGCTGCACTTCGTCCCTGGCGAATCGCGGATTCCCCGGTTGTACCGCTGCCTGCAAAAAAATCCAGGACTCGGTCGCCCGGGTTGCTATGAACCTTGATCAGCCGGTTGATCATCCCCAGTGGCTTCTGGGTTGGGTACCCGGTTTTTTCTTTTCCCGTTGGGCTGACGATGGTGTGCCACCAGGTGTCAGTTGGTGTTTTTCCTCGTTCAGCTTTTTCTTTGGTCACCAGACCTGGAGCCATGTAGGGAATGCGGTCGATGTCGTCATACCGAAAGGTATAGTTCTTTGGGTCTTTGGCGTACCACAAAATATTGTCGTGCTTGGCAGACCAGCGGTTCTTTGAGCGCCCGCCATAGTCATACGCCCAGATGATCTCGTTGATGAACGACGGCCGGCCGAAGATGCCATCGAGCATGACCTTGGCATAATGAACTTCTCGGTAATCAAGGTGAAGAAAGAAGCTGCCATCAGGCTTTAAGAGTCTGAACGCCTCTTCAAGGCGAGGCTCAAGGAACCCCAGAAAATCATCAAATGCATCGTCAAACGCCTTCGCACCAAGGTGCTCCGTGCGATAGTGGTGCCCCTTGTAGCCCACGCGGTCTCCATCAACATCACGAACCATCCGGGTCTGTGTTCGGGCCTGGGTCTTGCCGGTGTTGAAAGGCGGGTCGATATAAATCAGATCGAATGATTCATCAGCAAATGCTGTCAAAATCGACGCATTGTCGCCGAAATGAATATCAAGAGTTGGTGTCGTCACTTGGCAGATTCCCAGTGCTGGCTGAAGTTTACAAACTTAAACGATTGTACCCAAGGACCCTTGCAAGATGTTCCATGTTGAACAGCAAGCCCTGCTGATTCGCCTTGATTGACAGTGCGTTATTGGTCCATATTAATAGCTGCAACTGCGAGTAAGGAGCCTGAATACCGTCAAAATCTGCATAAACAAACACCCGGGACACTTTTTTTACAAACTCTCGCAATAGCGTGCATGCTTGTCCGTTAGAATCACAATGAGAAGAGCTCCGGGTCTCGTGGGGTCGTTACCCCGGAGCAAATGCGGAACGCTGATTTATCAGCCAAAGAAAGAGAGTTGAAGAATATGAAGGTCCCCACTCGAGCACAAATCGTGCCCACGATGTCGTTGACCGCGCTGAGCCTGCTCTTTGCATCCTCAGCACTCGCCCAGGGTCTGCCCCCCGTCCCCCAGCCACCTGAAAACCCCATCACCGAATCAAAACGAGTTCTCGGTAAAATTTTGTTCTGGGATGAACAACTCAGTGCTGACAACACCATGGCTTGTGGTACATGCCACATCCCATCCTCAGCAGGTGCCGACCCTCGTGTCGGCCTGAACCCCGGTCCTGACACATTCATTGGCACGCCCGATGACATCTTCGCATCGCCAGGCGTTATTCACAGCGATGCTCAGGCAGATTATCTCCGCGACTCGGTCTTTGGAACAGTTCGCCAGGTCACTGGTCGAACAGCACCCCCCTCAGTCATGGCGATGTATGCACCCAATCTCTTCTGGGATGGCAGAGCAACTTCAGCCTTCACCGATCCACAAACCGGGCAAGTCGCGATTGCTATTGGTGGTGCTTTGGAAAGCCAGGTCGTTGGGCCGCCCCTTTCCAGTGCAGAGATGGCTCACGAGAGTCGAAACTGGACACAGATCACCGACAAGCTGACTTCAGCAGTCCCGCTTGCATTGGCGACCAACATTCCGTCTGACATGACCAATGCCATTGCTGCCAACCCAACCTATCGGGACCTCTTCGCATCAGCCTTTGGCGATTCTGCTATCAACTCTCGTCGTATTGCCTTTGCTATTGCGACATATGAGCGCACACTTGTGCCGGATCAAACGCCTTGGGATGCCTTTGTCGCAGGTGTTCCTGGTGCCATGACACCCGGTCAGGTGCAAGGCTGGAACTTCTTTCGCAACAGCCCGTGCGCTATCTGCCATACCCCGCCCCTTTTTACAAACAACACCTTCCGCAACATCGGCATGAGACCGCCTGTTGAAGATACCGGGCGACAAGCCATCACTGGCAATCCTGGGGATCTTGGGCGATTCAAAGTGCCCACAATCCGAAATGTAGGCCTCAAATCAACATTCATGCACAACGGCCAAATCACAAACCTGGCCCAAGTCCTGGATCACTACCGGGGAGCCAATGGCCAGCCCATCTTCCCGCAAAATGTTGACCCCATCATGCCCGTACCCGTGCCACCCTTCCTGCGCACACCTCTCATTGATTTCATGGCCAACGCCTTGACCGATCCACGCGTGGCAAGCGAAGCCTTCCCCTTTGACCGCCCGACGCTTCAATCTGAACGAGCTGCCAATCCTGTGATTATCACAACAGGCACGCCAGGCACCGGAGGCTTTGTGCCCACCATGATCGCGGTTACGCCTCCCAATGTCGGCAACTTTGATTTCAAGCTTGGCATAGATCATGCTTTGGGTGGTGCAAACTGCTTCATGGCGATCTCATCAAGCCCGCCCGTCGGCAACGAACTGATCCCCGATGAACTCCTCGGCCCGTTCATCCTTGATGGCGCAAGCCCTGATACCGGCTTGGGAACTTTCCATTGGCCTATCCCCGCTGATTCAGCCCTCAATGGCCAAACCCGCTACTTCCAGTGGATCGTCCAGGACCCCCAAGGCGTCGCAGGCGTTGCGCTCTCACCTGTTGCACGGATTGACATGTTCTGTGGCAGCTCCTGCCCGCCAGGCTGCGCTGTTGACATGAACAACGATGGCAGTGTCGATGTGCTGGACTTCTTTGCTTTCATCACAGCGTTCAATGCTCTGGACCCTGCTGCGGATCTGAACAACGATGGCGGCATCGATGTGCTGGACTTCTTTGCCTTTATTATCGCCTTTGATGTGGGCTGTGCCTGATCGCGGGTAAAACCTGCACGATTTGATTCAACATGACACGGTGCTGTGCCTGGGTGGGCACGGCGCCGTGTTTTTTGTCATTTATGCTGCATGAAACAGCACCGCCTGCTTTCCAAATAAGTGTGTAAAGGAGGCTCTTACATGCATTATCTGCTCGCTATATTGCTCCCGCCTCTGGCTGTCCTGCTGGCAGGCAAGCCCTTTCAGTTTGTGTTGAGTCTGGTGCTGACACTTTTGTTCTGGATACCAGGGGTGGTCCATGCGCTGTTCGTTGTTGCAGATCACAAAGCAGAAAAGCGCACCGACAGGCTCGTTCGCGCCATGCAGCCAACCTGAGTGCAGCTTCAGTCGATCGTCTCATCAATTGACAGCAATCGGATGTCTTTCCAGGCGGGGAAGGTATCACGCCAGCCGCTCAGCGTGTCAACATCGACAGAAACGCTCAGCACACCTTCGTGATTGTCAAGTTCACCAATAACCTCGCCCAATGGGTCTACGCATATGGACCCGCCTGTGTATGCAAGATGCGGGTCGGCGCCGGTGCGGTTTACGCCCAGAAAGTACGCCTGGTTTTCAATCGCCCGTGCGATGATCAACGAGCGCCAGTGGTGCTGACGGGCTTTGGGCCAGTTTGCCCCAAGTACGAACATCTGTGCGCCAGCGAGCAAGCCCATGCGAAAAAGCTCTGCAAAACGCAGGTCATAGCAGATCGCAGGGCAGATCGTGAGGCTGGTGGCTTCATAGCACCAGTCATAAGTCAGAATCTCACACCCGCCATCGAACTTCTCAGGCTCTTTGCCATATGAAAAAGGATGAATCTTGGCATACTCACACAACACATCACCCGCAGGAGACACAATCGTTGCAAGGTTTAGCGCCCGGCCAGCGTTGTTGAGCACCGTTCGTGAGCCTTGCAGTGTCACGCTGAATCGCTCAGCGGTCTGCTGCAGGAAACCAAGCGTTTGTTCATCAGCATCGTTCGTAGCCTGGACATTGAGCGAAAAACCCGTATCGAACATCTCAGGCAACACCACCAGATCGCCAGCTTCGATATCGCAGGCTGATAAAAGGGTGGTAATCCGGGCAAAGTTTGCTGATTTTTCCTCCCAGCAGATGTCCAGTTGCACCAGATGAGCGTTCATTTGCAGGTCTCCAGCCATGATTGTGGTCTTATTGCATCGTAGAGCTACAAAAACCATAGACTCTTGAAAGGATCAACTGTGGGAACCGTGAAAGATATGACACCCCCCTCCCCCTCCAACCCCGCTCCCAACTCCGATCGCCCCCATGCGGTCGATGTCAGACTGGTTCTGGCCAGCACCTCGCCGCGCCGTTCTGTGATGCTCAAAGAGCAAGGCTACGACTTTGAAGTTGTGGTACCTGCAGTAGATGATGGCGATCTGTCAATGGGAAGCGTTGATGCGACAGGCTGGGTCATGGCGTTGGCGTTTTACAAAGCCCGCTCTGCCTGGGACACGCTTTGTGCGCGCGAGCCGGGCGCAAATGTGGTTGTCATGGGTGCTGATACGGTCTGTGTGGATGACGGATGTGTCATTGGTCAGCCTCGGGATCGTGCCCAGGCTGAACGCACGCTGCGCAGCTTTGTTGATGCAGAGCATGCTGTCGTGACGGGTGTCGCTCTGATTGATACCAGAACGGGTCAAAGACTTATTGTGCACGATCGCGCAATGGTGCGCTGGGGCACGATCAGCGACAGGCAGATCCGCGAATATCTCGACAGCGGGCTTTGGCGCGGAAAAGCGGGCGCGTATAACCTTTCAGAACGACTCAAAGCCGGATGGCCGATCACCTTTGAGGGTGATCCCGCGACCGTCATGGGTCTGCCCATGCAAAAACTGGCAGGATGGATTGAGTTGTTGCAGCAATACGCGCAAAGGGCTGCATGATGAACAGTTATTTACCAGCAATGATGCCTGATTGTGTGCTGAGCATGTGGACCTTTGACGAGCCTGCGCTGCCTTTGTGGCTGGTGGTGCCAATTGCAGCAGCAGTGATGTTGATGCTGGCGGGGCATGTGATTGCATTGCGTGAAGTTGAGGACATTCCCGAGGGTCGAAGGCGGATTCGTATTGCGGGTTCGGTGGTGGGGCTGATGTTGACGCCTCAGGTTGTGTATTTGTTTAGCATTGCGACAACCAATGATCCACGCACATTTGCCATGGTCTGGATGTCGGTCATCTGCATGTTGACAGCAATTGTGCTTATTGCGATTGTCGATGCGGTTTATACTGCCAGGCTTACGATCTGTACACAAAGACTGCTTGCAGAGGAGATCAGGCAGGCACAGGCCAGAATATATGCGATGGGTGAGCCTGTGAAACCAGTTCAACTTCGGCTCACCAGCCATGAAGGTGACGATGACTGAGCATTCTTCTGCGCCAAAGCATCACGGGGGTGGTGGGGGCGGATGGATTGGAACACTTGCTGCGCCTGTGTCAGCGTTGTATGGCATGGCGGTCGCTCGGCGAAACAAAAACTTTGATCAAGGCAAGCGCGTCACGCATCTGGATCGACCCGTTGTGAGTGTGGGGAATCTGTCGATGGGAGGCACCGGCAAGACGCCGATGGTTGTACATCTGCTGGAGCTTTTGGTCAGCAATGAGCACCACCCATGCGTGGCGATGCGAGGATATCGCGCAGCTGTGGCAGAAGATGGCTCGCGCATGAGCGATGAGGCACAAGTTTACCAGTCCGAGTTTGCAGATTTACCAGTGGTGGCCCAGCCAGATCGGTTGGCAGGGCTTGGGGATCTTTTTGCTACACCAAACGGGGAAAAGATTGACTGCATCGTTCTTGACGATGGTTTTCAGCATCGGTTTATTGCAAGAGATTTGGATATTGTGCTGATTGATGCAACGAGTGATCCGTTTCGTGATCGATTGTTGCCAGGAGGGCGCCTGCGAGAGCCGATCGGTTCGCTGTGCCGGGCTGATGCGGTGGTGCTTACACATTCGGAAGCTGTTTCTGAGCAGGTGTTGCGTGAGTTGATGGAGCAGGTGAGAAGGGTCAATCCTGATGTGATGCTGGCGTGTGCAGAGCATGCATGGACAGGATTTGATGGCATAGAACCAGAAGCTCAACGAACCGCGGCTGTGAGGGAGCTCGGTGGGTATGAAGAACTTCTTGCGGGCACGGTTGTGGCGGTGTGTGCTATTGGCAGGCCTGCTCTTTTTATTCAAGAAGTGCAAAAAAGAACAGAGGCTGCGGGCGGCCGCGTTGCTGAGACACTGGTTTTGCGTGATCATGATCCATACAAGCCAGAGACAGTTCGCCGAGTGATTAAAATGGCCAAAGAGCACAACGCAGCAGCCATTGTGACCACGGCCAAGGATTGGACCAAGCTTGAGCGTGAGGCGAGTGATGCCTGGCCTTGCCCGGTGATCAGGCCCAGATTGAAGATGGTGCTGAATCAGGACGGAGAGGCTCTGGAGAGGGTGGTGCTTGAAGCGGTGGGGCGTTAGCTTACACGCCTATGCAGGATTCCTATGATGTGTATGGGAATTAATGTAGCTCGGAGCAACCTATGAGCGTGATACTGGAAAAGCTCGCCACTTGGCGATCGTTTAGAGCGGTGGTCTTTGGCGATTACATGCTCGACGAGTTTGTCTATGGCGATGCAGAAAGGCTCAGTGCTGATGCGCCTGTGCCGGTGCTTCGCGTTAGAAAACGCGACCACCGACCCGGTGGGTCAGCCAATGTGTGTCTGAACCTGCAGGCTCTGGGCGGGCAGGTGGTGGCTTTGGGTGTGGTGGGTGATGATGCTCCGGGGCGGGTATTGAGCGATTCGCTGGCGCAAGCCGGGGTTGAAACGGGCGGGCTTCTGGTGGACCCGTCGCGACCGACAACCACCAAGCAGAATCTGGTTGGTCTGGCGCAGCACCGTCACCCGCAGAAGATGTTTCGACTTGACCATGAATCCACAGCACCTGTTGATCAGGCGATGGGCAAGGCGCTGCTGGAAGCGTTTGATCGAGAGCTTGCCAATGCGGATGTGGTGTGTCTGGAGGATTATGCCAAGGGTGTGTGCACGCCTGAGCTTTGTCAGGAAGTGATCAGGCGCGCCAGGGCTGCGGGGGTTGAGGTGATTGTGGACCCGGCGCGATTGAGCGACTTTGGTCGGTATCTCGGCGCGACTGCGATGACACCCAATCGGACCGAAGCGGAGTATGCAAGCAGCACGGTTGATTGCGATGGTGAGGTGGGTGCGATTGCTGCGCATCTTGTTGAGTCGTGTGATCTTGATGCGATTGTGGTGACGCTTGATCGGCGTGGGGCATTGTTGTTTGAGAGGGGTTGTGGGGATGGCGGGTGTGTTGTGCCGACGGTTGCGAGGGAGGTTTACGATGTGACGGGAGCGGGGGATGTGGTGTTGGCGGGGCTTGCAGCGGCACGGGCGAATGGTCTGAGTTGGCATGATGCGGTGCGTTTTGCCAATGCGGCTGCGGGACTGGAAGTTCAGGTGTTCGGTGTGGAGCCGATTCCCTTTGACCGGGTGCATCACGCGCTTCTGGTTCTTGAAGGCGGGCTTGATGGCAAGACCAGGACACTGGATCAGCTGATGGTTGAGATTACCGCACACCGTAAAAAGGGGATAGCGGGTGGCGTGGGTGGTGGTGAGAGTGGGGTTGTGTTTAGCAATGGGTGCTTTGATGTGTTGCATGCGGGGCATGTGGCGTTGTTGGAGTCTGCCTCAGAGTTTGGCGATTTTCTGGTGGTTGGATTGAATGATGATGCATCGGTTGCCCGATTAAAAGGCTCGGGGAGGCCGATCAACTCACAGACGGATCGGGCGCGTGTGCTGGGTGCGCTGGGGTCGGTTGATGCGGTGGTGCTGTTTGGCGAGGACACGCCTGTGAAACTGATTGAAGTAATCAAACCCGATGTGCTGGTCAAGGGCGCGGACTATGCCAAAGAGGATGTGGTGGGTGGTGCGTTTGTCGAATCTCATGGCGGGCGGATTGAGCTGGTCGAGTTGGTGAAGGGGCGATCAACCACGGGCACACTCAGCAAAATGCGCAGGCGGTGATGCGGTGGCGGTTCATATAGCCATCGTGCACAAACGCTATGGGCAGCAGATTCTTTCGGGGGACAAAACCGTTGAAGCAAGGTTGAGCCGAGTACGCTGTGCTCCGTTCGGGCGGGTGTGCATGGGTGAACGCATTTACTTCAAACAGGTATCGGGGCAGTTTTTTGCAACCGCGGTGGTGGCGAGCGTGGATCAGCACGAAGCGCTGACTCCTCGATGTGTGGCAAGGCTCAGCAGGGAGTATCACAGTTCGGTCAGAGGCACGAAAGAATACTGGCAGGGAAAGAAGCAGGCGCGGTATGCGACATTTGTGGTGCTCAAGGAGATTGAGCAGGTTGATTGCGGGCCGATCTGGAGCCGAACACCGGGGAGCAGGCAGGCGTGGTTTGTGCTGGACGACGATGCGGATGTGTACCCTGCGTGTGTGATTGATCTGTAAGTAAGTGTTTGGTCGGGTGTTACAAAGAGTGTGTGGGGGTGTTCAGGGCGCGGGGAGGAGGCTCTTAACTGGCTTGTGGAAGTGGTCGATAACCATGTTGATGCTTTGGGCAACAGCGTGAGGATCGAGATTATGGCAAGCGAATTGGGATTGAAGTTTCACAGTGCATTGCGGGATGAGGATTCGATGGTGTTTGAGCGTCGGGGTTCGCCGCGATGTGAGCCGCCGCCGGGCGTGGGGTCGTTTATGGCGATCATGACAGGGGAACAGGGCATTGGAATGGTGCCGATCCAACTGGTGGACATTTCTGTCAGTGGGCTGGGTTTTTCCTGCACAAAGCCGATCGAGCCGGGCACAAGAATCAGTCTGTCACCTGCTGCGAACCCCATTCCGGACAACATTGCGACGGTTTCGCGTTGCATACCCACGGCTGAGGGATTTTCGGTTGGATTGCGATATGACGCGCAGGCGGTCGCCTGAGAAATAGCAATAAGTGAGTCATCCTGCGAATATTGTGCCATGGCCTGGTGTTGGCTGAGCGGTCAACAGGTCTGATCTACATGCTGGGTGGAAACAGTTGGAACTGACGGCTCAATCAGTGTAACAATCTGTCGAGCAGTGATTCAAAGAGAGCGGCTGGTGTTGGAAATGCAACTTGAAGATCGTTCCCTTACGGTCGCGGCTCGTTATTGATATTATGATGTGCCATGCTCACATCAGCTGAAAACTTTGACAATCTCGTGCAACAGAAGCAGGCACTGGTTGGGATTGTGGGGCTTGGGTATGTGGGGCTGCCCTTGTGCAGGGTCTTTCATGATGCGGGGTTTGCGGTTCTGGGTGTTGATTCTGATCCGGGCAAGATTGAGAAGCTCCGTCGGGGTGAATCGTATCTGAATCATCTTGGAGCAGAGTTTGTCAGCAACCTGATGAGTCAGGGGGCGGCATTTGAAGCGACGGACGACCACAGGCAACTTGCCCGGGCGGATGCCATTTTGATCTGTGTGCCTACGCCTCTGGATCAGGAGCGTCAGCCGGATCTTTCGTTTGTTTTGAATACGACGGATGCGATTGCATCGGTGTTGCGCCCGGGTCAGCTGGTGTGTCTGGAGTCAACGACATATCCGGGTACGACGAGGCTGGAGCTTGCGCCGAGGCTTGGTGCGACGGGGTTGAAGCTGGGGGAGGATTTTTTTCTGGCGTTTAGTCCTGAGCGTGAGGATCCGGGTCGGCAGGATCAGAGCACGCAGATGATTCCCAAGCTGGTGGGCGCGACGGATGAAGCATCACTTGATGCAGCGTTGTGTTTGTATCGGGCAGCGTTTGCAGAGATTGTGGCTGTGGAAAGTGCGGAGGTGGCAGAAGCTGCCAAGCTTCTGGAGAACATCTACCGGGCGGTCAACATCGCGATGGTTAACGAGATGAAGATTGTGCTGGAAGCGATGGGGATTGATATCTGGTCGGTGATCAAGGCGGCATCGACCAAGCCGTTCGGGTTTGAGCCGTTTTATCCCGGGCCCGGGTTGGGGGGGCATTGCATTCCGATCGATCCGTTTTATCTTTCGTATCGGGCAGCACAGGTGGGGTGTGAGAGTCAGTTCATTGAGCTGGCGGGGCGGATCAACTGTGCCATGCCGAGCCATGTGATCAGCTCGACCCGGCAGGCATTGGAAAATCGTGGTGTTCAGCTTGATGGTGCTCGGGTGCTGGTGTTGGGTCTTGCGTATAAGCCGAATGTCGACGATGTTCGTGAGAGCCCCAGCTTTGAGCTGATCGCTGGGTTTGCCCGCCTGGGTGCTTGCGTTGATTATCATGATCCACTTGTAAGCGAAACCCATCGGGGCAGAAACCATGATCTGAAAATGCAGAGCATCGAGCTGACCGATGAGGCTATTGCATCGTATGACGCGATTGTGATTGCTACTGCTCATGACGGGATTGACTACCACCGTCTGGGCGATCATGCCAGATTGATCATTGATACGCGTAATGCCATGCAGCATTATCAGGCGGATCGAGCGAACATCATCAAGGCGTAGATTGACATGGATTAATCTGATAGCGAACGAGCTGCGTCATCAGGGAGTGCCTTTGAGCTTCAATGCTTCAAGAACCGCTCCCTGACGGTCGCGGCTCGTCAGGAAATGAGATCAGATTAGTCTGGGCACGCTCTCATGCATGACCGGGTTTCCTGCAGGGTGCTCTGGGGTCTACGCTTTGTTCATGCACAGGGCTGTCTTTCTTGATCGTGATGACACGCTGATTGCCAACAGTTCGTTGGCAGCACCCGATCCGATGCCATCCAACTACCGTGCGGGTGATCTGACGGACCCGGGCCGGGTGAAGCTGTTGCCTGGTGCTCGAGATGCCTGTCTGCTTCTCAAAGAGGCAGGATTCAAGCTGATCGTTGTGACCAATCAGGGGGCTGTGGCGCGAGGCACAGGAACTGAGGCGGATGTCAAAGCAACCAACAGCCGAGTTAATGAACTGATCAGTGCGGGGCATGATGAACCTGTGATCGACGGGTTTTATTTCTGTCCGTACCATCCGATGGGCAGCATTGCAAAGTACACGAAGGAGCATCCATGGCGAAAGCCCGGACCTGGCATGATTTTGCAGGCAAGTGAGGACCATAATCTGGATTTGGGGCAAAGCTGGATGATTGGTGATGCTGAGCGTGATGTGCAGGCCGGGCTGGCTGCGGGCCTGGCTCAGAGCTGCTGCTTGCGGATCGGATCAGATCAACCCCATCGCTCAGCACTTGAAGCGGCCAGACACATCATCGAAACAGACCAGTTGTGTGATGTCTCAAGGGCAGTGACTATGGCAGCATCAGATGCTGTGCAGCCAACACGGCTGCTCGTTGTGATGCCATCGTGGATTGGCGATGTGGTGATGGCGACGCCTGCACTCAGGCTTATCCGCGAGCGTCTGCCCGCAGCCTATATCGGGGCATTGGTCAGGCCTGGCGTTGAGCAGGTGCTGGCGGGAACGGATCTTGTCGATGAGCTTCATGTACAGCGTGCCAAAGGCGTGATGGGGACCAAGCTCACTGCATCAATCATCCGCAAGATGCGCTATGACACAGCACTGCTTTTGACAAACTCCTTTTCTACAGCTCTTGTTGCAAGGCTGGCGTTTATCAAGCGGCGCATCGGGTACAACCGTGATGGGCGAGGTGTTTTATTGACAGACAAGTTGGTCGCGCCACGCCTTGGAAATGGTTCGTGGGCGATTGTGCCTGCGGTTCGCTATTACTGGGATGCAGCGTTGGCACTGGTGGGCGAGGCAGGTGACACGCTGCCTGCGGACCCTCTGGCATTGCCTGAGCAAGTTCACATGGAGCTGGGCACTACGGCGGAGGAAGAGCATCTGGCTGAGCGGATTCTGCATGAAGCCCGGATCAAACCAGGCGACAGGCTGACCATCATTAACCCCGGGGGGAACAACGCTGCCAAACGCTGGCCCGGTGATCGATATGCAGCTTTGGCGGACTATCTGGCTGACAAACACGGGATGAAGGTTCTGATCAATGGCTCGCCAAATGAGGCGGATCTAGTTCAACAGATTGCTTTGCACTGTCAGCATGATGTCGTTCAGCTTTGTGAGCATGGCAACACGATTGGATCGCTCAAAGCCATTGTTCGAAGGTGTCAACTGATGGTGACAAATGACACCGGGCCGAGGCACATCGCAGCGGCGTTTGGCGTGCCTGTCGTGAGCCTCTTTGGTCCCACGGATCACCGTTGGACACTGATACCCAAAAGAGATGGGGCTCTTGAGATCATTCTGCTGGCCAATGAGGGGCTGGGGATGATGGAATCTGCCAACGATGATCCGGTGGGGAATCGCATAGAGCTTATTGAGGCATGTCGGGTGATTGAGGCTGTGGATCAGTGTTTGGAAGCTGGTGAGGGTGTTTAGGGCGGAATATCCAGCAGATTCAAGAAAACCAGGGTGATCGGGGCTGGTTGCATGATGCAGGCTCAACCACTTGACCGCACACGCCGATGCACTACCATAGACCTGCCCGAGAGGGAGCCCAGATGGGCGACAGCTTGGGGGCGTAGCTCAGTTGGCAGAGCGCTTGCATGGCATGCAAGAGGTCGTCGGTTCGACCCCGATCGCCTCCATTTAGGCAAGTATTTACAGTGTAAATACTTGCAGCGGAACACAATTGCCCGGCGATGCAAATTAGGCCAATAAAAGCGCGGCACATGGCCGCGCAAATGCGCCAAGGAGCCCTCGCCGATGGCCAAAACACCTGCATATCGCCACAAGAAGAGCCGCAACACTGCTGTTGTTACTCTCACTGATTCCGCGACAAAAGAGCGTCGCGACTACCAATTGGGCGACTATGACACGCCGCAGAGCCGAGAGAGATACCACTGCCTCATCGCGCAATGGGAGGCCGCAGATCGGCGACTGCCAGCACTAAAGCGACAGGCCGGCGAGGGAGGGGCAACGATTAACGAAATCATCGCGGCATACATGCCAGTTGCTGTCCAAAGGTTCTCGCCAGTCAGCATGTTCTCAAAATCAAGGATGCATTACGCATCCTGCGCGAGCTTTACGGTTCATCTGCCGCCGAAGATTTCGGACCAATGAGCCTGGTCACGGTTCGCAATGCAATGGCAACCCGTGAACACACTAAAGGCAGATGGTCCAGGAAATATGTCAATGTCCAAGCTCTTGTGATCTGCAAGATGTTCAAGTGGGGGGTTGCACATGAGATGGTGCCCGTGGCGGTTCACCGTGGTCGCGATCGTGTGCTCTACTTCGGCCCGCAGTCTCAGAAGGTTCTCGAAGAGTTTATGGGCAACAGATCGATTGACGCATATCTGTTCAGCCCGGTTGAAGCTGATACCGAGAGGCGGCTTGCATTTAGCTCGAACCGCAAGACCCCTCTCTCCTGTGGCAACCGACCAGGTAGCAATCGCAAGGACTATCCAAAGAAACAGCCCGGTGACCACTACACCAGTGCTAGAGCACTCTCAGTCAAAGCGTATCGAGTATCCGCAGTGCGTGAAGCAGTTTGTGGCGTCGGTCGGGGTCACCTGATCGAGCACGCTCTGCATGGAGTTCCAGAGGGCCCCCTTGGTTCGACAGCGCAGCGAGCGCAG
>JAJDCZ010000037.1 GCA_029260555.1 Phycisphaerales bacterium
CCGCCCCCGGCTTGACGCAGCGAGAACGCGATCTGCTCCTCTGTGAACCTCGCCTTCTTCATCGTTTCACCTCCAAACAGAGGCCGGATTGTCGCCGATTTTCTCACCCTGCGGGTGGACCAAGAAACGGGTTTGAGCGCAGTTAAAAAACATATGCCAGATGACTCTTCTGAAGAGCAGCAGTTAGCTGATCAATTCTTTCTTGCTTTGCAAGAGTCGCAGTCCAGTTCGCCACTGCGCAGCCAAACCGCGCAAACAGCAGAAAGCAGACGAAAACCGCGCAAAAGACACAAAAACTTGAAAGTCGTAAGTCCTTTGTATAAACTAGTTTTACGCATTTTGGCCCATGCTCAAATCTGCGTCACATGGCAGAAGTCACAGGTTCAAGTCCTGTTGCGCCCATTTGTGTAAACGCTGTAAATCAAAGAATTTGCGGCGTTTATTGTTTAATAATGAGCTTGGGCTGACCCGCTATGCCAGCGGTCTGACTCACATGGCCGGTTTATTTGTATGGAGCATGGCTATCACCGTGAGAGATCAGCCATGCAAACGAACAAAGGTGACAATGACAAAGGATTTGCCACGGGTTTTATTGAGAAGCTCTGACTGGCTGCTGACAAACTCCGTGGGTCGATTGATGAGGCAGCGTTTGAGCATGTCATCCTGAGGATGGTGTTCCTGAGATAAAGTTCTGAGGCGTTCCAGAGTCCTATCGTGCTTTCTCAAAAGTGCGAGGTGAGCGGGTCTTTTTTTAACAGGATTTGCCGCCTGCGTTGCAAGGAGCTTTGCATGTCCATTTCTCATCTGGTGTCTGCGATCCGTCTTGGCCTTCTCGTTGGATGTGCTGTGGTATCGCTAGCACATCCAACCTCAGCAACAACCACGGCGGATCTGTCTGAAAGGGCGGATGACGGAAGTGAAGTGTTGCCTTGGGCTGCACCGTCGATCGATCGTGCTGTGACGGTCTTTGATGGCCGGACTGGCGAGATTTTGACCTTTGACGAGATGCTCGACAAGCTTGCAGCTGTCGATGCGGTCTTCCTGGGTGAAACCCATATCGACGAGACTACTCACCGGGTGGAACTGGCCGTGTACGAAGGCCTGCTCAAGCGGCGTGATGGCGAGGTTGTCCTGGCGTTGGAGATGTTTGAACGAGATGTACAGCCGGTGCTTGATGCCTACCTTGCGGGCGAGATTGAGGAAAATGACTTTATCAAGCAGGCCCGGGCGTGGGGGCAGTATCGCAGTGCCTATCGGCCGATGATTGAGCGGGCTCGCGAGGACGGCCTGTCGGTGATTGCCTCGAACTTTCCCAGACCACTCACACGGCGCATTGCAATGGAGGGGCTTAGCGTGCTTGATACGCTAAAAGGCGACGAGCGGGCGCACGCACCAGCTGAGATATTTCCCAACTCTCCCGAATACTGGAAGCGTGTGGATAACGCGGTGCGCGGGCATTTGGCCATGATGCGCCGCGGGGGGGCTGACGATCAAAGGCTGACATCTACGCAGACACTCTGGGATAACGCAATGGGTGAGTCGTGCGTCCTTGCGCTTGATGCCCATCCCGGGTCGATGGTGCTGCATGTCAACGGCGGGTTCCACAGCATGTACTGGGATGGAACCGTCCGGCAGTTTTTGTTACGCAAGCCCGATGCTCGTGCGCTGACCGTGGCTGTCTATTCGACGCGGAACCCGTCGGTATCTGGTGGAGGCGGTACGCCTGTGGCTGACTTTGTGGTGATGGCTGAAACGCGGGCGATGGATAAGAACGAAGGGACATGGTCGGTCGTGCTCGATCGCGAGCTTGATTATCGCTTCCATCTGCCCAAATCCGCGACAAAGGAAAAACCCGTGCCTTTGCTGATCTGGTTCGGCGAGGCGGGGCTGAATTCTGAAGACGGTATGGAGTTATGGAAAGATCGTCTTGGAGATGATGCGGCGATTGTTGTTGTCGAGCAGCCATACCGGGCACGGTTTGATGATCTGAGCAGCGGTGGGCGCTGGTACTGGGCTGATACTGCTGCAGAAGATGTGGGCTCGCTTATCTCGGCGACCGAACGCATCTGGGCATACCTCATGCGTTATTATCCGATCGATCCGGAGCGGGTCAGTGTCGCAGGAGAAGGGACCGGGGCGACGGTAGTTGCAGCGATTGCATTGCTCGGCGATCGCATGGATCACAAAGCGATGGCTTTTGATCCTCGGCACTATGCCAAGCTCAAGGACTACCCGCTCCCGTTGCCCGAATATAACGGAGAGTCGGATCGGGCAGTTTCTCTCAAGGTTTCGGGGTCGGCTGGGGATGAGTCATGGTGGCAGGAGGAGCTTGTAGCGTACCGCGGAGTGGGGCTGGAGACTTTGTTTGTTCTGCGGTCAGATGCCGGGCGGGATGTTCAGCAGGAGGCGGCCTTGCGAGTGGCTCTCGGCTTGTCTGCAGAGGAGATTGACGGCGGGGCTGAATCGGTCTCGATGATGATTCCGACAGACACGCCACGAGCAAGGCACTGGTCGCGGCTATATGCTTTGCGACATACTGCAGAGACGGGGCAAGTCGTCACGCTTATTGATGCGGATGCTGCTGGGTACAGCGGTAATACTCTGATTTCACTTTCGGACATCGTCCACCCCTCAACGATCGGCGATTCGATTCCGCGCTGTCCTGGGCCGTTCGGCGGAACGACGGTGCTTGTTCTTCCTCCGGACCTTCCGGCTGCGGATGTAAAGGCGTGGATTGCATTGGAAGACAACGACCCGCTCAATAAGGCCAGTCGATTCCATCGGTTGCGTATTGCGGTGCAGGATGCTGACGCAGCAGAGCGAGCGCTGCCGAAAATGCTTGAAACGCTTGAAGGCGAAGGGCGGAAGAATGTGCTCATCGTGCCTGCGGTTTTCTGTGCCGATCCTGGGACGATGCAGATGCTCGAACGCCAGACGCGAGATGTTGCGAACCGAATGACGATCCAGTGGCTGCCGGGCCTCGGCGGGGAGAAGCTGCCCGTTGATGTTGCATCGGTTGACGCTGAAATTGGTACTGTCGAGCATGAGTTGCAAGTTGTGCTCGAACCTGCCACGGGGCGACTCGCGGTTGAAGACACGATCACGCTGCCGCCAGCTGTGCGTGGGGCTGGTGCAGAGTTCACGCTCAACAGTGCGTTGATGATTACAAAGAGCGAGCCTGCTGTTCGGAAAATTGGTGTGCTCGACAGTAAGAGTGGTCCAGAGCAGGTGCGTTATGCACTCGAATCCGCAGCCCCCGAAGGCATGCTCCGGATCGCCTACGAAGGAACAATGGACTTTGGGCTTTCGGACCAGAAAGAGGAGTACGCGAGGGGCTTCCGCGAAACGCATGGCACCGTCGGCCCCGAGGGTGTATTTCTTAATGGCGGCAGCGCGTGGATCGTTCAGTTTGCTGATGAGATGATCCGCTTCACCGTCGAGATCGAAGCGCCCAACGACTGGCATGTCATAAGCCAGGGAAATGGCAACTCTGACGCGGATGGAGGGGCTGGCGATACACGCATTGCCAGATGGAGTTCTGGTGCGGATCTTGAGCAGGTGTATCTTGTGGGCGGGCCGTTGATGATTGAGCGCGAGATGGCGGGTAATGTCGAGGTGCTGGTCTATCTTCACGAGCCGGACGAGGCGCTCGCGCGCAAGTATCTCGACGCGACTGCTCGCTATATCGAGATGTACCGCAAGCTCATCGGGCCATATCCGTATGACAAGTTTGCGCTTGTCGAGAACTTCTGGGAGACTGGCTATGGCATGCCTTCGTTCACGCTGCTCGGTGAGCAGGTTATCCGCCTGCCGTTCATTCTGCACTCGTCGTATCCGCACGAGATCCTGCACAACTGGTGGGGCAACTCGGTATTTGTTGATTATGAGTCGGGCAACTGGTGCGAGGGTCTGACGGCGTATATGGCTGACCACCTGATTCAGGAGCAGCGCGGCAAGGGGAGCGAGTACCGCCGCAGTACGCTGCAGAAGTTCCGGGACTATGTCAAGGAGGGGCGTGATTTCCCGCTGACGGAGTTTCGTAGTCGCCACAGTGCTGCGACCGAGGCGGTCGGGTATGGCAAGGCGCTTATGACTTATCACATGCTGCGGCTTCGCGTCGGTGATGATGCCTTTCGGGCTGCGTTTACAGACTTCTATCGCAAGAACCGCGGGGAGCGGGCGAGTTTTGACGATATCCGGGCGAGTTTCGAGTCTGTCACCGGCGAGGATCTGTCACAGTTCTTCTACCAGTGGATCCAGCGCAGCGGGGCTCCGAGTCTTGTCGTGCGTGATGTCGAGTCTGAACCCTTGTCGCCAAACAGCCGGGTGTACATCGTGTCGGGCACGATTGAGCAGACGCAGGCTGATGACCTGTTCGTGCTCTCGGTGCCGATTGTGGTTTTGACTGATGAGGGGCAGGAATCGGTTGCTGTAGAGATGGACAGCCGCGAGGAGGAGTTTACATTTTCCGTCAATGGTAAACCCGCCGCACTTGCGATTGATCCCGCGTTTGACATCTTCCGTTTGCTCAGTCCGCTCGAGACACCAAGTTCGATCGGGCAGATCTTCGGCGAGCCGGAGGTTCTGGCGATTATACCTTCGGGGGATGGGGAAGATGTGGATGCGTATATTGCGCTGATGGAGGGCTGGGCGACTGACGACCACGCGATTGAGATCGTGCGGGATGACGAAGTTAAATCATTGCCATCTGATCGTGCGGTCTGGGTCCTGGGCAGCACCAACCGCTTTGCTGCGGGGATGCTCGATTTTGACTTGCAGGTGAATGCGGGCGAGCCTGTCAAAGCTGTATCTCTTGGCGGCACCCATGTGTCGGTTGCCGATCATTCGCTTATCGTTATCCGGCGACATCCTGGCAACCCTGAGAAGGCGATCGGGTGGATTTCGGTCGCGCCGGGGGCAGCTTTCCCGGGGGTAGGGCGAAAACTGCCGCACTATGGCAAGTATTCGTACCTTGCGTTTGAGGGTGATGAGCCGACCAACATCGTCAAGGGTCAGTGGGAGGCGACGGATTCGCCGCTGGTTTACGAGTTTGTTGATAACGGGTCTGCATCGCTTTCTCTTGAATCTCCAGCTGCGCTAGCCGAACTGCCACCGGTGTTCTCTCAGCGGGTCTTGCGTGAGCATGTTGCCTGGCTGGCTGCCCCTGAGCGGCAGGGACGAGGGCTTGGCACTTACGAGTTGACCGAAACTGCCGAATATATTGCCCGGCAGTTCGCCGATGCGGGCCTTGTGCCCGGCGGCGATGACGGCTCGTGGTACCAGCGCTTCACTGTCGCCAATGGGCCAGACGGCAAGCCGGTCGATGCAGTGAATGTCGTCGGCATCTTGCCCGGCAAGCGGGCAGACTGGAGCGACCAGTCCATCGTGCTCGGTGCGCATTACGATCACCTCGGGCTCGGCTGGCCCGATGTCCACTCCGGCGATGAGGGCAAGGTCCACGCGGGTGCTGACGACAACGCCAGCGGCGTGGCGGTGATGATCGAAGTCGCCCGCAATCTTGTTGCTGAAGGGGGCGGTTCTCGCAACCTCGTCGTCGTTGCCTTCTCGGGTGAAGAAGCCGGGCTGAAGGGCTCAAAGCACTATGTTGCTAACCCGCGTTTCCCGGTCGCAGGCATGCGAGGCGTTATCAATCTCGATACCGTCGGGCGACTGAACGATGGGGAGATTGCGATTCATGCCACGGGCACCGCTGACGAATGGCAGCACATTTTCCGCGGCGTCGGCTTTGTTACCGGCATCAAGAGCCGCAATGTTGCAGCCCGTGTCGGCGGCTCTGATCAGGACAGCTTTATCAATGTCGGTGTGCCTGCGGTCCAGTTCTTCACCGGGGTCCACAGCGACTACCACCGCCCGTCGGACACGGCTGACAAGGTCGATTCCGCGGGGTTGGTCAAGGTTGCGACCTTCGTCAAGGAGTCGCTGGCGTACATTCTCGAACGCGAGGAGCCGATGAATGTGCGTATTGATGGAGTTGCCACGGCACCCAAAGCTGGTCACCGTCCTGCAGAAGGCGGTCGCCGTGTATCGTTTGGTACCGTCCCGAATTTCGAGTTTGCAGGACCAGGTGTAAAGGTTGACTCGGTCGTTCAAGGCTCACCCGCTGAACGAGCTGGGCTGCAAGCGGGCGATGTGCTCATCAAACTCGACAGCACAGATATCTCAGACCTGCGAGCATTCTCACAACACCTCAGGACACTGAAGCCTGGCCAGGAGGTTCTCGCGGTCGTCATCCGCGATGGCACCGAGGTCGAGATTCCCGTTCGTGTTGAAGCAAGGTAGTCGTGATTTTATGCCAGAAATCTCTCGGGCACGCCACAGCATAACCAGAGTTAGGAGAATCCCGGACCAAGGGCGAGTTATCGATTGGTTCAAGGGGGATGCTTCCACTTGGGAGGATGCACAGCCATTACGGGGAAAACATCGTACTATTTTGGTCAGTAGACTTCTTGTCCACAGAAAAAAGACCGAGTTATCCAAAATATCGACGAATCTTTTGCTATGGCGAATCAATGGGGACTACAGTGTCCCGTTTGGTTACCGTTTCTCTTTTGGAGAATCAAGATGGCTATTGTCGGCGCCTTTGCTCGAGTTGATACAGACACCACGGCTTTGTGCCGGGCGGAGCTTGAGCAGCTCGCGGGTGTGAGCACTTTTGATATCAATGATGCTGACAAGGTTGGTGTTTTGATCGAAGCGGATTCGCTTAACGAGGCTCATGACACAATCACAAAAACGATACGGTCTACCCCAGGCGTACTGGGTGTGTGGCCGGTGTATGTCAATACCGAAGACGAACAGGAAAAACAGGACTAGTTCCGTACCAGGCCGCTGACGCACGACGCACGGCGCATCACTCAGAAAGGGAGCAAGGAATGGACAACTCTCGCCGGGAATTCATTAAGACATCCGCAATGGCAAGCGTGGCAACAGTTGCGGCTGGCGGGTCTTCTGCTGTTGCAGAGAAACTCAAGGAAGCACCCGCAGATTCTTCGGTTCAATGGACCAAGTCCGTTTGCCGATTCTGTGGCACCGGGTGCGGCGTGATGATCGGACACAATGGCAACCAGATCGTCGCTCTTCGTGGTGATCCGGGGCATCCAACCACCAAGGGTCTGGTTTGTGCCAAGTCGTTGTTCCTTCCCAAGATTGTCCACTCCAAGGATCGGCTCAAGGTTCCGATGCTGCGCAAGGACGGCAAGTTCGTTCCCATCAGCTGGGATGACGCAATGGAACTGATGGCAGACAAGTTTGCCAAGGCGATCAAAAAACATGGGCCGGATTCCGTGGCTTACTACGGCTCAGGACAGGCGATGAGTGAAGAGAGCTACCTGTGCAACAGGCTTTTTAAAGGCGGCATCGGCACGAATAATGTCGAAGGCAACCCACGCCTGTGCATGGCATCTGCAGTTGGTGGATATGTCAGCACCTTTGGTAAGGACGAGCCGATGGGGTGCTATGACGATATCTGGGCAGCCAACACCATCTTCCTTGTGGGGTCAAATACGGCTGAGTGTCATCCGGTCATCTTTGACCAGATTCTTGCAGCCAAGCAGGCAAAACGCAGTTTGAACATCATGGTTCTGGATCCTCGCAAGAGCCCGGTTGTTTCAGCAGCTCGTGTCCATTTGAATCCAATTCCCGGATACGATCTGGCGGTTTTGCATTCGATGGCACATTGCATCATCCGTGATGGACGCCACGATGAAGAGTTCATCGGGAAGAACTGCCAGTTCAAAATCGTGAAAGATGGCAAACCCATCAATGTTGGATTAGACGGATATATCAAGTTCCTGGAAGATTTCACACCAGAGCGGGCAGAGATGGTCTCGGGTGTGCCAGCTGAGAAAATCGAAGAGGCTGCAAAGCTCTTTACCTATGGCCCAACCATGTCCATCTGGACGATGGGGCTCAACCAGCGCACACGCGGAGTGTGGGCGAACAACCTGATGCACAATCTGCATCTCATTACCGGCAACATCGGCAAGCCCGGCGCGACGCCTTTCTCCATGACCGGGCAGCCTAATGCCTGTGGCGGTGTTCGTGATACCGGTTCGCTGTGCCACATTCTTCCTTACGGGCGACTGGTCAAAAAAGAAGATCATCGCAAACAGATGGAAAAACTCTGGGGATCAAAGCCCGGAATCATCAAGTCAAAGCCCGGTCTTCACACTGTGGCCATGTTCCGTGCTCTGGGCGAAGACAAGATTAAGGCGATGGTTATGCTGACCACCAACCCTGGTCAGTCCATGCCAAACTTGCATCCGGTGCGTGATGCGATCGGCAAGCCTCGCAAGGACAAGCCGTTCATTGTGGTGCTTGATTCGTATCCGACACGGACAACCGAGATTGCAGACCTGGTGCTACCTGCTGCGATGTGGTCTGAAAAAACCGGCGTTTTTGGCATGTCCGAGCGCCGATACCAAATCCATCCACAGGTTAAGAAGGCTCCGGGGATGGCTCGTTCAGACTTTGACATCATGCTCGAGTTTGCAGGCCGACTTGAAGACAAGGGCGCGGTGAAAAAGGGGTATATCAAGGGCAAGTTCAAGACGACTGATGATGTTTGGGATGAGATGCGTCTGGCTTCCAGGGATACGCCTTATGACTTCATGGGCATCACCCGTGAACGGCTTTACAAAGAACGCGGGCTGCGCTGGCCTTGCCCAACGGAAGATCACCCCGGCACTGCTCGCCGGTTTGTTAAGGGTGATGATCCAACACTTGACTCGGGCAAGTACGCTGATCACACCTTGGCCAAGGGCGATGTGAAGTTTTATGCTGCTCCAAATCAGCGTGCGGTTGTCTGGCTTCGCCCAGCACTTGGACCTGCTGAGCCGACCGACAAAGAGTATCCATTCGTGCTTTCAACGGGTCGTGTGCTTGAACACTGGCACACAGGCACGATGACCATGAAGGCCGAGGAACTCCGCCGAGCCTATCCGCATTGCTTTATTGAAATGAATCCAAAGGATGCTCGCGAGATGAATGTTCGATCTGGCGACATGATCAAAATCACTTCGCGTCGAGGCGAAGCCAGAATTCGAGCCCGTGTGGTCGATATGCCTCGTCCCGGAATGGTCTTTGTGCCCTGGCACTGGGAGGACAAGGATTCATTGATTAACTTTGTTTGCACTGATGCATTTGATCCTGGATCCAAGCAGCCAGAGTTCAAAATCTGTGCGGTCAAACTCGAGAAGATCTAATCAGAAGGAGCGAATTGTGAAACTGCAATACATGTTCATTCCGCTCTCGCTGGGTTCAGCGGTTACGCTGGCTGGGTGGGTTACACTTGATCAGCCCACTTTCGTTGAGTCAACCCCCGCAGTGCTCCATCTTGATCCCAACGCCGGGGTTGAAGCAGAAGCACCCTCGGTGGTTGTCGGGGAGTCTGACATTGAGATTGATCCTGAGACGGGGTTTGCTGTTGCAGCCTTCCCGCCCACGATCCCCGATCGTGAGTGGCACCAGGATGCATGGAACAAGAACAACTGCCTTGATTGTCATGAGACGGGCGTGCAGGATGCGCCGATGATTCGTCACAAGGGACTTCCTGATATCACATATCAGTCAAAGTGTCGGACATGCCATGTGCTGATCCCGGGTAACACTGAGTATGTGCCCAAAGTTGAGGAATCCGAGTTTGCATCGTGGGCATTCCCGCCGATGATGCCCAACAACGAATCTCATGCGCAGGCATGGGGCAAGAACAACTGTCTGCTGTGTCATGAATCAAGTGTCCGTGGTGCGCCCAAAGTAAAGCACAAGGGGTTGCCTCGTATGACGCTCAAATCCAAGTGTCGAACTTGTCATGTTCAGGTGAGGAGCCATATGTCTTCGCCCTGGAATGAAGACAGGTTTAACTTTGGTGATGATTAGGTTCGAGTCTGTTGAGCTCGTGAGATGAATGCCCCGATGTGTGACGATGTGATTCAGGCTGTGCCTTCTCAGGAGCAGGGATTGACTCGTCGTCAGGCAATCGCAGCTGGTGGAGGGATTATTGCTGGCTGCGTGATGGGGCTTGGATACAAAGCGGGCGGCCGATCAGGAGATGGGCAGCTCGCTTTGCGTCCACCAGGGGCTCTGGTCGGCGATGGTTTTCTTTCTGCATGTATACGATGCGGGCAATGCGTTCAGGCTTGTCCATACGACACGCTGCGGCTTTTTGATCTGACGGCAGGAATTCAGGCTGGCACGCCGACTTTCACAGCTGCGACCAACCCTTGCTGGCTGTGTCAGGGGTATGACTCGCTCAAGTGTATTGACGCTTGCCCGACAAATGCACTCTCAGCGATTGACAACCCTGTGGATGTTCGCATCGGGTTGGCGGTCATCAACGAATCGAGTTGTCTTGCATACAACCGCACGATGTGCCGAGCGTGCTGGCATGCATGTCCGTATCCAAATCAGGCGATCGTATACGACGACATGCTTCGGCCAGTGGTGAATGCTGAGGCATGCACCGGGTGTGGCTTGTGCGAGCATGGGTGTCCGATGGAAACGAAAGCCATCACGATCAAGCCATTGACGATTGTGAAAACGAGCAGCGCGAGGAGATCGACTTGACCCGCCGAGCGCCACTCACAAATCACAGGCAGCCGTGGTATCGCAAGTGGGTGCTCTGGCGCCGCTTAACAGCTACCATATTCCTCACGCTTCTGATTCTGGCACAGTTTGCATGGTTCCCATGGTTCACAGGAACAACATCGGGAACGAATATCTTGGGTGTAGTACCGATCATTGATCCGCTGGCAGCGATTGAGCTGCTGGTGGCATCACACTCGATGCCCACGACCATCATCCTCGGAGCTGGGATTTTGATTCTTGCTGCTCTGCTGTTGGGTCCGATCTTCTGCGGATTTATCTGTCCGCTTGGATTGGTGCTCGATCTGAATCAGACTGTTCGCCGAGTTTTCCGAAAGCGTGTGCTCCGTAAAACAAATCGCATCGCAGCGACCAATGCTGTCCCAGAATGGTCGAGATATGCACTCCTTGGTATCCTGATAGGTTTTGCACTCGTCACCAGCATCCCACTGTTCCAGGCCCTTTCCCCAATCAACCTGTTTGTACGCGCACTGGTCATGGGATCGCTCAGCGGTCTCGTTGTAGTGGGGGGGATCATGGTGCTGGAGTGGTTTGTACCCAGGGTTTGGTGTCGGGCGCTGTGCCCGCTTGGTGCGTGCTATTCAATCATGGGCCAAAAGGCGATCTGGCGAGTGCGGATCAATCCAGAGACAGCTGGGCAGATCCGGTGCGAGCAATGCCAGATCAGGTGTCCGATGGGTATTCAGATCATGAGCGGGTATACCTTGCCCGGGCATGAGTCCATCACCCATCCGTCGTGCATCCGTTGTGGCGACTGCATTGATGTTTGTCCAAACTCCGTGCTTGGCTTGCGGCTGCGTCCATTTCCAACTGATAAAAAAACACAAATCGACCCCGATGTTCATCTGCCGGTTATACAATCTGCTTCAAAAGAAGATGTCCATTGCAGCTTGAACAAGCATCTTGCATAGTCAGGAAGACACCTCCGATGCCAACATCACTCACCGTGCTCAGCAACAATGTAAAACCAACTGAGCACCATGTGCGCTCGCTGGATTCTGCGATCTTGCGCAGCGTAGATGATGATCTTGCAGGCAGCACGGGCAATGAACTCTGTGATTCATATGGGCGAGTGATCCGTGATCTCCGTATCAGCGTCACCGATCGCTGCAACTTTCGGTGTCGATACTGCATGGACCCTGATATCAAGTTCAAACGGAAAATCGAACTCCTCACCGACTCTGAGATCGTTCGGCTTGTTCGCATCGCTTCGTCGATGGGAGTACGCCGAATCCGACTCACCGGCGGCGAGCCGATGGTTCACCCGACTCTCTCAGCACTGATCCGTGATCTGCGGGAACTCAATCTTGAAGACATCGCCCTGACGACCAATGGCTCACTCTCCACAAAAACAGATCTCCAGGAACTCAAAGACGCTGGGCTTGATCGCATCACGGTTTCGCTCGATTCTGTCCGTGAAGATCGTTTTACACACATTACTCGCTCAAGTTCATCGGTGGCCCGTGTATTACAAACTGTCCAATGGGCCAAGAAGGTCGGGCTGAACCCGGTAAAGATCAATGCGGTAATTATTCGTGGATTCAATGAGGATGAACTCCCCGAACTGGCAGATCTTGCTCGCACGATGGGTGTGGATGTCCGGTTGATTGAATACATGCCTCTGGATTCGGGGCGGCGCTGGGATATGGACAAGGTCTTCACTGCTGACGACATGATTCATGCGGTCAACGCCCGTCACAGGCTCGTCCCGATTGGCCGCCCTCATCCACATACCCCCGCGACCGGATATCGCTTTGCTGATGGTTCAATAGGGCGCATCGGTATTATTGCTACCGTCACGCGCCCATTTTGTAATGCCTGCTCACGCTTGAGAGTAACCGCAGAGGGGCGGGTCATGCCTTGCCTGTTTTCGACGACCGAGTGGGATATTCGGTCACTCCTGCGGAGCGATGCTGATGATCGCATGATCGCCAAGGCATTGATTGCCATTACACAACGCAAGCAGGCAGGTCATCGGATTCATGAGGAAGATTACCAACAACCCAATCGCCCGATGTCCGCCATCGGCGGCTAGACCAGAAAGGATTCGCAATGTCGATCCCCAAACCATACACAGACATGAAAGAACGCTTCCCCGATCTTGTTGGTTCGTACGAATCGCTTGGCGAGGCCTGCAAGAACGCTGGGCCGCTCGATGAGAAAACCGTTGCGATGATCAAGCTGGCGACTTCAATGGCAGCCGGTCTTGAAGGGGCTGCCCATTCGCACACTCGCAAGGCTCTCAACGCCGGGTGCACTCCTCAAGAACTCGAGCATGTCGCCATGCTCGGCATACCCACGATCGGATTCCCATCCATGATGCGCAATCTCTCATGGGTGCGAGATGTTACCCAGAAACAGGATTGAGTCATGTCGTGTTATAGTGAGCCATCAACAGCTGGTTTTGCATTCACATCACCCGCGTTAGCTCTCGAGGCATTGTGCACCAAGATCACGCCGGTCGAAACTGAATCTGTGCCATGGAACCAGGCGATGGGCAGAGTCATGGTAGCTGATGTGGTGAGCGATCGCCCTAGTCCGAGTTGTGATGTCAGTGCGATGGATGGCTACGCATTGCGATTAGTCGATTGCACACCAGGCAGGATCGAAGTTGAGGGCGAGATCCACATCGGTCAACAACCCCAGGCAATGCCGCATGGCAAAGCATTACAGATAGTCACCGGTGCTCCTGTTCCAGATGGTGTCGATATCGTGATCAAACGCGAAGATGTGATTGAGCACAGCGATGCTATTGAACTTGCCGCTCAGTTGATCAAATCCCTCAAACCCGGAGCCAATATCCGTCGAGTTGGCGAGAACATGGCTGCGGGAACACCGATCAAGTGCAAGGGGCGAGTCGTTACCGCGCCGATCATGGGCATGCTCACCGGCTTTGGTATCACCGAGCCAGTGGTCCATAAAAAAGTTCGCGTTGGCATGATCACCACTGGCAACGAAGTGCTGACACCAGAAAAAACGCCGACCGCATGGCAGCTCCGAGATTCCAACGCTTCTTCGCTCATTGCCATCTGCGATCAACACCGCTGGATCAAAATCGAATCTCATATCCACGCCCGTGATACGGCTGAGACGATCAAAGCTTCTGCAACAGAACTTGTCGAGTCCTGTGACGCTCTTGTTTTCACCGGCGGCGTTTCCATGGGTGATCATGACCATGTTCCTGAAATCATTGAATCGCTGGGGGCACAGACAATCTTCCACAAACTCCCCCAGCGCCCCGGAAAGCCCGCACTGGGTGCGATCTGTCATGGAAAACCAATCCTTGGATTGCCCGGTAACCCCGTATCTGTCATGGTGACAGCACACCGGTTGCTGATCCCGGCACTTGCGATATGTGCTGGTATTCAAGGACCAACAGCTGTGCCACGCATGATGCAAGTGGTCAACGCTAATGATAAATCACTGAAGCTCTGGTGGCATCGGCTTGCCAGAATCGTTGGTGACGACCAAGTGGAACTGATCAATTCACGAGGCTCAGGCGATGTGCCATCTGCAGCGTTGTCCGATGGTTTTGTCGAACTTGCACCAGGTCAATCCGGTAAAGGCCCCTGGCCATTTTGGTCATGGTCAAGTTGAACAGATTTTGGTGGACGATCCTTCAAGGGGATAATCGAAATCGCTGAAGGTTCAACAGGGCAACTGCTTACGCACAATCCACATCCGGTGCACTTATCCTGACCAACAACTGCAATCTTGCGCCAGTCGTGAGCGATCGCATCCTCAACCGGGCACACATCAATGCACAGCGTACATTCTTCATCAATGCGAGATCGACAAGAGCTGCGATGAACGATCGCATGTCCCATCTTCATCGGCAGCAACGAATCAATAATATCTGCACCATCAAGCGCACATGCCGAAGCGCACGGGCGATCTTCACACATCGTACAGCCGCCAAGATTTGGATCAATC
Organism: Phycisphaerales bacterium; assembly: GCA_029260555.1. Taxonomy (GTDB): domain Bacteria; phylum Planctomycetota; class Phycisphaerae; order Phycisphaerales; family UBA1924; genus JAJDCZ01. The sequence continues at coordinate 14,557 of JAJDCZ010000037.1, forward strand.
ACAGGTGTCTCAAACGCCTTGCCGAACACACCAGTCATGGGCACCAATGTTCTGGGCGGGCACGCTTCAATACATGCGTCGCATTTGGTGCACTGGGCTGAGAATGAAATCTCATCAACTGCACCCGGCGGGCGAAGAAAAACCGCAAACTCCGGAGCTGGTGGTGATGCTGGGTCTGGTTCGTGGATTGAATGCAAGAGGTGTTTGCGGGCACCCACAGCTTGCCCCATCGCATAGCCGATGGATTGTGCCAAGCCAAGCCCAAGCCTGGATCGAAGCATGTCTCGCCGGGAAATTGGATCTTTTTCGCCCATGAGATTCCTGTGAACAGCACTGGAAAGCTGTTATGATTATATCTGGCTCGCTGGGAATGTCCGTGGATAGTCATCATGATTTGGTCATGAGAAACTGGTGAGTATGTTGAAGGCTTACCAATGTACTAAAACTGATTATGGGTTGCGCTTCGTGTGATTCGCATTGCACTGGAGAGCCGGCAGAGGCTCATTCCTCACTGATCTGAAGGTTTTTGTACGAAACAAAGGTTGATGAACACAATCTCGGCAACTGCCCAGATTGCGATCCAGATATCGCCGCCAGAGCCAAAGCCGTATGAATGCAGACCGCTGGCCATGACACAGTTGACGCCATAGAAAGTCCAGACGATGGCTAGAAAACCGACGATGGCGACCACCGCAAGCCCAAAGTCATGGATCCAGCCCACATAGCGAGCATGGAGAAGGGCGAAGTAGATCATGATGGAAATCAGTGACCATGTTTCCTTTGGATCCCACCCCCAGAATCGCCCCCAGGAGTCTGCAGCCCAGACGCCTCCAAGTATGGTGCCAGCGGTGAGCAAAATCACACCGAACTGCATCATGCGATAGATTTGCACAATTATCCGGTCTGATTTTTCTGAAGTATGATGCAGAAGTACATCTTTGATGAGATAGATATGTGCCAGAACTGCTGCCAGAAGCAAGGCACCAAAAGAAGTGACAATTGTCAACACATGGATGATGAGCCAGTAGTTGGATCGAAGAACCGCAGGCAGCGAGTTGGTCTGATCTGCGATTGGTACAAGCATCGCAAAGAGAATCGCCAGCAGGGAAGCCCCCAAGCCAGCTGCCAGATACCAACTCCTGGGCGAGAGCAGTTGCCCAAGGACTCCACAGACGATGGCGACAATGCCTATCCAAAGAAGCGCTTCGTAGGTATTGGTAACGGGTGCACGATCAAGGATGGATACACGAAGCCACAAGCCAAAGGCTTGCTCTGCAATTGCCCAGATGATGGCCAGGACAACGAGCAGCGAGATTGTCCTGGAATGAACAATCCAACGCAATGTCAAAAGCAGCATTGCCAGGAAGGTTGCGATGACTGCCATGCGCCAGGGGTTATGCGTGTTGTAGAGTAGCTCCAGATTGATTTTGGATTGAACGGCAGGAGTGTGTGCCTGGATTGAGTTGATTGTTCTCGTGAGGCGATCGACCGCTGTGTCCATATCGCCATCGGTGAGGTAGGTTTCACGCATGGTAATCAGTGCCAATTGGACATGCAAGGCTGAAGAATCAGCTTCGGCGAACCCTGCTCTTGCCAAGGTATCAGTGCCTGTAACCGGAACGATTGCCAAACCTTTGCCAGCGACAAAAAAGGACAGCGCGGTGATTCGCTTCTGAGCATCCATCAAAGCCTTTTCGTCAGGGGAAGGACGGTATCGGTGGTTGTGCTCCATTTTTGATTGGAGTTCGCTGGAGAACAGATACAGCTTGTCATTACGCATCAACTCCCTTGGCGAGAAGAACATCATGCTGGGGTCGAGCTCGAGTTGGACTTTGAGAGTCTTGCGTCCAATGGGGATGAGAGGCTCAGTGAGCATTTCTTCTGGCTTGAACAGCAAGTCGGCAAGAAGGTCGATATGGTCGCGTCTGGAGTTGCCGGTTGAGAGTTGCCCATTGCTCCAGTTCGTTCGGCCCGTAATTTCCACAGCAAGGCGTCTTGCAAAGGTATCCATCGGCATCGTGCGACCACGATCCTGAATCGGGATTGAAGCAAACTTTGTTTTCCAATCCTGACCGATCTTCTCTGAAGTCATTGCCCATGTTGAAGATATCGGAAACACAAAGAGTGCCACCAGAAGTATGCTCAACCATCGCATGTGAGCACCTTCTTTGTGTTCTTACTCCTTGCTATGGAAACCTTGGGAATGCCAGGGTGTCCTCGGGAGTACGCCTTTGAGTAGTACATAATCAGAATACCAAGGCACAGGAATGTGCAGCCGACATACATGGGTAGCAAGCCCGGATCTTTGGTAACCAGTAAGATGGCAGTGTTTGAGCCTTCAAAACCAGCTTGATAGACTTTCCAGCCATTGAACTTGTGCGGGTTGTTCATCCTGATTGTTTGTGTATGCGAGCGCCCATTGGAATCGGTGATAAGCACATCAGACTCATATGCCATAGCAATAGTCGAGCCGGGGTAGTTCATCTTTCTAAAGTCAACGAGTTCAATGGTGAAAGGCACAGGGCTACTTGCGGTTGCACTGAAGCGCATTCCTTCTGTGAGGGTTATCGTGCCATCGACCCTTAACAAGAAAGAGAGAAACCCTGAAACGATGATGACGATCAGTGAGGAATGAACAAGAATAAAACCAGTGTGCTTTTTCCGCCATGGATATCTCGTCACGACAGCAAGTATTAAAGTCAGGCAGATGAGTGTCATCAATACCACGAACCACCATGAGCCGTAGACAATGGATCTGGCCTTTGCTGCACCGATTGTGGATTCAATCAATGTGCCATAGATCAGTGCTCCAATAGTGAGGATCAAGATTGGCACAGCAAACCTGATCGAACCAAGGAACAAGAATGTTCGATCAAGGCGTGCTTTGTGCCAATCAAGACGATGTGTCATGAGCATGTCCTGCCACAAACTGTGGCCTCGAGTCTCGCTCAACAACTGTGATCACTTTCCTTTACTTACAGGCGGGAGATCTGAAGCGGGTACAACTTTGTCAGCCGGCTCGTCCAGAAGCCTTTGTAATGCTTGACGATAGTGGTAGAGAGCCTGGTCCTTGTTCTCTTGTACTTCGTAGATGCGTCCCAGGTAGTAGTGTGTGCGGGCGGGATCTGGGTTGAGGATCAGTGCCTTGGTGAGTATACGCTGCGCCTGGTCATAATTGCCTTGGTGAAAGAGCAGGATGCCTTTGAGCAGCATCGCGTGTCGATGGCGAGCGTCTATCTTTTGAACCTGAGCAATGTAATCACTCGCAGCCGTGAGCCGATCAAGATAGAGGTACAGATCAGCCAGGTCTAACCGAATATCAAGACTCTCTGAATCTTGCTCGAGTGCTTCGAGCAGTTCCTTCTCAGCGGTTTCATAAAGCCCTTTTTCTCGCATCAGCCGAGCAACTGCCCGATGACGCGATGTGATACTCTTTGGTGAACTCGTAGGCAGGCTCCGCGCCTTGAGATGCTCCTCAAGCCCGGCATCATCAAGCAAGCCTAGTGCATGACGAATGTACCCATCAATTACATGGGGATAGTTGGGGCTGTGAGTTGAGAGTGTATATTCAACTATTCCCTTTGGATCGATGATGAGTGTTGTTGGAAATGCGATCAGCCCCAGCTTGGCGTAGAGTGTGCGATCAGGATCAAATGCCAGTGTCCCAGCGATTGCCTTCTCCTTCCAGAACTCGGCAAAGTAAACCGACTGGTCTGCATTGGCTGTGACAAAGAGCAACTCGATCGGTTGGTCGCCCAGGTCTTTGATCACTTTGCTTGCATCAGCAACCGCCCGCTCTGAGCCTCGCTGTTTGGCAACAATATAGATGAGGACAACGACCTTGCCTTCATGCTGAGAGCTATCAGCCATTTCCCCAGCCATGGTTTTGAGCTGATAAGCCGGGAACATATCGCCCGGAGCAATCTTGTCACCAGGCTCAGCATATGCAGCTCCAAGAATACTACCCAGAGCAATGCAGATCCCGGTCAGTGTCAATTTCATGTGCTTGCTCATTACTTAACCTCCTGTTGAGTTGATTCAACCCTGACCTTGCCGTCTATGAGTCTCGGCGTGTAGATAACCGGGTTGCTTCTGCTATATTCAAGACTTTGATGGCAGCCCGATGCACAACTCCCGCCATCGCCGATGCGTTGAAAATAAATCGGAAGTTCCCAACCACCGGGGCCAAACGGGACCGTGTCATGAAGATGCTGATCCCGATTGGCAGCATGAGAATCATGACACACCGAGCATGTGCGTCCCTTGCGATCTCGATTGACATGGACGAAGTGCAAGTTCATGTCGCCATTGCGGAACTTGGTCACTGTGGTTGTATGCTCGTCGGTGACGAGTGATTTGTCATGACAGCCAAAGCACAGTGCATATTGGCTCTCGTCAAACGGAGCATAGAGTTTGCTGGAATAAGCACGCACCAGCAGTCGGCTGTTATCCCCGCCATGGATCTCGTGACAAGCGACACAGTTGCCCGATGCCACAGGACCATGCAAACTTGTCCCAGTCTCGATGATCGCCTGGATATTGGCGAGCCTGGTCCCATCCTCAAGCTCGATTTCCTCGTTATGGCATTCAAAGCACAATGCATCCACATTGTTCTTGAGCAATCGCGGATGATCACTGGCATGAGGCGAATGACAGTTCAAACAGGCACGCTCGGTAAGGATCGCACCGTGAGAAGTTGTTGCATTATCAATTGTTGTGTGTATGTCTTCATGACATCTCACACATAGTGCCACGGGCTCATCGATGAGCAAAGAGGCATTGTCAGTCGCATGAGGGTTGTGACAAAGCTGGCAATCGTTCAATGCCGGTTTATGAACCACCCTTGCTGTTTCTAGTTCTATATCCAGGGACACATGGCATCGCAGGCACATATCTCTCCCATCTGCTTCAAGTAGTTTACGATTTGGAGCAGAGTGAGGTTCGTGACATGCATTGCAGGCACCAGCCAATGCCGGGCCATGGATCAGGTTCCGAGCACCAACAAGATCATCATGACAACTCAGGCAAAGATCGCCGTAGTGCTCAGATTTCAAGAGGCTCGGTTCACTTCCGCCATGCGGATTGTGACATGGCAGACAGATCCCGCTCTGGAACGGTTTGTGAACCATCGAGTTCTCCGCTATATCAAACTCATGACAGAACACGCACAACCGCTCGGTCTCTCTGGCCAGTGAGTAGTTATGGAACTTGGGTTCGACCAGCACATGACAAGTATCACACGCATTGACAAACATGGGACCGTGTAAAAACGAATATTCCTTCACTCCCGGATGACAATCTACCGCCATGCAACCCGCAAACTGAGCTTGCATCATCGGTGGTGAATTACCATCAGGTGTGTTGGCTAAAGCTCGCCTTATCGACTCAATGCGTGATTCAACGGGTTGCTCATCTTGCATGGGAGCAAATGCCAAAGACAATGCCAAGTACCCGCTCGCCAAGAGGAAAACGATGCCCCACCGAGCAATCAGTTTATAGCTCAATGGGTTCATCAGCGATCCTCCAGCATCCGCAAGATCATGGGATCTTGCTCATCCTCAGCCAGTACATAGTGACATGCATTGCAATCGTTTGTGATCTGTAGCCCCTTCTCATCAACAAGCACCCCGTCGTGGCATCGGAAGCAAGCTGCGGTGTATGCTGTGGGATGTCCGATGAGTGATGGATAGGTATTCCACTGGATCTTCATCTCTGGATAGACATAGGTTGTGTGAAGGTCCTGAAGAATCGGAACGATCTCTTCAAGTGCATCAGCGTATTTGTTCCATGAGTCTGCAAATCGCTCACGATACAGTGCTGGCAACTCTGCGATTCCCGCTATCGCGTCATCGTGTGATTCATATTCTCTGGTGATGACTTCATGAGCAATCGATCGAATCCAGGGGATCGCTGGATCAATTGTTCCATCTGCCAGCAAAGCATCCACAGCCTTGTCTGGAGCAACAAACACATGCGTTGCGCGATTATGACAATCGACACAATCCATCACTCGCATGGATTCATGCCCATTATCTTGCTCAGCTTCGCCTGACGCATTTTCAGATCCTGGCCGGGTCCAAACCCGTGTTTCGCCATCCTTGCTGACGAGTTCAACTCGAACCACATGCTCGCGACGGCGATCCGTTGACCAATACCTGATTTCATGGTGCTCGTTGCTGTGCCAGTGAATCCCGCGCATCCCGTCGCCTCTGTCTGAGTCTTCTCCCAGTCGAAGATTCACGACACTGAATGTTTGTGTGTTGTTCTCGTCAAGCTCAAATCGCTCGATGACTTTGATCCGGTTCCCGTGATAGCTCTCCTCGCTATGGCACTCGCCACAAATATGATCAGCTGGGCGCAAGTTGTGAATGGGTGTCTGGATCGGTCTTGAATAGTTGTCGAAAACAACTCCTGCAAGCTGGCGTGTGCCATCAAGCTTTGATTTGACAAGCCATCCAACCCCGGGACCAACATGGCATTCCACACATGAAATCCCGGCGTGGTGTGAGCGTTGATATACAGTGTATTCAGGAGACATCACCTGATGGCATGTCAAACCGCAGAACTCTGCGGATTCCATGAAATGAATACTCCGGTACCCAACGAACGCAAATATCACGAAGTTGATCAAGGTGAGACTGAATATCAACCGGAACACATGCTTTCTACTCACGCGGCGAACAAGTTTGCCAACAGGATCATGGTGTGATTTACGAATACGCAGAAGCATCCCAATGGGGATAAGCACAAGGCCAAATGCAGCCATTCCCGGGAATAGGACATAGGCCACAATCCCAATGTACGGATTGCTCTCAAAGATGAGAAGCTCGCCTATGATGAGCATTGCATCGGCACCGATAGCCGTGGTGACAAGAACAGCTCCCAGAATAGAGATCTTGCTCGTCGCCAAAATATCGAGAAAGGGCTTGATATGGATCATGTTCAACCATTTCACCAGCTTGAAGCTCTCAAAACCGCGCGCTCGTCTGTCTGTATTTCAAGACTTTGAACCCGAGGTCTCGCAGGTATAAAACACCTGTGAATCAAAATGTCCTGCAAATGGCGCACCAACCTGGCTTTCAAGACAAAGAGCTCAGTTCACATTATGACGAGCCGCCCGCTTTCTCTAAAGCATCTGGTCACGCATGCTGTAGCGTTTGTGAACCTGCTAATTTTGAGCATGCTCCTTTGCATCCAAGGCTGCACAAAGGCACAGGCAGAATCCCATGCTGAATCTCAATCGGTCTCGCTCCAGCCGGATATGACCCTCGAAAACTACACTGCGGGATGCTCAACCGCTGGCTGTCACATGCAACTCACCAAATCAAAATGGGTGCACGCCCCGGTTGCGACAGGTGCTTGCTCAGTATGCCATCTCCCCATAGGTAAGTTTGATGCGCATCAGTTCGAGCCAACCACATCCGACAACTCAAGTTGTCGAGCATGCCATACCTTTGACGATTCACCCAAGTCGATCCATGAACCGTTTGCACTCGGGACTTGTCAAGATTGTCACAATCCCCACGGCGGCGATCGCAAAAGCTTTATGCCCACCAAGACAACTCAGGCATTGTGTGTCACATGCCACGACGAGATCCCCAACAAATTCAAGCACCATCCGGTGAACCAGGGCGACTGTCAAACTTGCCACGAAGCTCACCAGTCAAGCCATGAAAAACTGCTGGTCCAACCTCAGGCAAAACTCTGCCTGGGGTGTCATCAAGACATGGATCATGGCGATATCCTGGGCACATATTCAAGTACGCCCCAACCAGCGCAGATTCATGAACCAATGCTCAAAGAGGGCTGCATGGCATGCCATACTCCTCATGGCTCGACCGATCGTGCGCTGCTTGTCAGGGACCAGCGATCGGTGTGTATGGATTGCCATGAAGCTGTCATCAACGATTTGCCATTGGCTCAGAGCATCCACGGTGCATTCGAGGGTGAACAGGCATGTATGCAGTGCCATTCACCCCATGCCAGCGATCATGCGGGCTTACTCTCAGAGCCTTCAAACCAACTTTGCTTCACCTGTCATGACAAAACCATCGAGTCTGCATCCGGTGGAATGATTCCAGACATGAAAAAACTGGTTGACGAGTCGCCGACAGTACATGCACCAGCGGCACTTGGCCAATGCACGAGTTGCCATGAGTCACATTACTCTGCCCAGCATTCACTTTTGCGTGCCAGCTACCCGGATAAAGACTATTCCGTGTTTGAAGCTGAAAACTACGAGATGTGTTTCGAGTGCCATGATTCGATCTTGATCGAAAGCGAGTTCACCATACACACTGGCTTTAGAGACGGCACCCAGAATCTCCACTACATGCATATCAACCGAGAAAAAGGCAGGGCATGTGGGATTTGCCATCAGCCTCACGCTGGCTTGCTTCCCAAGTTGATGCGAGAACAGTTCCCCTTTGGTCCCGGGGGCTGGAACTTGCCGATCGGCTTTGTCAAATCCGATACCGGCGGCTCATGCCTGTCCGCATGTCACGAAAAGCGCAGCTACGACAACTACCGCTCGCAATAAGATGCTAGGAATGCAAAATCCAGTGTTTGCTGCACGAGTGGTTCTTAACACTAACTTCAACTGAGACAAAATCTCACTATAATTAAATCCTGGCCATGAATGCATGATCTTCTTTAATTCCAAGCCAAATAAACACTTGCCTGATTCGCCATGGTAAGGTGGGATGTGCAAGCCGAGCCGCACGGGGGATACCTCAGGTTCTCAGGAGCCAATTGATTCATAGGAAAATCAATACTGCTCAAGAAGTGGCACTAAAATGGTTGAGGAAAATGTCAGGAATCGGTACAATACACGATGGATTCATTTTAGCATGAAAACCATATTTGACACGGAGCAATTGCGTGTGTGCCACATGAATAAATTGAAAATCATGGATAATCATGGCGGTCTACTGCCTGAGATGTGCGTGTATATATGGCAAACATTGGCCCCGGTAATCCCAGCAAGTCTTCCACTCGCTTGACATGTATCGGGCGGATATGGCCAGCTTGTGCAAGGTGTGTTCAGTTCTGCTTAGCTTTGTATTTCAGCAATCAATTGCGTCTCGTACACTCGGCGAACCGGTTTTGCGAGGTTGCCCAAATTCAGGAGTGTCAGACAATGGCAATGCATTTAAAAAACTGGATGTCCTCTGGATTAGTGCTCGGAGTTCTGGCGGTTTCGATCAGCACAGGGACTGTTCAAGGGCAGGTGAATAATGAAAATGTAAAAATTCTCCCAACTGATGGTGCAGCAAACGACTATTTTGGCTGGTCCATCGCCATCGACAGCGGCATCGTCGCCATCGGGGCATGTTCGTCCAACGACAATGGCGTTGAATCTGGTTCGGCGTATCTATTTAGTGCGTCTACTGGTTCTCAAATCTTCAAACTCCTCCCAAGCGACGGGGCGATGAATGACTATTTCGGCAACTCAATCGCCATTGACAACGGCATTGTTGCTGTAGGAGCACCGTATAACAATGATAATGGCACCGCTTCTGGTTCGGCGTATCTCTTTGATGCATCCACCGGCATCCAGATCGCCAAACTCCTTCCCAGTGACGGTGCAGCAGAAGACTATTTCGGCTACTCCATCGCTATCAGCAATGGCATTGTCGCTGTCGGGGCGTTGTATGATGGTGACAATGGATTCAGATCTGGGTCAGCCTACCTTTTTGATGCATCCACTGGTCAGCAGATGGCCAAACTCCTCCCTCTTGACGGTGCAGCGGATGACCGCTTTGGTAACTCAATCGCCATTGACAATGGCATTGTCGCTGTGGGGGCGTTTCTTGACAACGACAATTCCGGCAACTCTGGCTCAGCCTATCTATTTAGTGCTTATACCGGTACACAGATCGCCAAACTCCTCCCTACCGATGGAGCGATTGATGACTGGTTCGGCTATTCCATCGCTATCGACAATGGTGTCGTCGCTGTAGGTGCCAAGTATAATAACGATTTTGGCAATGACTCTGGGTCAGCGTATCTTTTCAATGCCTCTACCGGCGCTCAGATCGCCAAACTCCTCCCCAGCGACGGCGCAGCGGATGACTGGTTCGGCTACTCCATCGCCATATCCAACGGTGTCGTAGCTGTTGGGGCGCTACTGGACGATGACAATGGCTGGGCTTCCGGTTCGGCGTATCTATTTGATGCCTGCACCGGCATCCAGGTCGCCAAACTTCTCTCCAGCGATGGTGCGACGAATGACTATTTCAGCTGCTCAATTGACATCGACAATGGGGTTGTGGCAGTTGGAGTTATGTGGGATGGCGATAATGGCATTCAGTCTGGTTCAGCCTATGTCTTTGATGACAGCTGCCCTGCAGATCTCACAGGCGATGGTGTCGTTGATGTGCTGGACTACTTCGCATTTGTGACAGCCTTTGCTGCAGGTTGTTCGCAATAAACAAACAGTTTGACTCTTTATTGAGTGGGATCTCTGATCACATGCCAAGCTCGTTCATGATCAGAGATTCCAATATTTTAACCAACAGCAAGCCAATCACGAATAAGTAAGCAATCAATCCCGCAGGATGAGACTATAAAAAATCAGGAGCAGGTGCATATGCACTTGATCGGGTAATCAAATTTCCCCAAACTATCATAATTGCCGCTCGAGTTCAGCGAGCTGTAGAATCATCTCCAGCATTGAATCGTCAGAGCGTCATCAACTGGTATTGATACGCGATGTCGCGTTTTTTGTGTTCTGCAAGGACATGGTCTACCAACCCCGCTTGTGAGCCGATGAGTTCTGCGTTGATTACGCCGGGCATATTCAGGTCGCCCTTGGCAATCATCCGTGCGATGATTGCACAAGGGAATGCCGTTGTGCGAGACATGCTCGTTGCCCCCTGGTTGTAGTAATCAAGCAAGTCCCACTGATGCCTCACCTTTGCCCCAGTATCGTTCAACCCATCGACAATGATCCGCATGATCGTCAGGTCTTCTTCAGCGTCCTCGTAGGTCCATTTGGGAAACATCAATGTACTGATGACATCCAGAGGCCTGACACTCCCGCCATCAACCTCGATCCGATCCTGGCTGAACAACCCCGTCTCACGAAAGACACGCATCAGTTCGATATGCCCCGGATAGCGCAGCGTCTTTTCTTTCATGAAAGGCACATCCATAGTGTACGCCAGACTTCGCAAGCCATCGGTGTTAAATGATTCGAGTGTGCCCAGCCCGTCGAACTCCATGAGTTCAGGTTCGCTGAGTGCTTCGCGAACGACGATCTCGCCATGCTCGACGATTCGTGATGGGCGTGTGTATTCTTCGAGCACATCCGCAGGCGAAAATCCTGCTTTATACTCAAAGGGCCAACTGCGTTTTCGTGGCAACCCACCCACATAAATCTCAATATTCTGACATTCCTTGAGCATGCTGGCACCATACCCCGCGAGCATGTTGCTCATCCCTGGTGCGACGCCGCAGTCTACAACCGCGGTTACGCCGTGTTGCTTTGCAAGTGCATCAAGATCCCAGGCGTCTTCAGGCATGAACGAGATATCAGCAAAGTTCTTGCCAGATTCGATTATCGCCCGCAATGACTGAAACCCGATTCGGCTGGCCAACGCTCCCAGTACGATGTCAAAGTCAGCAATAGTCTGCTTGAGCACATCAACATTTCCAAGATCCGCAGTCGCGGTCTTTAGATGTCCACCCATCTTGGCAGCATGCTGGGCAGCTCTCTCAAGAGCCTCAGGGTGGACATCCACCAGCGTGACATCAAAGTCTGGATCAAGTGCGAGATCCGTCGCCATCACTGTTCCAACCATGCCCGCTCCCAGTACAACTGCCTTGGTCATTAGTCTTTCTCCGATGAATGCCGTTCGTGTGGATTTGAACAATACTGTAGATATGCCAGCAGCAAAAAGGCAGTCAACGAGTTGAAATCTAGAGCCAGACTATTTGATGCTCAATCAAGATGACCAAGAGATCATCCTGTCAGTTCTGGCAGTTGTGTGGATCCCTTCACAGGTCAGAACAGGCCTGTGCTTGCCTGAGCTAGAATAGTTAAGTATCTGGATGCATGAACTGGGGATGATTTGGTCTGGCCCAAAGAGAGCAATGATGACACACCTCATGATCATTGGCGGAACTGGGATGCTCCGGGGTGTCGCCTTGGAGTGTGCGAGCCGAGGCTGGACAGTCTCGGTCGTTGCAAGGCGGGAAGCACTGCTCATAGAACTTGCCAATGAGGCCAAGGCACTGGCGGGGCAGATTCTGCCCCTTTGCGTTGACTACACCTGCTCGGATTTATTTGTGCAGAAACTTCAAGAGCACTGCCAAACGCACAGCATACCATCGATTTGCATCGCGTGGATTCACAACACCGCACCTGATGCGACGCGATTAGCTGCGCGGGAACTCGTTGCTGCACAGGGCCAGACACCACTCGATTTCATCCGTGTGCTTACAAGGCTTCGCACGCAGGATCCGCAGGATCGCACCGTTGCAATCCCATGCCCGGACGAAACGGAGCTTTGCAAGATGATGGGTCTGACATACCGCAAAGCCATCCTCGGATGGGTTGTTGAGCCTGGTGAATCGCGGTGGCTCACACGAGACGAGATTGCAAAAGGAGTTATTGACGCGATCGGCTCGGGCGCAGCCGTCACTGCCATCGGGCAGATAGATCCGATCGAAACAAATCCAGAGCACACTCGCAGCATGTGAAATACATGGACTGGGCTATGGACAGAATGGCGGTCATTGCCAGAGCATGTGCAGCACGGCCAATCACCAGCAATCAAGGTTTGCGTCAGATCAGTCTGTCGTGCCCATACTTTTCAGCCGTGCACACACGCTCTGAAGAGAAGCATCTACGAAAATGGATTATAGATCATCAAGATAAAGAGAACAGCAGTAAGAAGGACAAACAACGCCAGCAGTGTGTATAGAAGCCGTTGAGATACCTGTTCCACGCTTCGGAAAAACCACATCAGACTGGCAAGTAGTATGAGCGCAACGATTCCCACGATCCAGAAATATTCAGGCTCAGAACCCCAGAGTGTGCCCCATGAAAAATAACCTCGTATCAGTACGAAGCCAACATAAAGACCTATGCCGGATATGGCTCCAAGAAGCGCAAATATAAGATTGAGTTGCCATGGACAACAAGCAATGACGAGTGGCTGAACAGTTGTGCCACACTCTGGACACACGCTGACCTCTGCTTTTTCATCAATCATTTCCGTAGCGGAGTGACCTCGGCGACATGTTTCGGATTGGATTTGGCCGCTTGGGCTTCTTTTTTAACTCGATATTCCACAATGCAAAGACAACCCCCAGCGGCAAGATTGCTGCCAGTTGAATAAATACCTTGATTTTCCAGACATCCATATAAACCGTAGCAAGCACCACGATGACAACAGCCAGAACAGCCGCCCTGACAATGCGATGATAAAACTTGAGCGTTGCATCGGGAAAGTCCATGTCACGACCCAGATTGACTCGGCCACACTCGGAACACACAGCAGAAATCGGTGTTGGATAGCTGCAAAACTGGCATCGGCCCTGCCTTCTTCTTCTGGCTCTTCTCCAATTCACGAAACTGTACAGACTGAAGCCAAGAATGCCAGTAAAAAAAAGTGTGTTGAAAGCAAACCCCGCCGGTACAGGTAACAATGCAAGTCGTCTCACTGCATCGCTATTGGGCACAATCTCGGATACTGGTATTCCCCTCTCCAACAAGCTGCCTCGCAATTCAGTGAGCTTGGGAGTAACTCCATTACCAAATATGAGTGTATGTCTTCGAATACTTCGCATACTCCGCATGGGCATGCCATATGAGCACAGACTGGCATAATATGCTGAAACCCCCTTGGCTCTTGGGGGCTGCCAGTTGAAAGAGTTTCCTTCTAATGTAATGCCAAATCCACTGATCAGATCGCAAGAATCAGGCTGAGGCCAGCCATCTGGCACACTCACTGACCACTCATCACAAGGAGTGTCATAAGTTGCAGAGTAGTAAGTCCAGCCAATCGTTCCAATGATCCACGCAACAATCACATTCAACATGGCACCGGCAAGCAGGAAAACTATGGCCCAGCGTACCATTGGCAGCCGGTTCTGCTTCTCCGATCTTTGTATGGGAGAGTTTGATTCAGACACCAGAGTTACTCCGCCTCAATGCGTTGCGTATCCACAGGCATCTCAGGTACCAAGATACGCAATGTCAGTATACATCGATTCCTGGCAATTGGATCAGATACCCGCACGCCGTTCTATCGTGAAACATGGTGCAGCGAGAGTTCAAGTTGAGCATCTGCTCTGGATGCACTGGTACGCATGACGCGTGCTCGACCGCCTGCCAGGCGTTGGGCAGACCCAAACAGCAGAGAGCCAATGATGCGCGTCAGGCGTGAGTCCGAGCCCGTTGTAGTGATTGACCAGCAGCAGGCCTGCTTGAGTATACCAAAGCCGAACCGCTGCACGATCGAATCGTCAAGTGCAACAAAGATTTCCGCACGCCCCGGATCGCCTTGACGACCGGCCCTTCCAAAGAGTTGACGATCAACCCGGCGTTCGTCGTGGTGCGCGGTTGCGATGACAGCCAGCCCGCCCAGTTCACGCACGCCCTCTCCCAGCAGAATATCCGTGCCACGCCCAGCCATGTTTGTCGCCACCGTGACCGCTCCGCGTCGCCCAGCTTGGGCAATGATGTCAGCTTCTTCATCAGCTCGCAAGGCATTGAGCACCCGACACGCAACACCTGCATCTTCAAGTGCCTTTGCCAGTGCCTCTGAGTCGTTTACGCTCCAGGTTCCCACCAGCACGGGCTGGGAGGTTTCATGAACAGCGCACACCCTGCTCAACACCGCTGCGTGTTTGTCCTGCTCGGTCAGATGGATAGTGTCGGGCATGTGCTTGCGGATCATGGGCCGATGCGTAGGCACACGCGTCACCGCAAGGTCATAGGTCTCATACATCTCGGATGCGACTTCCCACGCGGTGCCTGTCATGCCACACAGGTGCTGATACTGCTGAAAAAAGCGTTGAAAGCTGATGCGCGTCGTCGTTCGGCGTTCGCTGGCTGCATCAAGCCCCTCTTTCACTTCAACAGCTTGATGCAACCCCAGCTGCCATTGCCGGCCTGCAAGCATGCGACCCGTAGAGCGATCGACGATCACCACTTCATCATCGCTGATAACATAATCCTCGCCAAGGATATATAACTCACGAGCGGTTAATGCCTGCTCAATCAACTCCTGCCTGCGACGAGGCCCCGCCCAAAATGCAGGCAGCTGTTCTGCAAGTTCACCGAGTTGTTCTTTCCCCTGCTCAGTTAATGTAATACGACGAAGCTTGCGATCCACAGCATAATGCCCATCTTCACTGAGTGTTTGAGCAATCTGTCCCGCAATGCGATAGCACGATCGCATGTTGTCCGGGTCACTTTCATCAACTTCAATATCCTGCCCGATGATCGCAGGCGTGACAGCATCGTCGATCAGCACGCTATCAGCTTCGTCGACGATCGCAGCACAAAGTCCGCGTTGCACCAGAAGCTGACCCCAGCTTTGATTCTGCCCCGGTTGATCGATCTGTTCAATCTGATCCAGCACATGACCCACCAGCGTTGGTGTAAGCGGGGCACACAGCCGATCTCTCAGCCAGTCAAAGACCACCTGCTTGTCAGCTGCATGCGTGATATCACACGCATACGCATGTCGGCGCTCGTGTGATTCGGATTCTTCCTGAATCACACCGACACTCAAGTTGAGTCTCTGATAAGCGGGGCTGGTGATGTGTGCATCTCGCTGTGCCAGATAATCATTTACGGTGATGACATGTACGCCTTGCCCGTGCCAGCCCAGCAGTGCTGCAGGCAAGATCGCGGTGATGGTTTTGCCTTCGCCAGTCGCCATTTCCGCACATCGGCCCGCAGCCATCACCAGGCCGCCCATGACCTGTTCGACATACAACTGCATACCCAGTTGTCGCCGCACCACTTCGTGAATAGCTGCGAACGCGCGGTCCACAGTTTGCATGTCATGCTGATTGACGCGTACATCTTGGCGCACACTCAGGATGTATTCATCAAGCTGAACTTCACTCTGATCGCCAAGTTTCTGAGCATCATTAACGATCCGCTGGGCGCGCAAGCGGAGTGCAGCCGTCGCTTTTTTTCGCGCCAGTATGCCAGCCAGACGCCGTGCAGGTTGATCAAGCCCGCGAGGAGGCTCAGGTCTGCGCATGGGTCTTGCCAAGGCGCCCCACAGGCGATCATTCGCCATGCCGACCTGGCCCGCAGCGTCTACCATCCCAGCCTGCTCGAAAGATACTGGGCAATGCGTCTGCGCCACTGCTTTGCCAAAGGCGTTGGTTTGATCGCAAGGCGAACCCTAGCCCTCAGCCCCTGGGACAAACCATCAATATTCTCAGGTTGAACTTCGATAATGAAATGCTCGTTGAGTGTGCGCGAGCCACTGCGATCTGAAGGATCAAGAATCACATCACCCCCCGCATCTCTTGAAAGTGACATCTGATCCAGATCATGTGTACCTGCGGGCGCGACGCGACTGACGCTGGCGCGGATCACACGCCCAGCATTGCCATGCACACGCACGCTTGCCCGAGGCATAACGCCCGGCTCACCAAACACATATCCATGCACACGCCCCGGCACAATAGTGCGAACCACCAGATCGTCAATGCTGATGACCTGCCCAATCAACATGCCTTTCTCAATGAATCGGCCCGTGAGGTTGTCAATATCAAGCCCGATACCCCTGTCAACGCTCAGCGTGCCTGCGATCGGCGATGTAATGGTCAGTCGCCTCAGTCTTTCTTTCATGTTGTGTAAATCTTCAGTGAGCAGATCAACCCGGTTCTGCGCCACAGCCCGCTGAGCAGGCGATGTGGTCATAGCGATGTCCCGATCAATTCGGGCAGCTTCAAGTTGTGCTACAAGTTGATCATGTGACGATTTCAAAGCAGGATTTTCAAGTTCAATGATTGCCTGGCTTGGGGAAACTTGCTCTCCAGCGTGCACAAGGATATTTTTGACAAAGCCCATTTCGCTGGCACGAAGAGGCGCAGTTTTCGCGGGTTCAACGGTGCCGCTGGCATAGCCTGCTGTCGGCATGGGTACCAGACCGATCAATCCAACAAGCAGGATGCTGGTGCCAGAGACTACAACAAGAGCCCTGCCGCGTCTGCCAACCAGTCTGGGCGAAGTCAGCAAATATGTAATCCCCTTGGCGATGGGCCAGACCAACCACGCCACTGCACCCGCAGCACCCAGAAGCAGGCCGACCGCAGGGAACTTCGAGATGATCACCATCAGGATCGTCAGCGTAATAAATACGCGATAAGGCAGACTTAACAGCGAATAGACCATCAAGAACCACGCCTCAGCCTTATCACGCACAACCGGAGGCCGAAGCCCGGGCACGCCATAAACAAACCGCTCAAGCAGATACACCGTTAACTCTCGCGAACGCTGAGCCAGATTGGGTGAACCCACCAGATCCGAAAGAATGTAATAACCGTCGTACCTGAGCAATGGGTTGATGTTGAATACGATCGTCGTGACACCCGAAACAATGATGATTTGATATGACACGCTGTTGAGCGTGCCCGGCTCGGTGATCGCCCAGATGATCGCAGCTATTCCAGCAGCAAATGTTTCGACCAGCATGCCCGCCGATGAAACCATAATTCTCTTGGCTGCTTCAGGCATGCGCCACGAACTGGTCGCATCGCAATAAGGCAATGGCAAGAGTCCTGCGATCAATATCACACCAATCTCAGTTGATCGCCCGCCCATCGCTTTGCATGCCATCGCATGCCCAAGCTCATGCCAAATCCGCAGCCCGATGAACACCACACCAAGCCACGCCATCGTAGTGGGATCAAACACAAGCACTTTGCCCAGTTGCGTCGCAGCAGTTCCCAGATTGTTCAAGAGCATCCAGAGCCCTGTGACCACCACCACAAGCCACGCAGCCAAACCCCAGCGTGAGAACATGAGCTTGATGATGGATTCAAATCGCACCAGTAAAGGCTCGGGGTTGAAGACCGGAATCGAGAAAAAGAACCAGCCGCCGGTTCGCTGTTTTGTTTTGGTTTGCCTGGCTTTCGTGTGGCGAAGCATCACCATGTCAGCAGCCAGAGGAAGATCACCCATGAGCAGGCCAAATGACTGAAGCTGACTCAACAAGTCGATACATTCTTTCTGAGTCGGTGCATCATCACCAAGTGTTGCGTTGCAGGTATTCCAGGCATCAGTGATGGTCGTTTTTCCATCAAGTTGACCCGCAAAGAAGTAGGCAGATTCGGACATGCGGTAGTACTGGCCGCTGGCGGGATCTTCCACGATGTACCAGATGGATCGGCCTGCGCGTTGGCGAATCATCTGCGCATGCGGGTTGAGTCTGGGGTGGGTATGAGCCACGCGGTACCAGGAGTCGCTGAATGTGCTGCTGACATCTGTTTGAAACACGCTACCACCACATGTTCAGGCGAACTTCATCAACGATGGGCCTGAAGATTCGGGCAAGACCCGTCGTCCAGCCCTTTGCTCGGATCTTCGCAGAACCAGTCATCCCCGGGGCAAGCCAGCTCACAGGTTCCAGGATAATCGCCTCGACCAGATAGACATTTTCACCATCAACAACCTGTGCAACAGGATTGACTCGACTGATCACAATGGGCACACGCTGCCCGGGCCTTGCCTTGACAGAAATCGCGCCCTGACTATCAACCAGCACACGCGATGCATCCCGCTCATCAACATGCACCACCGCGATGACTTGATCGTCGATTATCTCCATCAAAGGCCGGGTTGGATCAACCGATGCGCCGATGAACGACTCAAGGTCGCCTCGCGCAACATGCCCGTCGATGGGCGAAACAATTGATGCCCGCTCAAATCGATCCTGAACTAATGCAAGATTCGCGGTTGCTTCGTTAATCAGTGCTTGAGCCTTGCGAACATTTGCCAGCTCATTTTTCCGCTGGGCTTCATCCTGCTGCACCATCAACGAAGAGATCTTGGCTTCAAGCTCAAGCATGGAAAGTTTGAGTTCGCGATCGACCATCTTGGCCAGCACCTGCCCCTTGTGTACCTCATCGCCAGGTCTGACCAACACCTGCTCAAGGTACCCCGCATACGGCGGCACGATCGTCCGTGATGTTCTTGCACGCAGATCAACACTCGCTTTGACCCGTGCAGGCAAAGGCACAAACACCAGAAGCACAAATACAATCAGCACGGTCAGGGCGATCAACTTGGCGCCGGTATGCCTGGGACCAACCAGCTTTTGCCCCAGCTCGATGGTGCGATCTCGCATCACCCTCAGCACGCCACGATCCGCCAGCCGCCGCGTCCACATCGCAGGTCCAATGAACTCAGCCATCAGCCGAAGCAGTGGGAGGGCTCCTTCAGGAAACGGGTCCGTCGCATCCCGCTCTAGCAGCACCACACCCACCAGATCGCCATCAACACGCAATGGCAAACTGACCATCGCTGCAGGGCCAAACCGCGAGCTGAGCTTTGCATGTGCCCGCGTGACACGCCGAAGCGCAGGATCATGATCGTGCTCAACAGGTACAGGAAACAAAATCTCCGTATCCTGTGAAGCACATTCTTCCATTGCATCTTCGATTGATTCCACAGCCTCAGCATTAGGATCGATATTCTCAGATCCACTCACCGACACCAGCCTGACGCGATCACGCCGAAGCAACCCGATAGAAACACGGCTGCTCCCAAAACGCCTTTGCAGTTCATGGCACAAAAGCGAGCCCATCGCTGCTGCATCTTCGCCGCGCTGTGCTGCATCCAGAAGCTCAAGCGTCTCACGCAGGCGGGCACGCTGTTCGCCCATTTTCAAGCACTGCTGTTGCCATAGATAACCTTCAAATCGGGCAGAAATCAACGCGATGGTCTGGATTGCCTGTGTACTGCTGCCCGAACCGATGCTGCTGGGTTGACCCTTGACCATCGGCACCAACACAATCACCGCGCCTTCAACCGTATCCTGGGTTTCCAGTGCGCACCCCATCGCAATCATCGCGGGTTGCTGGCCATACAGCCCGCTCCCGCCTTCGGTCTCGATGCGCTCGATTCGACTGCCTGGGTGGACCAGTGACCGATCGCCAGCCCGTTCCTGAGTAGCATTCGTAATGATGTCACACCCCAGACGCTCCAGATGTTGCAGGATTGACTGGCTCAGATTGGCTCGTTGTTCATCCTGAACATGAACGACAGCAATTCCACCTCGTCTTGCCTGACCAGGCGCAAGCACAACGACAGCTGCGATGCCTCCCACCAGCCTGCATTGAAGCTCAAGCATCTGATGGAAAAACTGATCCAACTCGCTCTGGCTTTGGTCAGAGTCTGCTGAGGGACCACCCGTGCCCGTTAGAGCACCGGAGGCATCTGGTTTTGCTGATTCGCTGGATCTGGTTTCTTCGACGCTCATCAGACCCTCGAAAAAGGTGCGTGTTATCCATGCCAAAACGATCTCCGGATCAATCCGAAAACCGTTCAGCATGGGCAATCTTGTGCGTCTGGTTCAGCGCGATCAGGTCGCGTCAGAAGTCTCAGCAGCGGGCTGAGCACCTTGAATCTGAATCTCGCCGTTACGCTCTTCGTACTGGCGGATCACCTGCCCCAGACTGATCGCGAGCCTCTTGGCGCCCGCCCAGTTCATCACAACCCGGCTACCCACAGCGAAGACCAGCGCGGGCTGACCATCCTGTGAAGGTACGGGAAGATTCATACCGTAATCCAGAACCACCTCGTCTTGCATGGTCGATGTACGGATTGTGTTGGCATAAGTGGTTACCATCTTCGACTCGTCAATGCGAAGCTGTATCTGCTGTTGGTCTGCCTGGTCTGTCATAATTATGGTCCTTTCTCTAATCGTGTTTCTGTCAAGGCAAAGCCCGAGGCTCATGTGCTCGGATTCGGTTGTCTCTGCCCGGTTCTTTCTGAGCCATCCCAGCTCGCATGCTGGGCGATGTTGACGATAGGCTCGCCGATTGCTCTGGTGGATCAAGGCAAGTAGGCTTGAGGGTCTATTTCGATCCCCGAAATGTCACCTTCGCGTGCAGCCCGCTGGGGATGGAATCAGGATTTGCCACCACCAGCCGCACCAGCATCTCCCTGGCTCCACCATGAGCCACTGGCGAGCGAAAGATAATGGTTCCTTCCATCTCCGGCAAGGCATCGACTTCTTCCCAGTGGATCTGTGCTGTATCACCCACGCTGAGTTCCATAGCCCGGGCTGTAGGAACGCTGACATCAAGCCACAACGGATCAACAGCGACAATAGAAACCACCGGCGACTGTTCATCAGCAGTTTCGCCCGCTTGTTTGAGCACTTCAACCACCACACCATCAATGGGGCTGACGATCTGCATCTCATCGAGCCTGGCCTTTTCACGAGCCAGTGAAACCCGCCGTTGTTGCATTCCTCGCATCACCGATTCATAATCAATCTTTGCAAGATCAGCCTGAAACACTGCGTTGCGAAGCTCCTTCTCGTTTGCTCCGCCTTGCTGTGATGATTCACGGGTATATTTCAGATCCTCTTCTCGAAATGCCATTGTGCGTTTGGCATTGTCGATATCGCTCATGTCCTCAGCTTGAAGCTTCGCAAGCTCAACCGTCAGCGATTGAACCGAGTCTTCAAGCTTCACCAGCACCTGGCCCCGAGTGATCTCATCACCCGCTTTAACGATGGTGTGAGCGATCATGCCCCGCAGTGAGAACGCCAGGCTCCTGTGATCCGATGGCCGAGAAACCGCACGAAACGACCAGCTCTCAGCACGATCGTTCGTCATTGGCTGTTGACGATCCGTTCCTGCCGACGCGCTGACCATCAGCATCGCTGCTGCCATTGCACCTGCTGTTATCAGCCAACGCTTTGCCTTGGTTGAAACCATGATCACCTGTTCTGTGTGTGTTTCGGGCTGTTGTTTTGCGTCGCGTTTTCACGAGCTGCCCGCTTAAAGGCTCGGTACGCACAATTGTACACAACGGTTCCATTATTGACCTGAGAATGAATCAAACCCCCTCGTTCCCCTGAATCATCCTCTCAGCATCAAACCTTTCAGTTTCAGTATACGCTCATTTCGCCCGCCTCAGGTAGATTCATGTAAACCTATCTGCTCATCAGAGTGATCAGCACCGCGATCAATGCAAGCCGCACATCCACAATATTTCGCACGCGTTTGAGTTTCATGACCCACAACAGACCCGTAGACACCACCACAAGCGTCGGCCACCATATTCTCAAGCCCTGACCTCCAAAATAGTCGACTCTCTGGAAGACAAAAACGCACATCACCGCGAGCAGTTGCAGCACCAATGCACTCAACCATCCGGCCCGCAACCCAAAACAGGCTGGAATGGTCCTCGTGCCAAACTTCGCATCTGCTCTGACATCGTCAATATCACACAATATTGCATCACCAAGTACGATCAGCCCGATCACCAATCCGCCTGACCCCAAGCGCAGGAAGGCTGCAAATATTGCTCCAGCATCAGGTTCGGGTTGACGCAATACCACCAGAACCACACCACAAAACAGCGTGATAGAACCAGCAACCGCAAAGTTTTTCAGTAAAAAAAGATCCTTGATCCGCCAGGCATGCTCAGGAGGCTTCCGTGCAGGCATGCCTCCATAGATCAACACGCCCAAAATCGCCAAACACACCAAGGCACCCAGAACCCAACCACCCAGACTCCACCCTGTCATCACAGCAAGCACCAGCACCAGCGCCATCAACACACGAACCCACCGGGCATTTCGTGTGATCAACCTGTGCCTCTTTGGGTGGGCAAGAGCATCCGATGGATCAGCCATCGCATCGGTCAGCTTCACGCGATCAAGCAGATATACCCCCATCCCCGTCCCGAAGCTGAACACCAGAGCACGCATCGGTATGCTCTGGCTCACCAGATCACCCATCAACACAACCGCCCCCGCGATGTACAATCCGACCCACACCGCCATCGCCCCCGCAGCACTCAAAAGCTCATAAATCACGCCACCGCGTTCATCAGCTTCACTGCTATCTAACCCAGTTGGATCAATCGTCTGAACCGCAAAACTCCTGTTTCACACTTGAACTTGCCAGTCAGGGCTGGTTGCTGCTGTTCCAGCTCCAGTCCAGCGATCGATCAAATACCGTCACCCTTGCTTGTGCTACAAGTCGATCTGCAAGTTGTTCCATCGCCAGCCGTTCCAGGCGATGTGTGAGTGATTGCCTGATCTGATCCTCAACATCAGCCATCGGTACGCCAGTGGGGGGGATCTGGCGCACCACAAAGATGAGCGCAAACCGGTCATCCATCGCAATCACCGGGCTGATCTGTCCTGCCTGCAAAGTGCTCAAAATGCTGCGAATCGCTTGTGTAATCGAAGTGTCAGCGGGGCTGATGATGCCGATGCGGCCACTGTTTGCTGCTGATGGATCAGTAGACATCGCTTGGGCTATCGCTGAGAATGCCACTTGCGTATTGCCCATGTCACTGATGCGTTTGAGCGCATCCACAGCCTGTTGTCTGCTTTGGGTCGTAATCAACAAGCACTCATATCGCGGTCCATGGCGGATTTGATAGGCCTCGTTGATTGTCTGCTCTTTAACAATTATCTGGTCCTGAACCAGCAATCGGAGCTTGGCGTTGGATTCCAGAAGCCTTCCAAATCGCACCGGTCCCAAGCCTCGCTGAAGGCGGATCCTTTCGATCAACTCCCCCGCATCAACCCCCTGATTCTCAAAGCTCCTCCGCATTGATTCGACCAGATACCCGCGTTCTGTTTCCACAGCCCCAGCCTTCAGAACCAGCCCCTGCTGTGCCAACTCCTCATCGAGCATCATGCTCAGCACGATTTCACGCATGACCGTTGCACCCGCCGCTTCGCTTAGTCCCGGCATGATCCGTGACCAGGGCACAACATGACCCTGCACAATCAATGGCGGCTTGTCATTGCTGCCTCGCTTGGGAACACTCGTCTGCGCCTTTTCAAGCCCCCGGTCATACCGCACGCCAGAGCCAGTCCGAGTGGAACAGCCCACGCTGATCCCCAGAGCAATGCAAAGCACACCGCTGAAAAGTTGCCTGATGTGAATGTTCATAGATCCAATCCCTCGCAACATGCGTATATCAAAATGGACATGACAGTTGGCCTACACCGGCTTTACGCTATATGCGTCTTTCCCCCTGTGTATCTGGGACTGGTGCGTTCAACGCCTGAGCCGTATGCTGAGCCATGATTTCCGGTCGATCCACACTGTTCAAAAAGCCATCAGTGTTGCAGGTGGACCATACTCCAGTGAGGATACACCATGAGTGACCGTCCGGAACAGATCCGCGTTGACGAGCCGATCAATGACCACCCGCCGCCGAGCCTGATCTGCCCGTTCTGTGGTAATCTGACTTCAACTGGTGCAACCTGCACCCACTGCAAGGGTCGGCTGGATCCGCTCTCAAGACAGGCGACCCAAAACAAGATGGGGCCATGGTTCATCCGGGACGAGACCCATCCATTTCGCCCTGGTTGTGATTACGCCACCGTTAGAAAACTCATCGCAGCAGGTCGAATCACAACCCAGACAATCATCCGAGGCCCCTCAACGCGCCAGTTCTGGGCTCGTGCCAGACATGCGCCAACCATCGCCAACCTCCTTGGCGAGTGCCATAACTGCCATGTGCGTGTTTCCGTCAGCGAATTGTGCTGCAAGTCATGCGGAGCAGACTTCACGCCTGTGACAGACCGTGAAAATCTGGGGCTGGCCCCGGTCCACCTCCTGCCTGGACAGGCCGACCCACGGACCATTGCTGAATCAACGCTTCGATCAACTCACAAGTCACCCAAGCCTCAGGCATCAACACAACCCACCCCCCAGTCAACTCCGCCAAAGGTTGAAAGAACCCAACCCAAAGAGCAAAACCAATCTGAGCCCAAAGCCAACTTGGACAAGGCAAAACGATCTTCCAGCTCGTCCAAAATCGCCTGGACTATTGCAGTTTTTGCGACTTTGACAGCCTTGGGGCTCAGCTGGCTTCAGCTCCAGCCTGTCATCTTCCCGCCGACCAGTCTCGCTGACAGTAAATCTTCATTACCTGAAGATCCGGGGTTGATACCAGAACAACAAGCCCTCAACCCCGCAGATGATCCACAGCAGTCGACTCAGGAAGCATCTGCTCCGATCTTTGACAACAACATGCAGAATCCTGCCAAATCAGGCGATGCCGCTGCAGATAAACAGTCATCGTCAACCCCCACTCTCCCCGATTGGCTCGTTTTTGCGCGTCAGCAACTCAATCTGGGTACGAAGAGTTCACTTTCCTTGCTGATATCGAAGCTCGACTCATTGAATCTGGCATCAGACGACCCATTCAATAGCCAACTGCTAGCCTGCAAAAATGCTGCTGAGAATCGACTGAAAAAGTTCCATCTCAGTGCGCTGCCTTAGCTCTAGTCAGGCAATCCATCAAGCACATTTCTCTGAGCATCAACATGACCCGATCAAAAACAGAATATATTATTAGTTGCTATACAGGGGTGAGTTGGCGTATACTCTTGCTGTAGCCCTGCGGGGGCGTTTGCGGACTTTTTACAGCCAGCTCAGGATTGGTGCGGAGTTATCAACATGAAGAATGTGTCAATAAGCGTGTCAAAGGCGTTTACGCTGATTGAGTTGCTCGTGGTCATTGCGATCATTGCCCTGCTCATCGGCATCCTGCTTCCCGCTCTTGGTGAAGCCAGACGATCAGCAAGAATGACCGTCGATATCAACAGCCTCAAACAGTTTACTGTTGCGACCGGTACTTATGCTGCGGACTTTGAAGACAAAATCTGGTCATTCACCTGGCGTGCACAAGATCAGTTGAGCACCTATGGAGATCTGAACGGCCATGGCACAGATCTCGCTGCTGCAGCAGATCAGGCTGTGGACATCCTTCGCCGCAGAGCAGACCGCGAAGACATCCCGCCGATCGGTGGCTGGATTCCCCATGTGCTCTACAGCCATCTGGTCCTCAATGACTATCTGGCACAACGCCTGCCCGAAAAGATGGTTGTCAGTGTGGGTGACAGAAACCGCTTGAACTGGCAGATCGATCCTCGTAATAACTTTGATCAAGGTGCCTGGTTGCCAATGCAGCCAAATCCCGGTGGATCTAACAAACGCTGGCCTTACAGCTCAAGCTTCCAGGCCATCCCCGCTTCATACTCACCGAACAGTGGCAATACTGTTGCACCAGGTGCCCGCCACTTCACTTATCAGATCGGTAACGCAAAGCTTGGTCGTCGCCATCTCACAGATGTCATCTACCCCTCCAACAAGGTTCATGTGCATGATGTTGCTCAGAGGCACTTCTCCAAAACACAGATTTACTATGCATATGAAGTTGCACGCGTGCCGGTTGCCATGTTTGACTCGTCTGTATCTGTCAAAGTTACAAGTGATTCAAACGAAGGATTCAATCCCAGCAACCCAACCTCCGCATCGCCTGCAAGATTCATCTATCTGCCTGAAGCATGGGAACCAGAGCCTCTCTTTGGTGCGGTTGGCAACGGTGCTGGCGATATTGTTTCAGGTTACTACCGCTGGACACGCGGCGGCCTGAGCGGTGTGGACTTCGGCGGCAAGGAAATCAACACCGGCCAGTTCCCCTGATCGCCTGAAATCACTTCACAGCCTTTCTTTTCTATACCAGATTCATTTGATCATCAGCCAGCCTCGGGTACTCCCGAGGCTGGCTTTGTGTATACGCTTAGCCTGAGTCACAACCTTTAACTCAAAGGGCAGATTCAGACTCAATGACACAGGAGATTGACCAATGCGTATTCTGATTGCAGACAAGTTTGAAGCTGCGGGTGTGCAGGGACTGGAGAAGCTGGGTTGTGAAGTAACTCTTGAGCCGGATCTGGGGCCAGACACGATGGGCAAGGCACTCGCCCGTATTGAACCTGAGATTCTTATTGTCAGGTCGACAAAAGTTCCAGATGCAGCTATCAAAGCAGGCACGAGTTTGCGTGGCATCATTCGAGCTGGTGCCGGGACAGACAACATTGATAAAGCCGCTGCGGGAAGCCAAGGCATCTCTGTGTGCAACTGCCCCGGGATGAACGCCGTCGCTGTGGCAGAGCTTGCCACGGGTCATCTGATCAACTGTGATCGGCGAATCCCCGAGCAGTGCCTCCAGATGTCCCAAGGCTCATGGAACAAAAAACTTTTTTCCAAAGCACGGGGGCTCAAGGGAAGAACACTGGGCGTGCTCGGTGCAGGTGCAATCGGCCGAGCTATCGTGCAACGGGCACTTGCCTTTGAGATGAATGTGATTGCCTGGGATCTCATCATGGAGCCCAAGCTTGCACTGTCTCTGGGTGTGACAGACGGAGGCTGTGATCGCCAGAGCCTGCTCAAGCTACTCCCTCAATGTGATGCAGTGACCTTGCACCTGGCGCTCAGTGATGCGACCAGACACATGTGCGATCGTGAGTTCTTTGAAGCACTCCCGGAAGGTGCCATTTTTATCAATACCTCGCGTGGCGGCGTGGTCGATGAGTCAGCCCTCTTGTGGGCGATCCAGAACAAGGCTGTGCGCGCCGGGCTTGATGTGTATGAAAACCAACCCGCAACTCCCGAAGCCAAGTTCTCATGTGCCTTTGCCGGTCAAACCGGCGTCTCGCTGACGCATCATGTCGGGGCATCGACCGACCAGGCTCAGCAGGCCGTGTCAGATGAAGTTCTCCGTGTGATTAAGGTCTACCAGAGCACAAACTCATTTGAAAATGTGGTCAATACGGATCAACTGAAAGCCTCAGCTTCGGTTTGAGTTTCAAATTTAAAGCATCCAAGGAGAGCATCGTCATGTCCGATCGGATCTACAACTTTTCTGCTGGCCCCGCCGTTCTGCCCGAGCCAGTGCTCCAGCAAGCCCGTCAGGATATCTGGAACATCGACTCCTCAGGCATCGGCATCCTCGAGCACAGCCATCGCGGCAAAGTCTTTGATCGCGTGATCCAAGAAGCTGAGAACGACTGCAGGCAACTTGGCAATATCCCTGATAACTACCGGGTACTGTTCCTCCAGGGCGGTGCCTCGACGCAGTTCTTCATGCTGCCCGCCAACTTTCTAGCTGAAGATGCCACAGCCGACTACATCAACACCGGAGCCTGGACCAAAAAAGCCATCAAGGAAGCCCAGCTCTATGGCAAGGTGAATGTCGCTGCCTCAAGTGAGGACGAAAACTTCTCCTATATCCCCGGGCTGGATCAGATCAACTGGTCCGCCAACCCCGTGTACGCCCACATGGCATCCAACAACACAATCTTCGGCACACAGTATCGCCAAATTCCCACCCCCCCGGGCGATGCTTTCCTCGTGTGTGATGCTTCCAGTGACATCTTTTCAGAGCCGATAGATTTCTCACGCTATGGCATGGTGTATGCCGGTGCACAGAAGAATCTGGGCCCCTCGGGTGTCGCGCTTGTGATCATTCGCGAAGACTTGCTCGATCGGAAGGTCCGCACGCTGCCCACGATGTTGCGCTATGCCATTCATGCAGAGAAAGGCAGCCGATATAACACGCCGCCCGCCTTTGGTATCTACATCATGGGTCTGGTGTTCAAGTGGATTTTGGACAACGGCGGGCTCGAGGCGATGCAACAGCGCAATAACGCCAAAGCTGGCGTGCTCTATGAGTTGCTGGATTCTTCGTCGTTCTGGACCACCACCGCCAGGCAAGACAGCCGATCGATGATGAATGTCTGCTTCCGCGCTCCCAGTGAAGAGCTTGAAAAGCAGTTCATTAAAGAAGCTGGTGAAAATGGTTTCTCCGGGCTCAAGGGGCACCGATCAGTCGGTGGCATGCGGGCAAGTATCTATAACGCCTTCCCCGAAGCCGGTTGCCAGGCACTGACCCAGTTCATGAAAGAGTTTCAGGCTGTGCACGAGGGCACCGCTGCGATATAACTCGCAACACTGTTGGACAATAAACAACTCAGCTGAGCGATTGATCGATGCGCTCGATGACCTCATCTGTCGAGATCCGGTTCATGAGTTGCTGTCCCGCAGCTTCATCTTTGTGATTCAATGTATCCTCAGGCGTGATATGCTGAATGACGCTTGAGTCTTGCAGATATGGACCGACTTTTTCGATGCTGGTGGGTCCAAACAGGGCGATGATGGAGCGATCAAACCCCACCGCCATGTGAAGCGCAGCAGAGTCGTTGGCGATCAGCAGGCTCGCACGCTCAATGATGCCCATGAGTTGACCGATGCTGGTTGTGCCGATCAAATCAAGTACGCGATCAGGATGCGACTCAGCCAGCTCAATCACCGGCCCGCACTGATTTTCCTCGCCAGGACCAGCCACAATGGCGATGCGATGGCCGTGGTTATCCAGCAGGTGCTTTGCAACTTGGGCAAACCGTTCTTTGGGCCAGCGTTTACCAGACCATCGGCTGGTGGGCGCAATGACCGTTACCGGCCGATCATCACCAAGCCTTTGCAAAGCCCAGTGCTGACTGGCGGGGCTTGTAAAGAGTCGCATGTCCTGGACAGGTTCAACACCCGCTGCTTTGACAAGGCTG
Organism: Phycisphaerales bacterium; assembly: GCA_029260555.1. Lineage (GTDB taxonomy): Bacteria > Planctomycetota > Phycisphaerae > Phycisphaerales > UBA1924 > JAJDCZ01. The sequence continues at coordinate 44,154 of JAJDCZ010000037.1, forward strand.
AGCATGCGATCAACCGTGTGCAACCGGTTTTCCTCATCCACTTTGATGTTGTACCCAAGCCAGGCAAGCTCCGGAACATCCGCATGTCCGATGCGCTTTCGTGCGCCAGTAACCCGCGTGAACAGGCTGCTGCGCGCCAGCCCCTGGCAATCCAGTACCAGTTCGTACTTCGCTTTTCTGAGCTTCGATATAAATGCCAGTGCTAACCCCGGTCGAAGCATACGCATTCGTCGTCCCATGCCTGCACGATCAAACAGAATCACGCGATCAAGCCCCGGATGATGGGCGACGGCATCGGCAAATGTGTCCTGCACCAGCCAGTCGATGCGGGCCTCGGGAAACGCCCGGCGCAAACTCGCCAGCACCGGCACAGTCTTACACACATCGCCCAGGGCACTGGGTCGAACAATCAAAATGCGCTTCGGCTCAGCCAAGACAATGCCACCATGGATCAGAAGATTGAGCTACAGTAAATTGCAAACCTCATGCTCAACGCCGCTTCTTGAACTTTTTCTTGCTTTTGCTTTTTGTTGAGCCTTTGGTGCCCATCATCCCCGGCATTCCCTTAAGCCCCGGCATCATCGCTTCCAGCCCACCCCCAGCACTCATCTCCTTCACAGCCTTGGCCTTTGATGCGCCAGACATGGTCGCCATCTGACGCGACAGCGTATTGATCGCAGAAAACTGTTTGACCAGTTGGCTGATATCTTCCTGCTTGCTGCCAGCCCCCCGGGCAATGCGTTTTCGCCGAGAGTTGTTGATCAGATCCGGCTTGCGCCGCTCTTTTATCGTCATGGAGTTGATCATCGCTTCAACATGATCAAGCTGACCATCATCAACATGCACATCCTTCAACGCTGATCCAATTCCGGGCATCATCCCCAGCAGCTGTTTCAAAGGCCCCATCTTTCGAAGTGTGCGAAGCTGCGAAAGAAAATCATCCATCCCCATCTCGCCCTTGGCAATCTTGTCTTGCAGCTTCTCTGCCTCAGCTTCTGATATCTCCTCCTGCGCCTTCTCCACCAGCGAGACAACATCACCCATCCCCAATATTCGCCCCGCCATCCGATCTGCAAAGAAAGGCTCAATCGCATCAAGCTTCTCGCCAATCCCAACAAACCGAATCGTCGCTCCCGTCACATGCTTGACCGATAGCGCAGCTCCACCTCGCGTGTCAGAGTCAAACTTGGTCATGATCACGCCATCAACCGCCAGCCGTTCGTGAAACGCCTTGGCAGACAACACCGCATCCTGCCCGGTCATGGCATCAACCACCAGCATGATCTGATGAGGCTGAACCCGGCGCTGCACCGCGCTGAGTTCACCCATCAACTCATCGTTCACATGCAAGCGACCCGCCGTATCCAGGATCACCGTATCGATCCCGCGTTTGCGTGCCTCTTTTACAGCCCGCTGACACACACCCACCGCCACGCCCACAGCCTTGCCATACGAATCACACTTGTCAGGTTCAGAATAAAACTCAACCCGCCCGCCACCAGGCAAATCCTCATTGGCCTGCCGGGCCACCGTCTCAAGCTGTTCCACCGCTGCAGGTCTTTGCAAATCACCCGCAACCAGCAGCACACTCTGCCCCTGCTTCTTCAGATACCCCGCCAGCTTGCCACAGGTCGTCGTCTTGCCCGCCCCCTGCAATCCACACATCATCACCACCGTCGGCCCGGGGCTGACACGCATGATCCCAGGCTCAGGCGATGATCCATCGGCTTCCCCGCCCAGGAACTCGATCAACCTGCGATGAACGATCCCGATCATCTCCTGACCGGGCTGCAGGCTCTGCGTTACTTGCTCCCCAAGCGCATCGCTCAGCACGCCTTGGCAAAACGCCTCAACCACATCCAGATGCACATCAGCATCCAGAAGCGATCGACGAACTTCCTCCATCGCTTCCTGTACATTGGCCTGCGAAATCTTGCCTTTGCCAGAGAGCTTGCGAAATACGCTATTGAACCCGTCACTGAGTCGATCAAACATACATCGCGCCGGGAACCTCTTGCAAGATCCCCAGCCTCCATAATGATCCAGATTGTCCACTCAGGGCCATGACCGCAGCCACCCAAGCCTAGCCACCCCCCCCTCCCCTTTCCCCTCCCCTTTCCCCTCCTCTTTTCCCCTCTCCATACTCCCTCCCATTTTCCCTGTCCGTGTGACATGCGTGGCCATGATGCCAGCGAGGTCTGGACTGATACCCGATACACCTGTTTCTCTACCAGGTCCTGTATCGGACGCATTATTGAGCACAACCAAGGCGAGCCTTCGTCCCGCGCAGGCATCGATTTGTTCGGCGCAGGCGTCGATTCGTCGCGCGCAGTCGCTCCTTCGTGGCGCGGAGGCGTCGATCCGCGGCGCGCAGGCGTTCCTTCGTCGCGCGCAGGCGTCGATTCGCGGCGCGCAGTCGCTCCTTCGCGCCGCGCAGGCGTGCCTGCGCGGGAAATTCAAGCCGTAATTAACGGCGCAGCGGGTGAAATTAATGAAATCTGCGTCCGAATTAACAAAATCCGTGTCCAAATTAACGGCGCAGCGCGCGCTGCGCGGGACAAATGGGGCGCTGCGCCCGGCGCAGCGCAGGTCCGCCTTGGTTCTCACACGCTTTCACACTGTTTTTATTGGCCTGCCCGATAACGCGTCAAAAAGTCGGCTTGTGTATGGGATGGAGAGAGTGGGTGCGTTGGGGGGTGTGGGGGATGGGGGGGTGGGGGGGGAAGGAAGGGGAGGAGTGGGATATGTGTTGTCTCAGGCGATCCGTGCCACAGACCTGTCTTCAGGTCAGTGCCCCCCCCTCCCCCCTCCCCTTACCGTCCCTTCGCCCATGGTATACAATGTTGGCTATACGCCAGTCTAGTGGTCTTGACATGCACAAATGCGATGTACTAGAATAAGGCGTGCAGGGATAGTGGCCTCATCATGGGCCGGTTTCCAGAAGGACTCGCGTGATTCCTTCAGCCCCGCACAAACTCGCACTGCACATGAAGTGCTTCAGCGAGACAATGGCAGTCGATCCCCTGAGGAAAGGCGAAGACAATGACGCATACTAAAGATAAATTGACCGAGCCAACAGGCGATTCCTCTGGAAAGAGTGATGCCATCGCGATCTTCGAGCGTGCAGGCTGGACTCTTGAAGATGCACGATGGCTTGGCAAATTGTCATACTCGGCTCTTCGCCTGGAGGTTGAAGAAGACGAGACGCTTGATAATGCGACAGAAAAAAATCTGAAGCTGGTTGCTGATGCGGCCAAGATGGCGGATCCTCACAACTGCCGCGACCGAGCGCTTCTTGTTGCCTTTGCCCGACTCTGTGGCTGTGGCGGCAAAAGCTGTGAACTTGCCAGGCACATCATCACGCCTCTTGAGGATCAGGAGGTTCTCCCCGAACCTGCAGATTGCATGCAAATTGCTCAAGTATTTCGTTCTCCGGGAGATGGAATCGAGGGAGCGAACTTCGAGGCTTCGATCATCACTGGTGGTTGGCCAGGGGACTATGGAAATGATAGTGAACTCATAAGCAAACTCGTGTTGTATGTCCGCAATAGTGCAAATACGGAGAGGAATACTCCGGATATCGTGCGTCTTATGCGTCTGCTCGTCGATAGTGCCAAACTTGACTTGGCGTCTGTCATTGATGAGGGGTCTCTCCAGTCTCACCTGTATGACCGGGCAATTCCCCATCCGGAAATGCCTCTTCGCATACCCAAAAAGATCAACCGTGAGATGCCACCTCTCACTGACGCCCGTTCTTTGACCATCTGGATGATCGGTCTTGGTCCGCGAGCGTTAGCCCTGTTCTTCCCGGTGTTCCAACGCTGTTCAAATGACGAGTCGCTTTCAGCAATGGCAATCGGCGTGCAGGATGCGATCGAGCGGTGGCTTATGTGCGGTTGGCAACATTGGTCTTATTTCTACGAAGGTGGCCAGGAACTCGCTCAAGTTGCATACCCGTATCTGGAACATCTGCAAAGCCGATGTTTTGATTCAAGGGACCCGGCGGAACTTTCTCAGTTACGACGATCCTGGCTCTGGTTTGCATGGTGCGTGTATGAGGCTGATCCGAGTCTCTGGCAAGGTCTGAGTAAGAATGAGCAAGAGCAAATGCTGAGGGCGGCCAACGAAGATCTGTCCAAACTCCGTCCGCTCTTTGCCCGCGCACAGCTCAAATCATCCCAGCCTGCTGAAGGGTACGGACCCTTACTCCCCGACGAAACTCGTGCTCCCTGGGAAGAGTTCAAGTGGAATGAGGAGCACTTCACAACATGCGCGACGCTCTTGTATCAGTTTGGTGGCGTGTGGCGTGGAATGAAACCGCTCCTTCTGGCGATCCGTTCGTTTGCATGCCCCTGTGTTGCCAGAGATCTGAGGCATTGGAATGATCCTGCTGACGACCACGGAGCAATTCCTTACGACGAGCCTGATCTTTTACAACCACCTGAACCGTGGGCCGTCGTATCGGGGTCGATGATCAACCTGTTTCATCATTATGTTGGGCGTGAACAGAAACTGGACTCAGAACTCGTCATGCTCCGTGGTGAGTTAGCCCGCTTCTGTCTTGATCGCTTGGCTGACCGATGGACCAGGAACGAGCGTATGGAGGCGGAGAAAAAAGACCGGCATCGCACGAACGAGGACATGATCGAGCCATCACCGGTGTGGCGAATGTGCATCGTTCGTGCAATAGCCTCACTCCATATCAATCCTGAGGGAAAGGGGCACCGTGTTCTTATGAGATCATCGTGTATTGATCCTGATACGGATGTTCGTGAAGCTGCTGACGCAGCATATCAACAAATGAGACGGTTAAGGAAACTTCCAGAGAATGTCTCTCCGCGGAGGGCTGTCATGTCTGCTCTTTGGTGGATTCGGCAAGCACACCTTCTTGGGCTCGAAATCGAGCTGGATGCAAACGGTGCCCAGCGGACCCGCGCCAAGGAACTCACTCGTACAAAGGAGATGGAGCGAGCGGACAAACTCGCATTAGGAAGTATGTCATAGATTTCTTCTCAGCGATCGTGCGGTCCATTGCCGTCTGCTCTCAGAGCATCGCCCAATAACAAACTGTCGCCTGACAATCCCAGCACATGTGCTGCGAAGTGGTCACTCGAGAAAGGCTGATTGAAACATGAAACCAACATCAAAGATATTGATCCACACTGTCCTTAAGGGACAGTGGCTTATTGCTTAAATTGAGTAGCTCAACTCCTTGATGCAATGCGAATGCAGCGCCAACAAATACTCTAACACATGGTATCTCATAGACAACAGGCTCAAGCTGTTCATACAAGAGATCGATATCTAACCCCTGAAGTTTGCATGAAGTTGCATCTGATATTTTGTAACTTATTGCCGTTTGTTTGACACACATTGTGTCACTACTCGCGTCGGGCGTTGCCCGATCGAGCCTCACGGTTCTTCTTACCAGTTAATTAACACATTGAAGGATAATGTTATGTGTATTTTGAATCTTGAAGAAATCCAGCCCGGTATCGTCGTATGGTGTGATTCCCCAACCTTATCTGAGTACGAAGTCGTTGGGCCAAACCCAGATGACGGTAAGCACATGTTTTTGTGTCTCAGTGTTTATGGCGATCGCTCAACATGGGTTATGCTTACAAGCAAAAACAGGGACGATCGCCTCAAACTGCATGCCGAGTGGAAGCTTGGATATGGCAAGAGTTGGCATGGTCGTGATACATACATCTCGGGATCAGATCGAGTTTGTAAAGGCTTTAATTACGCTTTTCAAGAGGCAAGCAAAGACGATGAGTACAGCATGTCAGGCAACAGAAACAAAGTAACGCAGGAAGGACTCGATGCAATCCGGGAGCATCTTAATATTCGTGCATAAGCGATACCGAACATCTTGCTTGCTTGAGATTAACACTTGCCTTGTACGGGATGTGCTTAAAGGCTGCTCCAGTAGACAGTCCTGCTCATGGTCTCATATCGCTCATGATTCACGCTGGTCATGTGAGAAACCGATGTGTAATCGACTCAAACTTGACCACAATATTAAGGAGTTTCGCCATGTCGAAACACAGTTCAAAAGGTACTTCACCAATGACCTCGCAAGCAGCCGCTCGCATTCAGAGTGCTTCGGCCAAGGGTAGCGGAGGCCAAGTCGCGAGGGGTAGCCACGCCGCTCGGGCACAAAGCGCCGCAGCCCACAACATCGGCAAGGGAAGCTCTGGTAGCAAGAAGTGAGGTGAACTAACCCGCCCGTCCCTGCGTTGATTCGCAGGGACAGGTATTCCAGATAAAATACATAGTGAGATGCGCCATTTATTGAGATATGTGGTGCCGGGTGCCCCTCTCTTCCCAGCTCACTTCTTGTCCCCAGCCCATTTTCATGTCACTGACCAGGGGACTGGTCTGTGGCACTTTGAGCGGATCTGTCGCATCTCACGCATTCATCGGCAGTTGCCCCGTCCGGAGTATGCTCCCCCGTATGCCACGCACTGGGATGGGGATGGGGGTGGGAGGGGGGGGCGAGTCTTCGAGTCGTGCGTGCTTTACAGCTTTGGTGTTTCATGTCAGCGCGATTGTGAATGCAAACATCGAGCAGCAACCCACCTGTGCCACCCCGCATGGCCGACTCGAATACTCGCTGGCCATGGCACACAATGCGGACCACGGTTTTGCGTGGCCATGATCTTGATACCAGAATCGTGACCACTCAAGGCGGCGGCCACGGCATCCGGTGTTCTGGTTATCCCGTTGGAACATCAGACTCGCCGTATTCATTCAAAGCAAATCATCACCGTAAGCATCCTTATTCAGTCCTATCTCTCCCCCCAATCCAAATTCCATCAACTCTGCAGAACTCCAGCCTGCATCTTTCATGCCATTTACACAAGCCATATTTGTACATCTGAAACCTCTGAACTACGCCCATTGTAGTCGATTTTGATCTGAGTGGGCGGATTTTTCTTTGGTTTGCTTGGCCGCGTGGGTTGGGCGATGATGCCCGATGCCGGTTTGTTCTGCCTTTGGCGAGCCGGGCGGCGTGGTT
>JAJDCZ010000038.1 GCA_029260555.1 Phycisphaerales bacterium
CCGCCCCCGGCTTGACGCAGCGAGAACGCGATCTGCTCCTCTGTGAACCTCGCCTTCTTCATCGTTTCACCTCCAAACAGAGGCCGGATTGTCGCCGATTTTCTCACCCTGCGGGTGGACCAAGAAACGGGTTTGAGCGCAATTCTTCCGCCGACAAACCGATCGTTGAGTGGATCGTTCAACGACTGAATCAAGCGCAGGTTCAAACATTCTATGATAAGGATTCCATTGGCGTCGGCATGAATCTCAAAACGACCATTCGCACTGCCATCTCGTCTGTAGGTTATGTTTTGGTGTGCCTGTCCCCAACAGCAGTCGAATCGCAATGGGTTCGTCAGAAGATCGCGTGGGCGCTCGAGGAGGTATCGCGTCTCGGCTTGATAGATGATGAGGACTTCATTCTCCCTGTCCGGCTAGAACCCTTCGAAACCGGTCCAGAACTGGCCTTCTTGATGGACAAGCACTATGCCGATATTGCCGCGGATTTCGAGACTGGAATCACGGAAATCCTTGGTGCAGTGAGGCGATGAGAACTCCGGGCGATCTCGGTATATCAACCGGTTGCGGTGGACGGTCTGTTGCGTGCCCCGCCGCTGATCTGCAAACCCGCTAGACGGCCAGCGGGTTGTTCTATCAGCACGACGGGCATCGGTGGCTGTGAGAACCGGGGCGCTGCCGTTCGATCAAGGCCCATGTGCGAGCGATTTCGGCCAATCGACACAGATACTGCGGCGGGGGCAAGAGAAAAGCGGCGACGAACGGCTATACGATCTGGAGGGACGGTTCGAAGTTCGGACAGTCACCCCGATTGCAGGAAGGTTTCTGAATTCAGCATGTTTGAAGACACGCATACTTCCAAATGGGGGGGTGTTGCTGGTCTGGCCGAATACAGCGCGTGACATCGCTGTGGACGACGATGCGCCGCAATGTCTGAAAAAACAATACGAGAATCACCCACCTATTCTTCAGCGCGAGCGCCTGGGGCGGGACCAAGCCATCGTGGTGCTGATCGTTCTGTTGTCGAGCATTTGTTTGCGCTGTCATGCCACTTGGTTCCAGATACCAGTCGCTGACACGGCTCTGCAGAAACTGGAGAAATCGCGTGGTTTGCGACCAAGTGCCCTTTGCACGCCGTCGCCGAGTGTCGCGTTTCGGCCGTCGAGCACTTCATTGCAAAGATTGGTGAGCAGATTGGCAAAGTCGGGCCCGACACTTTCGGTCAAGGCTTCACGAAACTGCTCCGATGTGATCGCGGCGTACCTGATCTCCCGCCCCGCAGCAACGGTCATCTCTTTGGCGGCATCGGTAAAGGTCATCAGACGCGGCCCCGTGAGTTCGTAGAGATGTCCATTGTGCCGGTCGTTTGTCAACGAGGCGACCGCGACATCGGCGATGTCATCGACATCAACAAACGGCTCGCGTACATCGCCAGCAGGCACAGCGACGAGGCCCTGAAGCACCGATTCGAGCAGGTGTCCCTCGCTGAAGTTCTGGGAGAACCAACTCGCACGGATGAGCGTGAACTTCAGTCCGCACGCCCTGACGATGTCTTCGCAGCGTTGGGCGTTGGCTTCACCCCGCCCCGAGAGCAGTACCAGGTGTTCAACACCTTCGCGTTTGGCGCATTCGGTCAGTGCCTGGATCGCTTCGGGTGCTCCCGGGACTGCGAGATCGGGGAAATAGGAGATATAGGCAGACTTGACACCACGGAACGCCTCGGGCCATTTTGATTGGTCGTCCCAGTCGAAGGGCGGGTGGGATTGCCGAGACCCGTTTCTGACTGTGAGCCCTCGATCAGTGAGCCTTTGGACGATTCGGCGGCCTGTTTTTCCGGTCGAGCCGATGACGAGAATGGGTGATTGCTGCATGATGATGTGTCCTCTTACTTGATGAACGGGGTACGAAACGGACATTCCGTTTGCGATCAGTCCAGAGTATGCCGTAAGAACTGGACCACCAATGGCTGTAAATCCAAATAATATTGCAGATCGTCCACGCAACCTGGATAGTGGGCGTGAGCGTTGCCATAATGTGGTATGGCTGATGGAGCGCGGACAGTCAATGTCTCGACCGACCCACTCGGGGAGGTTCTGCACCTGCTTCGGCTCACCGGGGCGCTTTATTGTCGGGCGGAACTCACCGCACCTTGGGGGATCGACATGCCCCCGATCGAGGGGTGCATGATGTTTCATGTTGTCATTGCCGGGCAGTGCCTGCTCGAGGTCGATGGGGGGGAGTCTTGCGTTCTGCGGCAGGGCGGCCTTGCGTTGATCCCGCACGGCACTGGCCACAGGATGCGCAGTGCCAAGACCGCCAAAGCCGAGCCGTTGTTTGATATACCGGTCGAGCGCATCAGCGATCGCTACGAGATCATGCGGCACGGCGGTGGGGGTGATTTCACGCAGACGATCTGTGTCGTGGTGCGGTATGAGCACGCGGCCGCCGAGCATCTTGTCGCGCTGCTCCCACGGGTGTTGCAGATTGATACCTGGGCCGACGATGGGGACGACTGGCTGCGCAGCACGCTCCGCTTCATCTCTCGTGAAGCCAAGGGGCTCAAGCCGGGGGGCGAAACGGTCATCACGCGCCTGGCCGACATCCTCGTGGTGCAGGTGATCCGTTTGTGGATCGACTCGGCACCGGAGCCCGAGCAGGGCTGGCTCGCAGCCCTCCGTGACGAGCAGATCGGACGGGCATTGACCCTGATCCATCGCCATCCCGAGCGAGCATGGACCGTTGCTTCGCTCGCCAAAGAGGCGAGCATGTCGCGTTCGGGCTTCTCGGCACGGTTCACCTCGCTTGTGGGCCACTCGGCCATGCGATACCTCTTGCAATGGCGGATGCAACTCGCGCGGACACAGCTGCGAGCCACCTCGGAGCCGCTCTCGGTGATCGCTGATCGCCTCGGCTACCAGTCAGAGGCCGCATTCAGTCGGGCGTTCAAGCGGGTGTTTGGCGTTGCGCCAGGTCGCATTCGACGGCTCGATTCCGCCGCAGCTGATCAGATGGGTTGAGGTTGATCACCTCCGGTGTGCAGTACTCAGCGGGTTCATTGATAGAAGGCAGAGTCAGCCAATATAGGCCTATTTGGCCTTTTCAGGCCGATTCCCGCACGATCTGAACCGCACGGACGAGGTATGGCGACGGAGGCAGGAGAAACGCGGCGACGAACGGCCCGACGATTCGGAAGCACGGTTCGAAGTTCGGACTGTCACCCCGATTTTGACCTGTTTGCGGCCTCGGCAAATGCCGGGACTGTCAATCTCGATTCGCCACTCTCACGAAGGCCCTATGCTGGCCTTCGATGTCGAAACGCTATACTACGACGGCGTAGCCGAAGTGCATTTCAAATAGGAAATGTCAGACGAGATGAGGTAATCATGCGAAGTCCATTCTTCCACGGCGTCGGTGGAGTTTTAAGCGCGGATATTGCGGTGCCGGACCATGAGCGGGAACTCGGCTTCTACGCGAAGGTTCTTACGACGGGACAGGCGCCGCTGTGGCGAGACGATCTCACCAATAACAAAGGTACGCCGATCATCGGATTAGGGGCACGGACACCAGAGTACGAAGCCCTCCCTCTGCAATGGACGCCGCACTTCGAGGTTTCCGATGTCGCCGCCAGCGCCGCGCGTACAGTCGAACTCGGAGGTCAGGAGCTGATGCACGGCAAAGGTGACGACGGGCAAAGTCAATGGGCAGCTCTTGTTGATCCCAATGGCGCTGCATTTGGCGTAATCCCCGTCGTTGTAGACGAATCGAACGGAGCAGGTCAGCCAGAGAATAGCGGTTTCATCTCGTGGCTCTCGCTCGTGGTCTCGGATGTTTCGTCGATGTGCGAATTCTACGAACAAGTTGTCGGATGGTCGGCGGCCCCTGCTGGCATTGAAGGTAGACGCGAAATGCGGCGACTCGATGGAGTCGCTGCAGCGGAAATCTGCCCTTTCAATGACGACAATGAGGGCATCCCTTCAGTCTGGATACTTTATCTGCCCGTCGATGACTTCGCGGAGAGTCTTCGACAAGTTCGCGAGGGCGGCGGGGAGGTTGTTGGGGAGGTAACGGGGGCCAGACGCGCCGTCATTCGTGACCCGATCGGTGTCTTCCTTGCGTTGCAGGCCAACAAGTGATGCGCAGCGGCCTGAAAAAACCTGACAGCTGACATAGCTCCGCCGCCCGCACGCTGAGCAGTCGTGGTCTTGATTTCTCGGCGAAATCAAACTCCGCGTTTCCAGTCTCCAGAGGCCGATCTGGGCTGCAAAAAGTTCAACTGGTGTCCTGTCATCCCGATTTCAATCCTCTTGCCCATTGAGCGCGGCAAGTCGTATTCCGTACTATTTGGGTTGTGAGAACCGGTGGGAACGAGTATGGGGTTGCTGGACTCGATACGATTTACACATGTCTCACAGTGCGTCCAACTCCTGTCTTCATCATGTTCGCTTGCGAGATGTTGTCGCGGCCGATCTTCCCGCACTCTTTATGCAACAGCTGGATCCGGAGGCCAATCGGATGGCAGTCGCGAATCCGCGTGACCTTGAATCATTTAATGCTCACTGGGCGAAGGTTCTTGCTGACCCAAGTGTCGTCGCAAAGGTGATCCTTGCTGATGAGGTTCTGGTCGGCAATATTTCCTGCTTTAAGATGGACGGACTGAGTTCCGTGGGCTATTGGATCGCGCGAGATCACTGGGGTCGGGGGATCGCCACGCGTGCGCTCGCGATCTTGCTCGAACAGGTTTCGATTCGCCCTCTCCATTCCCGTGCAGCCAAGACAAATATCGCATCGATTCGCGTGCTTGAGCGGTGTGGCTTCATGATATCGGGCTACAAAGTTTCGCCCGCTGACGATCGATTCCCCGAGTGCGAAGAGGCGATTCTGATACTCCGGTGATCGCCAAGAGTGGGCTGTGCATGAGCCACATTGCTTCCAGAGATCGGCACTTGTTATTAAGGAGGGGGTCGGTAATCACCGGGCCTATACACCTCGCCTCCAGCCTCATCAGCCTGCATTTTAAGAAGGCGGTAGTTTGTGGTCGTTCCCAGTTATATATCAGGCGCAGGGTAGGGGGTCTTATGAATGATTCTCTGATCGCATAACCAGATTTCGTGTTTCCAGGTTCCAGAGGTTGATCTGAGTCGCAAAAAGTTCAACTGGTGTCCTGTTACCCCGATTCAAAGAAGTTGGTAGTCAGGCAGTATGGACTTAGGTGGTTTACATGAACGCATAGTTTAATCTCGTTCTCCGATTTCTGTGCCTTATCACTGCTTTGATCAGCACAAGGTGTTCAGTAGAACAGACCACCGTTCCCGCCGGTGTGTATGAAGAGTGTATTCTCGTTCTCTTTCAGTTCACCGACTCTTGCTGCGTGAATCAGCCATGCGGCGGCCTTACCGCCGTACACCGGATCAAGCAGCATGCCCTCGGTATGGGCAAACAAGCGAACGCCTTCAATAGATTCCTGCGATGGGATGGGATATCCCTCGCCGAGGAATCTGTCATCGATCAGCACGGTTGATTCGTCGAAGGGGACGCCCAGCGAGTCCGCCGTTGACAATGCGACTTGGAGGACGCGTTTATGTTGCACCTCCGTCGGCCGGGAGATCGCGATGCCGATCACGCGGGTGGGGTACCCGCTAATGCACTGGCCGATGGCGAGTCCTGCTTGAGTACCTGCAGAGCCTGTCGCGAGTACGATGTTGTCAAAGTGTGTGCTGGTCGATTCAGTGTACCGAGCGATCTGTTCGAACACATGAACATAGCCCAGTGTGCCGATCTCTGTGCTCCCGCCGGGGGGCATCTCGTATACGATTCGACCGCTTGAATGAAGGTTGGCGGCCAGTTCCTCCTGAGCACGCGCGAGGCCTTCTGGGGTGTTTGAAGCTACATAGTGGAGTTTGGTCTCGAACTGCTCAAAGAACGATCGGCTCAAGGAATTGTGCTCAGCAGGTTCGCCATTCAACAGCACATGGAGCTCAAGTCCACACGCTTTTGCCGCTACTGCTGCATTGCGGCTAAAGCTGCTAGCCGAGGTGGTAATGAGAACCTCCGTGCCTTTGGATAACGCATCTCCTATCAAGTAATCGAGCTTCCTGACTTTGTTCCCGCCAAGCCCAAATCCGGTCATATCCTCACGCAATGCGAAAACCTCCCGACCGAGTTTGGAGCTAAGCCTTGCCAGGCGGTATATAGGAGTTGGCTCGACAGCGAGCCCCGCGAGGGGCCAGTCTTTGAGAACATGCTTAATGGTGTCAGCGTACCTGTGCAACTCGCAGTCTCCTTTTGTGCTCATTCCCGTTCTCATTCTATTAACGGAGGAACCAGCATGCTTGCACTGAGGAAGCATAATCTGTGCTTCATGCTTCCAGCAGCGGATTCCGCTAGCAAAAAGTTCAACTGCTGTCCTGTCACCTCGATTCAGGGCAGAACTTCTACGGATGACTGTGCTGTGGTGTACTGCCTGCTGATTGACACAGCACACATGAGCGTACCCGTTTGCTGAGCCGATCTGACTTGAGGGATGCTAGCACCATACGCTTCTGCATGGACTCTCCTCGCATTGATCGACAACCCGGTACAAAGCCGAACAACTGGAAAATGAACTCGGTTGAGCATGTCGCTGCGATCGTTTTTGCAGCCAATGTTCCCGATGGATCCGAGTTCCTTGATAAAATGGTCAAAAAGAGGTTCGATTCGAATTACATCCTTGACAATAAGATCGAGGCGTGCCGGCAGTTGGCGGACAACTTTGCCTCCAGTACCGACCATTGGGTGTTAGCTCGTGTACAGGAGATCCAGTCAATAAGTACCACGATCGCTGCAACGACAGCGCTGCTTGACCTTTACCGTGGCTACTCGGAGACTGAGAAGAATAACGCCGTCGCCAATGCCGAGTCTCGGCGAACAGCACTGCTCTTTCGTATCAATCAAACCATATCGGACAACGAAGCGATGCTGCGGGCCATTCCAAATCCACCACAACAGAAGCCCGGCGAGAGAAAGCACAAGGAGGCGTACAAAAAGAATGTGACGACATTGAAGGCACTCAAAGTCAATGTTACTGGTCAGTCAAAGCAAGCCCTTGCCAAAAAAGAAATCTCGCAACTTGCTGCCAATCGGCACTTGCCCGGAATGTCGAGCTCATTTTGGTTCGCTCCACTCACGAATGAAAATTGGGTCATCGATGACTGCGATGCAGACCGAGTAACCTTTCCGTTCAGATTCCTTATCCATGCACCCCTCCAGATCTACTACGATCTGCTTACGGAGTGGAAGAGGACGAAGGACACGGCCATAGTGGTCAGTAAGATTGCCACGGAAGTATTCACCGCTGCCTATGGCGATACTCTCATCTCTTTGTTCAAGGAGACGCTTTGCGCTCACAACCTCGACGCCGCAGGAATTCTCGGCGTTCTTGGTGAGTTGCGCGACGCTCTTCTCAACAGTCGCCTTCAGTCAGTAACGCTTCTTGCCGTGACGCAGACAGAGGGCATGATTTGGCGGTACGCGGATTTTCTCAATCGTTCGAATTGCGATGTGTACGAGACTGATAATACAGGAAAGAAGATCGCCGGAAAGTTTCTGTGGGATAGGAGCGCGGCTGCGATCGTACTAAACCCTACCGGCAAGCAGCAGAACAGCTTGGCGAAACAGAGGCTGGTATCTGTCCGGGCCTTGCTGGAGCGAACTCGGATCGAGCAGGCATTTCGACCCAATGTTGTAGGCCAAGTCATCGCTGAGTACGCAGATGACCGAAATAGCCTTGCCCATGGATCTTTGATTGCTGACAAACGGTTGGCTGTTCAGGCCGCCCTCCTCTTGGGAACCGTGTACCAGTGCATCGCCAAGTACGAAGCAGAGGGTCGGCCGCACCGCACCGTCTGAACATCAGTAGCCTATCGTCTTGACTTTGCTGATCACTTGAGTTTCATAGTTGACGGGTAACTGGAAGGCGGATTCCATGCTCCCAAGCTTCAACTCCTTGCACAAACAGCTCAACTGGTGTCCTATCACCCCGATTTCATAGCCAGAACAATGCAAATGTAGTAATTTTACATTGTTCACCCATTCATACAATTTTACCAGATGCTTTGGGGTTTGGGCCGTCCCAATCTCTACATCTGGCTTGTGTGCATGCTGCAGGAGTTCTTGGTTAAAAGGCGTGGAGTTTGTGCTGCATCACTCAGAGAAATGGTCCAGAAAACTCAAGGCAATATGAAAAATAGCAGCACACCAAACCATCCGCCACATCATCACAGAGGATCTCGGGGGTAAGGCGATTGCATCCTTATGCTGCAGCTTGCCAAAGTTTTCAGTATGCTGAATCAACTGCGAGATCGCTTGCAGCCATTGAGCTATTGCAACACCGGAGTAACCAGATGACAAGTGACAAGCCCAAGTTTGATCCTGTTCGCTACAAACAGACAACTCTCCAGCAATGGGAGTCAGCTGCAGAAGCGTGGCATCGATGGGGGCCTCTGTTGTCGGACTGGCTGGGAAAGCCTACGGAGATGATGCTCGATATGGCAGGCATCGGGACAGGCAGTCGCGTTCTTGATGTCGCTGCAGGTGCAGGCGACCAGACGATGGTCGTGGCAAGTCGGATTGGTCCGAGTGGCCGAGTTCTGGCAACGGATCTCTCTCCGGGCATTCTTGAGTTTGCTGCAGCAAGGGCACGAGAAGCCGGGCTGAATAATGTGGACACTTGCGAGCTGGATGGAGAGAGTCTGACTGATCTTGAGCCGGGGTCATTTGATGCGGTCATCTCACGCGTAGGGATGATCTACTTCCCTGATCAACAGCGTGCCCTGGCGGGAATGCGACATGCCCTCAAAGACGGAGGCAAGGTGGCAGCAATGGTCTACTCCACTGCTGAAAAAAACGCATTCTTTTCTGTCCCTGTTTCGATCATTCGACGCCGGGCGATGCTCCCGCCGCCGTTGCCCGGGCAGCCGGGTCCATTCAGTCTGGGGGGAGACAAGGTACTTGAGGAGGTGTTCATTGAGGCTGGCTTTACGGATGTAAAGGTCGAGGTGGTGGATGCACCATTGCGACTTGAAACCGCTGCAGAATGTCTCCAGTTTGAGAAGGAATCCTTTGGTGCCCTTCATCAGATGTTGTCAAACCTTTCAGACGAGGAGAAAGACCAGGCCTGGCAGGAGATCGACGAGAGCCTTCGCGAGTTCGAGGGTGAGGACGGATTTCGTGGCCCCTGTGAACTCGTCATTGCTGTGGGTACAAAGTAAGTGGATGATGTTCACAGGGATGCTGAGCACACAACAGTTGATTGATGTGGCGGCGTGAGATGGCATGGATTCTCTGACCAATCGTACAACCGTCAGTATTATCTCTGCGTAAGGTCTTCTGGACATATTTTTCCTGATTTCAGAAGACAACCAGCAGCGAGCTGTAAGAACGCACCAATCCAGCTCCGCTTTGCAGCGAAAGTGACAACCGCATGCGCAATCTCCGTTCCATACTCGACTTCGCACCGCTTGCCCTCTGTGCAATCCTGATTTCTGCTCCCCAGTTATCGGCCCAACCCACAGGGATCGACTCGTCTGCGTTCACAGTCAAAGGCCATGCGCCCGGCCTGCTCGAAGTCGCTGTTGATCGAGCACAACTCATACCCGGTGCAGACGGTGCGGTATTCATTCACCAGTTCCCCCTCCCGGGCGCAGAGCCTGTAGACCTTGAACTCAAGCCGCTCCCAATCCTCAGCCCCGATACATGCTTTGTCATCGGGACCCCCGATGGCGATGTCCCCTTTGACTTTGATACAAGCCAGATCACCTTCCTCTCAGGCCATGTCGTGAATCACCCTGATTCGCATGTCTTCATCTCCATCAGTGACCAGTCCAGCACCGGCTGGATTGATCTTGGGCCTGGCGCCACCTACGGCATCTCATCCAGATCCCGCAATGGCAAACAACTCGATCCCGGCAATATATCTATCTACCGGGCCAGTTCCTTTGCAGGTGCTGGCATTGGCGCGCCATTTTGCAGCGTGCCCGATGATCTTGATATCGCTCCCTTTGTCGGTATCACAAGAAACCAGAATGCAAAGCGAGGCCTGCGCCAAATCGAGTTGGCTATCGAAACGGACTACGAGTTCTTTGAGATTTTCAACGATGCCGATGCCACAGCAACCTACATCGTTCAACTCTACGCTGCGATCAGTTCCATCTTCGTCCGTGAAGTGAATGCCTATTTGCACATCACCTTCATTCGTGTGTGGGATCAGCCAGGCACATTTCCATTTTTCGGCAGACTCGCTGCATTTCGCGAGTACTGGAATAACAACATGGGTCATGTTCAGCGTGATGTTGCCCAGTATTTCTCTGGTCGGCGTAATGTCCCTGTCGGAGGTGTCGCATGGCTCAACGCCCTCTGCGGCGACTCGGCATATTCATGGTGCGGATACGCCTTGGGCGTTCTGGGAGATCCCGACAACGCCCACATTCGCAATCGCGACATCATGGTCTCAGCTCATGAGCTAGGGCACAACTTCGGCACACACCACACGCACTTCTATGGGCTGGACACCTGCGACACGGGCCAACCCCCCGCCAAACGCGGCAGCATCATGAGCTACTGCAGCCAGGCCTACAGCGGCGTCGAAGCAAACTCGGACATGCGCTTCCATACCGTCGCCCGTGGTAACATGTACAACCACTTCAAAAATATCGACTGTCTCTCGTTTGACTGTAACCGAAATGGCATCGACGACACGATCGATATCAACACAGGTTTCAGCAACGATACCAATGCCAATGGCATCCCCGACGAATGCGAAGATTGCAATGGTAATCTGGTGCTTGATGATGAAGACATCGCTTCAGGTTTGAGCACGGATATCAATCTGAACGGCATCCCCGATGAATGCGAGCCGGATTGCAACTCCAACTTCGTTCCCGATGATGTGGATATCGCGCTGGGCACAAGCCTTGATGTCAACGGCAACGCTGTCCCGGACGAATGCGAAACCGACAACAACAACAACGGCCTGTCCGACTATCTGGACATCCAGGAAGACATGAGCCTTGATCTTGATCGCAACATCGTTCTGGATTCATTTCAGGATTGCGATAACGATGGCATACCGGATCTGCAAGCGATGCAGGGGGCAAACAATGTCTGGATCGCAAGTGCATTAGATGGTGCTGTTCGTGAGTTTCTTGAAGTCACTGGCACCCTCGTCAGTGCTTCAAGCGCGCTCCACCTTCAAAGCGGCCGCGATGTTCTGATCACAGATGACCGGCGCGTCCTCGTTGCAGCGTTCGCTACAGATCGCATCGTCGAGTTCGATCGATTTGGCAACTTCGTTCGCGACCTTGTAACGACTGGTTCCGGTGGCTTGAATGGCCCCACAGGTCTCACACTGAACCACAATGGTGACCTGCTCGTCACAGGCTGGGCAAGCAATGCGGTACATGCCTATGACATCCAGACCGGCCTTTCCCTCGGTCAGTTCGTCACAACTGGTGCTGGTGGCCTCAAAGCCCCCAGCGCCTTGACATATAGCCCCGGCGGCGACCTTTTCGTCACCAGCGGTGATCGTGCTGTTCGCCAATACGACGGCACCACCGGCCAGTTCATCACGATCTTCGTCGCTGCAGGTTCTGGCGGTCTGGATAACCCCACGGGCATTGCGTTCAAACTCGATGGCAACCTTCTGGTCGTCTCCAACGCAACTAATCAAGTCCTTGAATATGATGGCACATCCGGTGCCTTCCTGCGCATATTCAGTAACAACGGCATCGCACCATCATTCAATGTCAACGGGCTTTGGGGCGTGCGTATCGGCCCCAATGGCAATGTATTCGTCAGCCGAAACAGTGCCGGGATGTTCCGCTCACACTTGACCGACGCCCGCCTCTATGAGTTTGATCCCTTCACAGGCTACCTCCTGAGTTCTGCCTATGTCCAGGGAGATGAAACCGGCCTGACCCAACCCACAGGCTTTGACTTCATGCCTGACCCCGGCCTTGACTGCAACATGAATCTCTTGCCAGATTCGTGTGACATCCAGGCCGGAATCAGCAGCGACTGCAACACCAATGGCATCCCTGACGAGTGCGATATCTCACAAGGCACAAGCCAGGATATCGACCACAATGGCATCCCCGATGAATGCGACTGCCCAGCAGATTTTAACGACGATGGAGCTGTCGATGTGCTTGACTTCTTCGCGTTTGTATCAGCATTTGCAGCCAGCGACACAAGTGCAGATGTCAACGGCGATGGCCGGATCGATGTGCTCGACTTCTTCGTGTTTGTGACAATCTTCGTTGCTGGATGTCCATAGGTATCACACTCTCGGTGAGCAGTCGGGCATCATGTTCCATTGCAAAATAGCTTGGACAACAGACGAGCGAAAATACACGATTCTCCCAGGTGAATCATCTATATTGTCACAAGTGCTAAACCTACGCATGATTAATAACTGACATCTCGCTTTGGTTCGAGCTCCTGCTAGACTGCCCATCCAATGGCTGTGAGGGAATCAAAAAGGTGAAGCTGCAATACATGGGGGATTCAAAGGATAGTTTCAAGTGGGACTACCATGATTTTCTGGTATCGGAACTGGGATATCCGCTATTGAATATCGCGTTGATGATGACGCCCGATGACGGGGGTAGTGATGGGCAGTCACATCCTTCGTTGTTTCCAGCCCGGGATGAAATCCTGGAGTTCTGCCATGAACTCAGGCAGAATCGGACAATTCAGGTGATCAAGATGCTTCCAGCTAAAACAGGAGCATCGTATTGTGTGGAACTTTTCAAAGGATCTCAGCACATCACCAACCAGAACAGGCCTGAGTATTTTTCAGGCTTTGCCAAGCGAGACAGCCAGATCGTGTTTCTTGATCCTGACAACGGGTTTGAGCCTCTCAAGTCATGCTCTGAAAAACATGTGAAATACAAAGACATCACGCAGGTTCTGGATCAGCTCTCAGGCGAATCAGTTTTGTCAGTTTTTCAACATTTCAGGCGACGATCGTTTGCGAATGATTATGCGAGTATCCACGATCGCATCGAGTCAGGCTATTGCACAGCGATCTACTGGCACTCGCTGATGTTCGTAGCCATAAGCAACTCAAAGAAGGCATTGAATCGTGTCGTCAGGGCGAATGCAAAGTACGCAAAGAACAACCCCGTGAAGGTTATCACAAAGTAAAAATGTTCAGACTGGCAAGACAGCCTGTAAGGAACCCAGTGGGAGGAGGGGGGGGCAGAGTCAGTCACCCTGGGACTGATCGCGTAGCTTTGTGATGAAATTGATCAGTGTGAGCGTGTCACCAGCATCCGTGTGTACATCAGAAAGATCACCAAAGAACTTTTGTTGAGCAGTGCGCACTCTCTTGAGATATGCGATAGCCCGGTCGTATCTGCCGATTCGACCCATTGCTTCGCCATAGGTGGATGCCAGACGCAGCAGTCGATTGTTAATGGAAATGTCGGAACTTCGTGAAAGCATTTCGGGTGTGAACTCCCAATATTCAAGCTCGTCTTGAAGCTCCGAAAAAACATCCTGAGACTGACCCGCCATGCACATGGTTTCTGCGTAAACCTGAAGAGCGCGGATCGACCTCTGATCTTCACGGCCAAAAATATTGCGGGTCAACGCAAATGCTTTTCCCAGATGATCCACAGCGACCACCAGTGCTTCAGGAGAGTCACGGAACTTGCGAGCAAAGGTCACCCCGATAAAATCGTGGTGTGTGACAAGCTCACTCTGTGAAAGTTGAGCATCCGGAACTAACCTGCTGAATACTTTTTCACTATCGAGAGCTTGGGTCACATCATTGATCATGACACTGCTCATGGCGCTTGCAATAGCCTGTGCGCGTATGTCAAAGACATGAGATTTGTTCCACTGCCAGCCCAGAGCTGCCATGAGTAGCACGGTGATGGTCATAAAGGCAAAAATAATATATCGATGCCGTCTTATGAATCGGCGTGCCAGATATCGCCGCGATACTGGTGGTGCAGTGACAGTCTGTCCATCGAGAAATCGTTGAAGATCATCTGCCAGTGCCGAGGCTGAGTCATAGCGTCTTCTCGGGTTCTTGCCCATTGCCTTGGCGATGATTGCTTCGATATCACCGCGCAGATGAGGTTGATAGGTGCTGATCAATGGAGCCTCAGCTCGAGCCATGATGCTCAATGCCTCGCGTAAGGGCAGCCCGTGTGTGGCAAAGAGCCTTTCACCCGAGAGAAGCTCAAAGAAGATAATGCCAAGCGCATACACATCAGCGCGCGTGTCTGCAAGATCGCTATTGCCCGCACATTGCTCCGGGCTCATATAACCAGGTGTGCCGAGCAGATCACCGGTTTGTGTTGCCCGATTCGTTGGATCAATATGGTTTTCTGAATCCCGGGCGATGCCAAAGTCCAGCACCTTGGGGTTCCCCTCAGCGTTTACTAGAATATTGGCTGGCTTAAGGTCACGATGGATGATCCCCAGACGGTGAGCATACGCCATGGCATCACAAACCTTGATCATGAGCTCGATACAGGAGGATTGGTCGAGTTTTCTGGAACGAACGAACTGATCAATTGGTTCTCCATGGACGAGTTCCATTGCAATAAATGGCAGCCTGCCAAACTCGGTTTCGATCGAACTGACCGTATAAACGCGAGCAATTGACTCGTGAAGAAGCTTGCTCAGAAGTTCGCCTTCAAACTCAAGCCGACGGGCGGTACGCTCAGAAGCGATCGAAAGCCTCAGCAGTTTGACAGCCACGGGTTTGCCCGTGAGAGTATCAATCGCGTGATATACGACCCCTGTTGCACCCTGGCCAACAGGCTCGACAATCTCAAAACGATCGATCCTCCGAAGCCCCTTCTCCGGATCTGTCAGGCTGATCTGCTGATCAGAGCCAGGCTCTGATTCAACCCCGATATCTACATCTGCGTGGATCAACATCCGCTTGACTTCGCGGTGGGCTTCCGGCGAGTCAACACACAACTTTGAGATCAGATCGCTTCTTTGAGGCGGCGACGCTTCCATCGCTGCTGAGAATGTTGATTTGACAAGTTCCCATACTTCGGATTTCACTCGTCCGACTCCTCAACAAGCTCAGCACGAAGCCAGCTGCGCCCAGCTGTCCACTCCCGCTCGATCGTCCGCTGCGAACTATTTAAAAGCTCCGCAATTATTTTGCAACTCAGCCCTCGATAAAGCCTGAGCTCGACAATCTCTGCAAGACGAGGATCTCGCTCTTGGAGCTTGTCTAAAGCAAGACGCACCATATCAGGTGCCCCTCCGCCAGAAATTTGTTCAATACTTTCATCTCCAAGGCTGACTCGAGGACGCCCACTCCCCCTTTTGAGGGCTTTGCGGTCCCTGCCATGGTTGGAAAGAATGCGGCGCATCATCACGCCAGCAGCTGCGAGAAAGCCCTGCTGATCGTCCCAGGTGCGTTTTCGCTGACCCGCAAAGCGGATAAAAACCTCGCTGACCAAGGCGGTTGGGCTGAGCGTGTGCGAACGACGCTCTTTTTTAAGAAGCTGACCAGCACGATTGCGCAAATTGTCAATATTTGCTGAGGTCAACGAGTCAAGGTGCTGATGCTGATCGTCAGTCTGACCGGCATCGCGTGGCAAAGCATCCTTCTCATCCAGCCTGCTTGTCGATCCATCCCGGTCAGCCATGCCAACTCCATGATTGAAATACCCTAACCAAGAGCATACATGACAATATGCCAGTTTCCAAAGAAAAAAACGCAGAATTTTGGCGGAGTGAAAAATGGTTCGTGCGACTCAGTGTGATAAGTAAGCCAATTCTTGCAATGGGCAAGATCTGAAAATTGGATCGGTTTGTCTTGAAGGGCGGCTGTATCCAGAGAAAGTAAGAGAGAAAGATAGTATGCACAATTTTATTATTTCAGCTGTAACCCTTTGTGTTGTAGGCAGTCATGCGCATGGTCAAATTGCACCAGCTTTTACGGTGGGGCGAAATGGACCCAGTGCACTTCCGACTGATGTACTACTCCAGATTGCTGGGGCACCCACTCCATTTGCAGGCGGCAGCTCATCGGGGCTTGTGAGCGCCGATGCCATCAACGGCTTTAGCCAGCGAGAACTGATCAATACTTTTCTTTTTTGCTTCTCAGTCGATCAAGCGAGCACCGGAATCCCAGGCCTCGCACCAGTTATCAGTTCAAGCTTTCCCAATGCCCCGTTCAATGTCACGGATCAGGCAACCAAAGGCCAGGCTGCTGGCTCAGCGTTTCTCTCTACCAAAGCGTTCAATCGCGCAGGAATGCTCCCAGTATTGCCCAGCATGAGCGATTTCAACAATGTCCTGGCAATCAACCAGTCTCCAGCGTATCCCAATGACTTTGGCTTGCTTCCCTTGTTCAGCCCCAATGTCAACACCGGTGGCGCACCAATGGACGATGTAGAGGGAGGCGGAAGCGCAGGAGCACTGGCAGCTGGTGGCCCGCTGTTTCTTACACTAGAGCAGCCCAACTGAATTCGTAGCGCAGGTTTGGCGCATGGTCGGTTGCGCCTTGTGGCGTGGCGTTGTATGTTCACGGCTGGCCCTTGGACCGGGCCGGGAAGGAGCCATCAATGGCCGCACCGCTCTCACAGGA
>JAJDCZ010000039.1 GCA_029260555.1 Phycisphaerales bacterium
ATGCCGGTTTGTTCTGCCTTTGGCGAGCCGGGCGGCGTGGTTGGGCGGGTGATTGGGCGGCCGCCGGGCAGTGTTGCTCCCGGCTGCGGGGCGCGCCGTCACCCGTCGCTGGCCAGGCTCACGCTGCGTTTGAGGTTGCACGCGATCAACGCCATGCAGATGTCAAACCCGTTGCGCTGGAGGCCGCGGTAGCGCACGCTACGGAACACACCGCGTTTGAGTTGTTTGGCGGTCAGATCGGCGAACACACGCTCGACCTGGCTCAGCCAGCTCGCGCTTGTCGGCGTGAAGTGCAGGTGGTACTGCGGATGTCTGGCCAGCCAACGCTGCACCGCTGGGGTCTTGTGCGTTGCGTAGTTGTCAGGCACCAGATGCACGGCCGTCCCCTCCGGCTCGGTCGCCTTGATCACCTCATCGATCGTGTTGAGAAACTTGGCGTGCCAGTATCTCCAACTCGGCACGCTCCACATCAGTCAGGTTCAACGACGCTCGTGTGCTCATCATTCGACTCCATAAGACCCCGGAGTCAATACGCACCGAACCACCAAAAGGTTGCGCTATCTAAAATGTCAGGACACTGGTAGATAAGTTTATTTCAGCTTTGTGATATTTTTACAAAATTGATCGAATATGTACTGGTTCTTGGGATAAATAATTGATTGAAGCGTCTCTTGGAGGCCCTTATTATACAGTTGGGATCAGAAAGCATGGCATACAAGAGGTCGTTGATTCGACTCTGCTCGCCTCCATTTGAATACAAAGCCCGTAGTCACAATGACTTGTGGCTTTTGACGGTTTGGTGCTGAAGCATGGGATGATACGCTTTAGCCTCTGCTATGCCAGTCATTTTCGCCGCTGAGCGTTACCATCCGTGTCAGATTCCACGCCGAGCCGCGATCAGGTCGTTGTTCTGGATTCGATCGTGACCGCTAAATCGGGAATGCCCGTGTGTTTGCGCCGATCGACCAGACGATGAACATGGCTTGCTGACGATCGGGTTTGCCTCGCATCGGGTGCCTCTCTGCTACAACAAAAAGCAGGATACCAGAAATCAGTGCAGATCAAGGGGTTGCTGAGCGACCTGCAGGCGGTCGGAAGTGCCGCGATGGGTTTTGATTCAATCAGTCGAGAATATAAAATGAAAGAGTGGCATGGAAAGCCAATGGAGATTGAACGGTAAAAAGAATCAGAGAGTACTCAAGCAGCCCTTTGCGTGTGATCATTATGCGTTGAATGAGTATTTTTAAAGTATTTTTCAAGGTTTTGATATGCTTGAACAATTCTAGGGTCAAAGTGAGTGTCAGCACCAGCTTCTATAATATCGGAAGCAATTTTATGTGTATATGCCTCTTTGTAGACCCTCTTTGATGTTAATGCATCATAGACATCTGCCAAAGCCATTATTCGAGCAGCCAGAGGTATATCATCTCCTGCCAAGCCGTCAGGATATCCAGATCCATCGTACCACTCGTGGTGTGATCTGGCGATATCATGTGCAATTTGCAAATAGCGTTGTTCAGGGTATCGCTCAAGCGCAGCTTTTAATGTATCAGCGCCAGTAACTGTATGCGTCTTCATTATTGCATACTCCTGGTCATTAAGATGTCCAGGCTTGAGTAAGATACTGTCGGGAATAGCAACCTTGCCAATATCGTGCAGAGGGCTGGTCTCGTACATCAGACGCACATACTCCTCGTTGACATCTTCAAATACATTTGCTCTGCGTAACTCGTTGGCGATCATCCTTGTATATTGACGCACGCGGTCCAGATGTTCACCGGTTTCAGGATCACGAGATTCTGCAAGCTTTGCCAAAGCATAAATTGTAACATCCATTGTATCTAGCGCATCAATTCTCTCGGCAGATTTGATTCGCATACGCAGTTCAGCAGGGTTGTAAGGCTTGGTAATAAAATCATCAGCCCCAGCCTCTAAACCCCGTACTACATACTCAGGAGACTCGTGGGAAGTTAGTAGTATAAAATATGTATATCTTGCAGAGGTTAAATGTCTGATTTTACAACATAGCTCCAGGCCATTCATTCCGGGCATTTCCCAGTCAGAAATTATGATCCGGTAATGGTGTTCGAGCATGGAAGCATACGCTTCTTCACCAGAAGATGCGACTGTAACTCCATGTCCGAAACTTTCAACAATAGCTTTGAGTGAAGTCCGGGTTGCTGGGTCATCATCAACAATAAGTACATTTGATTGTATCAGATGTGGCATTTGCATTAGGCGGCGTCCTCTAATGTACTTGCTATGGATGGCAAGTCTATCCTGAACAATCTCATGCACTTTGCAATATCATCGACAGCTTGGCGGGAACCTGCTCGGTCGTATTCCTTTGCACAAGCCTCTAATTTTTTTGCATGCTCAGCGATGTTGCCTGCCCCAATATTGGCAGCGGCTCCTTTTAGTGAATGAGCCTGAAGTGCCAAGTTCGGCAGGTTGTCCTTTTCCAGCAGCTGCAATAATTTATGCTCCACTTGAATGTTCGAACTGGCAAACTCCTCAAGAACTTTGCAAAGTATTTGATGGCATCCAGCACAACGGAGCAGTGCCGCATCCAGGTCCAGTTTGGGATGATCATTAGTTTGTGCAGCTACATTCTGAGTTGTATCCATACTAGTAATGCTGCTATGCTGCATGGCAGATACGCCGTCACTTGCAATATACCACATGCTAAGTGTTGCATAAAGCTTGGTGGCATTGATGGGCTTTGTCATGTAGTCATCCATACCCGACTTAATGCAGCGTTCCCGATCACCCTGCATCGCATTGGCAGTTAGTGCAATGATTGGTATATGTTGATCATCACCGCGTGCTATCTCCTGTTTTCGTATCCATTTGGTGGCTTCATATCCATCTAGTACAGGCATTTCACAATCCATTAACACAAATGAATAAGCAGCAGACTCTGCCTTAGTGATTGCATCCGCACCATTGGTTACGATATCAACATCTATACCGACTGCTTTTAGCAGCTCACTTATAACCAGCTGATTTACACTATTGTCTTCAGCTACTAGTGCCTTGGCACCGGAAAACTCATTCGCATAATCCAGACCAGATGGGGGATCATCCATAGCAACAGCTATCTCGCCAGACATATGCTGGACTAGTGTATCGTGCAGTGTTGACAGCCGAACAGGTTTTTGCAAGCATGTTGCGAGAGACAGATTGAAGAGGTCCACATTATCCGGCGTATGGTACATCGAGGTTAGCATCACCATCGTAGGAGTATCTATATCGGGATCATTTACAATGGCATCGGCAAGCTGCACACCATCCATTCCAGGCATCTGCATATCAAGAAGAGCCAGAACATACGGATCGGAACAAGAGCATTTGCGAATGTCCTCAAGAGCATCATAGCCATTGCTGAATGCCACTGGTCTTAATCCCCAGTTTGCAAGAGCCTCTATGTATATATCACGGTTTGTTTGATTGTCATCAACAATAATGGTGTGCAACCCAGTAAGATTAGCAGCAAATATTTCGCGCGGATCTGCTTCCTGAACGCATACCCCTGCCTGGAAAGTAAACCAGAATTCTGACCCATTTGAGTAATCAGGATTGATCCCAATCTCTCCATTCATGAGTTCAACAAACCCCTTGCTAATTGCAAGCCCCAGGCCGGTGCCACCGTACTTTCGTGTGGTTGTCGCATCAACTTGAGAAAATGATTTGAATAAACGATCTCGTTGCTCTGGAAGAATGCCAACACCAGTGTCAGATACAGTAACTCGCAATACCCATGCGTCATCACTATGTGAAACAGTATTCAGAGTTACTATAATAGTGCCCTCAGTAGTAAATTTGATTGCATTGCTCATAAGGTTAATTACTATTTGCCTTAATCTTGTAGGGTCACCGAGCACTCTGTGAGGTACATCACGCTCAATATCATATATTAACTCAACACCTCTCTCGGCAGCCTTGTGTGCAAGCATTTCAGCAGCTGATTCAATGACATCATAGAGATCATACGCAATGGATTCTATTTCAATATGACCTGACTCGATTTTTGAGAAATCCAAGATGTCATTAATCAAGCACAGCAAGGTGTCTGCGGAACTCATTGCCGTGCGGATATGTTTTTGCTGTCTGTCAGATGTTTTGGTCATTGAGAGCAAGTCTAGCATTCCAATCACACCATTGATTGGAGTGCGTATTTCATGACTCATGTGTGCAAGAAATTGACTTTTAGCCATATTTGCAATGTCAGCTTCTTCGCGAGCAATGCGGAGTTCATTCTGGCGACATTGTTCTGACTCGTTGCGCTCTCGGATAGCATTGCGCATTTGATCATATGCAGTTACGAGTGTGCCTATTTCATCGTGCTTGTCGTCCTCTATACGGTGCGAATAATCGCCATTAGATATATAGTGTGTAAGCTCAATGAGTTGGCTAAGCCTTGATGTCCATCCGCCTACAATAGCAAATATAATTGGCAGCACAATCAGGATCACTATTACAATTGTGACAGCAAGCGACTTCCACTGGGATATTTGAGCTGCAATCAAACCTTCACTGGATACACCAATAGTAATTATACCAAGAGTGGATGCCTTGGCATTACTTTGTTGTGAACTGTCAGGGAGCATGTCAAAATAGTCACTGTTGCCAGAGGTGTCAGAAGATATGTATATTTGCTTAACATGTACAGTGTACTGTGAGCGATTGAGAATGCCATTGCGGTAATCATACAAACATTGCTCGCTGGTTGAGGCTACGGCACGCTCCATTCCATCCTGACCTTCGATCAGTATGAATACAACATCAGGAATAAGGCGAAGAAACTTGTTTGTCAGGCGGTCTAGCTCTTGTGAATCACCAACAGCCAGAGGCAATTCGATCGCAGCTGCTAAACCAGAACCAAAACCATCGACCAAAAGCTCCAAATTGAGCTTCAGGAGAGCGTTTGTTCGTATTACGCTTGTTATCGAAGCGCCAAGCACAGAGCAGATGATCAGTGATGCTACCACAATGATCGCCCGTCCTCGCAAGCCAATAGGAAATCGTTTGTTAGCAATCTTCGCCATGATTGGCCTCAGCGGCAGGGGCTTGTCAGTATGCAGTAATTAGGATCGGGCATGAAGACATACCACTTGATCTGAATGATGCGAGAATGTCTAGATGGATCAAAATGGTTATGAGGTCTCTGCCTGTAGTTCAGTACAAGAATGGACGAAATAATACGCTGAGCACAAGGAACCCTTTCGCAAACAAGAAAGGCCAATTACAAATGACAGGCAAAAACACCATAAAAATGGCAAATCTACCAGCCAAAATGTACATATACACAATCTTCTTTGCAGCTTGTACATTCACAAGGGCAAGTGTAACTGAGTACACGCAGCAGCCAGAGCCCCCCACGTCTGGGGAATCAAATGATATAGATACAAACAAGTCTGATTCGTGGGACACGGATACGGCATTTGATCTGGATGGGTCTGTTGATTTGCTCTTTGAGGATTTTGAGATAGTCATCACGGCTTCGCGCTCTGAGCAAGCTTCAAATATGACCCCTGTTCCAGTGAGTATATTGAGTGCTGATGATATCTACTACTCAGGGGTCAGCGAGATTCCTCAGCTTCTGGCATTTGTTCCAGGGGTCGACGCTGTCCAACTCGATCGAAATCGATGGGCACTGGGTGTGCGAGGGCTACATCAGACATTCTCTGATCGTACCTTGTTTCTTATCAATGGCCGTACTGTGAGTAATCCAGTCCACGGAGGCGTTGACTTTCAGCGTCTTCCCGTGTTTCTCAACAATATCAAGCAAATCGAAACTGTCCGTGGCCCTGGCGGTGCTGCATGGGGAGCGAACGCATTCAATGGTGTAATTAATGTTATCGAAAAGAATCCACGAGAGACTACTGGGGTGTTGCTGAGCCAAAGGTTTACTGAGTATGGAGATTCAAAGACAAACTTGCGCATTGGAGCTGCGAATGCCAAGTTTGCATGGAGATTCTCTGGTGAGTACAATAGTGTCAAAAAAACAGATACATCATATCTATTCACTGGAACTGCTGCGGCTCCTTCAAAACCTAAAGATTTTCTGCGAAGCCAGCGCTATGGCTTTGACATGGTGTATGACTTTAGTGAAGATACTGCACTGGACTTTGGGATTGGTGGCACCCATGTTGAAAGAGGAGACTCGCCATTCCTCGGATTTCAACTCGGCATTGATGAACGCATCGATCTGATCAGAACCCATGCCAAGCTATCGCATAGGTTTCAATCTGGTTCCAAGGGATACATTCAGTGGTATGGAACTTATCAAGATGTCAACAGGCAATCGATGTTTCGTTACAGTGCTTATGACAACAATGTTGATGCGCAATACAATATTGAGGCATCAAACAACCATGATGTGACTCTTGGAGTCACTGCACGATTTATAAATCTAAATACTAGCAAACCCAGGCCAACAGATTCTTTAGTGGCTGTCAAATCATCTGAGCAGTGGGCAGGTGTATTTATTGGAGATAATTGGACGATCAATGATGACTGGACTCTGGAGTCACAGTTAAGGACAGATTGGTATTCGGAAACAATGCTAGACTGGTCTGGGCGAGTTGCTCTTTTGCGGTCGTATGGTGAAAACAATCAGCATGTCTTCCGGCTGGCGATTGCAAAGGCATTTCGTACACCACAGACAGCCTTGCGAGATCTCAGCTCTGAGCGGCTGCCTCTGGGAGGCGGCATGTTTGGGCTAAACCTCATACCAGCTGGGGAAATTGATAATGAAGAGCTCTACTCATTTGAGCTGGGGTACACTGGCAGAATCCAGGATGGAGTTACATTTCGCGCAGACAGCTATCTCCAGTACTATAGAGATCTGACTGGTGTCATTGTGCTTCCAGAGCCAGCTCCTGCACTTGGCAGGTCATATTTTACTATTGACAATATCGGATCTGCCAAGGCATATGGTATTGAAGCAGAAATGAAATACCAAAATGACAATGCATCAATTTCCATCTGGTACGCTTACAACAATTTCAGCTTTGATGAAGAATCGCAGAATGCTCGTGCATTCAGGCCCGCCTTGCACAAGGTAGGGGCAACTGCCAGAATGCAGCTCAATGAGTGGCTCATCGTGAATGCAAACTATCGATTTACAGACACGACTCCAGGTGATACAACAGCCGAAGTAGACGCCTTTCATCGTCTGGATCTTACCGCAACCATAGGAAAACCTGTATGGAATACCGAGTTGCAGATCGGTGTATATGATGTGCTGGATCAGACAGATCTCAGAATATTTGACCAGACTGCAACTGGTATAGCTCAAAAAACCCCTGGTAGAACATTCTTCGTGCAGCTCCAGCATACATTTTAAAACATCGGCAAACAATGACCAGCATCAAGACAATACCACAGATAACTAGCTGTGCCCAGCGAATGGCAAGCTGCGTGATTTGTGCAATTGTATTCATGTGGCTGAATGTATCTGCCAGCGCAGAAGAAGTGTTGATTGTTCTGTCGTCACAAGCCAAGCCATATATGCTGGCAGCCGAGGAGTGCGAGGCACGACTTGGCAATGCAGGAATACAGATAAAGCGTGTATTACTTGCAAATATATCAGTAAAAGATATACAACAAAATGGCTATACAGTTGTCGCGATCGGAGGCCGGGCATCTGCCATGCTCGCCCACGAACTACCCGCGCAATATCGTCTCTACTATTGCATGACACCTCGACCAGAACAAATAGGCCTTGTAAAACGGGATAATACCTCTGGAATAAGCACAGATGTTGATCTTAAAGAGCAAATAGAACAGATAAAAAGAGGTATGCAGTCGGTTCAAAGAGTGGGCGTATTGTATCGGTCAAGTTCAGTAGCATCGTCACTTACAATCAATGCCATGAGAAGTGGGGTACCGCCAGCCTGGGAAATAGTCGCGGTGGATTTTGATAAGGCAACAACTGAAGCACAAGGTATCAAACAGTTACTCAAAGAAGACATTGATATTGTGTGGACAGTACCAGATCCATCTGTTTACAACCAGCTGACGATCAAGGCACTTCTGCTGGGATCTCTTCGCAAGGGCATACCTGTCTTTGGGTTCTCACATTCTCTTGTGAGAGCAGGTGCTGCCTACGGCATTGGGATAGACCCAAAAGAGCAAGGCAGACGCATCGCTGATCTTGTTCTCAACCAGACTCAGGATGTCCATCTTGGAGCCGCCCCAAAGATCGCTGTAAATCTTATTGTGGCTGAGCGCATCAAAATAAAAATACCGGAGTCATTCATTCAAAAGTCAGATGTCGTTTATCGCTCTGACTAGCAATGGTACAACATATTTACATGGACAGGCATTGGATGAGAATGTAGTCAGGAAGGGTCTCGTTAAAGAGGAGGGTGCCCAGCAGTAATGTAGAGTGAATGAAAAGGCTGGTACTCTGGATCTATCAGCCTGGTGTCCAGTGCACCAACAGAAAACCGGCCAATTCGGCGTGCGTCATTCCGCCTTAGATAAAGAATGCTGCAGCAAATAATACATTAGTGAAGATCATGGGGTCAGTTCATCGCATTGCCAAGTTCCAGGCATCGTTAGCCGTCTCCTGTGATGCGTAGTGACTCCGGTAATAGCGGCCTGCAAGTGGCGTTCAACTCACCGGAATAAGGGTGATGTTGGTCCATTAGTGCCCTCTCGTGCCTGATATGGCCTGCAAATAGCGAACATTTGATAAACGAACAACAAAGTCTTGTATTCAAGTGCGATTTCAAATACACTCAGGCCGAAATCAGGGAATGCCCATGAACCCGCCGACGAGTGTGGATTTAGATGGGAATCCTGCTAAGGGTATGTGTGTGAGGAAGATGTGTTTGGGGTCTGATATGAGGAGAATCATGATGTCGATCAGGTCAGCTACTTTAGCTTCGATCGTTTTGTTTGCTGGGCTTGCGATTCCCGCGCTGGCAGCACGGGATGCAATAGATGTTCAGCCTGGTGGGCAGGGGCAGTGGGTTCATGGCTGCTTTGGCGATGAGACGGGGGCTCTCAGTGGCGGAAAGCTGTGGACGGAAGTACCACCCATACTCATGCCAGAGGGTGATTCAGGGCAAAGGGCTACCAATGAAAACCGCCTTGATCTGGTCATTGTCGGCGATGGGTATACCGCTGGCGAGCTGGCTCAGTACGATGCGGATGTCAGCAATGTCATCAACAACTTCTTTATATACGAGCCTTTCGTTTCGTATGAGCCTTACTTCCTGATTACCAAGGTTGATGTCATTTCCAACGAGTCCGGCGTGGATAACGATCCCTCACCAGGCATCAACCGGGACACAGCTCTGGATATGACCTTCTGGTGCTCGGGGATAGAACGGCTGCTGTGTGTGAATGTTTCCAAGGCTTATGCAGAAGCGTTTGGCGGCTCTGCCAATGTAGATCAGGTGCTCGCAATCGCCAACTCCAGCAAGTATGGCGGGGCGGGTTATTCATCAAGCAACCTCGGTACTCTCTCGGGGCAGAACAGTGCCTCGGTCGAAGTTGCTATTCATGAAATGGGTCACAGTCTGGGGGATCTGGCGGATGAGTATACCTATGGCGGGGATACGAACTGGCCCGGCGGTGAGCCAAATGAGCCAAACAACTCGATCTACGATGCGCCGACCATGAACCTGTTGCAGACCAAATGGTGGCAATGGGAAGGCGATGCTGACAGCCGATTTGACAGCCCCGTCGGGCACTATGTCGGTGCTCACTACAGCCAGTTTGGCATCTACCGCCCAAGCAACAACTCAAACATGCGCGCGCTCTATCGCAAGTTCAACGCACCATCAGCTGAGTCTTTGATCGTCAACATCTATCGCCATGTCACGCCGATCGACGGCTACTCGCCTGGCAACCTCAGCCCGCTTACTGGCAGTGAAATCGTAACGGTCTCGCCAATGCAGCCCTTCGGCCATAACTTGACAGTCTCCTGGACATTGGACGGCGCGCCCATTCCCGGCGTAGGAGATCAAACCAGTATCGACCTGTCCACGCTTTCGCTCTCGGGCCTGTACGCACTGGTTGCAACGGTTGTTGACCCAACAGACATGGTTCGTAACGAGAGCCTGCGCGACACCTTCCTGACAGAAACGGTTTCGTGGACAATCGATGCGGCAGCTTGCACGAATCCGGCTGACATCAATGGCGATGGCGTTATCGATGTTCTTGATTTCTTTGCGTTCATCGTTGCCTTTGACAATGGCGATCCCGCTGCGGACCTTGATGGCAACGGCGTGATTGATGTTCTGGACTTCTTCGCGTTTGTCTCATTGTTCAACGATGGATGTCCGTAAGCACAAGTAGTCAGGTGAACTCATAATGCCAGACCCTCTGCATATCTGTTATTGAACAGGAAAGGAATTGATCCTGAAAGTCACTAAATTCAAAGTCTAGATAATCTCCAATACCAGTTTGGTCACATCGTCAACGTAGACGAGACTGCATATCATTTGATACCAATGAATCCCCAGTGCAAGCTACAGATGCCCGGCTGCGGCGGGAAGATGATCAAGTCACACATCGTGCCTAGAGCATTCTACAAACCCATGTTGCAAGGCTCAGGTTATGCGAAGGTGATCACAAATAAACCAGGCTCGTACGATACGAATACGCATAATGGTATCTACGACACTTCACTTGTCTGTGAAAATTGTGAACGGTTATTCGATCGCTACGATAAGCATGCCAGTTCGGTGCTACTAGAGACAGACTGGGACAATGACCCTGCACACTTATCCAGTGATCATTCGAAGAGTCTGCTCGCTTATATGCTGCCTTCAACTCGCGGACCTTGCCTCAAAATGTTTGCGATGATGACACTGTGGCGAATGGCAGCCTCCGATCGACCAGAGTATGAAAACATTTCGATTGGACCCCACTTGAAGCGGTTGCGTGATACGATTGTTCGTAAAGAAAATGGAGGGCATGAAGATTGGAGCGTTGTTTTGTCACGGTTCACTGGCCCTCCATTGACACAACCAGACATTGATCCCAAGAAGGCGTTCTTGAATTCTCATAGCGTTCGTATTTGTGGATGTAATTGCATCAAGATGTATCTCGCAGATATAATCATTCATATCAAAGTTGATCAACGCTATTTCGAGAGGCCGATGTCAACATTTGTTATCTCCGATGGTCAACCGTTATATGTTATTGCTCGGTCATTTGAGTCGAGCAAGGAACTCAGTGCGTTATATAAGATAGTGAATAAGCCGAGATAGACCTAACTTGCCGATAGATGTCATTCATGGAGTGCTTCAGGCTGAGGCTTGGGCGTGTCGTTTGGTGTGCACCGAGAGCAGCAGCAGGTCTGCGGGTGTGACACCTTCAAGGCGGCTGGCCTGGCCGAAGGTGTCTGGGCGGAACCGTGACAAGGCTTCGGTTGCTTCTGCGCGCAGGCCAACAACACTGGCGTAGTCCAGTGATGCGGGCAGCTTCTTGCGCTCCATCTCCTGTTGACGGCGATTCTGGTTGAGCTGCCTGGTCACATACGCTTCATAGCGCCGATTCGCCAGCACCGTCCCCAGCACCGCCTTGTCCAGCAGTTCCTTGTCACCCAGTTTTGCAGCTATCAACTGCTCGATCATGCCCTGGTCTGCATCAGGTCTGCACAGCACGCGCGACAATGGCTCGCGATCAATCTCGATCGCATCAATCGCAAGATTGATTTGCTCTATCAGCCGGGTTCTTTGTGCAAAATGTTGTATGCGCTGTGTGCCTGGTGCGGTCCCCTGAAGCAACCCAAGATCAATTGCCCTTTGCGAGAGTCGATCCGGTGCGTTATCCGGGCGAAGTGTCAGGCGGTGCTCAGCCCGGCTGGTAAACATGCGGTAAGGCTCCACCGGCGTCTTGGTGACCAGATCATCCATCATCACGCCGATGTACGCTTCGCTGCGATCCAGAATGATCAGTTCCTGATTGCGAACATGGTGAACAGCGTTAATCCCTGCAAGGAGCCCTTGTCCAGCAGCTTCTTCGTAGCCACTGGTGCCATTGATCTGCCCGGCAAGGAAAAGACCATCAACGAGTTTGGTCATGGTGGATGCGTGGATCTGGTGGGGGCGGACCATGTCGTATTCCACAGCGTACCCATGTTGAGCGATGATGGCATTGTCACATCCCGGCAGGAGCTTGACGATCTGTTCCTGAACATCAACAGGCAGACTCGTAGAGATGCCATTGGCGTAGATCCAGTCGGTTTGCAGGCTTTCGGGTTCGAGGAAGACGGTGTGGCTGTCGCGTTCTTCAAAGCGAACGACTTTGTCTTCGATCGCGGGGCAGTATCGTGGGCCGGTGCCCTGGATTGTGCCGCTGTACATGGGGGCGCGGTGCAGGTTGTTGCGGATGATTTCGTGGATCTGGGCGTTGGTGGAGGTGATGGCACATTCAACTTGCTGAAGAAATGGAAAGCGATCAATGTGCAGCTCGCCCAAAGCCCAGCCGATGTTCGACAACTCGCTGAAAGGCGTGGGCGATGCATCGCTTTGTTGCATTTCAAGAGCGGACAGATCAAGACTGCTTGCCAAAAGGCGCGGGGGGGTGCCGGTTTTAAGTCTGCCCAGTTCAAAGCCCAGCGCTTCAAGGCATTGGCTCATGTTGTTGCAGGTCTGTTCGTTGACGCGGCCGCCGGGGGTTTTCTTCTCGCCCGTGTGCATGAGCCCGCGCATAAATGTGCCTGTCGTCAGGATCACCGCACCGGCATGAAGCTCCCTGCGTGAACCCGCAGCATCAACCAGACGAACGCTGGTGATTGTGCCGTCACATATTCCAAAGTCTTGCACAGCACCTGAAACCACGCGAATCTCAGTTCGGGCACGAATCATTGCCTGAACGGTTTGTTCGTAAGCAAGTTTGTCACACTGGGCGCGCAAGCCTCGCACTGCTGGGCCTCTGGACATATTCAGAATCTTGAAGTTCAACCCCGATGCATCCGCAGCCAGCCCCATCAGCCCGCCCATCGCGTCGATCTCGCGCACAAGCTGCCCCTTGGCCAGCCCGCCGATGGCAGGGTTACAGCTCATCACGCCAATCTTTGATGGATCAAGCGTCACCAGTGCCACCAGAGGCCGACCCCGCTCAGCAGACTCCTGAGTCAGCAGATTGGCAGCAGCCCACACTGCTTCTACACCAGCGTGCCCGCCTCCAACCACAATCACATGGTACTGTTCGCCTTTCATCACACGCATCGTAGAACCTGTGCCTCGCTGTCAGCCAGTGATTACAATCAGACCATGCTTATTCGCTGTGCCCATGAATCAGATTTGCAAGCCATCACAGATATTTCAAACCATTACATCGCCAATACGATCATCCATTTTGCGACTCAGCCTGTCACACTCGATGAAACAGCACAGGATTATCAGCGAACCCACAAGGCCCATCCCTGGCTGGTCGCAGTGGATGCAAACAATGCTGAAGAAGTCCTGGGGTTTGCCCGAAGCTCTCTCTGGAAGGGCCGATGTGCCTATGACTGGGCTGCTGAGATCAGTGTCTATGTCAAGCCCACAGCCCAGCGTCAAGGTCTTGCCAGGCGTTTATATCAAAGGCTCTTTGCCATTCTCTTTGCACAGGGTTACCACACGCTGATTGCAGGCATCGCACTGCCCAATGAACCCAGTGTGCGCTTGCACGAAGCGATGGGCATGACGCATCTGGGCACATTTGAGCGCGTGGGCTACAAAATGAATCAGTGGATTGATGTGGGCTACTGGCAGAAGCAGCTTGTCGAGTCTGATGATCAACCGGGCGGGGTTATTTCGGTTGATGAAGCACTCGCCAGGATGAAAGAATCGGGATGATTCTGTTCAGCATCAGTGTGCGTTTTTGTTGACAAAGCCTCTGAAGATCGTGAGCCAGAGAATCTTCATATCAAAGCCCAGCGACCAGTTTCTGACATAGAAAAGGTCATACTGAAGCCGCTTGCGAAGTGAGGTAT
The DNA here is from genome assembly GCA_029260555.1 of Phycisphaerales bacterium. Classification (GTDB taxonomy): domain Bacteria; phylum Planctomycetota; class Phycisphaerae; order Phycisphaerales; family UBA1924; genus JAJDCZ01. The sequence goes on from JAJDCZ010000039.1 coordinate 13,949, forward strand.
CGCCTCGCAGCCCCTGAACCTGAGCCCAGCCTGTCATGCCTGCACGGACATGCTGACGGAGCATGTACCCGCGCCAGTCCTCGCGAAAGCGGTTGATCAGTTCAGGTCTTTCCGGGCGAGGTCCAACCAGCGACATCTGGCCTTTGACGACATTGAGTAGCTGAGGCAGCTCGTCCAGAGATGTCTTTCTGAGCCATCTGCCGATAGGCGTCACGCGTGAATCATCTCGCTTGGTCCACATCGCAGGCCCAGCTTCATCAGCAACATGGTACATGGTGCGGAACTTGTAGATCTTGAAGGTCTGCCCACCCAGGCTGACGCGTCGTTGTTTGAAAATCATGGGGCCGGGGCTTGTGCGTCTGACAATCAAGCCAATAAGGACCAGCAATGGCATGAGAAGCACAAGCCCCAGGCTTGCCCCTGCAACATCGACAATGCGTTTGGTGATCCCGCCCAGTCCCGTGGTTGGTGATTCGCGATAGCTCAGGATCGGCATGCCATCCAGCTCGCCCAGCACCATCCGCTGAGGCAGATACCGAGGCTGAACATCGGGCACGATGCGCACATCAAGTGCAAACCGGTCAAGGCTTTTAAGCACGCGAGGCATGATCGCAGCCCGTCGATTCGGAATCGCCAGATACACCGCATCAACCGGGTCTGACTCGAGCACACGCTGAAGATCCGAAATCCCGCCCAGCACAGGTCGGCCCAGGCATGTCTGATGGAAGGCCTGATCTGAGTGGTCCACGAAATACTTGACATGGATGCCCGTCCACGAGTTGCGATCCAGCGTCTGGCACACGATTCGGCCCAACCTGCCCGTACCCACAATTGCAACATGGCGCAGGTTTCGGCCTCTCTTGCGAATCTGCCGAAGCGTCAAACGGAAAATCACCCGATGGATCGTCAAGAACAAAGGCAGCCCGATCGCCAGCAAACCAAACTGCAATCGACCCGCATCGACAGTCATGCCCATGATGGTCGCTGGGCCATAACCCTTGCCCCCGATCAACTCGTCGTTGCCAAACGCCCACAAGACAACAATCAGCGAGGCGGTTGCGATCATGGTTGCCTTGAGGATCTGCAAAGACTCGCCAATGATCGAAGAATGATCGCGCCGAGGCTTGTAAAGACCAAATGCCCACATCAGCAGAATCGTCAAGGGAACCGCTGATATGACCATGGGCTCTTTAAAGTAGTTCTCCCAGCTTTGAGGCCAGAACCCTTCGATCAGCATTCGGCGCAGCATCCAGGCTGCATAGCAAGCTGAGGCAGCGACCAGACTGTCAACCAGACTGAGAAGGATCGCAAAGGCTTGGTGTTGTTGCTTGAGCACCGTAGCATCCTCTCTTGTGCGCCCATCAGCGGTGATTCGGATCAGCCTACAAGCCAGCTGAGGAATTTCGCTGCGATTATACTTGGTTTTTCATCAGGCTGCTGCGTATTTTGCAGATTGAACCAACCCACGATCAATCCTCAGCCTGATCCTGTGAGGGCCAGCCTGTCCCATGGCGGGGCGTTGGCTGGACCTGCCCGATCTTCTCAAGTGTCTGGAGCATGGTGTCGTCAAGCACTTCGATCGGAGGCGGCACGATTCTAGCCTTGATATAGAGGTCGCCACGGGTTCCTTTGGAATCTTTGATACCTTTGCCCTTGAGCCTCAGCTTCGTGCCTGAACTCGTCTGCTCGGGCACCGTCAACATTACCGCTTCATCAAGCGTCGGAACCGCCACCCGTGCTCCCAGAGCCGCTTCTGTGATCGTCAAAGGCAGGGTCAATGACAAATCCAGATTTGAACCAGGCACCCGGCTGAACAGAGGATGGCTCCCAACTTGCACCGTGATGATCAAATCGCCCGCTGCCCCCCCCACCCCCCCCATCCCCCCGCCCCCCCCATGTGGTGTGTGCCCCTCGCCTCGCACACGAAGCCTGGCTCCATCAGCAATGCCTGCGGGAATGGTGACATCAAGAGTCTTGGTCGATTCGCCACTGGGCACACGGACATGCTCCACGCCTCCTCTGACAGCAGTCATGAAACTCACCTGGATCTCCACGCGATGATCACGCCCACGAACCTGAGCCCGATTCCCCGCCGCCCCGCCGCCGCCGCTCCCAACACCCGGCCCACTTCCTGAAAACCCGCCAAAGCCTCGCCCTTTGCTGCCAAAGAACGAATCAAACACTGATCCCAGATCGTCATATTCCCCTCTGCCAACACCCGGCGTTCCGCCTCCGAAGTGGACATTCCACCCTTCTGGTGAGCCTCCGGATGCAGCGCCTTTGACGCCAGCATGGCCGAACTGGTCATAGGAAGCTCGTTTATCCGTATCGCAAAGCACTTCGTAGGCTTCTTGTATTTCCGTAAAGCGTTTGAGAGCATCCTCGGCTTTATTCTTGTCGGGGTGGTATTTGGCAGCGAGCTTGCGGTAGGCCCGCTTGATCTGATCCTGGGTTGCATCTCTTTTTACACCCAGCACGCTGTAGTAGTCTTTGTTGCTCATCGAGTCACTCTAAGCATCCACACAACATTCGTCACCACACCTGATTCGGACAAACTACCCGTCCTAGAATAGAACTATTTCAGATAACGGACCTTTGGAGCGTGTTTTCATGTCTCACGATCATGCAAATAAAGACTTAGGCGACCCCACGGTAACAGTTCGATTTCACCTTGAAGACCCCGATGCTCTGACAGATTCGGGCAAGGCTGATATCGAACTCAAAGCAGCTGTGGGAGATACCCTGCTCGATCTGGCCTTGAACAATGGCATCAACATCGAGCATTCCTGTGGCGGGGTCTGCGCCTGCTCAACCTGTCACATCCATGTGACCCAAGGCATGAATCAGCTCTCTGAAGCTGAAGAAGAAGAAGAAGACCGCGTCGAAGAAGCACCCGGCTTGCAGATTAACTCCCGTCTGGCATGCCAGTGCGAAATCAAAGGCCAAGGCCTCATCGAAGTCACCATCCCCGCTTGGAATCGCAACGCAGTCAAAGAAGTGCCTCACTAGGGTACGGTCAAACGCCCAACGAGCCGCGACCGTAAGGGAGTGTTCTTTTCAGCGTATTTTCCATTTTTGATCCCTGACGGCTGCGGCTGGTCAGACCCTGATTTCCATGATCTGGGTGCACTGCATACTCGTACTCTTGCAACTTCACAGGTTCAGTATCCTTGGTCATACCTGGCTCCACACTTCTTGGTGTGTGAGTATGTCGTCACATATAAGTACAAATACGACGAGCAAGCTGTAGTACACGAATTGTCTTACAAATCCTGTGGCGATCGGGTATCCTGCCTACTGGAACATTGAGCAGGTTCCGGGATCAGAAGTTGTTGGGGTTCGCTATGGAGACTCATAGATGAACATTGACAATGAAACGAAGGTGTCCCCTTCAGGCAAGCCAAAGCGCAAGACGGTTCTCAGACTTGGCGTGATCTGCCTCCTCGGAGGCGTAGCAATTGTCGCGTTGCTTGGCTCTCTTTATGTCTATCGCGTACCCGTTCGTCTTGAGGTCTATCCGGGTAATCGCTACAAGATCGTCACCGCCTTCATTTGGCCGACACTCCGATCCAATCTTGATGACCTTCCCAAGAATGTTGATATCGTGAGTTTCTACCCCGATGGCACGCGCGTCGATGGCCTCGTGTGGTGGAACACCACCGATCTCGCTTCTCGCAGCCTAGGTGGTCTCATGCCGTTTTCGGTGCAGAGGATTTGGGGATCATGGTACAGGGTGGATCGTGAGATGGCTCATGTAGAGATTCACTTCATCGAAGGGAGTAATTACCCAACGACTCAGCCCGGAGAATCATTCGAGACAATTTTAATGACTTTACTTCCCATTCGATATTGATTTGTTTCCAACGATTCAGCACTCAACAGAAAGGCTCGCAACGAAACGGAACAGGTTGCCCTGTCCCTTGCGCAGCTTAAACATAGCTATTCATGCCTGACTTTTGACTTCATACGAGCCAAAGAAGACAACCCAACCCCCCAACCCCTCCAGCTGCCATGCTTTGGATAAAGCTCGCCCTTTCGGCGAGTTTTTCTTCAAATTGAGGCTTGCGTGCCAACGGCTCTTATTGTAGAGTAAGTGGTCCTGAATGCAAAGCACCATTAATAACTGGAGTCAGGCTCATGCAAAACCGTACTACTCGTTTCACCCGCCCCGTACATACCAGCCGATTGTTTCTTGCCGTTCTGGTGACCGGATTCGTTGTTGTTGCGGGCACTGTTGACGCGCAGGTGCTCAATGAAGAGTTCAAAATTCTGGCGAGCGATGGTGCTGTGGATGACTGGTTTGGCTTTTCCATTGCCATCGACAACGGTGTTGTGGCAGTGGGGGCATTTCTGGACGACGATTTTGGCGACCGATCTGGCTCGGTGTATCTATTTGATGCATCCACCGGTACTCAACTATTCAAGCTTACACCAGGAGACAGCGCAGCAGGTGACGAGTTCGGCTGGTCCATAGCCATAAATAATGGTGTTGTCGCTGTTGGGGCGGATCGTGACCAGGACAATGGTTTTAACTCTGGTTCGGCATATCTTTTCAATGTGTCCACAGGCGCTCAGATCGCCAAACTCCTCCCAAGTGATGGCGTGACGGGTGATTTGTTTGGCTGGTCCATCGCCATCGACAATGGCATCGTCGCTGTCGGAGCGTATGGTGACGACGACAATGGTACTGACTCGGGTTCGGTGTATCTTTTTGATGCATCAACCGGGGTGCAACTCGCCAAACTTCTCTCAAACGACGGAGCGGCAGAGGACTCCTTTGGATCTGCTCTTGCAATTAGCAACGGCATCGTCGCTGCGGGGGCGTTTCAAGATGATGACAATGGAACCAGATCTGGCTCGGCGTATCTTTTCGATGCGTCTACGGGCTTGCAGCTCGCCAAGTTGCTCCCGTCCGACGGCGCATTACAACGCAGATTTGGAGGATCCATTGCTATTGATAACACATTCGTTGTCGTAGGGTCAATTGGTAATGATGACAACGGTACATTTTCTGGTGCTGCGTATCTTTTCGATGTTGCCACGGGTGTTCAGCTTGCCAAACTCCTCCCAGATGACGGAGCAAGGTGGGACACTTTCGGTATTTCCATTGCCATCGACAATGGCGTGATCGCAATAGGGGCGAATGGTGATTCTGACAACGGCCCTGACTCTGGTTCGGCATATGTTTTCGATGCATCCACAGGGGCTCAGATCACCAAACTCCTTCCAAGCGACGGTGCCGTAAACGACTGGTTTGGCTTTTCCGTTGACATTGACAACCGCAACAATGAAGTCGCTATCGGGGCACGGTACAACGATGATAACGGTTCCAACTCAGGTTCAGCATATATGTTTGATTTCTGTCCAGCGGACATGAATGACGATGGAGTTGTAGATGTGGTGGACTTCTTCGAGTTTGTGACAATCTTTGCTGCAGGTGATCTGGCAGCAGACCTTGATGGCAGTGGCGATCTCGATGTCCTTGATTTCTTCGCGTTTATTATTTTTTTCGCTGCTGGATGTCCGTAACCAGGTAAGCTGGTGAATCTGGCAAGTGCTGCGAAATCGAATCTCGCTCACTGGTCATCTCTATAGCTCAAGGACACTTCCCGCTTGTCCGGGCACACTCAGACCGATGCTTTCCATCAGCGTGGTGAGCCGAACTGCATGATTGTGTGTAAAGGTGCCGACGCTGTGGCTGTCAGCATCAAGTACGCCCCAGCAGCATCGAAGCCCATCAAAGAGCGGGATGACCAGCTCAGAGCGGTCACGAGGATCGCAGGCAATAAACGCATCACCCAGCGCATTGGTATCGTGGACGATGACTGCTCGTTTTTCGAGGTATGCCTTGCCACACACGCCATGCATGCCAATGGGTGAGCAGGCGGGTGTATCCCGGCTCGGCCCCAGCACCATCTCGTCAACATCAGGCACTTTTGTGTAAAACCCAATCCATGAAACACCAAAAGGTGCAAGTTTCTGCCACAGCGCATCAATGCAGGTGCGCATAGTCTGCTCTCTGTCTGAACCCGCTACAAGAGTGGCATCCAGTTGGTCACATGCGCATGAGAAATCATCCATGTCTGTCATGGAAGCACTCCCTCTGTCAGCACAGTGCGTGTGCTTAAGGGGTGTTTGGGCAGCTCTTAGAGCGTGGCAGAGGTGTAAGGCAAGAGCGACATAAATCGAGATCGCTTGATTGCCTGCGTGACAAGGCGCTGCTCGCGGGCGGAGGTGCCGAGCTTTTTGCGAGCATGAATCTTGCCGTTGGGGCTCATAAGCCGTCTCAGCGACTCAACATCCTTCCAGTCGACATAGGGCATGCCGCCTTCGCCTTCGAGGAAGATCTTCTTTTTCTGGTCTGAACCCAGTCGTCCGAATCTGCTCATCAATCACACTCCGTCTTGGTCGTTAGGCCCGCAAGCGATGATCCACACGATCATCCTGCCTCGCGAGCGACGGTCAGATGGCCAGTGTAGGCCCAAAAAACAGCATTCGCTAGATAAACGCCAATTCCCAGCCCACTCAAGTCTCATCCTCGGAATCCGGGTCATCCTCAGCTTCAGGATCATTCGCAGGCTTTTTCGTTAGCAGGTTGTCCAGGCCAAGCTTCCCGGGGCCGCCCACCACCACAAAGAGGCACAAAGCGATAATGATGCCATTGCGAATGAGCGTTCGGGTCGAAATATCCGTACCCAGAACTTTTTTGAGGAAATCAGGCAGATACCCCCCGAAACAGCCGCAATCGATCTGCATGTCTCTGTAGATCGCTGAGTAGACCGCACCAGTAAAGGCCAGCATCAAGAGCGTCGCCAGTGCAGCACCAGCTCGTGTCCAAAGCCCCAGAAGCAGGGCAAGAGCTGCAAACGCCTCCATCCAGGGAAAAACGAATGTCGCCAGAATCACCAGATGTTCAGGCAGGATTTCAAAGGCATCAATAGACACCGCAAACAATGCAGGTCCGTTTTCCTGGCTGAGCTTGGCGATCGCAGCCATGCCAAAGATCCCCACCAGCAGCAGCCTTGCAACCAGCAAAGACCAACCCAGCACGCTTTCTTTGCGATCGTTCATGGGTTGCCATCCTGACCAAAGGGATCGTTGCCCCTTGCCACTTCATCGGGGTATGTCCTGGCCCAGGTTTCATAGCCATCGCTCATGATGTGTACAGCTTCAAAGCCGAGGTCTTGCAAAAAACCCGCCAGCGTGTGCGAGTCATGACAATCGCCACCAATGCAGTAAATCACCACGGGCGTTTGTTCATATCCCATGAGTTGATCCATTGAAGCAGGTACGCCGCCTGCAAATGAATCAGGCGAAATGTGAAACGCACCCATCACATGACCCTCAGCATAATCCGCAGCTGATCGAGCATCGACAAAGGGTGCCCCAAACTGCTCAGCAAGTGCCTTGGCCTGCTCGATTGTGATCTCAAGACCGAGCATGACCTCTGCTGGATCAGATGTCTCGGGAGCTATGTCATTGCCCGTCGTCTCAACGGGATCTGTAGTCAGCCCGGTATTGTCCTTAGGCACGGTAAGAACGGTCTTCTTGGTATTTTCACGAGGACCAAGCTGGATAGGTGCGATCCACGAGTGGGCCACGCCCGCAGCAAAGCCAAGCAGTGTGAGGGTAAAAGTCCTGGCGAGAAGGCGCATGATTTAGTTCTTCTTGGGTCTGATGGTGCCGTTGAAGGGAATCGAAAGCGAGGGTTGATCCTTGTTGTCTGTCTGGACCATCACCTGCCCGCGGAAAGGCAGCAGCTTTGCAGGAGCGGTGCCTTTGAGCGTGATGGTGTAGCCAAACGAAGGAACCCGAGGCTTGGTTTCGCCTCCCTGCTTTTCATCCTGTTTTTCATATTTCTTCTGACCCGGGACATAGTTTGAATCCAGTTCCTGGATATCAAACTCGATCTCGGTCTCTGATGCGTTTCGCTGGGTCACATTGACGATCTTGAAAGGCGTACCTGACCTGCTCATCACGACGAAGCTTTTTTCAAAGTCCTGACCGACCTGTAGCACACCCACCCAAAGCCTTGAAGGCCGAATCGCAAGATCGCCTGTGACATCGGCAATCACACTCATGTTCATGCGAGGCTTTTTCTGGTCGTTGGTGCGAATGGTGATCGATTCGTTGATTCGCCCTACTTTGTTTTTGGCATCAACCGTGACCGTAATCTCGGTGAAATACACTGTCTTGCCATCGATTTCCTCGGTGCCATTGCCCAGAATCTTCGTGGTGATGGCTTCGGGGTTGGTGACGGTGACCAGGCTTGCCTTGAAGTCCGGGTCCCGGCCATAGATTTTGATGGTTTTGGTTACTGGGACGCTTTTGCCCACCTGCCCCAGTTGCAAGAATGCAGGCTCGACCCAGATGCGTGGCTCAACCAGTGCCTTGATCTCGATCTTGACCACCGGGTTATCCGGATCATTGGTGGTGATGTGGATGGGCTGAACCTTGAGCCCGCGTTTGTTGTAAGGCGAGAAGGTCACTTCAATGTCCGCGCCCTCTCCCGGTGCGAACTCGCGTTTTTTCAATGCAGGTACAGTGCAGCCACAACTTGAGCGAATGTTTTTAATGACCAGTGTTCCACCACCAGTGTTTTTAAAGTAAAACTTGTGAACAGCTTTGCCTTCGTCAGGGATCACACCAAAGTCAAAAAGCATCTCATCAAACTGAATAGTGGGGGGCGATTGCAGCAAGGCGCCAGTTTCGTGGTCCTTCTTGGGTTTGGCTGTGGGCGCAAGAAGTTGTGCATGGGCAGAACCCGCCACGACCAGAGCTGAAACGATGCCAAAGATCGACGCTTTTTTAATCACCTGAAACACCACTTAATCCTCCTCAATACATCAATCCCTCCGTGAATCAAGCAAGTCGATTCACAAAGATGCTCAACCCGTACCCTCAGCCCATCCCCCTGCACTGATGCGACCACCTGATCAGGTTTATCGCACCAGATTCAGAAAAGCGCAACGCTCGCTATTGTATCAGCCTCCAGCACCCATTCCTGAACAATTAAATGGGCAAATCGACCCGAAACATGCCAATGACAGCATCCATCAAGGTATACGGCTAACTCGGCGTGCGGTTGAGACTCCCGTTCAGGATGCAAACATCGCCGCGGTGCCTTTGACTTCGTGTGCCTTGGCCAGTCGATTCAGTGCGTGGGCGTAACAGGCTGTGCGCATATCCGTGTTGATGGTGTCCATCAGGTCATGCACAGCGTTGAACTCACGAGCCATGATGGTGTTGAGTCGTTCGTGAACTTCCTCAAGCGTCCAGGCATAGCCGGATTTGTTTTGTGCCCATTCAAAGTAGCTGACGGTCACACCACCTGCGTTTGCCAGGATATCGGGAATGACCAGAGTGCCAGCGTTATGCAGGATCTGATCAGCTGGCGCAGTTGTAGGCCCGTTGGCGAGTTCAACAACCACGCTGGCGCCGATATTGGCAGCATTTGATTCGGTGATGACATTTTCCAGTGCTGCAGGAACGAGAATATCGACGCTCAACTCCAGCAAGGCCTCGTTGGTGATCGTTGAGCCTGCATTTGCAAGACGGCCCGTGGTGGTTTTGGTTTGAATCTGCTGATCAATGTCCAAACCTGCAGGATCATGGATGGCACCGCGAGAATCGCTGATGGCTGTGACTTTATATCCAACTTGGGAGGCAAGTTGTGCAAAGTGTTGACCGGCATTGCCAAAGCCTTGGATGGCGATGGTTTTATCTGCGGGGTTCCAGTTTCGGCGTGTTGCGAGTTCTCTCAGGCAGTAAAACCCGCCTCTTCCAGTTGCATCACCACGGCCTAGCGATCCACCCAGTTCCACAGGTTTGCCTGTGATGACCGCGGGGCTGTGCTTGCCGACGATGGTGGAATACTCGTCCATCATCCAAGCCATGATGGTGGCATTGGTGTAGACATCTGGTGCTGGAACATCGACATCGGGGCCGACATTGTGAGCTACAGCCCGCATGTATCCGCGGCTGAGCCTTTCGAGTTCTTTTTTGGAGAGTTTGTGTGGGTCGACGATGATGCCGCCTTTGCCGCCTCCCATGGGGATGCCCACGGTTGCGCATTTGCAGGTCATCCAGAACGCCAGAGCTTTAACTTCCGCAGCGGAGACATTGGGATGAAAGCGGATGCCTCCCTTGCCCGGGCCTCGCGTGTCGTCGTGTCGACAGCGAAATCCTGTAAAAACGCGCTGGGTGCCATCATCCATGCGCACGGGGATGGAGACTTCAAGAAACTGCTTGGGATGTCGGAGCCGATTAACGGTTTCGGGGTGAATGTCAGCGTGCCTGGCAGCGTTATCAAGTCGTGCGATAGCTTTGGCAAAAATGTCGTCGGACATGTGGGTGTACTCCTTGGTTGCAGGCGGACGAAAAGGTCATGAATGGACATAAAGCATACCCAGTTATGGGTTAGTTAGCTTGAAATAAGCCCGATTCGTTCATGGTGGTGTTACTTGAGGTCCAGGCTTTCATTCATTTGAAGTGTTAGAAGATGGTTTTGGCCAGATGAACGATGGCAGCCAGGACCATGGCGATGGGAGCACCAATGGCAAGGGATACGCCGAAGATGACCATGCCAGAAAGAAAACCGACCTTTTGACGGATGCCGATGACAAGTGCTGAGGTGAGAACGATGAGCACGATGAGCCAGAAGGCAGCTGAGGCGGGGGGAGCGTGGGGAGCACCAATTTCGTTGAATGTGATGAGAGCGATGAGTTGAGGTGAATACAGGGCCAGTGCGACCAGGGCTGCGATAAGATGGGTAATGGTGACGGTGCGTATGGCATCAGCACGCTCAATGGTGTTGTCGACCACAGCCCGCATGGCAGCCTGAAGGCACACGGCGCTGACAATCACAATCATCAGCTCTACGCCGATCATCCAGCCCATCCATCGAAAAAGATCCAGCAATTGCATGACAAGGTTCCGCCTGGGGTTTGCAAGGCGTGGTATCGGCAAGTGCTGACGAACCGTGCATTTTTTAGTGCTTTGGTCTTTCATGCGTCTGCATTTTGGTTATAGGACGCAGTTGAAGGCTCTGGTGCTCAAGATTGCCAAGAAGTCTGCACCTGAGGCACAGGACAGCGAAGGGGATTGCGGTGTACGAGCAGTTCGTGCAAAATCACTTACCGAAGAAGATCTGCCAGTGTGATGCTCGCAAGCTGATCCTCCATCATCCCCACTGTCCGCTCCAGACACAGGTTGATGCGCAGGCGATGGGCGTGGTCAACATCCATCAAAGGCTCAGCTTCATGATCCCCACCCCCAACAACCCTTCCCCTCTTGGCACCATTGCCCAGAGGCAAATGCTCCGCTCCCGGATCTGCATGATGAGCATCCTTTGAAGTAATCAACCGAGACAAAGGCTCAACCGCTTGCAAAATATCAAGTACGGTCACTTGCTCTGGCGCATCTGCAAGCTCATACCCGCCAGTTGGCCCACGCTGAGATTGCACCAGACCCGCTTTGGTCAGCACCCGAAGCACCTTGGAAAGATATTGCGAAGGTGCACCTGTCCACAGAGCGATCTCATCAACCCGAACCAGACTGGCCAACTTTGAGTATTTTATTTCAGCCAGCACGAGTGCAGCACTCAATGCATACTGAGCGGTTTTGGTTAGCAACACCCATCATCTCCTTTCTCCCCCCTCCCCCCCTCCCCAAGCCCCCCCTCTCCAGACCCCCCCTCCCTCAATTCCCCTTTCCCCTGCTTTGCATTTGACTCGTCGTCTTCAAACAGCATCCGCACGCTGGGCGTATCCAGATCGTCAAGCTGACCGGAACGCACAGTCAGCACAAAGGCCACCACAAAACCCGCAGCGATCAAGATCGCAATTGGCACCAGCACATAGATCACCGACATGAAGACCCCCCTTCATTTTGAAATACGGTTTTTTTCTCGCAGGTCTCTGGTTTTTTGCGGGAAAAGGTTCGCATCCGAAAGGCAATGCCGAGCACCGATACGCTGCTGATGGGCATGGCGATGGCAGCAACCAGCGGATTGATGACTCCTGTCACCGCAAACACCACCGCAACAGCGTTGTATGCCAGCGACACACCCAGACCAAGGCGGATCACTCTCATGGTTCGCAGGGAGCCTTTGGTCAGTTCAAGAATCGGCATCAGCCCCGCGTTTGACAGGTAGACATCTGAAGCAGCCATGCTTGCTTCAGCGCCGCTATGGACTGCGATGCCGACATCGGCTTCAGCCAGTGCGCCTGCATCGTTGATCCCGTCGCCGACCATCACCACTGATGAGCCGATCCGTTTTTCTCGAATCAGTGTGAGTTTGTCTTCGGGTGTCATGCCGCCCCAGCACAACGAATCAGGCACACCGATCTGCCTGGCGACGGCAGTGACCACCTGTGGATGATCGCCTGAAAGAATGCCCGCTTTCCATCCAGCTGCTGTCAGTTCTTGCACAGCCTGGGCAGCATCCGGGCGAATGGGGTCACCCAGTTGAGCGATGGCAACGACACAACCATCTCTTGCAACCAGAATCGGCGTCAGCCCCTCATTCAGGCAACGCAGCTGTTCGTCCTTGATCCATTGGGGGATAACTGCCCCGGCACCTTCAATGAATGCTTCTGAGCCAACCAGGATCTTTGCGTTATCTACCCGGGCACTTACTCCGCCTCCGACGGACTGTTTCATGTCAGTCACTTCAGGCAGGTGAATCGCATTTTCAGCCAGCCCTCGCACCAGTGCTGATGCGATGGGATGCCGACAGGCCTTTTCGATGGCTGCAACCGCGAGTTTGGTGCTCTGGTCGCCTTCAAAGCGCACCAGCTTCATGCAGCCTTCGGTGATGGTGCCGGTTTTATCCAGCAGGATCAGTCCGGGTTGGGCCATGCGCTCAAGTGAATCAGCACCCTTGATGAGTACGCCGCGCCGAGCAGCCCGGCCCATCGCAACCACCATCGCCAGAGGCGTCGCAAGCCCCAAAGCGCACGGACAACACACAATTAACACCGTCACTGCGACTGACACCGCATGGGAAGGCTCAATCATGAGCCATGCTCCGCCTGCAACTGCTGCAATCATTAGCACAACAACCACAAACACGCCTGCGATCCGATCTGCAAGCCTGACGATGGGTGCGCGCCTTTGGGCAGATTCTTCGACCAGCTTCATCAGCCTGCCCATGCGCGTATCTGCCCCGGTCGCAGTCGCACGAACTTCAACAGGCGATGCCAGATTCACAGCACCCGCAGCAACCGCTGATCCCTGCTCAATTAAAACAGGCATGGCTTCACCCGTGAGTAGCGACTGGTCTATCTCGCTGATGCCTTGCACCACGATGCCATCGACAGGCACAGAATCACCCGCCAGCACCTGAACCGTATCGCCAGGTGCGATCGCCTCGATGGGAACCTCCTGCACCTGCGAGCCTGCGATGAGTCTGGCGGTGCCAGGTGTGAGTGTAAAGAGCGCCTCGATCGCTTCGGCAGCACTGTGCTGCTGCCTGCTCTGGATCGCCCTGCCCACCAGCAGCAGGAAAATAACCGCTGTGAGCGAATCAAAGTAGACCTCGCCGCCGCCGAGAATGGTGTTGACCGAGCCATATACAAACGCTGCGGACAGGCCGATTGCAATCGGCAGGTCCATGTGAGGCACACGCATTTTAAGCGATGCCATCGCTCCACGGAAAAACACCCGCCCAGGCCCGATCAACGCAACTGATCCAATGATCAATGAAACCCAGCGCAAGTACGCTTCATGGGCTGCAGCCATTCCTGAGAACATCCCGCCATACAACGCAAACGAGATGAGCATGACATTGCCCGCGCATGCCCCAGCAATACCAATGCGAATCAGATTCTTGCGAAACTCAAGACGCTGGAGCTGACGCTGATGCGACCCCCGCGCGGGATGCACCGGATACCCCAGTGAATCGATCCCTTGGGCGATGTGAGAAAGGCTCGTTTTCTGGTCGATCCAAACCACACGAAGCAAGGCTCGCCTGAGTTCCAGTCTGGCGTTGACCACGCCCGGGCAGATCATCGGCAGCTTCTCCAGAAGCCACACACACGCAGCACAATGCACACCCTGAAGGCGAAACTCACACGAGAGCAACCCTTCACCCGCATCAGAAACATGCATGGCGTGATACGCAGGCGTGTCCATCTCGTGATAGGCCTTGCCGGTTGATCTGGCTGGCGAGGTTGCTTCAGGATCAATCGCCCGCTTGACCTTGTAATATGATTCCAGCCCGCACCCGTGGATGATCGCATAGGCTGTCTCACACCCATGACAGCAGAACTGCTCGTCCTGATCCTTGTTGATCAGTGCTGCGGGCACCGGCAGGCTGCAGTGGATGCACACGACACCTTGGATTAGTCTGGCAGAAGCGTTCGAGATTGTCGAATCATTGGCCATCGGCATTGCAACAAGGAAGTTCTTTCTGGTTGATCGGTTGCACATGAGAATGTGGATCGACCGGAGTACTTTGATTTGTCATGGCAGCCCCCATTACAGTTCCCATCGCAGGCATCCCCGCCCGATTCACCACCGTAATAATGCCCAGGATCATGATCGCCCCAGCAGTTGCAACGGGAACCACACGCCCCAGAACGCCTGCGAGTTTTTGCACACCAAGCCCCACACCCACCAGCATCGGCACCGTGCCCAGCCAGAACGCTGCCATCGTCGCAGCACCTGCCAGGGGACTTCCAGTGCCTGCAGCAGTAATCACAAACGCATAAAGCCAGCCACAGGGCAAAATCGTCGTGAGCAGGCCGATCAACAGAGCACGCACAACCGGAGGTCGATGCGATGCGAACTGATGCCCAGATGATGCAAACTTGACAAGTCGTGTGTGAATCGCTTTGGGCAGCGGGAGTTTTTCAATGCGCACGCCGCTGAGGCGAAGCATGAGAACGGTCCCAAAGAGGATCATCATTCCCCCTGCCAGGATGGCTGCCGCCTGCTGAACCCCAACCAGCGAGCCTCCAAGATCAAAGGCTGCCCCGATGGTGCCACTGATCGTTCCCATGATCAGATAGACCATCAGCCTGCCGCTGTTATACGAAGCGTGCAGCCAGAGCCCCGCGAGTTTTGTTTTGACAGAGCGTTTGCCCTTGATGGTCAGATCAGTCGCGCCAACTGCAAAGGACACAAACCCGCCACACATGCCAGCGCAGTGCAGCGAGCCTACGAGGCTTGCTAAAAAAACGGTCCATAGCAGCGTCCAATGAATCACCACACCACCTATCCGCCTGACGCGGGAATTACAAAGACTCTTTGCTCATTTGTAAACACATTGCTGTCTTTGCTTGCAGACACGCGGACGGTCCACGCGCCATCAAAGCCAACGGCTAAAGCCGAGATGTAGACGCCGGGCTCTTTGTTCACAGGCATCAGTTTCAAGCTGGTTCGATGCTTAGCCCGGCCATTGAAAAATACTTCTGCTGAAAGGCTTGCGTCAGACAAAGGCGTGCCTTGTGCATCCAGAAGTTTCACACGGAGTTCGCCGGAGTTATCCAGCCCGCTGGTCATGCGGATTTTTGCTTCACATGACCAGCCCAGCTTGCGGTTGGT
Source organism: Phycisphaerales bacterium (assembly GCA_029260555.1). Lineage (GTDB taxonomy): Bacteria > Planctomycetota > Phycisphaerae > Phycisphaerales > UBA1924 > JAJDCZ01. Next base: position 29,498 of record JAJDCZ010000039.1, read on the forward strand.
GTTTTGTTGTCTGGATCGGTCATCCCAATGCACAGCCTTTTCGTAATAGTCAGGTTCGACAGCAAACGAGGGGTCACTGGCAGCAATAAATGCCACCGTCAGGCCGAACCCTACATGAATCATCAGGACAAGTGTTATTCCAACAGGCCAGAGCCAACCCTTTTTCATAATGAACCCTCCTTGGCTGGGCTGACACGAGTGACCTCGCTGGGTGATTCCTTCCACGAACCAGCAGGGCCAAGCAGCAAAAAATCAAAGTCACGCGAGTAGGTCAGGCCATCATCAACATGCACGACGATGGGTCTTCTGCCCCGGCTGGAAAACAACTCTGGAGGCACAACAATCTGAATGGCATCCGTCACAACCTCGCCCGCGCCCACCGTCACTGGATTGCCAGCAGGTGCCACGATCTGGGCTTCGTTCAGCCTCTTGAGTGTGATCTGATATGACACCGCCGCATCGGTTCGGTTTACAATTTTCACTCGCACCTGGTTGGCAATGTTGCCCGTCTCAAGAGTTGCAAATGCCGCTCCCATCCCCGCACCACGCAACAGCCATACATCAGCGGTCGCTCGCGTGGCCAGCGTATAAAACAGGCCACCAAGTAAGACCAAAAGAAAAGCAGGATAAAACAACACTCGAGGTCGAATCAGACGGGTTTGGCCATCCTCAATACGGGCTTGTGAGCTATAGCGGATCAGCCCGCGAGATCGGCCGATTTTGTCCATGACCACATCACACGCGTCGATGCACTGAGCGCAGCCGATGCACTCCATCTGCAGCCCGCTGCGAATGTCGATCCCCGTCGGACAGGTCGTGACACACAGCTTGCAATCAATGCAATCACCCTTCTCAGGCTGACTGTCTGCCAGAGGCAGGCTTACATCCTTTGATTGGCGCAGTTTTCGACCTCGTGGCTCACCCCGTTTGGAGTCGTATGTCACGATCATCGAAAACCGGTCCAGCATCACCGACTGGAACCGGCCATATGGGCATGCGACCAGGCACACCTGCTCACGGAAAAACGAAAAATCAAACATCATCAGGCCCGTCATTACGATCATGACAACAAACGCCCGAGGATGCTCAAATGGAGGTTCAGTGATCCAGATTCTGAGTTGGTCGACTCCGACAAAGTATGCCAAGAAAGTATGTGCCAGGTACATCGAGCACAGTAGATACACAACATGTTTTACTGGCTTACGCCATCCGCCATGTTTTTTCCGTTTGCCGGGTGAACCTTCAAAGAGCCTTTCGATGGGGCGGTACAAAAACTCCATGTACACCGTCTGTGGGCACGCCCAACCACACCACACCCGCCCCAGTAAGGCCGTAAGCAAAAAAATCGCTACGAAAACACTCAACATCAACAAGGCAAACGGCAGCGTATCAGTTGGATAAAAAGTCGTGCCAAAGATATGAAACCGGCGCCCGATCAGATCCAGCAGGATCGCCGGGTAGCCATTGATTTTGATATAAGGCAGCGCAGTAAAAAGCAGAATCAGTACATACGCGACCACACGCCGGGCGCTGAGAAAACGCCCCGGTGAAACGCGAGGCCTGAGCCATTTTCTGCTTCCATCTTGATTAAGAGTTGAAAGGATGGAGCCTTCAACCTCATCAGAAGGCGGTGGCACGCCCGGCTGGTGCGGTTGTGTTACGGTCGAATCCATTCTTTGGTCATCCTGATCAGCAGTTTTATCCCGCTCCGTTGTCGTTTACAGAATCTTCAGGTGCCTGCAGCACGGGCCAGGGATCAATCATCTCGCCCTGCTGTCCCTTGCCGGGCAAGTTTTTGCCCCGGAGCGATGCGACATAAGAAGCCAACAGCACCACCTTGTTGGGATGCATCTGCTTGCCCCATGCAGGCATGCCCTTGGCAACCGCACCCTCGCTGATCATTTTGTAAATGTCCTCTGGAGTCTTGATGTTGATGAAATAATCATCCGTCAGATTCGGACCCACGACACCTTCGCCATTGGCACCATGACAGGAAATACATTTACCTGCAAACCACGCAGCGGCTGCGGTCAGCCACTTCTCATCCGTGGCATAACGCATGATCGTCTGCTCATCGCCTGTCAGCTCACCCATGTCTCCAAAGGTTGCTTCCAGTGCGCGAGATTGATCCGCAGCCAGTTTGTCGTAGACATTCCAGCCCATGGGGCTGAAGTGCCAGAACACCACATAGAAGATGGCAAAGAGAATCGTTCCGAAAAAGATCATGTGCCACCAACCCGGAGTGGGGTTGTCATATTCACGGATGCCGTCATACTCGTGGTTCAGAAGCGGATCCAGTTCCTTATTCCTCTGACTCATGCTACCGTTTCCTTGCTTGCTGATTGTGTGTTTGGGGTTACGACTGAATCCATCATGGGAATCATTGCTGCGTCACGCGCTTCTTCTTTTTTCATCTTGAATATCACGCGATACAAGATGAGCAGGAATACGCCAATAAAGATGACCATCGCAGCCTTGGGGTACGCTGCCAGATCCATGTTTCCGATCAGATCACTCAGGCTCATGGCGCACCTCCGTTTTCATCAGCTGCAGGCGCGGGCTTGGAGATATCAGTGCCCAGCCTCTGCAGATACGCCACCAGCGCGATGATCTTCTTGCCTTCAAGATCCGTATAGCCACCCTGGGCGATCAACTCCTCAGAGATCTGTCGGGCCTGCTCGCGTGCCATGTCTGGTGCGTTGCTAACCGCATCTCCATAAGGCACACCGAGCAATGCCATGACTCGCACTCTGCTTGCAATGCCTTCAAAATCCAGATCCTGATCCAGTAGCCAGGGATATGCAGGCATGACGCTCTTGAGGTTGATCACGCGCGGGTTTTCCATATGTCGAACCTGCCAGTCGTGTGAATACTTGCCACCCACACGGTGCAGATCCGGGCCAATACGCCGGCTGCCCCACTGGAACGGATAGTCATACACAAACTCGCCTGGCTTGGAGTATTCGCCATAGCGCTCAGTTTCGTGGAATAGAGGTCGAACCATCTGTGAGTGACAGTTGTAACAACCCTCTGCAATATAAATATCCCGGCCTGCAAGTTCCAAAGGCGTATAAGGCTGCACCGACGCAATCGTTGGCACATTGGACTTGATCAGGAAGGTCGGAATGATCTCAAGCAGTGAACCAATCAACACCGCAATGGTCACCCAAACTGTGAACTTGATCGGCAGCCGTTCCCACTTTCGATGCCAGACAACATTTGTCAGTGCTTCAAGCCTGCGCCCAAAGCCAACATTCGTTTCAAGAACAGACTCAGGACCCTTGGGATCAACATACTTCTTGGCCAGTGCCGGGAAGCTTTGCACAGGCTCTTCATAGGTCTTAGGCCTCATCATCCAAGTCTTGATGACATTGAACGCCATGAGCAGCGTAGCAACCAGGAACACCGTGCCGCCCACAGCACGAACCCAGTAGAACGGCATCAGCCTGGAAACTGTTTCCACAAAGTCCGGGTACTGCAGGTTTCCGGTTTGATCAAACGCACGCCACATCAGGCCTTGCGTCAGACCAGCAGCATAGATCGAAATCACATACAGCAGGATTCCGATCGTTCCAGCCCAGAAATGGATCTCGGTGAGCTTGCTGCTCCACATCTTGCCGGTCTGGAACAGTCTGGGTGTGAGCCAGTAGACCATGCCGAAGATCATGAACGCATTCCAGCCCAGCGTGCCTGAATGCACATGGGCAATTGTCCAGTCGGTGTAGTGACTCAGCGAGTTCACGGTCTTGATACTCAGGAGTGGGCCTTCAAAGGTGGACATGCCATAGAAGGTGATCGCTACGACAAAGAACTTGAGCACCGGGTCTGCTGCGACCTTGTGCCAGGCACCACGAAGCGTCATAAGCCCGTTGATCATCCCGCCCCAGCTGGGCATCCAGAGCATGACTGAGAAGACCATGCCCAAAGTCGAAGCCCACATGGGAAGGGCTGTGTAATGCAGATGGTGAGGGCCAGCCCATATATAGATGAACACCAGCGACCAGAAGTGAATAATGCTCAGGCGGTACGAATACACGGGTCTGCCCGCAGCCTTGGGAAGAAAGTAGTACATCATGCCCAGGAAGGGCGTGGTGAGGAAGAATGCCACCGCGTTATGCCCATACCACCACTGCATGAGTGCATCTTGCACACCCGCATAGATGCTGTAGCTCTTGGTTGCACTGGCAGGGATCGACAGGTTGTTGAAGATATAAAGGATGGCGATCGTGACGATGGTCGCGATATAGAACCAGAGCGCGACATACATGTGTCGCTCACGCCTTTTGATCAGCGTGCCGATGAAGTTCACCGCAAAGACGACCCAGATCAGGACCACTGCAATATCAATGGGCCATTCGAGTTCTGCGTATTCCTTGGATTGTGTGATGCCAAGGGGGAGTGTGAGGGCTGCGGACACGATGATTCCCTGCCAGCCCCAGAAGTGCACTCGCGAGAGTTTGTCTGAGAACATGCGTGTTTTGCAAAGCCGCTGCGTGGAGTAATAGATAGCGGTGAAGAAGCCGTTGCCTGCGAACGCGAAAATGGCAGCGTTCGTGTGCAATGGGCGAAGCCGGCCAAACGAAAGCCAAGGCAGATCCATCGAGATTTTGGGAAACGCCAGTTCAAAGGCAATGATGACTCCCACCAACATTCCGACTACGCCCCACAGGATGGTCGCAGCCATGAACTTGCGAGAGATGTCGTCATCGTATTTAAACTGCTCCATAGGCCCCTCCGTGGGATCTGCTTCCAGAGTTGCTGACGCGTCTGAGTTTGATTCTGTATTCATGCTGATTCCCTGAACTTGATCCCCAGCTTTTGTATAAACCAGTTCTGGATCATTATATCTAAAGAAGGACACACTTTACCGTGTCAGCAAGATTCAGACAAATTGGTACTCAAATAAAACTTGAGCAATTTGTCCATCATTCCCGGGTTATCGGATCTGGCGTGTCAGAATCATGAGCTTTGAGGCGATTTGCTCAGTTTCAGCCTGTTCTGGTGGGTGGATTCGATGATCTGAATCTGAGGCGTGTGCAACACTTGTCGGCTGGGTTGGCGTGCCTACACTTCCGGGCTTGTCAGTGGGACAGGCTGCCGATGCAGGTATGGATACAGGTTACAGGAATGCCCCCGCAACCCTCTAAATGGGTTAACAGGGGTAATTTGGCTGAGGATCAACCCTCAGCGATCGGGAGATCAGGCGTGGTTCGGATCAGAATGCAGCGCATGGGCAGGACACATCGTCCTTTTTACCGCATTAATGCCGTGGATTCTCACAATCCCCGCGACGGTCGCGTCATCGAAAGGCTCGGCTGGTACGACCCCATCACCACAGATAACAAGGTCGAACTCAACGAAGAGCGCATCAAATACTGGCTCAGCGTTGGTGCCCAGCCCAGCGACACCGTTCGCGACATGCTCGGCCACCGAGACCTCCTTCCCGCCAAAGCCAAAGCCAAGTGGGAATCTGATCGCAAAACAGCTCGCGAGCGTGTTGAAACCAAAAAAGCTGCTGAAGCTGCAGCATCTGAAGAATCTTCAGACTGACGCAGCCCGTTTCAAAATGTCATTTCAAGGACCCAGTCTGGAACAGGCTGGGTTGTTTTTTGCGCCAATGATCCCAAGTGACTCTCCGCATAGACATTTTGAGCACATTCCCGGAAATGTTCAGCACCCAGGCGCCCGCAGCTCTGGGGCTGAGCATCCCTGACCGGGCCCGCAAGGCGGGCCTTGTCGAATGGCACGCGACCAACATCCGCGATTTTGCTGACAACAAGCACGCCAAGACCGACGATCGACCCTTCGGCGGCGGCCCGGGCATGGTCATGGCCTGCCAACCTGTCTACGACGCTGTCATGGCAGTCGAAAAAGCACTCCCCCAATCTCCACCCCCCTCCCCTAGATCCTCCCCCTCCCAGCCTCCAGCGCGCATCTTGCTGACGCCTCAGGGGGTGCCTTTGACGCAGTCCATCGTCGAGGATCTTGCAACCAAATCTCACCTTCTGCTCATTGCAGGCCATTATGAAGGCATCGATGAGCGCGTAATCCAGAAACTTGCCCCCATGGAGCTCAGCCTTGGTGATTTCGTGATTTCAGGTGGCGAGTTGGCTGCGCTGGTCCTCATGGATGCCATCATCCGCTTGCTCTCCGGTGCTCTTGGCGATCACCAATCCGCCCATCAGGACAGCTTTGGCATCATCCCCACGACCAACCCCAACAACGAACCCATCAACACCAAAACACTCAAACATCTTGGCATCAGCCCTGATACCCGTTTGCTGGATTGTCCTCATTACACTCGGCCCCGGGTCTGGCAAGGCATGGAAATACCCGAAGTGCTGCTCAGTGGTGATCACGAAGCTGTCGCCCGCTGGCGTCTTGAGCAAATGCTTGAACGCACACGCCAGCGCCGTCCCGATCTGCTTGACTGACAGCTCAGGTCATTTTCCAAAGGCACACCTGCTCCCCTGAAACATCCACAGGGAAATGATCCATTGCTGTTGTGAGTTGAGCCAGGAAAAGTAGAACCCCACCTGCGCTCAGCCTACGATTGCTGCCCAGATCGGCTTGAACCCGATCAGGTTATGAACAAGGTTGTTTCATCTGCGCGCATCCATTTTGTGTGCTGCAGACAGGCAAGCAGAAAGATAGCGAGAGTCATCATGTCAACGCAAATGCTCATTGAAAGCCTCAACGACGAAGCCCTTAAGACGGATATTCCCGTCATGGACATCGGCGACACCATTAATGTGCATGTCCGGATTGTTGAAGGCCAGAAAGAGCGCGTGCAGGTGTTTCAAGGCGTGCTGATCAGCCGAAAGGGCCGAGGCATGCAGGAAATGCTCACGGTTCGTCGTATTGTCGACAATCAAGGCGTTGAGCGCACCTGGCCGATCCATAGCCCCATGATCTCCAAGTTTGAAGTCGTTCGCCGGGCAGATGCCCGCAGGGCCAAGCTTTACTTCCTTCGTGATCGCATCGGCAAGTCTCGCAGGCTTCGCGACCGCAGGCGGGGCATGGAGCATGTCAAAGGCCATCCCACGGTTCGTAAATAACGCTGCAACGACAACGCTGAATTTTCAAACCCACGCTCTGCGTGGGTTTTTTCATACCACAATCCTACTCTATTGCCATGAAAGCCATTGTTTGTACAGTTCAGGGTGCGCCCGTTTCTCCCAATATCCAATATCAGACTGATTGGCCTGATCTGGCAGCTCCTGTGCCGGGGTGGGTCAACATTAAAACTCTGGCTAGTGCTTTTAACCACATGGATCTCTGGGTGGGCATGGGGATTCCGGGTGTGGATCTGACTTATCCCCGCGTGTCGGGCTGTGATGCATGTGGCGTGGTCGAAGCTGTGGGAGAGGGTGTAAGTGATGCCTGGCTCAACAAGCGGGTCATTGTCAACGCTGCTCTTGCTCATGAGCCTGATCCCAAGCCTGGCGATCCACCAGCCACCACGCGAACGCCTGACTATCAACTCATCGGCGAGCATCACAATGGCATGCACGCGCAAAGTTTCACCTGCCCTGCCCAGAACCTGGCAGTTGTTGCAGATGATGCTGATCCTGTACAGGCTGCTGCTTTTGGCCTGTGCGCCCTCACAGCATGGTCGATGATCGCAACCAAAGGGCAACTCAGACCCGGCCAGACTGTTCTTATCACCGGCATCGGAGGCGGCGTGGCAACCGCAGCTCTGGCGATTGCCCGCCATATGGGTTGTCCTGTTTGTGTCACCAGCCGTCACCAGTGGAAGCTCGATCGGGCACTGGAACTGGGAGCAGATGCGGTTATTTTAGATGAAGGGCAGGACTGGTCCAAAGCCGTGCGCACATGGAGCGCCAGGCAAGGCGTCGATATGGCGGTCGACTCCATCGGCAAAGCGACCCATCTGAGCTGCATCAAATCACTCGCTCGAGGCGGCACCTATGTCACGCCCGGCTGCACCTCAGGCCCCAACGCCACCACCGATCTGGCACGCATCTTCTGGAATCAGCTTCGGATTCTGGGCTCGACCATGGGCACAAACAACGAGTTTCGCCAGATCGCAGCCCTTTTTAGCGCAGGCAAACTTGCCCCCGTCGTTGATCAGGTTTTTCAACCAGAACAGGCACAAGAGGCCTATCAACGGCTCGAAGCGGGTGATCAGTTCGGAAAAATCGTCATCGACTGGCGTAAATAACCAGATCGCAGGCCACAACCCACATCGCGATCATCAAAAGATACGCAAGAATGCCTGGCAGCAATGAAATGGGGGGGAGGGGGGAAACACGGGCGAGAGGAGTCGAACCCCTAACCTCCTGATCCGTAGTCAGGTGCTCTATCCAATTGAGCTACGCCCGCAAAGCGTTGGCTACCATAATCCTCGAATTGGTCTACGGCAAGCCCAATGCGGTAATGGACTTGATTTTATTGAATACCAGGCAGATACTTCTGCTCGCTGGGCAAGATTGTGCCTGTTGAGGCATCCAGCGCCGACTCAACTTGCAGGAAACTGATCGAATATGGCTCATTCCAACTCTGCCAAGAAACGCATCCGTCAGAATATCACGCACCGTGCACGCAACCGCTGGAGGCTTCGCACCATGCGGGATGCCATCGCGGATTTCCAGGACAAGATCGCTCATGGCTCATCAGATGATGCCAAAGCTTCTTTCAAGTCGTGTGCTGCGATTATTGATCGAACCGCTCAAAAGGGCGTGATCCACAGAAACCAGGCAGCACGACGCAAGAGCAGGCTTCATGTCATGCTCAAAGCAAAGACCGCCTGAGCCGAATCTTCCAGAGCCTGGTTTGGGTTCGTCAAGATCAACTGAGACAGACTGGAATCGATCCTCGCGATGAGGGTCGATTTTTTTGGTGTCGCTGGGTTCCTAGCATGGTGCCCAGCTGACGGATTGGCTGTGGGTGCTGTGTGCAGCGGTGGCATGTTGTTGAGTATGAGAAGTGATGTCTTCTAAACGCGTCAGTACATCCCGGGATGGTTCGCCGTTGGGAAGGAGAAGTGCGAGGGGGATGGGGGGGGCGGGGGGAATGGTGGGGTATGCAAGAGAGTCGATGAGGCCCTTGGTTGTGTTGATATTTTTGTTGCCTTTGATTGTGCTGTACGAGGTTGGGTCTGTTTTGTATCTGGCGGATGCTTCGACGGGTGTGGTGGAGACGATCCGTGCCAAGAGCATGCTGGACCATTTCTTTGGCGAGTTTGGCATGGTGGGGGTGTATCTGCCGGGTGTTGCGCTGGTCGCGGTGCTATTGACATGGCACTTGCTGAATCATGATCGCTGGCGGGTTCGATTGAGCACACTGGTTGGGATGGGTGGCGAGTCGATCGCGTGGACAGCACCACTTTTGATGATTGCGGTTCTGGTTCAACATGCGATGATGCAGCCTCAGGCGCAAGTGGTGGTTGGCGCAGGGCAGGTGCTGGCTGGGGCGACGGATCTACAGGCGATGGGCTGGCAGGCGAGGCTGACGATTTCGCTGGGTGCGGGACTATACGAAGAGATGCTGTTTCGGATGATTGTCATTCTGGGTGTGCATTTTCTGCTGGTGGATTTGCTGCATTTTTCAGATCGAACGGGCAAACTGCTGGCACTGGTTGTGTCTGCGGTGTCGTTTGCGTTGTATCACGATCTGTCAGCTGCGGGCAGCGGGCTGGGATGGGGCAAAGCGGTGTTTTATGTTGCTTCGGGGCTTTACTTTGGGGGGTTGTACCTGCTTCGCGGGCTGGGCATTGTGGTGGCGGTGCATGCGATCTATGATGTGGTGGTGCTGGTCGCGCTGAATCCGGATGCCTAGGCTTTGGCAACCTGTTGTAACTGCGCAGCTTACAGCACATGCTTAAAAAAAAGTTTTGTGGTTGCGTCGTTGTGTGTTATGCTCAGTGTGGGGTGGTGGATAGCTGGAGGGTCTTGTTATCATGGGACTTTCGTTTGCGATCGACGAGTTGTATGCTTCGGGTTGGGTGCCTGGGGCGGAGGATGGGCACGAGGTTGATGATGCCGGGCGTGTGTATCCCGATGAGCAGACCATCAACCAGGCGTTTGCCAAGCAGGGCTATCGGCTTGAATCCAAGCATGTCCAGTTGTTTAACTGTTATCGGGCTGAATGGTTTGATGCAGCAGATCAGCCAGTTGGTGCGGTGGTGGGCAAGAGCCTGGCAGAAGCGACAGTGTTTGCGTTTTCTCAGCTGCGTCGGCGTATGAATGCGCGGGTGCCTGCGGATGCAACTGCATAAACCAGCATGATTCTTGAGGCTCAGTGCTTGACCTTTGCAGCGAGCAGGCGACGATAGCACATCGCAGGCCCCATCGTCTAGCCCGGTCCAGGACACCAGGTTCTCATCCTGGTAACGGGGGTTCGAATCCCCCTGGGGTCATTTCTTGTGGCAGGTTGCAGCAACACGGTTGCTTGTCAACCATGAAGATGCCAGCAAGGTGCCACAGCCCTTCTTCCGGGGGGTGGAAGTACAACTTTTTACAATCGGCTCTGTTTTGAACTTTGCTTTGCATCCGTGAAGTTGTGAAGGCATGTTGTGCATCAAATGAGAGAACTTGCCTTGCGATTGATCTGGACCCGTGCAGGCTAAAGACTGAGAAGCTGGCTATTCTGTTTACAGGTGGTGATTTATCCATCTCTTTCTCACATGTGATACATCGCGCAGGATTCAGGGTTTCACACCAGAAACGAGGACCGTTTTGGACCTGAGCAGGTCAGGTTTGATTGGATTTTAGACGGTCTGAAAAAATCCCTCGCTGTGGTGGTGTATTTGGATCAATCCAGCTGTTTGGATCACCGATGTGTGGTCTGGAGGCTCATATGTCACAGACCCCGGACCATTCTTCTACACCCATTCACAGCGAGTTTGCCAGCGACCCTGACATGATCGAACTTGTCGATCTGTTTGTCAGCGAGTTGCCGGATCGCATTGATCAGATGACCCAGGCGTTTGAGTCTCAACAGTTTACTGATCTCAAGAGGTTGATGCATCAACTCAGGGGAGCCAGTGGGGGATACGGATTTCCCACGATTGGTATCTCAGCGGGTTTTGTTGAATCGCTGTTGAGTGAATCAACAGACCTGTCAGCACAGGTCGAGGACATCGACAGCCAGCTTCAAGAGCTCATCTCGCTTTGCAGAAGGGCGTCATCCAGCTGAAGTGATATGTATGCAAGGCGTTCCGGGGGGGAACCCACGGGGCATGGCAGGGAAGAAACTCGAGTTTGTTGAGCGATGCATGAATGTATTGAATGACCATAAGGGCCAAAGCCAACCAACGCTGCTGTTGGTGGATGACTCAATCGATGTGCATCGGTTGATCAAAGCCCGGTTTCGCAACTCCGAGATGACCCTGATCAGTGCGCATGGCGGGCGTGAAGGCATCAAGATGGCCAAGGAGCACTTGCCCACGCTGATTCTGCTGGATCTGGACATGCCAGAGGTTGACGGGCTTGAGGTGTTGCGCACACTCCGGGAAGACCTGACTACGAGAAACATCCCTGTGATTGTGCTATCTGGGTTGGTGAGTACGCAGGACAAGGTGACTGCGTTTGATCTGGATGCATATGACTATGTGACCAAGCCATTTGATCTTGTGGAGCTTCGCGCCCGCATCCGGGCTGCTCTCAAGACGCAGAGGCTGCTCACCATGCTTACCGAGCGAGCAAGGCTCGACGGGCTGACGGGGCTTTGGAATCGGGCATACTTTGACGAGAGGCTGGCAGAAGAAATCAGTGGTGCTGTGCGTCACGGGCGAGCACTGAGCGTGGTGATGCTGGACCTTGATCATTTCAAATCGGTGAATGATTCATTTGGACATCCTGCAGGTGATGCGGTGCTTGAGCGGTTTGCTTCGATTATCAAAGCGCAATGCAGGAAGACAGACATCGCGTGTCGGTATGGCGGTGAAGAGTTTTCTCTGATTATGCCTGACACAGGACCTGAGGATGCCAAGGCGGTGCTGGATCGAGTACGCACAGCACTGGAACAGATCCGCTGGCCCATGCATCCAGAGCGGAATGTTACGGTGTCCATTGGTGTGGCTGGGTGCACACAGTGCCGGGGGGATGTTTCGGCAAAGGACTGGGTTCATGTTGCGGACAAGAATCTGTATAAAGCCAAGGAATCAGGCAGGAACCGCGTCGTGATCAGCGAAGTGGATAGCGATGGCGAGCCAAAGCTGGCTGCGGCTGGTTGACCCTTCGGGCAAACGATTGACACAGATTAAACACTATCCAGCAGGAAAACCATCAGGGTTTGGGCACTTGCGGTCGCGTGGGTCAGAAGGGAATCATGATGCCGGTGTAGAGCATCACGGCATCGCGTGAGGGGTTGCGTGCTTCGCCCAGGACGCGTGCATTGGAGACATGGTGCCAGCGGATGCCTGTGATGAGGCGCGAGCCTGAATCATTGATGCGGAAAGTGGCACCGCCTCCAAAGCGAGGCATGAAGTCGACAGGGGTGCCTCCATCTGGGACATCGCTGGTCGCAGCCAGCATGCCGATGCCTGCATCTGCATAGAGGGACCATGTGTTCTTGTTCAGAAAGTGCCAGCGGAAGATGAGGCTGAGGTTTACGCCAAAGGCATCATCGCCTCTCTGGGAGAAGTACCAGCCACCCAGTTCGCCAATGATTTCGACATCCTGGACGAAGAATGAGCTGTAGGCGATGTGGAGGTTGGAGTCGGTCGCATCACTGATGTCACTGGCGACACCGCCTCCGATGGTGAGAAAGGTCTGGCCTTGTGTGCCAAAGGGCTTGCCAATGGGGGAAGTTTCAGAATCAGGTTCCAGACTGATCGCTGAAGAACCAATGCTCAGATTATCAGTATCAAGAGCGAGAGCACTGGTGCAAACGCTGGCAAAGCTCAAAGTAGCAACAAGGACAAATCGGATGGGGTTATTCATAGTGTGATACAATATCCTGCAGATTCTGGTTTGTGTGTGAGTTCATCACAAGGGATGCATTTGAGTTATGGATTCTCATTTCGGTTCATCTTCCGGGGCAACTCCTGATCCCGCTTCCAGACTCGTTCGTCTTGAGGAGGTGCAGGCTCATACCGAGCACACGGTCGATCAACTCAATCAGGAAATTTATGAGTTGACAAAGAAGCTGAGCCAGACACTGGGGCGGCTTGATCATCTGGAAAAACGGATGATGACACTCAATAACCAGTTGATAGAGTCTGGAGGGACGGGGGAAGTGGGGGGTGGGGAGAGTAGAGAAGCTGGGGCGGATGCGTCGCCAACGGATCTAGATGAGCCTCCCATTGGTGAGATTGCATGAGAGTGTTCATGGCAGTGCGGATGCGCGTGCAAAAAGCACTTTGCTCAAAGAGTTTGGCATCAGACCAGAAGTGATCGGCCTGTCATGGCATCGGGTTGGGTGAGGTTCATCATCTGGATGCTGGTGGGCACGATGTCTGCCAGCCTGCCATCTTGACAAAGTTTGGCATTTTTGAAGGCTTCGCCGATCACAAACAGCGGCACATCAAAGGTCGTGTGCGAAGTGTGAGGCATGTTTGTTTCAGGATTAAGCATCTGCTCAGCGTTGCCATGGTCTGCGGTCACAATCGCACAGCCGTTGCGTGCCAGTACCGCGTCGATGATCTTGCCGACAGCAGCATCAACGGTTTGGCAAGCGAGAATGGCAGCGTCGAGTTTGCCGGTGTGGCCGACCATGTCTGCGTTGGCAAAGTTCACCACGATGACCTGCTCACAGTCGTCCCCGGCGCTGAGGCGATCAAGCACCGCCTGGCATACGCCAGCAGCAGACATCTCGGGTTGCTGGTCATAGGTGCTGACCATGGGCGACTGGATGATCTGACGGCATTCACCCTCAAAAGGTTCATCACGATAATCATTGAAGAAAAAAGTGACATGGGGGTACTTCTCGGTCTCTGCACAGCGAAACTGCGTCAACCCAAGATTCGACCAAAACTTTCCTGCGATGTTCTGCAATGCAGGTGGTCTGGGGAAGGCAACCTGGGCGAGCTGAGCCAGCACTTGTGAATACGGGCACATGATTACAAAGTGCAGTTTCAGCTTTTGTCCGCGATTAAAGCCCACAGCCCCGGTATCAGGCGAAGGCTGAATCGAAGGACCATCAGCGAACTGGTCAAGCAAAAAGGCAGAGACGATCTCGCGCGGGCGGTCGCCCCGGTAGTTGTAGAAGATTACGGTGTCGCCATCAACGATGCGCCAGTCCCGGGCATCTTGCTGGTCTGTGCCGATCATGGTGGGTTCGATAAACTCGTCACCAACCATGTTGGGATCGGTGGGTTGATCATAAAACTGCTGTACGGCATCGGTGGCGCTCATGCAAAAGCGAGGCTCGTCTGATGGTTCACCATTTCCAGTCAGGCAGCGGTAGGCACGGGCGATGCGTTCCCATCGATTGTCGCGGTCCATCGCCCAGTATCTGCCGATGACGCTGACGATTTTGCCGAGGTTGGTTTCATCGCAAAAATCCTGAACCTGCTGAATGAAGTTTTTGCCAGTGAAGGGGCTGGTGTCTCGACCATCGGTAAAAAGATGAATGGCAACCCGAGGCGCAGCCTGGTGCTTGCAAAGGCGGATGATGGCATAGAGATGCTCGAGCAAGCCATGCACGCCAGCGTCTGAACAGATACCCATGAGGTGAATCGTGCGATCAGCATCGCGTGCGTGATCGACCGCATCGCAGAGAACGGGGTTGTTTTCCAGCCCGGCATCGCAGGCTTTGGAGATGCGCACGACCTCCTGGTCAACGATTCGGCCTGCGCCAATGTTCTGGTGGCCGACCTCGGAGTTGCCCATTTTGCCGTCAGGCAGGCCGACATCAAGCCCGCTGGTGCGGATGAGTGTCATGGGCCAGTTCTGGGCCAGTGCATCAGCGACGGGTGTGTCTGCGAGTTTGATCGCATTGAAAGCGTCGTGTTCCGGGTTGGGGTTGGTCCCCCAGCCGTCGCGGATGATGAGAACAAAGGGCGCGTGAGAGGGTTGGGGCATAAGTTGAGTCTTTCAATATCACACAGTTGTGACTTCAAGCCCGTGTGCTTCTGCGACGGGTTGATTCAGCAGCTTGCCATGTTCAATGTTGATCGCAGCTTTGAAACCCGGGTTGTTCTGGGCGACTGATTCATAGCCCTCGCTGGCGATGCGAAGCGTCCAGGGCATGGTGGCGTTGCTCAATGCGCGGGTGGAGGTTCGCGCGACAGCTCCGGGCATGTTGCCTACGCAGTAATGGACCACGCCATCGATGATGTAGGTGGGTGAGCCATGGGTTGTGACTTTGCTGGTTTCAACACAGCCGCCCTGATCGATGGAGACATCGACGATCACAGAACCTTTTTTCATGATCCCAATGTCTTCACGATGCACCAGATGGGGAGCTTTTGCGCCGGGCAGCAGCACTGCTCCGACAACCAGATCCGCCCACTGGAGATATTCACGGATGGCATGAGGGTCAGAGTAGATTGTTGTGACATTGTCAGCCATGACATCTTCGAGGTAGCGCATGCGGTTGAGATCGACATCCATCAGGACGACATCAGCGCCCATACCCGCTGCAATGCGTGCAGCGGCGGTGCCTACGACGCCGCCGCCGAGCACCAGCACACGGCCCGGCTCGACGCCCGGCACGCCTCCCAGTAGCACCCCTCGACCCTGCTGGGGTTTTTCCAGATACTTGGCCCCTTCCTGGGTGGCCATGGAACCGGCGATCTCACTCATGGGTGTGAGCAGAGGGAGGTGGATCTTGCCACTGGCATCGCGTTCTTCAAGTGTTTCATAAGCAATAGCGACGACATTGCGTTCCAGACACGCCAGGGTCAGGTCGCGGTCGGCAGCGAAGTGGAAATAAGTGAACAACACTTGCCCATCGCGCATGTGAGGCCATTCCTGAGCCTGAGGCTCTTTGACCTTCACAATCATGTCGCTCTTGGCCCAGACCTCATCAGCCGTTGCGATGATCTGTGCTCCAGCCTGCTCATAAGCATCATTTTCAAAGCCGGTCCCGACGCCTGCATCATTCTGGATGAGCACGGTGTGGCCTTGCCTGGTTAGAAGATCAACAGCCACTGGCAGCAAGCCAAGGCGATATTCATCGGGCTTGACCTCTTTGGGAACTCCTACGATCATGGCTCACTCCTCATATAGCAGGCTGATTGCATATCAGACAATGGGTTTGATTTCCGGGGTCATTCCGGATGGGCCTCAATCCTAGGCTGCCTCGGTTTTGTTTGATAGCCTGTTCACAAACCACAACTTATGACAAACAACCCTGCCAGGGAACCAGAACCAGTCCCAAAGCGTCAAAAAGACCACTTCCTAACACGCAAGGTTCGTCCGAGTGTGACTCTCTTGGAGATTTACAAGTCCAAGGCAGCCCCATCGCGTGTATAAGCCGGTCTGATCGGCTAGGATTCGTGCACGATGCCCGTCTACAGGGCGAAACTGGAGACTTCTGACCATGACAGTTCACACCCTGCGCACCAGAACAAGGGGGCTCAATCAATGCCTGATGATCGGCTTGATGGGCTTATTGATGACAAGCCTTGCTCTGACTGCTCGCAGCGATGATTTTATCGACCGCGCCAATGCCAAGTTGCCCGATTCACTGCCTGACGCACGCTCGGACATTGTGCTTTTACCCGTCATGGCTGCGATAGATGCACCGCCCAGCGTGTGTGATACGCCCCAGCGGGCCATGCTGCTGGACACCACCAGCACGGGTTGGGCTCAGGCGAGCGAGTGGGCTGCGGGCGAGCATCAGATACCTCTCTTTGCGGCTCTCAAACAAGTCACGCTAGAAGATGACTATCGAAAGGCTTTCGTGTTTGTTCAGCCTTACGGGGCACAGGGCGCAGGCTTTGAGATGCTCAAGATTGGGATGTACACCGAACTTGGCGATCCGCCGCTTCTTGCTGCAGCACAGCATCTGTACCTGCCCGCGTTTGATAACGCTGCCAGCCTGGTGCATGTTCAGGCAACAAAGCTCGCCAGCGAGAAGAAGGTGTTTGAAGCAATCGATCTGTTGGTGGACTGGCTTTTCTTTTGTCGCCAGATTGCAGATCGTGCATTTCAAGAAGAGGTGACCTGGTCGTATCTCTCTATGATCGATGCGCTGGAGCGGATTCGTGATATTGCCTATCTGGATTATCGCTATGGCGAGCAAGATCTGGATGCGACGCGTGTGCCTGCACTTATCCAGAGGCTTGATCCCGAACGCGGGTATCTGAACTTTGACCATCTGGTGTTTCCCGGTGCTGAGCGTGTCGCAGTTGAACAGCTCGTTTCGATTATCTATGAGCCTCGTGGTGGACCCAACCCAAACACCTTTGCTCGCACAATGGCAAGGCTCGGCTCGACGGATCTGCCTTTGAGATTGTTCTCTGAAGCATCCAGCTGGCGAAGTTTGCAAGCATTTCAAGCGGACTGGTTTGATGCCACCGCAGAAACTCAGCGTGTTTTTGATGACTTTGAATCCCGCTGGGATGTTGACTATTTTGACTCGCGGATGTCTGATACATTCACGCTGCATCAGCTCAACCCGTTTCGGTATGCTGCATTGCGTGGGGGTATCTATGACATGTCGCCCTTGTATCAGATCAGGCAAAGACTTCGGGTTGAAGCTGCGGGCACACGGACTGCACTTGCGGTGGTGGCGTATGTTTCATCGCGGGGTGCATTTCCGCCTTCGCTCTCTGCGGTGAGGCCTCGGTATGTCAAAAGGCTTGATGTTGATCCATACAATCCCAATCGACTTGGAGGTGCCAGACCTCCGATGGAGTACTTTGTTCCCAACAAGATCAACTATCGCCAGACCGGACCTCGGGAAGCAATACAGCCTCATGAGATGAATGTTGTGACAGGTGATCGCAACTTCAAGCTCAGCATTGAAGATGATCAGTTTGTGATCTATTCCGTGGGGCGTGATGGCGGGAAGAATATTGCTGCGATCGTGCAGAACTCCGATGAACTTGCAGCGGGCACGGATTATCTGATTTGGCCGCCGCTGCTCTCATTACGCAGGCAGGATCTTGAAGATCAGACCGGCGGGGAATAAAGCCGTTACTTGAAAGGTTTGCTAGGCACTATGAGTGATCCGTCTGTACATAAACTCGTCATTATCGGTTCTGGTCCCGCAGGCTGGACGGCTGCCATCTACGCTGCCCGCGCCCAGCTTGATCCCGTTGTATACATCGGCGTACCCAAGCAGGACCCCGGCCCCATCCTGCCTGGCGGGCAGCTCATGCTCACGACGGATGTCGAAAACTATCCAGGCTTCCCCGATGGCATCGCAGGCCCAGAGATGATGGACCAGTTCCAGCAGCAGGCTCTTCGTTTTGGTACCAAAATCGTGGGCCAGGACATCGTTCGGTGCGATTTTTCCACGACGCCTTTGACGCTCTACACCTCAAAGGATGAAGTGATCAAAGCCCACGCTGTGATCGTGGCGACAGGGGCAACCGCCAACTGGCTCGGGCAGGAAAATGAAATGCGTCTGGCACGCAGCGGCGGCGGGGTCAGTGCTTGCGCGGTTTGTGATGGTGCCTTGCCCATGTTCCGCGATCAACCCCTGGCGGTCGTGGGCGGCGGGGATTCTGCGCTGGAAGAAGCCCATCATCTCACCAAGTTCGCATCAACGGTGTACCTCATCCACCGCCGCGACGAGCTGCGAGGCTCGAAGATCATGCGTGAACGGTTCACGAGTAAACCGAATGCAGAAGTTCTCTGGAACAAAGTTGTTGTGGATGTGCTGGGCGATGAAAAAATCACCGGGGTTCTCCTTGAAGATACCAAAACCGGCGAACAATCCGAGTTGACACTTAAGGGTCTGTTCATCGCAATCGGACACACACCGACCACGCGATTTCTTCAGGACAGTGGGCTCGCATTTGATGACAAGGGATACATCAAGCTTGAGACGCGTGCCAGCACCACCAACATCCCGGGAGTGTTTGCTGCGGGTGATGTGGCTGATGCGAACTATCGACAGGCGATTACCGCTGCGGGCATGGGCTGCCAGGCAGCACTGGATGTTGAACACTGGCTGGGCGATCAAAACCTGATCTGAGTGAGCAACCTGTCCCTGGCATCCCGTTGCGTTGGCGCTTCTGGCTTAGGGCTAAGAGCCAGCGCTCTTAATCGGAATGACCCG
This sequence comes from Phycisphaerales bacterium, assembly GCA_029260555.1. Taxonomy (GTDB): domain Bacteria; phylum Planctomycetota; class Phycisphaerae; order Phycisphaerales; family UBA1924; genus JAJDCZ01. The sequence goes on from JAJDCZ010000039.1 coordinate 48,641, forward strand.
GTTCGGAACCAAACCTGATCTTACTTTTGTGCTCTCTGATCTCTCTGTTTACAGGGTAGTCCAACGAAGCCGCCTGGATTTCATGGAATAAGCCCCGCTGCCTGGCGGTTGATGTGAGAGTGCGTTCTCTTGAAGCGGAGGCTCAGCATGAAGGCATCACGGCGAGAGTTGTTTTTATTCGTATTATGCTCGGCAAACATGGGCTTGGCTCTGCCTGTGATGGCTCAGCCGACGCTGCACTATTCGTGGGTGGTGATCAGCGGGGATACGGTGCTGGCACCGGGGGAGAGTGTGGTGCTGGGTCTTCAGGCAGAGTTTACCAATGCCACGGGCTACGCAGGCGGGGGGTTTACCATCAGCATGGACAACTTTGCAGAAGGCGATGATTCAGTCTGGATCGCAGGCACGCGAGGCGTGGACAATCTGTCAAACAATGGCGATCAGCATCGAGAAATGTTTAATGATGGGGTCGGGCGCGTTCCCGTCTTCAGAAACAATCCATCCAACGGAAGTGAACGCTACACACTTTTGAACAATCAAATTTTGGGTGGCATAAACCCTAGCAGGATTGAGCTATTCCAGTTTGGTCTTTTTGCGAATCGCGAGCCGGACCGAAGCAATCCAATCACTTTTTTTACGATGGAGTTCTTTGCTGGCAATACGCTTGGTAATCGGATATTTACCATGAACTCTTATATTGGCTTAGTATTGACTGGTTCCCTTGATATACCTTTGACTGTCGACATAGTAACAACCGACCCGATCACACTCTCAATTGTACCTGCACCAGCTTCACTGACCATGTTGGGATTTTCCAGCTTTATGTTTTCAAGGCGAAGAAGGAGTGTGTTATGAGCATGGCATACCCAGATCTTTGGTGATGCCTCGGCACGGACAGGACCGCATAATGCGGAGGAATCGCCTACTCTGCCGAATGTGACTTGGGCAGTTTCGTCCGCCAATGCTCAGCCTTGGTGTCGTAACCCCGTCCCGGTTCGGCGGCATTCCAGGCTTCATACAAATCCACCACACGCTCGATGGCTTCGTTCTTGCGAGCTTCGGGCGTTTCATCCTTGGCTTGCAGGGCGTTGGCCGACTCGGTCAGGACCGGCTCGGCCTCGATAAACTTGGCCTGCTTCGCAAGGGACTCGCCCAAGTTGCTTTGCGCGTTGGCGATGAGCCAGTCGCCATCGCCAGCCGCGATTACTTCCTGGCGAATCGAGAGACACACACGCAACACCGGCTCGGCATCTTTGGCATGGTCATTCTTCAAAAGCGCCATGCCATACTCGATCATGGTGGATGTCGCTTCCGCCAGATACCGTTTGGTTACGGGAGGCCGTTCATCAACCGGGGAGGCCGCTCGCAGTTGATCGGCATGCACCAGGAAGACTGTCATCGCACGCCGGGCTCGGTCATAGTCGCTTGGGGAGTTGTCGTCGTCGCTGACAACGCGCAATGCAGCAGCTGCAAGACGATCAGGATCATCCTCAATCCAGCGCGCCATGTTGATCGCCGCGGCTCGGACTTGTGGTTCAAGCGACAGGTCAGATTGCAACGCCTCTCGAATATCCGCAACGAAGATCAGACGCTCTTTCAAGTCATCGATCAGCGTCGCGGCCTGTTCGTTGATCGCCGAGGACCGCATGAGGACGAGGTTGATCGCTGAGTGGCGGAGTGTGTCGCTCAGTGTCGCGTCGTTTCGTATGCTCTGGGCAATGGCAGAGCGGTTGAGCCCTTTGCTGAACAGTTCATCGACGAAGGGAGTCATGGTTTGTTCGGCGCGACGCGCCTCGTCACGCTCAGCGATGCGGTCACGGTATGCAACACTGTCCCACAGCCGCACCGTCTTGTCCCACGAGGCCGACGCGATGCGTGAGTCATCCGGGCTGAACGCGACCGAAGTGATCGAATCCTTGTGACCGCGAAGGATGCGAAGCTCATCGCCTGTGGCGGCGTCCCAAACCCTAACGGTGTTGTCGTACGACGCCGACGCAATGCGCGACCCGTCGGGGTTGAACGCGACAGATGTAACAGGACTGCCATCGTGCGCGCGGAGGACGGCGAACTCTTTCCCGCTGGACGCGTCCCACAGCCGCACCGTCCCAGCGCCCGACGCTGAAGCTATGCGCGACCCATCCGGGCTGAATACGATTGAGCGGGTCCCGCCTTGAAGGACGAGAAGTTCCTTCCCGCTGGCGGCATCCCATAGCCGCACCGTCTTGTCCCACGATCCCGAGGCGATTTGCGACCCGTCGGGGCTGAACGCAGCCGTAGTGACTTGGCCCTCATGCTTGTCGAAGACGACGAGTTGTTCGCGGCTCGCAACATCCCACATAGTCCCAGGGGCTGAACAGTGAACGCTTGAGATGACAATCCTTTGTTTTTTCAATGACAGATTCTAGATTTCCATAGTAATAGTCACGGCGGGTTGTCTGGAGTTGACTGGTCGCTTCAGCCGGAGCAAAGTCACTTGCAAATGCCGCGAGCCAGTCTACCCGCTCTCGGTTAGATTGCGAATAAAGTTCGGTCTTCTCAAGAATAGGACGGGGTTGAGTTGATTTTTCTTCCGATTGCGCGAGTTCCTTCAGCAAGTCCGCATGGTGGTCGTTGATGCTGTTAATCAACCCTTTTGATATTTTTTTGAGCAGCGAGTTCTCGTCTCGTATGTTGCCATTTGATCTTTGAATCTCCGGTACCCAAGTGCCTCCATTTGGAGTCCATTTTATTCCAATAAGTGAATCTTTGCTCAAAATCCGCAGCACACCCAATGCCGCGAGGAATCCGAGCGGGTTTGAGCCGTCGAGGCCGGGCAGGAGGATGCCTTGTTTAGATTTGATATGTGTCATATCGTGGCCTCCACAGATTCTTGTGTGCCGACAGTATTGTTCTCGTATACCCCCGCATCCTCGGCGGCGCTGGCCTGCTGGTCGGCGAGGCGAAGGATTGATTCAAGGTAGGCCAGACCCCACCAGCCGAAGCGGCGTGTGAGCGACCAGAATCGCTCGGCGACACCCGAATCGAGACGGTGCGGCGGGCAGGCAAGCCGATCTTCGTTGGTCAGATTTATGCCGCCAACTTCAATGCACGGTGGATTATCATCAAGGACAACCGGGGCGAACGGGCGTGCGTGACCGTGATGAGCGGCGATGAGGTGGAGAACCAGATCACGCTTCGCCGGATCGGTCGGGAGTCTGCCTGATCGCTCTGCGAGTTGGAGCGAGAACATTTCGTGGCGAAAGCCATCTGGCAAGCCGGAACGAAGCCGTGCCGCGATGCGATCAGGCCTGGTTTGAGGCATCCCGTCCGATTTGGCAAGCAACGCCGATTCGTAAGCGGCAAGAAGCCAGGCATCGGTGCGATTGGTACGCCGCAGCAAAGCCTGAAATCGTTCGTCTGCCTTCCCCAGGTCGTGCAGTTGCGCGGCGAGCTTGGAAAGGTCATGTTCTACAGAAATAGGAAGGCGCTCAACGCTGAGCTGGACTCGGCCAGCTACATGCTCGGTGTGATCCTTGAGCTTCACAGAATCCGTGCGCGAAGTTGTAGAAGCGTCGTCGATGCCGTCGTCAAGAACAGGGATGTACCAGTCGGTCGTGGAGCCGAGTCGATTTCGCGTGGTGAGTACGACACCGCGGTTGTCGGGGTATGAATCGATGCGCAGGCCGTTCTTTACATCCGCCAGCGCTCCCAAGCGTTGTTTGAGATCGTCATTGGTCGGTCCGAGCCATGTTTCGGCGGCATCCTTGAGCAGCCCTTGCCACTCGGTGGGTGTTGGCGGGTTGTCCCGGTCGGCGGCTCGGTCGAAGAGTATGTCGAACGCCTCCCCCGTGGGCAGGCCTGTTCTTAGCGAACGATGAAGGCGCAGAGATGCGCGGTCACGAGCCTGATGGAATGCAGCCTCGGCCATGTCGATATTGAACTCTCCTGGCGATTCAGCTTGTGCGAGATCTTCGGTATCCCCTTGTGAAGTAGCCAACGATGCCTGAACACCTGGGAGGTGCCCGAGTTGATCCTTGTTTTCAGTTGAAGCTGGCAGTACGAGCGTATCGCCCGGTTGCAAGTCGTCTGGCGAACCGATCAGCACGCTGTTCAATGAACCACGCCAGAGAACACCACAGGGCATCGGCGTGCGATCTTGATTGGTGTCCTTACGGTTCTTCTCGTCTTTATCCTCTGCCACTGGTACACCCAACAGATCGCCTTCGTCGGGTGAAGGTTGATCCTTCAGCCATCGACGCAGCCGGGATATTGGTACGCTCATGCACTAGCAGGCCGCTAAACAACTCGATCTCGCAGCCGGTTCTTTGTGTTTTCGGGCTCTTTTTCGTTCAGGCCGCGTGATCCCCTGCGACTCTCCGGCCCTGATCGAGCGGATCACACGCGGAGTCGCCGCGATTCTCACTT
>JAJDCZ010000040.1 GCA_029260555.1 Phycisphaerales bacterium
ATCCTGTGAGAGCGGTGCGGCCATTGATGGCTCCTTCCCGGCCCGGTCCAAGGGCCAGCCGTGAACATACAACGCCACGCCACAAGGCGCAACCGACCATGCGCCAAACCTGCGCTACGAATTCAGTTGGGCTGCTCTAGCCGGGCTGATACGACTTCTCTATCCACCCAGAACCATCCAGTATCGCACCGTCCGCATCATGATCATTTTCGCAGCAGTTTACTGCACATTCTGGTTTGCAAACGCGGTTTACTGGCAGGTCCGATGGTTTACGGGGTAACCGTTTACGATTGAGATCATTCAGTTCTATGTATGGCAGCAACGATGACAAATATGGTCATTAATGCGATGAGATGGAAATTGCTGGTGCGATTTGTGCTGAGGCAGTACCAGTGCATAGCCGGGTGCTCCGGACCTGTACGCCGGGTGCCCCATGCCCACGGTACCCGGGGTGGTGGGGGGGGAGGTGGGGTGGCGAAGAGGAATAGATGAACCTTGAGCCCCAACGGGGCGAAGACATGTAAGCCCCGGGCACCGCCCGGGGTCAAGAAAAGGCGTGAATAACCCCAGCCCTGAAAGGGCGCGACAAGATTGTGTACCATGCGGCATCGGTTGTTCCGCCCTTTCAGGGCTATGTTGATCTTGACCGTCCCATACCCGGGGCGGCGCTTCGCTTTGCCCCGGGCTGTCATGTTGTGCCCCTTCGGGGCATGGGACTCGATCCCTTCGGGCAAGAAGTTGGGGCATGGGCTTCGGTCCCTTGGAGGCATCACACGAGCCCCAACGGGGCAAAACACGAAAGCCCCGGGCACCGCCCGGGGTGGTCAAGAGGAACAGATGTACCCCGAGCCACAACGGGGCGAAGACATGCCAGCGCCGGGCACCGCCCGGGGAATTGGTCGGCCATAAGATACCCCAGCCCTGAAAGGGCGACACACGAATCGCGCACCCACCGTGTTTGGTTGTGGTTCGTGGCGGGATTGGATACCATCGGCTATGAAACTGACCGACACCGAGAAGCAGGACATTCTTCGCTACATCGATGCTGACAAGCCGCTGCCCGACAAGTACCGGTTTCTGCTCTTTGAGGACAAGCGCGAGGTCGAGCTGGTCTGGAACGGCAAGACGGGCGAGGTCTGCAACATCGTCCTGCCCTTTCAGACGATCGAGCAGGTGGACGAGCCGCGGGTTGAGAAGGGTGAGCAGGATCAGGACAGCGGCTTTGGCGAGTTGTTCGACCCGCGCGGGCGGCAGATGGGCGGGTGGACCAACAAGCTGATCTGGGGCGACAACAAGTTGATCCTGTCGTCGCTCAAGAATGGGCCGATGCGTGAGGAGATCGAGCGGCAGGGCGGGCTGAAACTGATCTACATCGACCCGCCGTTCGATGTCGGGGCCGACTTCTCGATGGACATCGAGATCGGGGACGAAACCTTCACGAAGAAGCCCAACATTCTGGAGGAGATCGCGTACCGGGATACCTGGGGGCGGGGGGCGGACTCATTCATCGCCATGATGTACGAGCGGCTTCTACTCATGCGAGACCTGCTTGCCGATGATGGGAGCATCTATGTGCATTGCGACTGGAGAGTAAATTCGCTGTTGCGGTTGGCGCTTGATGAAGTATTCTCTCGATCTGCGTTTGTTAATGAGATCGTCTGGAAACGCCGCGGCGGTGCGCTGAACAACTTCCGCTCACTTGGTGCAGTTACCGACACAATATACCTGTATAGGAAATCCGAATCTGCGAGATTCGACGCGCTGAAAACTCTGGAGTCAGAGGAGGTAAAACAGTATATCAAAGAGCGTTTTGTATATGACGACGGAGATGGCCGACTGTACAGCCGAGACCCCGTCACTAATCCTTCAGCGAAGCCAACAGCGAGTTTAATTTACGAGTACAAGGGATACAAGCCACCGGCGAAGGGTTGGGCATTTTCTCAAGATACCATGCAATCGTGGGACGAGTCAGGCAAACTTTATTTCCCCGCCGACAAGTCACAGCGAATCAGAAGGAAGACATTTCTAGATGAGTATGAGGGTCAACCAGTCCAGAATCTGTGGACGGATATCTATGTGATCAACTCTCAAGCTATGGAGAGCGTCGGTTACCCGACCCAAAAGCCTGAGTCACTCCTTGAACGCCTACTCGCAATCAGTACTCAAAGGGGCGATCTCGTCGCCGACTTCTTCTGCGGCTCGGGCACGCTGGCCGCTGTCGCAGAGAAACTCGGACGCAAGTGGATCTGCACTGACCTCGGCAAGTTTGCCATTCACACCACCCGCAAGCGCATGATCGGTGTGCAGCGCCAACTCAAGGCCGAGGGCAAGGACTACCGTGCCTTTGAGATCCTCAACCTGGGCAAGTACGAGCGGCAGCACTTTGTGGGCGTCAACCCCAACCTGCGCGAAGAGGAACAACGCAAGCAGTTGGAACAGAAAGAGGCCGACTTCCTCGCCCTCATCCTCCGCGCCTACCGGGCCGAGCCGACGACCGGCTTTGGCTCGTTCAACGGCAAGAAGGCCGGGCGGCTGGTCGCGGTCGGGCCGGTCAACCTGCCCGTGACCCGGCTGTTCGTCGAGGAGATCATCCTCGAATGCCGCAAGAAGCACATCACCAAGGTGGACATCCTCGGCTTCGAGTTCGAGATGGGGCTGTTCCCCAATGTCCTCGACGACGCCCGGAGCAAGGGCATCGACATCGCGCCCAAGTACATCCCGGCCGAAGTCTTCGACAAGCGGGCCGTCGAGAAGAACCAGGTGGTCTTCCACGATGTCGCGTACATCGAATGCAAGCCGATCGTGAAGGAAGGCAAGAAGGGGCAGCCGGCAACGGTGGCCGTGGAACTGACGGACTTCAGCGTGTCCTACGCCCAGGACTCGATCGCCGGGGCCGAGCAGACGCTCAAGAACAAGGGCAGCAAGGTGGTCGTCGAGAAAGGCCAGATCGTCAAAGTGAGCAAGAGCAAGGCCGGAGTCGTCAGCCGCGAAGTGCTCACGCAGAAGTGGACCGACTGGATCGACTACTGGTCGGTCGATTTCGACTATGAAAGCAAACGGGAAATCATCCGCATCAAAGACCCTGAGACCGATGAGACCAAAGAGCAGTGGACCGGGGACTATGTCTTCGAGAACGAGTGGCAGAGCTTCCGCACCCGCAAGGACCGAAGCATTGAACTGATCAGTGCCCCGCTGGAATGCGAGCCGGGCACCCCCCACCGCCGCAAGATCGCCGTCAAGGTGGTGGACATCTTCGGCAATGACACCATGACAATCGTGGAGGTGACGGTGCCGGGAGGAAAACGATAATGGCCAAGATCAGCGTGCTGGATCGAGAAGTCAAGATCCGCAGACACAGCGACGAAGACTATATCTGCCTGACGGATATCGCCCGATACAAGGATTCGGATCGAACCGATGATCTGATTCGCAACTGGGTGCGCAACCGAAACACGATCGAGTTCCTGGGGATCTGGGAGCGGCTCAACAACCCGGGTTTTAATCCCGTCGAATTCGACGGGTTTCGCAAACAGGCCGGGCTCAACAGTTTTACCCTGACACCCAGGCAGTGGATCGAGAAGACGGGGGCGATTGGGATTGTGTCCAAAGCGGGTCGATATGGCGGGACCTATGCCCACAAGGATATCGCCTTCGAGTTCGCATCGTGGATCTCGGTCGAGTTCAAACTGTATCTGATCAAAGAGTTTCAACGGCTCAAAGAGGAGGAGCACAAACAACTCGGCTGGGATATCAAACGCAACCTGGCCAGTATCAACTATCGAATCCATACCGATGCGATCAAGGAAAACCTGATTCCGCCTGAGTTGTCGAGAGCGCAGATCAACTTCGTCTATGCCGCCGAGGCTGATGTGCTCAACATGGCCCTGTTCGCCATGACCGCCAAACAGTGGCGTGACACGAATACAGATGCCAAAGGCAATATCCGTGACCATGCCAATGCAGCCCAGCTGGTGTGCCTGTCCAATCTCGAAAGCCTCAATGCCCTGCTCATCGCCGACGGCGTGCCGCAGCGTGAGCGGCTCGATCGACTCAACAAGATCGCAATCGGACAGATGAAGCTGCTTGTCGATGACGCTGGCGTGAAAAAACTGGGGAAAAAGACATAATGGCCATTCACCCGAACTTTCCCGCGTCTCCCCACGCCATCCTCGACCCCGAAGTACGCTGGTTCCCGGCGGATGAATCACTCCGGGATTCGAGCATGGAAAAACTCATGCCCCCGCTGGTGGCCAAGCTCCGCCAAAAGGTCAAAGAGTTCCGCCTCGGCGGCTATGTCGGCGCAACCGACACAAGCCGATTTCTCCTGAACTGGTGGTTCAAGACCGAGCACCTGCTGCCCGGCCCCGACGGCACCACCGCCAAGTTTCAGTACTACTTCGCCCAGCGTGAAGCCCTCGAAACCATCGTGTATCTGGTTGATGTCGTCGGGGTCAAAGACAAGAACGACCTGTTCCAGTTTGACAGTTCCGGCCTTGTCTCCGGCAACATGTTTGATGAGTCGTGGCGGCGCTTCGTCATCAAGATGGCCACCGGCAGCGGCAAGACCAAGGTCATGAGCCTGGCGCTGGCGTGGAGCTTCTTTCACAAGACCTACGAGCCGGATTCGACGCTGGCCCGCAACTTCCTCGTCATCACACCCAACATCATCGTCCTCGACCGGATCTACAAAGATTTTCAAGGGCTGAGGATCTTCTTCGAGGACCCGGTCCTGCCCGACAATGGGTACGAAGGACAGAACTGGCGCGACGACTTCCAGCTGACGCTGCATGTGCAGGACGAGGTCAAAGTTACGCGACCCACCGGCAACATCTTCCTGACCAACATCCACCGGGTCTACGAGGGAAACGACATTGCGCCCGGGCCGGACGATGACAACACGATGGACTACTTCCTGGGCAAACGCCCCACGGGCGCAACCACGGATTCCAAGGTCGATCTGGGGATGATTGTCCGCGATATCGACGAACTGATGGTTCTCAACGATGAGGCCCACCATATCCACGACAAGAAACTCGCGTGGTTCAAGTCGATCGAGGACATCCACAACCGATTGCTCCAAAAGGGCGGCGCGTTGTCGCTGCAGGTCGATACCACGGCGACACCCAAGCACAACAACGGCGCGATCTTTGTCCAGACCGTGAGCGACTATCCGCTGGTCGAGGCAATCTGGCAGAATGTCGTCAAACACCCCGTGTTACCCGATATGGCGAGCCGGTCGAAGCTGGCGGAACGGAAGAGTGCCAAGTTCACCGAGAAGTACGCGGATTACCTCAACCTCGGCGTGATCGAGTGGCGCAAGGCGTTCACCGAGCACGAAAAGATGGGCAAGAAGGCCATCCTGTTCGTCATGACCGACGACACCCGCAACTGCGACGATGTCGCCGAGTACCTCGAAGGACACTATCCGGATCTCAAGGACGCGGTGCTGGTCATCCACACCAAGCAGAACGGTGAAATCTCGGAGGCAACATCCGGAAAGGCGAAAGAGGAACTCGAAAAACTCCGTAAGCAGGCAAATGAGATTGATGACGCATCCAGCCCGTACAAAGCGGTTGTCTCGGTGATGATGCTCAAGGAGGGCTGGGATGTCCGCAATGTGACCACCATCGTGGGGCTACGGGCATACTCGGCCAAGAGCAACATCCTGCCCGAACAGACGCTCGGACGCGGACTCCGCAAGATGTACAGCGGGGGCATCCCCGAGTATGTCAGCGTCGTGGGGACCGATGCGTTCATGGACTTCGTTGAATCGATCCGGGCCGAGGGCGTCGAACTCGAACGCAGTGCGATGGGTGAGGGGGCCACGCCCAAGACCCCGATCGTCGTCGAGGTTGACAATGACAACGAGAAAAAGGATATCGAGAAACTTGATATCGAGATTCCGCTGCTCTCACCGCGTGTCTACCGCGAGTACAAAAACCTCGCCGAACTGGACCCGTCGGCGATGGTGTTTCATCAGCAGATCTACCAGCAGTTCAGCGAGGAGGAACAGCGAGAGATCGTGTTCAAGGACATCACGACCGGCGAAATCACTCATACGACGATCCTCGACACGGACGGGGTCGCCGACTATCGAAGCGTCATCGGCTACTTCGCCAAGACGATCATGAAGGAACTCCGGCTGGTCAGCGGGTACGACATTCTCTACGGCAAGGTCAAGGCATTCGTGCGCGATGACCTTTTCGGCAAGGAGGTCGATCTCGATGATCCCAATACACTACGCAACCTGTCGGAACTGGCGCCGTCCAAGACGATTCTCGAAACATTCAAGAAAGCCATCAACGCCCTGACCGTGTGCGACAGGGGTGATGCCGAGATACGCGACACGATCAAACTCCGGCAGACTCGCCCGTTTATCACGAAAGATCAGGAGTATGTCGTTGCGAAGAAGAGCGTTTTCAATCGCATCGTCGGCGACAGCCATCTCGAACTCGAATTCGCAGCGTTTCTTGATCAATGCCCCGATGTCGCATCTTTCGCCAAGAACTATTTGGCGGTCCACTTCAAACTCGACTATGTCAACGCGGATGGCAACATCTCAAACTACTACCCCGACTTCATCGTCAGGCTCAAAGATGGCCGCCTTGTCATTATCGAGACCAAGGGGCAGGAAGACCTGGATGTTCCCTTGAAGATGGAACGCTTGAAGCAATGGTGCGAGGATCTCAACCGAATCCAGTCAGCGGTTTACTATGACTATGTCTTTGTTGATCAATCAGGATTTGAAAAATATCACCCCAAATCATTCAATGAACTACTGGATGGCTTCCTTGAATATAAAGACCTTGAAAAGAATGACACTGATTCAAGGGGAAAGTGATAGATTCATACATTTACGGGTGCTTTCTGTACATTTTCTGCCTGAGGTTTCATTGTTCACCTATTTCAACTCAGGAGTGTTTCTACAGAGGAACAAACCAGGACACGACTGCGCTGCTGCGCATCAAGTCGTGGCACCTCTCTAAGCAAGGTGTTAAAGATCCTCCTGTGTGAACTGAGAATGGATTCATATCACCGAAGACGGGCCAGGTTCATTTATGGAATCAAAGAAATTGGCCGAGTACAAGGCAAACTGCTCAAGTTGCACAAGCCGACTCCCGAAAATGATGCTCGTGTGCTGCAGAACGCCTGTAGCCATGACTTTCATCAAGGGCTTAAACAAGACCTGCAATACATGAGGAGTTTACCATGGCAACATTTCCAGGCAGTAAAGATGGCAAGATCGAATACTTCGAGCAGCGCATTGATCAGTGGGCCGCCGATCCCGCAGCCGTGGGCCTGACACTGGCACAGGTCACCGAGCTGGCAACGCTCATCGCCGATGCACGCACCACCTATACATCCGTCCAGCTCGGCAAGCAGGATGTTAAGAACCTTGTCTTCACGCAAGACACCGCTATCGACACCATGATGAACCTCGGCACCGCGATCGTCTCGACCATCCGCGCCTTCGCAGACACCACCACCGCCACCGACGGCGCCACCGCAGGGGCAGCCATCTTTTCCGCTGCCAACCTCTCGCCATACAGCAATGGCACCCCCACACCGCCGCCCACGCCCGCCACCAACTTGCAGGCATCACTTCTTAACACCGGTGGCCTCAAGCTCACCTGGGACGGCACCATCGCCAACGGCACCGTTTACACCATCTGGCGCCGAGCGGGCACCGAAACGAACTTCTCTCAGGTCGGCATCAGCGGCCAGCGCTTCTACGAAGATCAAACCATCCCCGCCGGATCGACCGAAGCCGTCTACTTCCTTCAGACCGTCCGCGACGAGTTCATCAGCGATGACTCGGAACTCATCACCGTCCGTCTGGGTGTGGTGAACAATGCACCGGCAACCGTGCCCCTGACCATCGCCGCATAATATTAACAATCCATGATTCATAAAATGGCACGATCCGCTTCTGGAACGGGTCGTGCCATATTTTCATTGCCGAGTATAACAAGGGCTTGTTACAGCCTGGTGTTATGACAAACCAGAAATAGGGATTCGCAGGAGTGCAGAGGTAAGAACGCTCCCTCACAGTCGCGGCTCGTCAGAAAGTGGCCAACTGAAATCATCAGTTGCAACCTAATGGCCTTTCATCTTGTGCAATGTATCAATCACATCCTTGGGATTGACGCGTTTGGTGTAATTCCAGTCGGCATAGGCAAACTGCACCACGCCCTGTTGATCGATCACGAATGTTCCCGGCGCGGGGAGTCGCCAGGTTTTGTCAGCGTTCCATGTTTCAAGATCGATGCCGTAGCCTTTGTATTTCTTAATAGTTGAATCATCAACAGTGAATCGAACCTTGAAGGCTTTGGCTGCTTCGAGTTTTTCATCGACATAGATCGAATAACCCATCCCGGATTTCTTCGCAGACTTTTTCGCATGATCCATTGATTCAGGGCTGATGACAACCATTTTCGCGCCCAGTTCCTCGATGGTGCTGAGCCTGGGGCCCCAGCTTGCAAGCGCCTTCTGGCAGAACGGGCACCAGCCACCTCTGTAGAACATCACCACCACAGGCTGCTTGGCATACAGATCACTCAGGATAACGCGGTTGCCTTTCTGATCGGTCACAAAGACCCCCTTGGGTACTTTCTCGCCAACGCGAAGCCCCGGCTTCTTCTGCTTTTCAGGCTGCTGCTCAGTACTTGTGAGTGTCTGGGCATACGCGCCTTGAACGCCACCAGCAAGCACGACCATGCTTGCAACCAAAGCCAAACCAGTTCGTTTCAACATCGCAGTCTCCATGTATCGTGTTCGAGAATCCTGATTCCCAGGCATTAATCCTGCCTGCACTACTCATGAACACCGCATGCCGTTGCACTATTCATTGGCAATGTCAAAAAATGAGCCTTCACTGATCAATTTCTCGATGCTGGCGATATCAGCAGATGGCGAGCGATCGCCCTCCAAAGGTGCCACGACACGGCGAACCGCGTCATATGCCCGCTCTACACCCTGCCCTGAAATCAAAGGCCGATGGAACTCAAGTGCCTGAGCACCACACAATAGCTCGATTGCAACCACTGACCGGGCCAGCGACACCGCCCGCTGCGCCTTGGCAGCAGCTCTTGGTCCCCATGAGTTGTAATCTTCCATCCCCGCGCAGGTACTGATGTTCGCAACTGAAGCTGGTGCGGCCAGACCGACCAGTTCATTGCAGCACGCTGCTGCTGCATACTGCACGATCATCAAGCCGGACTCAACGCCAGGCTCAGCACTCAAAAACGGCGGCAACTTCGTCTCAAGTTCCTGCCCCGCCAGCATGAAAAACACACGCCGCTCTGCAATCCCCGCGACATGAGCTGTGCACAGCGCCATTGAATCCAGAGGCAGCGCCACCGACATGCCATGAAAGTTCCCCGCAGAAACAACCTCTGCACCATGCTCACTGGTCATCACCAGCGGGTTGTCCGTCACCGCGCCAAGTTCACAAGCCAGCGCAGAGCGAACACCCTGCATCGAATCATGCACCGCGCCCAGCACAATGGGAGCACATCGAAATGAGTACGGGTCCTGCACACGCGAATCATCCTCCTTGTGTGAATCCACAATCTGGCCTCCACCAAGCAGAGTTCGCAGGTGATCGGCAACTCGTGCAGTTCCGGGCTGATTGCGAGCTTCATACACCCGTGGATCAAGGAATGAATGAGATGACCGCGTGCTGTCGATTGACATGGCACAGGCGCATAATGCTGCACTGAATAAGGCATCAAAATCATGCACGCAAAGCGTCATGCGTGCGCACATCAGGTGTGTGCCGTTGATGAGCGCCAGCCCTTCCTTTGCTTCCAGCTCGATCGGTTTGAGCCCCGCCTTTGCCAGTGCTTCCGCGCCGGGAGTTACCTGACCTTGAACTGAGGCAACAGACCCTTGCCCGATCATCACGCACGCAATGTGTGCAAGTGGTGCCAGATCACCTGATGCGCCAACCGAGCCGATCTCAGGCACTGTCGGCGTGACGCCCTGATTAAGCATCGCCACGATCTGTTCGACAACCAGCAGCCGAACCCCGGAACGCCCCCGGCACAAGGACGCTGCAAGAATCAGCATCATCGCCCGTACCACCTCACCATCCAGAGGCGTGCCCACACCCGCTGCGTGAGATACCACCAGATTTCGTTGAAGCTGGCGCAGCGCATCATCAGGCACCACACGCTTGGCAAGCGAGCCAAATCCTGTATTGACGCCATAGATCGCCCGCCCTGATGCCCGTGCGGTTTCAAGCCCTGCTCTGGATGCTTCAATCGCCTGGCGGGCCGATGCAGCGATCTCTACTTTCGTGCCTTGCCTTGCGACAGAGACAACCTGCTCGATAGTCAGAGGCTCACCCGTCAGTATCACACCTGGTTTATCGCTCATCGTGTTCGATCCTTTGTCATCACGCCGATCTGCACCCGGGCGATCGGTTCGTGCATCTGAGGGTAGCATGGCGCAAGAAAAAACGCCGAGGCAATGAGCCAGGGCGTTTGGGGATTTCCAATTATGGACTATGGGGTGGTCAGACCACTTCCATGATTTCCTTCATCAGGCTGGCGGGCATCGGGCGATAGGCCAGGAACTCCATTGTCGAACTGGCTCGACCCTGAGTCAGCCCGCGAAGCACCGTGGTGTAGCCGAACATTTCGCTCAAAGGCACCTCGCATGTGACCAGCTTGATGTGGTCGCGATCTTCGGTGTCCATGATCATGCCTCGGCGAGAACTGATATCGCCAGTCACATTACCAAGGTAGTCGTTGGGCGTGGTGACCACGACCTTCATCATCGGCTCGAGCAGCACGCTGCCAGCCTTGGCAACTGCTTGCCTTAGAGCCAAACGCCCAGCCTGTTCAAAGGCAACCTGCGATGAGTCAACCTGGTGGCTCGAACCATCGATCAGATCAACCTTGATATTGATGAGCGGATAACCCGCCGTCACGCCAGACAATGCTGTCGTGCGTACTCCTGCTTCGACCGATGGGATGAACTCCTTGGGAATCGAACCACCCACAATCTTGTTCTCAAAGGCAACATTCTCGTGGAACTTCAAGCCCGCTTCCTCAGCTTCTTCAGCGGTGAAAGGCGTGATGTTGATCGTACAATCGCCATACTGGCCTCGGCCACCCGTCTGCTTGACGAACTTGCCACGGATGTCAGTGGCTGGCCCCTTGATCGTTTCACGATAACTCACGCGAGGCTTGCCAATCTCCACGCCGATCTTCATATCACGGACCAGCTTGTTCTTGATGATGTCAAGATGCAACTCGCCCATGCCTGCAATGATCGTCTGGCCTGTTTCATCGTCATAATGACTTCTAAAAGACGGATCCTCCCGGCGGATCGTCACCAGTGCTTCAGAAAGCTTGCGTTTGTCTTCACTGGTCTTGGGTTCGATTGACATCGAAATCACAGGCTCGGGGAACTCCATCCGCTCCAGCAGGATCGGATGATCCGGGCTTGAAAGCGTATCGCCCGTGTATGAATCCTTGATGCCGATCACCGCCACGATAGCACCTGCGGTCACCTCATCCATGGGCACGCGATCCTTGGCATGCATTTCATAGATACGACTGGCGATTTCGCGTTTGCCGTTGGATGGATTGACCATCCGCTCGCCCTTGCGAAGTGTGCCTGAATAGATGCGCAAGTAGGTCAGATCGCCGTGGGCATCGTTGACCACTTTAAACACCAGTGCTGAAAATGGCGCACTGGCTTCGTGAGGTCGGGTTAGTTTTTCATCGTGATCCCTGGGGTTCACACCATCGACAGCTGCTACTTCATCCGGTGCGGGCAGATAATCAATAATGCCATCAAGCAGCCTTTGCACACCAATGTTCCTGAGTGCAGCACCACAAAACACGGGTACGCACACACGCTCGATAGTTCCCTTGCGAAGAGCTGCACGAATCTGATCATCCGTAACAGAATCTTCATCTGTGAGGTACTGCTCCATGAGTACATCATCAAGATCAGCTGCTTTTTCGATCAACTCGTGCCGCCAGAGTTCAGCGGTGTCATGCAATGATTCGGGGATGTCCTTCTCGGTGACGACAGCACCAAGCTCATCTGCATCAAAGTAATACGCCCGCCTTGTGAGCAGATCGATGATGCCTTCAAGCTCGTTGCCCGAACCGATGGGATATTGCACTGCGATGGGGTTGGCACCCAGTCTTTCGCGGATGGTGCGGAAGCTGAACTCAAAGTCTGCACCGAGTTTGTCCATCTTGTTGATGAATGCCATGCGAGGCACGCAGTAGCGGTCAGCCTGCCTCCAGACTGTTTCAGACTGTGCTTCGACGCCTTCCTTGCCATCAAAGACAGCAACCGCACCGTCCAGCACGCGGAGTGATCGTTCCACTTCAATGGTAAAATCGACATGGCCAGGTGTATCGATCAGGTTGATCTGATATTCCTTGTCATTGCGAATCCAGGGGCATGTCGTCGCAGCCGACTGGATGGTGATGCCACGCTCTTGTTCTTCTTCCAGGAAGTCCATGGTTGCGGTACCTTCGTGTACCTCACCCATCTTGTAGTTCTTTCCTGTGTAGAAAAGTATGCGTTCAGTGACTGTGGTTTTGCCCGCGTCGATGTGGGCGCAAACGCCGATATTTCGAATGTGTGATAGGTCTGCTGCCATGGCTTTATTCTCGATTCTCTAATCTTGTTTAGCGGGAAAATCCCGCCCCGTCGTTTTACCCGACGCCGGGTTGCTGTTCCTGTAATCTGATCGATCCACAAGTTGCTTTTTCAAAGCAACGAATGCATCAATCGTTGTGGGTGCTGACACACGGGTTGGCTTTGGCAGCCCACTCGGGTCATCGTTTCAAGTTATCGTGGTAGCCCCGCGGAAAGAGAACCCGCCGGGCTGGGGGGAGACTCTTACCGAGGGCCGACCTCGTCATCATCGTTCATCTCGAAGTCCTCTCCGAGTCAGAGTAAATAGATCAGCCATGGTCATTGCTGCTGAATCCTTACTATAAAGGGAGTTCCAGCAGCCACGCGCGAATCGTAACACCCATACATCGCCCGTCAAGGCGATTGGGCAAGCCTTTGTACTCTTAATCGCTCCTTATCGGTCATCTGACGCAGCGGATCGAGCCTGGCTTGCTCATTCAGCCTCAGCACACGCCCTGCCCAGTTCACGATCTGTTCATGGTCGCCCCATTGCTCCACAGCCAAGAGTACCCGATGAGCAGAATCCAGACCATATGGGTCCAGCAAGGCAGCCTGCTCAAATGCCTCGATCACCTCCTGGCCTGATATGGACTTGTCGGAGAGCTGTTTTTGAAGGCTCAGCACCAGCCCGAGCCAGTTCCAGTTGGCTGCTGAATCAGGCCAGTGAAGGGTCGCAAACTCAGCTGATTCCACTGCCTGCGCCAAAGCATTGGCTGCCTCCATTTCTTCTCCACCAGCCCTGAATGCTTCAGAAACCGTCAAAAAGATCCTGCTGGCAGCTCGAATCGTCCTTGCATTTTCTTCTACTCCCCAGCCAGCACCTCCATTCACATGCTGATGCATCAGAATCTCGCCTGCAAGTTGCCCCCGCTGTACCACCAACTGGCGCACCATCTCATTGGTCTCACTCATCGACCTTGGCGCAGGTTTGTGTAACAACAAACCAAGATCCGCAGCGATCAACTCGATCGAATCCAGACTGGACTGATCTCGCCCAAGTGCTGACAGGCGTGTCGTGATCGAAGCCACCGGCTCGACCACATTCGCAGCTTTGGCAAGCCTCGCTTCCCAGCGCCAGACTTGACCCAGACCCATGCCACCCAGCACCAGGCCAATCAAGACCACCAGCAAGCCGGGGGTCAGACCTGACCATATTTTATGGCTTTGGGTTTGTTTTTCTGAAGGATTTGCCATCGGCCGTGCTGCGCCTGCACCGATCAGCACCATCATCAACGGTGCAGCCCCCTGCCATACGGGCGTGACCTCGATCTGGGCGTGGGCTGCGAAGGCGCACACACTTCCCAACAGGCCGATACGCCAACGGCAGCCAAGCCTGCATACATACGAAAGACCCAGTGCCAGCACCACCCAGCCTACCAAGCCTGCGATTCGAGCAATCGCCATGCTCAAAAGTGTTGATTCGGTTTCGATCCATGCGCCAAACACCGTCACGCTTCCGGCGATCAAGAGTAATGGCAACAGATCCGTGCGGACATCGTGCAATTTTCGACCGGCTTCTGACGATTTGGTGCTGATATCCGCAGGTTTCACCATAGCCTGGCCCGCGCTGAGGAGCATCCAGACCCACAAGCCCGCCAGCAGTAGGCCGAAAATGCCCAAGCTTGCAGCGTAATCTGCAAACAGCCCATGAGGACTGGCAACTTCTTCAGGGCTGAGTGGGTTTTTTGTCAGCAGATAAGCATCTTTGAAACCTGCTGGGCCAACGCCGACTAATGGGTGCTCAGCAAAGATATTTGTTGCTGCTTCAAGATAGAACCAGCGAAACAGCAAACTCAACTCGCCGATTCGTATTCCGATTGCACCCCGTAACAAAATGGCTCCGATTGGCAAGATCGTGGCGATGACACCAACCCACGCCAGCGATGCGTGCAGCTTGTTCCAACTGCGTTTTTTATCCAGCAGTTCAAACACAAGCAAAACCATCAAACCAAGCGCCGCTGCTGTGATCCCGCCTTTGGAATGAGTCAGCCAGAGTGTGGCACCGGAAAAAATCGCGCCCATGCTCGCTACGCCAACCCAGCCCGATTCAACGATCGGCCCAGTGCGCATGCGGGCACGCAAACCCGCCAATGCGATGCCCACCCACAGCACCAGCGATGCTGCAGCGACCGATGCCAGCACATTGGATAACCCAAACCAGCCGATGGCTTCAGGCTGCATGAGCCTGCGTTCAAAGCTGAGCGCTGAGCTTGAGCCTTCAGCCCAGCCTCGCGCTGCCAGAAAGGCTTGCTGATTGTCAATGAAACTCTTGACCATCATCGGATGTTCGATGTACACCTGCACCAGACTTTTGGCCAGCAGCAGCGCGATCAGGCCACTGATGGATGCCAGTGTGATGCGCATCAGCCGATCGTTTTCACAGACATGCCAGCAGCAGATCCCAGCACTCATCGCAGCGATCCATGATGCCCCGATGCGAAGATTGTCAATCGCCCCCCCCCCAGAGCCAAGCACAAAGCTGTGCAGCCCCACACCAATCGCTGCAACTGCAAGCAACACCACCGCACCCAAACGAATCCGATGACCACGAACTGCATGGCATGACAGGCACACGCCCGATGCGAGGATCATCAGTACATCAAGAAATATCACCCGGGTTGGTCCCAGGCTGGTCGGGATGCTCACGCTGCGCATGGCATCAAGATCCCAGTACGGAAACGGGTCCAGAATTGTAGTGGCGCGCACGAGCACCGCAATCAGAACCAGAACCAGCATCGCAAGTTGGAGAAGTGCCATCGCTGACCGAGTTGATGCAGTCTCGTCCTTCATTGTGGTTCAGATCCGTTCTTCTTGAGCGTCTCAGAATGGCTACGGATCTCAAAGAGGCTTAAAACGCCCAGGAGCAGCAGAATTTGTGCACAGATGAGCAGAGCCTGCCAGGGTTTTACAGTGCTGAGCACAATGCCTGAAATGCCAGTGGCAGCAGCGATGCCATAGATCACAAGGACCGCAGATCGTCGTGACAGGCCAAGCCAGGTGAGTCGGTGGGAGAAATGCTGAAGGTCGCCAACGAGCGGGCTTCTTTCCTGTTTGAGCCTGATGACGACCACCGAAGCAAAGTCATACAAAGGCACCGCCAGCATCGCTACGGGAGTCAACACCACATACCACGCTGGAGTCTGAGTTGGATCACTGGTCTGGTGGTAGGTGATGCGGACGCTGAGGATTGCAAGGAGAAAGCCAAGAACCAGTGAGCCGCTGTCGCCCATGAAGATTTTGGCCGGTGGGAAGTTGAAGACGAGAAAGCCAAGTGATGCGCCCAGAAGCAGGCTGAGCATGGCTGCGATGAACCATTGACCATTGACAAGTGCTGAGGCAAGCAGCATGCCCGCAGCGATGGCCGCGACACCTGCGCTCAGGCCATCCATGTTGTCCATGAAGTTCATCGCGTTGGTAATCACCAGCACCCAGAACACCGTAAGCCCAATAGAAAGCCAGGCCCCTCCAACGCGTGCATCAAACAGCGTTAAAAGCCTGGTGTCTGTCAACATGATGACTGCGATGGACACACAGACCATGATGGCGAGTTTCAATCTGGGCCCCAACGGCTTGCGATCGTCGATCAAGCCCATGACATGAAGGACTGCGATGCCAAGGAGCAACGAGATCGCCGATGAGGATTGTGTGCGCAGGCCTGCGATGTGCTGTGGGAGCTGAGGCCACCATTGTTTGAAGAAATCTGCATGAAATGACCATGCTGCGATCAAACCCAGCACCATGGGGACCATGATGCCGAGGAATATGCCGATGCCTCCGGTGTTTGGTACAGAACGAGCGTCGGTTTTGACTTGGTTGGCCATGCCCGGGCCATCCAGGGCGCGGAGCTTTCTCCCGAGCAGCATCGCTGCGTAAGTCGCAACGACAGAAACTGCAAACGAGAGCATCACAAGCAAGGCAAAGAGCAAACCCATGGGCAGAGTCTATGGAATCTCGTCTGGTTCTGGTTTTGGACACGGCAAATGTCTGGCAAGAGCCCACAAGATGGTGAACAGGCTGAGCACGATAGCGGTGAGCGGGATGAGTCGCTGTGGCCATGGCCCGAGGATGTCGATGAGTGTGGTCTGATCGGGTTTGGCGGGTCCGATGTAGCCGTAGTTGAGTTTGAAGATTGCATCAAAGGTGCCGATGACCAGGCCATAGGCGAGGGATGTAAGGATCGCAAAGCAGAGATCCTGTGCGTCAGGGCGGTAGTCGAGGACGACCATTGCGTAGATCGCGGTGCCGACGATTTGCAGATGGCCGACCCAGAAGAGCCAGAACTCGGCATGAGCGGGGCCTTGCTGGAGTATTGGCGTAAAAAAGCCTTGCGATGAAAGACCGATGCCCCAGAAAAAGACCATTGTGAGCGCCCATCTGCGCTTTGTGAGTATGGCGAATACACAAAGCCAGACGGAAAGATCACAAATGTGCAGAGGCAAGCTCTGATCGAGGCGAAAGTTTGCAGGCCAGAGCCACCAGAGCATCGCAAATGACTGAAAGACGATGATGAACCACGCCAGGGCGGTTCTGAATCGGCACTCGGTGTGTGATTTCAGTCGATTTTTCCCGGTGATGCATGCGATTGAGATGAAGCCCAGGCAGAGTGCCAGCGTGATCCAGTGCATGGTAGAGAATGCATGAAATGTCTGGAGATTCACGCCTTTGAGCAGTCAGCTTTGGGCTTACTGTCCTTTTGAGCTTGTTCGTGGCGGAGTTGGCCACAGGCTGCAGCGATGTCTCGGCCTCTGCTGGCGCGAATGTGCGTGTTGACGCCTTTGGATTGCAGGATTTGCTGGAATCGATGCACAGCATCGGACTTTGGCCTTTGATATTCGATGCCATTGACCTCGTTGTAGCGAATCAGGTTGATATTGGCGCGAATGGTGCGTGCGACCTTGGCCAGTTGCTCTGCGTGAGCGGGTTGATCGTTGATCTTGCCCAGGAGGACATATTCGAGTGTAATTTCACGGCCAGTTTTGTTGAACCAGCGCTTGCAGGAATCCAGAAGTTCAGCAATAGAGGTGTATTCTGCCCAGGGGATGAGCTTTTTACGGATTTCGTCGTTGGGCGCATGCAAAGAGAGTGCGAGCGTGACAGGGAGATCAAGTTCGTCAGCCAGACGATTTATGGCTTTGGGAATGCCAACGGTTGATATGGTGATCTTGCGTGCTGAGATGCCAAAGCCAGCACTGGTCTGGTCTGCCAGTGTGCGCACCGCGGGGATGACATTTTGCAAGTTAGCCAGCGGTTCACCCATGCCCATGAAGACGACATTGGTGATGCGATCTACACCTGGGAGTTGGGAAAGTTGCCAGACTTGTTCGACAATTCTGCCTGAGGAGAGGTTGCCATCCAGGCCGTTCATGCCAGAGGCACAGAATCGGCAGCCTACGGGGCACCCGACCTGTGAGGAGATGCATGCGGTTTTGCGATTTTCTGTGGGGATCATGACGCATTCGGTCTGGCGGGATGGATCGAGAACTGTGAGCGAGTCGTTTAATTGGGCGATTTGGAGTTGGTCTTCCCATTGGAGGAGGAGTTTTTGTGTGCCATCGGTCGCGAGTTGGTGGGTGATCTGGCGTGAGGAGATGAAGGCCATGGCATTGGCAAGGGTTTGGCGATCAGCCTGGGAGAAATCAGACATGGAATCCGGGTCGCAGATATTTTTTTCATAAACCCAGCGTGCCAATTGTTGGGCGCGGTATTTAGGCATGTTGTGTTCAAGGCACCAGTCTTGAAGCTCGTTGAGGGTTTTGGAGAAGATATGAGGGGATGGGTGGTGCATGGTTCAGCAGAACGAAGGGGCTTGGGCAGAGATTGTGATGGGTGTTGTGCCATAGAGGTCCTGAGTGATCTGAGGCTTGCCAACACGGATTTTGCGATCTGTCGTATTGATTCCTTGCTCACGCATGATTTTTTTGAGCGTGCCTGGCAGGGCGAACTCGACATCTTCATCTATGAAATCCCAGTCGATGAGTTTGCATTGAAAACGATCGATGAGGGCTTTGCATATTTCTGCGACAAGGTCTTCAGGGGCTGAAGCACCGGCTGTGAGCAGAACACGCGAAGCGCCTTTGAACCAATTGGGATCAATCTCGGAAACATCATCGACGAGGTAGCCTGGTGTTCCTGCGTGCTGGGCGATTTCGGTGAGCCGGACAGAGTTGGAAGAGTTGTCAGAGCCTACGACGAGGACAAGGTCGCATTGCTTTGCAATTTGCCGGACCGCGTGCTGACGGTTGGTGGTGGCGTAGCAGATGTCACTTCCGGGTGGTTCTTTTATTTTGGGAAATCTTTTTTTGAGTTCGGAAATGATGGCATAGGCATCGTCTGTTGAGAGGGTGGTTTGTGTGAGGTAGACGAGTTTGGTGTCATCCTTAACCTGAATGGTTTGTGCATCGTGGACAGATTCGACGACCTTGATGGCATTGGGAGCTTCGCCTCGTGTGCCTACGACTTCCTGATGGCGTGAGTGTCCGACGAGGAGGATCTGGTAGCCTTGCCTGGCGTAGCGGATTGCTTCAGAGTGGACCTTGGTGACGAGGGGGCAGGTGGCATCGATGGCGATGAGACCCCGGTTTTGAGCGCGCTGGCGGACCATGGGGCTGACGCCATGGGCGCTGAAGATGACGATTTCGCCTTCGGGGACTTCATTGAGAGATTCGACGAAGACGACGCCTCGGTCTTTGAATCGTCCGACGACATGCTTGTTGTGGACGATTTCGTGGAAGACATAGATGGTCTGGCCTGGGTAGAGGTCCAGGACTTGATCAACGACATCAATAGCCATGTGAACGCCTGCGCAGAATCCACGGGGGTTTGCGAGAATAATTTCCATGGTTGGTGGGTCCGTAAGGGGTCTATGCTCGACGACAAGCCGAGGCTGACCAATCATAGCGTGCGAGCAGTGTATGGCATCATGGTTTGGAAACAGCATCTGTGGAGATGTTCATGGCTCTGAGTGAACTCAATGCAACACGATCCGTGATGGAAATGCTCGAGGACTATGGCCCAACGAGCCAGTGCGAGCCTGTTCCGCAGGATCGGGCAACTGAGTATGTACGAGAGCTGGCACGGGGGCATTATGAGAACTTCAGCGTATTGTCGCGGTTTGTGCCTGTAGGTCTGGTGGATGATGTAGCTGCGGTGTATGCATTTTGTCGGTGGGCGGATGATCTGGGAGACGAGACGGGTACGGGTGAAGATGCCCGGGCGAGGTCACTAGAACTTCTGAGCTGGTGGCGGGGTGAGCTGAGAGGGTGTTACGAAACGGGTGGGCATGTCTGGCATCCAGTATTCGTGGCGTTGCGTCAGACGATAATCAAGCATGATCTGCCCATGCAGGTGTTTGATGATTTGATTCGGGCGTTTGAGCAGGACCAGCGCGTGTGCGAGTATGAAACTTGGGATGAGCTGCTGGGATATTGCAAGTTGAGTGCTGATCCGGTGGGGCGACTGGTATTGATGCTATCTGGTTTGAGGCCTCCGGATGAGGATGTGGAGAATGCAGATGTCTATCGAATGAGTGATTCGATTTGCAGCGCGCTTCAGTTGACAAACTTCTGGCAGGATGTCAGGAGGGATCTGGTGGAAAGGGATCGAGTGTATCTGCCGAGCAGGGAGACGGGTGTGGATGGGCAGATGCTGAGGGACTGGCTGAATCGAGGTAATGAGCCTGAAGTGCGGCTGGCGTTTATCAAGGCGTTGAGGCAGATGGTTGATCGGACATGGCCGATGTTTGAAGCGGGGCGAGAGCTGCCCGGTTTGGTGCCTGGCAAGATGGGATCGATGGTGTGGCTGTTTTATGCTGGTGGAACATCGGTGCTCAGGCGGGTTGAGAGGGTGGGATGCACGACACTCTGGACGAGGCCAAGGCTGGGCAAGGCGGGGAAGGCTGGGCTCCTTTTGCAGGCATGGGTGATGGGACGGCGGCGTGGGCTGGGAACTGGGAAGGGGGAAAGGCGATGAACAACTCGAGCGGTGTAGTTGCCTGTGGCGGTGAAAAAGTGGTTAAAAGGCTGGGTATTGAGCCTGAGGTTCTTGCTGAGGCGCATACGCATTGCAGGCGTGTGACTGCAGAGCATGGCAAGAACTTTTATGTGGGCTTGAGGCTCACACCTGAGCCGAGGCGGTCGGCGCTGTTTGCGATGTATGCGTGGATGCGCGCGGGTGATGATGCTGTGGACGAAGCGGGGGAGGTTGAAGCAAGGCAGGTGGCCCTTGAACGATTTGAGCAGCGGACCAGGCAGGTGCTTCAGGCGATTGATGAGGGCAAGGGGCTTCCCGATGAGCTGCTGAGCGAGCCGATGTGGACCGCATTTGCGGGGGCGGTGGGGATGTATGGGATTGAAGCAAGCTGGATATGGGAGATGGTTCAGGGGCTGAGCGATGACCTGACGGTGCATGATTATGAACGGGATGAAGATCTCAGGCGGTACTGCTATCGGGTGGCATCGACGGTGGGGCTGGTGTGTATGGCGATCTGGGGGCTGCGTGAGGGTGTGGATGTCGATCGGGCTCGCGAACTTGCGATTGAGCGAGGTCAGGCGTTTCAACGGACGAACATCTTGCGTGACTTTGCTGAGGACTTTGATGCGGAGCCCTCGCGGGTGTATGTGCCAAGGGAGTGCTTTTTGAAGCATGATTTGACGCCTGTGGACCTGCGGTCGTGGGCAAAACCAAAGGCGTGCGAAGCGCTTTATCAAGAGCAGATTGGAAAAGCGAGACAGGCGTATGAAGCATCGGCAGAGCTTAATGAGATGATTGATGCGTCGTGTGTGCCCACGCTCTGGGCGATGACGCGGATCTATCGCGGGGTGCTGGAGCGGATTGCGATGGACCCCAGGCGATCGGCGCTGGGTGAACGGGTGGGGCTGACGGGAGGTCAGAAGTTGCGGATCGGGCTGGCTGCGATGGTTCAGCGAGCGCGTGCCAGATGAAGAGGGCAGATGTGATCATCGTGGGGGGCGGTGTTGCGGGGATTGCAACAGCCGTGCGACTTGCAGAGCGGGGGGTGCGTGTGCAGTTGATGGAATCAAGAAAAAAGCTGGGCGGGCGGGCGACATCGTTTGCTGATGCCCGGTCGGGTTTGAGGCTGGACAACTGTCAGCATGTTGCGTTGGGGTGCTGTGCAAATTACCTGGATTTGTGCGACCGATTGGGGGTGGGGGATAGTTTTGCGTGGTATGACGAGCAGCACTGGATTGAAGAAGGTGGCCGGGTTTCGACGCTTCGGCCCGGGGTGTTGCCTGCACCGGGGCATTTTACGGGATCGTTTTTGGCAGCATCGTTTTTGACGATGAAGCAGAAAGTTCAGATCGCGCGGGCATCGCTTGCGATGATGGGTGAAGATCGGGAGGCGTGGGCGGAGCGGACATTTGGCGAGTTTCTTGAGCAGCAAGGGCAGGATGAGCAGACGATTGGGCGGTATTGGTCGCCTGTGGTTGTGAGTGCGTGCAATCTTGATGTGAATCAGGTGAGTGCGTCGGCAGCGATGCAGGTTTTTCAGGAGGGGTTCTTTGCCAACAGGGGAGCGGCGCGGATTGGTGTGCCGAGGGTGCCATTGGTTGAGCTTTACGAGGGTGTGGCGGGGTTGGTAGAGAAGGCGGGAGGGGTAGTGTTGCTGGGGGAGAGTGTGCAGGAAGTGGGGCGTGATTTTGTCAAGAGCATTGGGGCGGGTCGAGTTGAGGCAGAGGATTATGAAGTGGGGGACAAGGGGGGGGCGGTGGTGTTGGCGGTGCCGTTTGAGCGGGTTTCGGGGCTGATTTCAGAGGAGGCCAGAGCAAGTGATGGGCGGTTTGAAGCCATTGGGCGACTGGAGCACAGTTCCATTCTGGGTGTGCATTTGATCTTTGATGAGCCGGTGATGGAGTTGCCACATGCGGTGCTGGTGGAGCGGGGGGTGCAGTGGGTGTTTTGCAAGGATGAGGGTGGGAGGCATGTGCATGCGGTGATCAGTGCTGCGGATGCGTGGATGGGGCTTGGTGAGGGTGAGATTGTGAAAAGGGTGCTGGGGGATTTCATTGCGTGTTTTCCAGCTGCGAGAGATGCAGGGGTCTTGCAATGCCGGGTTGTGAAGGAGAGGCGGGCGACCTTTGCACCAACGCCTGGGCATGAGCGGTTCAGGCCTGAAGCGAGGGGGACAAGTGGGATCGTGCTGGCTGGGGACTACACCAGAACGGGTTGGCCTGCGACGATGGAGGGGGCGGTGCGAAGTGGGTACAAGGCTGCAGCTGCGGTGCTGGGTGAAGCGGATGAATCGCTGTATGCTGAGCCTGTGAAGGTGGGTGTGGTTGCTCAGATGCTGGGGCTTTAGAGGGATGAAGTGTCCATGTGTGTGTGGGCGGGCGGCGGCGGGGGAAAAGAGGGGGGGTGGGGGGAAAGAAAGATTGGCGAGATTGAAACATACCCTGAGTGAAGTGGTATGCTTTGCGTTGGGATAGAGCGAAGTTATGGCTGGACAGGAGGCATGATGAATACTCGATTGGTTCGAAGCGGGCTTTGGGCAGCGTGTGGTCTTGTGTTCATGGGTCAGGTTGCTGTTGCTCAGCCTCAAACAGAAGCAGCTGATGAGGTTCGATTTGGCATGAATGAATCCAGAGCTAAAGCCGCGGGCACAATTCGCCTGGCGACATACAACATCGAGAATCTCTTTGATGACAAGGACGACCCGGCGCTGACGGGGCGTAATGATGACGACGGGATGGTCAAGTCATACAAGCACAGGAAGGCTGCGGCCAAGGCAATCCATGAGCTTGATGCAGATATCCTGGCACTGGAAGAGATTGAATCAGAAGAGGCACTTTTGTGGTTTAGGGATGAGTTTTTGTCGGACATGGGCTATGAGTTTGTCGCTTCCATTGATGCTGGTGACTCGAGGGGGATCGAATGCTCGGTGCTCAGTCGATATCCGATTACGGATATTCGCAACTGGCCGGGCGAGAAGCTGGGCGGGGTTCATCCGGAAAAGTATGGCGACAAGCGGAACTACTTCGCGGGTGAGCCGATTACCTTTCATCGCTCGCCGTTGCGTGTGGATATCCAGGTTGGGGGCGGGGGGGCGGAGATGTACGATCTGACGCTGTTTGTCGTGCATCAGAAATCGAGTCGGTACAGTGGGTACTGGCGTGAGGCAGAAGCGAAGGGGCTGGCTGGGAAGATTGCTGAGGCGATGGCAGAGGATGCAGGGCGGAATATCGCGGTGCTGGGGGATTTCAACTGTAAGGCATCGCAGGAGCCGATTCTGATTCTGAAGCGGGCGGGGCTGACGGTTTTGCGGGAGAAGGCTGCTTTGGCGGGTAAACCTGAAGCGATGAGCCATGAGTCCGGGCGGTCGATTGATTTTATTCTCGTCAATGACAACTTGATGGGCGAGGTTGTGCCCGGGTCATCGTTTGTGCTGGGTACGCCTGCCAGGCCCAAGGGTGCGAACTGGCGGACGACGAAGCCTCCCGGGGGGTATGCGTCGGATCATTATCCTGTGGTTGTGGATATCACGCCTCGCGAGAGCGGCAATGAAGGCGTGGGGGGAGGGGGGGGTTCTGGGGGAGGGGGGGAAGATTCGGGAAGTTCGGTTCGTTAGGCGTATTTTGCCTGCATCGGCGAGGTTTGGGGCTTAGGATTGTCAGGCTTTGAGCATGGTGACGGGATTGAGTATGTTTGTGTTGCGATAGGGATGAAATAAACTGACAGGTGACACGGTTGGATAAATCGTGTAGGATATCAGATGCGCAAGCGGGTCAGGGGAGCAAAGTGGCCAGTTGTAAAAGGTGAAAGACATGAATACGAACGACAGAACGAAAAAACACGGCTTTACACTCATTGAGCTGCTTGTGGTGATTGCGATCATTGCGTTGCTCATCAGCATTCTGCTGCCGAGTCTGCGTGGTGCCAGAGAGGCCGCCCGTCAGATGGTGTGCAGTTCGAATCTGAAACAACTGGCAATTGCACAGACGACCTATGCGATGTCCAACAACGAGTGGCTGGCGGGCAGTCCGACGACGAGCGGACGGAAAGCGATTGACAGCGTGTTTAATGGAATTGCAATCCAGACCTATGACTATATAGGGCCTTTGGCTGCCAATATGGGTATGTCCGGACCGGGTGAGGGGCTTCCTGACAATGAGTTGACGGAAGTGATTCGGGAGGCTCGATTCAACTGGTATCGTGAAGATTTGAAGTTCCTGATCTGTCCGTCAAACAAGATTACAGCAACAGCTTATACGGGTAGTGGCGGACCGGACTGGGCCGAAGGTCGAATGATCTCTTACAACACATCAACAAAGTTTTATTCCACAGAACAAAACCGTCCTTATGGTTCAGGATCGTTTAATACGGATCGAAGGGGATATAAACCGGCATTGTTCAGGGTTGGTACTGCAGATCGGAAGGTCGCCTTTTATGAAGGGCATCGGTATGCATCATTGGGACTTGATCCAGATTACGATACGAGTTTTCAAGGGAACTATGGTGGTGCATTTTCTGGAAATGGCCCATGGTTTAATGCAGGAGGTGATACCAGAAGCAAAGAACTTGATCGGTTTGCTGCTCCAGGGGAAGATGGTAGAGTATTAGCGAGTCTTTTTGGTTACATGGATCCTCGGCCTCTGGGATTTCGGCATGGTGCCAATACACGCCCGGGGAGTAATCTTGCTACGGAGACATT
Organism: Phycisphaerales bacterium; assembly: GCA_029260555.1. Classification (GTDB taxonomy): domain Bacteria; phylum Planctomycetota; class Phycisphaerae; order Phycisphaerales; family UBA1924; genus JAJDCZ01. Next base: position 25,337 of record JAJDCZ010000040.1, read on the forward strand.
CGGTGTGATGGCGTTTTTTGATGGCCATGCAGCATTGTTCAATGATCTGGAAGCCACGAACCCAGACTACTGGTTCCCAACGGGGACATATTTTGGAAAATTTGATCCTGTTTCAAACCTGCGCACTCCTCGGGTGCTTGATACATGGGTGACAACGAAGGATGAGTTCAGCCGGAAAACCAGGGGTGGGTATATTGTTCCCTGATACTGTTCGCAGGTTTTGGGGTTACAGCTAAGCTATCGCGTCTTGGTGTCTACTGAGTTCAAACCGAAGGATATAAAGCATGGCAGGTATGGGTCAATCACCTCGTGGAGGTTCTGGTGGGGGGATGGGGGACTGGCTTCGTGAGAACAAATCGTTTGTGATGGCTGCGGGAGCGGGGCTGTTGCTTATCGTCTCGGTTGGTTTTGGTCTCAAAGCCCTCATGAGTGGATCACCTGCATCGGATGTTGCCAAGTCGTCGCGGTATCGAACACTGGTCGATTCTGAGACGAATGATGTATTCAAAGAGTTCAAGATTCCTGAGGGTTCCAAGTGGCCATTGAAGAATCCCAAGACGGGCACGCTGAGCTTGTATCCTGCCGAGGCGTGCTACTGGACCACCGATGGCAAGTACAAGGAAAAGCCGACTTGGGTTTTCCTGCGGGCCTATACCCAGGGGCTTGATGCCAAGACAGTGTGCCCTGATTGCGGGCGACCCGTGGTGGGCCACAACCCAATGCCTCCGGTAGAGATCATGCTGGAAGCGGCGAGGGCCAAAGGCAAGGGGTAGGGAAGGAGCTGGTGGTGGGGGAGTGGGGGGAAATGGTCGGGGAGTGGCTGGTGGTGTGTGGTGGGGGAGAGAGAGTGGTTTACGCGGCAAATCGTCGTTTGCAGGGAATCAGCGTACATCCCTCGAAAGAATTCCCCCCTCTCCGTTACAGTTTAGAAAACGCCCCTCCTTTTCTGTGAGGGGCGTTTTTATGTGTTCAGAATGATGAATGCTTTGCTGAGCACCCTTCAAGTTTCAAGGCACTGCTGATACCATCGTGTATATCAACGCAACCTGGAACAGACTATCCCGCCTGCTCGGGTATGTTTTTGAGAGGTGCAGGCTTGGCAAACTTGCTCCGCCAAATCGACATTGGAAGCATGCCGATGCTCATCAGTACCAGTTGACTGAGCATGAACATTGAAAGCCAGAACATGGCAGACTGTGTGAAACCATACGAATGCAATCCGACGCCGAGCATGTTTGTGCCAAACCATGACCAGGCGGTCACGATATTTCCAGAAATGGCAAGAACCACCAATCCTCGATCGCGGACCATCCCACCCCAGCGGGCGTGAAGAATCAGCAGGTTTATGAGCACAATCAATGCTGCGCCATTTTCTTTGGCATCCCATCCCCAGAATCGACCCCAGGACTGATCAGCCCAGATTCCCCCGAGGACCGTTCCAACAAAGCTGGTCACCGTTGCAAAGCAGATGACGCCATAGACCATCTTGATCAGGGACTTGCCACGCTCGCGATCAAGAACCGGCGTAAATACCCCCAGCAGGACATAGGATACTCCCATAAACCCCGCAAAGAATGTGGCGGAGTAACCGATTGTGATTACAACAACATGCGTTGTGAGCCAGAAGTTCGAGTCAAGCACCGCTTGCATCATGCCCATCGTATCGCCAGAACCACCAAGATTGTGCGCGATCACAAGTGTCCCAAAGCCGATGACCGATGCCATGATTCCACCGAGTCCCAGTTTCATCTGTCGATCTACAACAAGACCGATGATGACACCGAACCAGCCGATGAATACCGCTGATGAATAGAGGTTGGTCACCGGCGGGCGACCCTGGAGATAGATTCGAGCAGCGATACCGATTGTTTGCACAACCAGCGCAACTAGAATCAAGGATGTCATGGAACCGAGCAATGATTTGGACCATGTGGGCTTAGAGAGCTGGCTCAGGAGTAATCCAAAGCACCCAATAAGAAATGCGACAACATACACAACCGCGGCTGTATAAAACGGTTGGGCTTGATTAAAGAGAACCTCATACCGAGCTTTGCGAGCGTCGTATGGAATAATCTGGTCAATAGCCTCTGTATATTTTGCAAGGTTAGTATTGAATGACTCAGCGTTATCCTGATTGTAAGCCTCGAGCATTTGCATCATCATCTGGGCATCAGGGTCATTGGGATTTTCGTTCAATGCTGTGATGATCGAGCGCCATTCTTTGCTCGTTGTCAGGGGTGGCACGAGATATGGCTTTTGTATCTGAGACAGATTACTGAACAGTGATAAACGCTGATACAGGACTAATACCGCACGCTGGAAAGGATCTCGAGCCTTGGGCTTGATTTGATCTGCCATCCTTGCCTGACGCGAGATTTCTTCCCCAGCTACGCGAAGTTCGGCAAATGAAAAGCGAGTCCGTTTTTCATCATCAAGCCCGAGCAGTGCGAGAACATCTGGGTGATCAATCCGAAACACACGGCGTTGAACCGAATCCTTCGGCTTGGTAACCAACTCTATATACCACTGAATGGCTGAGATCCGCCCATCATCAGTACGAATGCTCTGGCGGCCACTCAGGACCATCAGGTTGTTGCGAGCAACCGTATCAAGGGGCTTGGTGCGCCCATCAGCAGACACCGGAAGCTGGCTGAATGCACGAAGGTCATACTGGCCATCAAAGCTTTCAGTGCGAGCGAGTCTTTCGCCAACATACACCAATGCAAGAACAAGGGATATCCAGGGTAGATAACGCAATACTAATTTCATCACGCTCGCCTCCGCAAGGCTGGAACTAGCCGAATGCCGAAATGCAACAGCATGCCAAGTGTGACCATGGAACACGACACATATGGGATCAGCCAACCAGGATTTTGTACGACCTGCAGCACAGTGCCCGTATCCCCCTGCAAGAACGAAGCCTGGTAGAAAGTTTCTCCGGCATGGCGGAGCGGGTGGTTCATGTAAATCAACACTTCCCGATCTACATTTCGCCCCTTGTCAACCAGACGGATCTGACTCGAATAATTACGAGCCATTTGAGTTCCAGTAAACTTGTCATGTTTAAAATCGATCAAATGGACGGAATAAGGCTTGTATGTTCGCTTGAATCGGAGTTCCATCCAGTATGTCCGACCATCAACGACAACTGCCTGTAGCTGATCAATGTACGCTGAGACGATATATGTGCCAATCGGTTGCTCACCTTTGTATACAGTAACATAAGCCGATGGCGCATCAACATTTGCACCATCAACACCTGTGGCACGGGGCATTGGCACCGCGGCGTACTCGATCGCTGCTCCGGAATCTACGAGTCCCTTTCGTGAGCCTTGATCCTGATTTGGTCCAAGAATCGTTGAGTTGTGCATCCATTCGGTCACTTTGATCGTGAACGGCAGCAAACTGTGTGAAATCGGTTCCTTCCTGGAACTCAAGATCCGATCAGGGATCACAACGACCAGGTCATCCTTGGGATCTGACTTGTCGATCACCGCTAGCTCTGAAGACCGCACATCTTCTACGAACTGAGAGGTCTCGCCTTCGCGGATCGTCATATTTCCTTCTTGAGCTGCGAATCCTGTGACAAACTCTCCAACCAGCAGCAAGATGACTCCAAGATGCGTGATTATGATTCCCATTCGCTTGGCTTTAAGCTTGAATCGAACCGCATGTGCAGCAATCAGGTTTATGGCCAGCGCAATGCCCAGCGTGAGGCCACCTGGGAAAATAATGGCAAAGCCAATATTTGCGATTTTCTCAGGCACAAAGATCTGAAGATCGATCGTCACGAACACAGATCGAAAATACTGATCAACGACCGTCCATATCCCTTGACGAACTTGTGCCAGTGTGCCCGCGAGGACAAGAAATATCGAGAGTGCAAAAAGCACAACCGTTAGTCGTAGTGATGCCAGTGGTTTTAAAACTTTGCGGATCAAGACTCACCCCTCTTTCTAAGCCCGGTGCCATGCACAAAAGCTACAAATCTCTTGAGTTCGTTCTCAACTTCCGATGATGAACCTGTCAGCTTGAAGAACAGTGTATGAGACTCATTTGGTATGATTCCCGCTACGATGCGTTGCGCCCCGTCATCTGATTGAAGATCAACGAGCAGGGCGCCATCGCCAAGATCCTGTACCGGCTGATCAGTCATGGATTGCACCGGCTCCAGCCCCAGCTGACCTCGCCAGCGGTTTATGTTGTCGAGGATTCCACCGCCTTGACCAGTCAGTGTGGTCAGTGTGATACGAGCCCCGCCATCAGCAAGAAACGCAGCTGTCAAAATCGGCGAAGCCGATGGATCCACCTTCCACTCCCGAGGCTGATCCCATGCTTTATGAACAAGGTCTGATGGTGGTGGTGCTGTTGCTCCTCCCGCTGGGCTGGCAGCAGCTTCATCATGCTTGTGAAGATGGAACGATGCAGAAAAAGCGACCAGATCCGATTTTATCTGTCCAACTGCATCCTCCGCCCCCATAACCTTGACAAACCAGGTTTTGCCATCGCCAACAGAAATCACAGTACCGATGAGCCTTTGGTCAGTTCCCACTTCATCGACGATGATGACATCAGAGCCATCGAGAGCTTCGACATGTGATTCCAGACTCTGCTCATCAATCGGCGGCAATCCGATCTGACCTCGCCAACGATTCACATTTGCCAGGAGCCCGCCAACATCACCAGGAAAGGCAGTGATGGCCACTTCCAGATCGGATTCGGTCATAAAAGTTGCCAGACGCATCGAGTTTGTGGTTTCTGCTTCTCGCCACGAGTCTGGAACCGACCACCCGACTTCCTGTGAATGGGTTTCCTCTTGAGCCACAGGCGCAGAGTTGCCCATTTCCTTTGGCACCCGATAGGCTCGGATCTCCTCTTGTTTGCACCCGGAAATGAGTACCACTGGAAGAAACCCCATCACCACAACCCACAGCATGAGTTGAACTGATCCGACGCTGTCTGTCTGCCTTTGCCGCATTGCGGGAGCCTCCGTGCAAAATCTTGGGTAACACGCTTCGCTCGTTCCCTTGTGGATCTAAAGGATAGGTCTCAAACCGGTTCTTGGCGATATATTCCTCCATTATTCCTCTCAAGATTTTGTAGATATGGTGGACAGGTTTTTTGCCATACAAGCTCTGGTGCCAAAACCGCCTCGCCATGCCACTGTGAATCGGTTGCAAACGCTGCTGATGAGATCAAGTACCAGTGTTTTTGAGCCATATTCTAGTGTTTTAGACTCAAAGCCGTCATCTGGCGCAATTGGGATCAAAAGCTTCGATTCACACATTGACTACTTATGTTATCGTTTCGTCAAGTTGCCGGAAAAGCTGCATTTCAAAGCTTATTTTTGTATCTTTTACCAAATGATGGCTGGATTTGTGGTTGACACAGGCTTGCGATTCTGCGATAATTGAAATTAGAGAGACAGAGCAGCACGCACGTGTAGCTCCGGATGGAGTGAGAGAAATCATCCCAGGCTGACTGAAATTGCAACGCGAGGCAAGCATCGGTCACTTTCTTAGGGCGTGTTTCTTTCACAATACTGGGTTGTTCAGGCGCGTTGCTCCAGCATGACGAATGGTTGTGGTGTGTTACCACAATCACAGAGAGAGTGCTTTACATAGGAGCGAACAATGTTCAAGACAACAATGACAGCAGCCATCTGCGCTGCGCTGGTTGCAGCGTCTGGTGCTGCAGCCGACTTCCAGGTTTCTGAAGTTACGACAGACATGGATATCTACGGCAACCCCCTGGGCGGCACCCGCGCACCAGTTGCTAATGATGCGTACTTTATTGCCCCCGGCATCGGCGGTGCTGGCGGCTTCGCACTGAGCGGAACCTACGCAACCTCGACTTTTGACAGTGCAGCTGAGGTCATCGGAACAGATGTTGTTGCTGCGACGATTTCCTCATCGGAATCCGATATCGCCAGCGTCGCCAATGTTTCCATTTCAAGCAGTTCAGGTGAATTATGGCCCACCGGTTTTTCCGTCGGCGGATTTCCTGCAGACACAGGTGCGTTTTTCATGGGCATCAACGCTGGTGGTGATCCGCTTGACTGGGTCAGCGACAACATCGTCAATCTCGCCATTATCACGGGATATGATTCACTCGGTGGAGTTATCTTTGCATTTGATATCACAGCCTTTGGCAGCTTCACAGCCGGTCCCAACGGTTCATGGAATGGCAGCCTCGGTGTGAGCTTTGGTGCTGGTACAACTGGTATTGGTGTTGCTCGCGTCGATCTTGATGTGTCATACTCCAAGGTTCCCGCTCCGGGTACTTTGGCACTGCTCAGCCTTGGTGGGCTCGTTGCTACACGCCGCCGCCGCTGATTTTAGGCAGCTGCAATATCTTTCCTGGCAGGCAGGGTCTTTTGACCATTGCTGACCCGGTAAACAGATCATAACACTCGGCTCACGGCTGCCCGTGAGCCGTTTTTATGCGCTGCTGCAACAGGAATCTGGTGGGTTAGTCGTTCTGGCGGATAGCTTTGAACTTGCCATTGGGTTGATCAAAGACCAAAGAACTGATCAGGCCGTTTTCATCGCGCTCAAACAGTACACGAAAACCAGGCAGGTCATCAAATGTGAACTCATCCTGGTCAGAGGGTGAGAGTTTGTAGGTTGGCTGGCTGGGGATCTTCACCGTGAGCTGATCCTGTTGAAAAGTAACAATTGCAGTAACACCCGCAGTTTCGAGCAAGTACTCCCCTGTGAAAGGCTCAAGGGCATCAGCGGCTGAAAGTGCTGGATCAATCTGCCGTTGAAAGACGACAGGCTTTACGCCAGCCTGAACGGGCACGAGCACTCTTTGGATTTTGCCTTGGATATCAGTCTGAAAGATCCAGCGTTGACTCTTGAGCAAGGCAAAAGCATCATCAGTGACTGCAAAGACATCATACGACAAATGCTTTAGCGGGGCATCGAGCGTGTTGAAACGGGCGTGCAGCGTCTGCTCTTCAACCTCGACATGGATGGTGCCATAGGCTGGGTGGGTGAAATCGCCAGCGTAGTTTTCCAGAGGATGCGAAGGGAGGGGTGGGGGGGATGCCTCGGTTGACGAGGGAGTCGCTTCAGCAGCGGCCTGCTCTACTTCCTTTGCTTGTGCAGCAAGGGCAATTGCTTGTTCATACGCCGCCAGACTCTTTGCATTCCAGTCTCGAGGTTCAAGCTCTAAAAGTCGATCAAGGGCATGGTTGGTGATGAGCGAGGGCAATGGCGAGTTGCTGTTGGTCAACACAGCCACAGCGATCTTTTCTTCGGGAATCAAGGCGATGTTGGCGGTAAAGCCATCAATGCCGCCAGCGTGATGGACACGAAACTTCCCCCGATAGACATCAATCATCCAGCCCAGTGCGTAGCCGATCGAGATCATATCGTCGCTTGCAATCAACTTCATGAGCATCTGTGGCGTGTGCAGCCCACGCATCAAATTGGGACTCAGGAGTTGCTTTTCACCCAGTTTGCCAGAGTTCAGATGTACCTTGAGCCAGGCTGCGAGTTCGTTGACGGAAGTATTGATGGAACCCGCAGGTCCCACATGCTGAATCCTGCGAAAATCGATGCGTTCTGGATCTTTGCCTTCTTCGACCTGGTAGGGATAGGCAAAGTTTTCGTCCTTAACCATGGCATATGTGCTGAGCGTGACCCGTTTCATGCCCAGAGGCGTAAAGATCCGCTGGCGAACCTGATCTTCCCAGGTTGAATCAGTGATCTGGCCAGCCAGATAGCCCGCAGCGACATATGTCAGGTTGCAATACTGCCAGGTTTGACGCAGGCTTGCAGTCGGTTCGAGTAATGCAAGAGAACGCACTATTTCGTCTCTTGGAACATCAGGCCTGCCAAACCACACCAGTTCGTGTCGAGGCAGACCGGTGCGGTGGGTCAGCAGATCCCGAGGCGTCACAAGTTGTGTCGCAGAGGGGTCCTTTAGCGAAAAATCAGGCAGGTAAGTGTGAACGGGTTTGTCCAGATCAAGCTGACCATCCTGCACGAGCGTGGCCAGGAGATAGCTGGTAAATGCCTTGGAACATGATCCGATGGCAAACATCGTGTCCGCAGTTGCAGGCAGATCGTCTTCGATGTTGCGTTGTCCAAAGCCCTCAGCCAGCAGGATGTTGTCGCCTTTGATGATGATCACCGAAACGCCGGGGACATGCCATTGCTCACGGGCTTGCTCGATCCATTCTGAAAAGCCTTGGAGTGTATCAGCAGCTGAGGCATCAACAGCTTCTTGCCTTTGAAGTTCCCAAGGCGACTCTCGACCAGCTTGAAAGAATGTCCCCGATATGGATGAATCTTGCAGGAATGTGCCTGAGAACGACGCTTTGCCGGGCACATCGGGTAAATTAAAGGAGATGTTCGTGCCATCGTAAACGATGTTGGTCAGCCTCAGATCTGTCGCGTTTTGCTGGGGGATGGAGAGGTCGCCAATCCATTTTTCAGGGTTTTCCTGATCGTGGGAGAAATCAACATCAATCCCCAGTGTCAGGCCTGGGATGTTGATTTTGCCAATCCAGTGACCAGAAATATCACCATCTTCTGCACGAGAAGAAAGTGCAAGCAGCATGACGAGGGTCATGAGGACGAACAATCGGATATTTCGCATGGCATCTCCGCAGTTGATTCAAGCTGTCTGATTCATTGGGTAAGCCATGATACTGATTTCATGCAGCATGTGTGCGAAGAAGGAGAAGCTGTCATTGCTTCAGGCTGTCAACAAAGGCAGCAAGCCGGTCCATGCCCTGATTGATATGCTCTTCTGAGCAAGCGAACGAGATGCGAATGTGTTCAAAGCTGCAACCACCAAAGTCCTCGCCAGGCACCACCGCAATCTTTGCTTCTTCCAGCAAAGCCTCAGCAAGCGACATGGCGGAGGAGATTTGTGTGCCTCTGGGTGTTGTGGAGCCGAAGAGGTCTGCGACTCGTGGAAAGACATAGAAGGCGCCGGTGGGTTTACAAGCCTGAAAACCGGGGATTGCTGAGAGTCGATCGCAGATGAGCGTTGCTCTTTGAGCATAAGCTCGCCGCATTTGTTCGATGTCATCTCGGCACTGTGTGAGGGCGACTCGAATCGCAGGATAGACAAACGAGGTGATGTTGGTGGTCATCTGGCCTTGGAGCGTGCCCATGGATTTGATGAACTTTTTCCCAAACTCACCCGGGCAGGCGGTATAGCCCACGCGCCAGCCCGTCATGGCGCAGCACTTTGACAAGCCGTTGATCGTGATGGTTCGTTCCGCGATGGATTTGATTGATCCGAGCGACAGATGCTCGATATCGCCATAGATAATTTTTTCGTAAATTTCGTCTGTCAGCACCAGCAGGTTGGGTGCAATGCTGATAGCAGCTTCATGGATCACCTGGGCAAGGTCACGCAGTTCATCGGGAGAATACATCGTGCCACATGGATTACTGGGTGAGTTGAAGATGATCAGCCTGGTTCGTTCATTGATGGCAGCCTTGAGTTGATCAGGCGTGATGCGAAAATCGTTGTCAGGAGAAGCTTGCACTTGAACAACTTTTGCGCCCGCGAGCTTTGCGATAGGTTCATAACTGACCCACGCTGGCACCGGTAGCACGACCTCCTGAGGCGGCTGATTGTGAACCGGAGGATCAATCAGGCAATGCAGCGCAACGAACAATGCGTGTTTGCCCCCTGCGGAGATGCCTACATGTTCATAGGTAAGCCCCTCAATGTTGTTCTCATGGGCCAGCTTGTCAGCGATTGCCTGACGCGTATCAACATCGCCCAGCGTTTGCATGTAGCGCGTCTGCCCCGCATTGAGAGCCTCGATGGCTGCCTGTTTGATCTGAACCGGTGTGTCAAAGTCAGGCTCGCCTGCTGCAAAGCTCAGCACATCCACGCCTTCTTTGCGAAGCTGCTTGGCGCGATTGGCCACCGCGACAGTGGCTGAAGGTTTGAGTGAGCTAAGCCGGGTCGAGAGTCTGAGTTTGTCCATGACCCAAGGATAGGAAGACTCAATCACATGCGACAGTGGGGGGGCAAAGAACCATCCCTTACAGGCTTCAAATAAGGCATGCAACAGCCAGATTTGATTGATTTGTAAGAGAGCCATTGAGCGTGCAGCCCATGATTCCCCACGCTCTCAATCTCAATGATATGAGTCCCATTCTCAACAATGTTCTGCCCGCCACGATGTCTACAATCGATCCAATATCTGCCATTGGCAGGCAGGTCGTTTGGATAATGCATACAGCTATCACCTGGCAGGGTTGATAGAGAAACACGAGGAGCAGTGATCAATGGCAGCGTTTAAAACCGACAATTTTGTTTCTTATGATCTGGCCCGGTGGACAACCAGTCTGTCATATGACGATTTGAGCAAGGATGCGATCGAGCGAGCCAAGCTCTTCTGGTACGACTCACTGGGCTGCGCTCTTGGGGGTAGTCAGCAGGAAGATGCACAGATTCTGCTTGCCCACCACAAGGAAATGGCAGGCGGATGCACAGATGCAGGGCCTTGCACTTGCTTCGTCTCAGGCTTTGGAACCAATCCGGTGGATGCTGCGTTTATCAACAGCCACATGATCCGCTCGATGGACTATAACGACATCTACTGGAAGGCAGACCCTTCGCACCCCAGTGATATCCTCGGTGCACCTCTTGCCATCTGTCAGCTCAAGGGACTCAGTGGCAAGGATCTGATCCTGGCAACCATCATCGCGTACGAAATCGAGATGCGTCTCGTTGAGATCGGCAGGCCCGGTGTGCGTGAATATGGCTGGCATCATGCCACACTCACAGGCTTTGCAGCCCCGTTTACTGCAGGTCGCCCATTGAACTTGACGGTTGACCAGATGGTCAACGCAGCAGGCATCTGTGCCAGCCGAACCGGAAGCCTCGGCGCGGTCACTGCAGGCAAGCTCACCAACATGAAGAACACCGTTGATCCATGGGCAGCTCGCATGGGTGTTGAGTCTGCCATGCTCGCAGCACGGGATTTCTCAGGTCCAGAACACATCTTTGATGGAAAAGAGGGGCTCTTCCATGTCTTTGGTCACAGTCATCACGATGGTAAACCCTGTGCATTTGATGCTGATGGGTTGACCAAAGACCTGCCAACCTGTCCTGATGACCACTACCGCATTCTTGACTGCGGGATGAAGAGCTTTCCCATCGAAGCACTCAGCCATGCACCCTTGACCGCGATGATGAAGTGTGCCCGGGAAAACAACATCAAGGCTGACGATGTCACTGAGATCAAGGTGGAGGTGATCGCTCGGGCTGCGGATATTCTTGGAGATCCACACAAATATCGCCCGACTGGTAAAGAGACCGCTGATCATTCACTGCCGTACTGTCTGGCGGTGGGGTTGGTTGATGGCATGGTCACGCCGTTGCAGTTCAAGAGTGAACGCATTGCTGACAAAAGCCTTGAACCGATCATGGATATGGTCAAAGTTGTGGCTAATGACGAGTTTGAAGCGTTGTTTCCAGAGTTTCAGCCCAGTCAGGTGACGCTCACGCTCAAAGATGGCTCAAGCTATTGTAAACGCGTTGATGTTCCCAAGGGTGACCCTCGGGACCCGATGACAGCTGAGGAAATCAGCGTCAAAGCAACTGCTCTTGGTAAAGAAATCGTTGGTGAAGCCAAATGCAAGAGACTCGGTGAGTATGTTGCAGGCCTGGAAAACGAAACCAATCTGGACGGCTTGTTTGAAATCATGACCGCCTGAATCAGTCGTTCCTGATCATTCAGGGTCTTCAGAGTTGAACAGAATGTGATCATCTACGGGGCGATCCAGGGTAACGCCCAGATGATCTGCACCCGCGGTTGTCAGCATCCGCCCCCTTCGAGTGCGGGCAAGAAAACCGATCTGCAAGAGGTAAGGCTCAACAACATCCTCAAGTGTGCCCGCATCTTCGTTCATCGTGGCAGCGACAGCTTCAAGACCTACTGGCCCGCCTTCGTAGATGGAGGCGATGATGGTGAGGTAACGCCGATCGATATGATCAAGTCCCAGAGCATCCACACCTTCCAGGTTCAGCGCGTCATCAACGGTTGATTGTGTGATCTTGTTGTTGGTGCGTACATGAGCAAAATCACGAACTCTGCGAAGCAAGCGGTTGGCGATGCGAGGGGTGCCTCGAGCACGCTCAGCGATGATATTCAGAGCTTCTTCGTGAGCATGGGCGATGTTCAAAAGCCCTGCGCTTCGGGACAGAATAATCCTGAGTTCATCGTGTGTGTAGTAGTCGAGGTGGTGGATGATGCCAAAGCGTGAGCGAAGAGGCGAGCTGAGCATGCCAGCACGGGTGGTCGCGCCGATGAGCGTAAAGGGTTTGCATTTGATTTGAACAGTGCGGGCATGCATTCCTGAGTCCAGACAGACATCGATGCGAAAGTCCTCCATCGCAGGATAGATGAACTCTTCGACCGCAACAGGCAGGCGGTGGATTTCATCAATGAAAAGCACATCGCGAGGTTTGAGGCGTGTCAGAGCGCCGACAAGGTCGGTGCCTTTGGCAAGGGCTGGGCCACTGGTTGTATGAAGCTGCGTGCCCATTTTCTGAGCGATGACATGGGCGAGTGTGGTTTTTCCCAGGCCGGGCGGCCCATGCAAAAGCAGGTGCTCCATGGGTTCATCGCGAAACTGGCTGGCCTGAATCGCGATGGAAAGTCGCTCGATGAGATCCTGTTGACCAATGTATTCATCAATGGATTGTGGGCGCAATGACCAGTTGATGTTCTGATCATCCGAGCCTGTCGCTGTGGGCGAAATGAGTCTTTCGGTAGCCATGCTCTTGAGTGTATGCGATGCAGCGATGCAGCGCAATGCAATCAGTGTGAGATTGCCCAGCCGGGTCCGCTCTTATCCGGTAGACTCATCTGTCTTTTCAGCATCTTTATCATCTTCAACACCGGTGATTGAAGGGGCATCGTCTTTTTTCTTGCTGCTGACAGCTTTGAACTGGTGCCTCTGTATCAGGCGTTCCATGCTGAAGGGATTGGAGATGCCTTCAGTTGCCAGGGCCTGTCTGAACTCTTCGAGCGAAGCATTAAGAGCAACAGCTCTGGCAGACTGCCTGAAATCCTCGATCGTCAGGGGTTCAAGCGACTGGATCTGCACGATCGTCACCATGAGCTGCTCGGGGATCTCTACACGAAGTGTCCGGTCATCCAGCGAAATCTGATCAATGGTTATCAATGGATTCAGTGAACTCGCACGATCAATAACCCCATCACGAAATGCGGGGACATTCACCGTGGGATCAGGAGTTGCGACCTGTGCTCGCGTCACGCGAACGCCCTTTGCAACCACCAGGTTTTTGGGTTCAACGGATTCTTGTTCGCTTTCTTCAGGAGCCCGCGTGTTGAGTGATTCAGCAAGCACATCAAGCCCGCCGCCCGCTGCCACCTGGGTATAGGCCTGGGATTGTTCATGCAGCAGCTCATATGCCTGAAGCTTTTTGTAATCGACAAGCACATCATCGAGAATCTCGTCCATCGAAGCCGGTGGGGACTGGTCTACTGCATCAAGCAGCGTGAAATAATACCGATTGCCCGCTGTATCAGTGATGATCTGGGAAGCAAACGGTACATGAGCCTGCACCTGAATCTTGTTGGACCCGCCATACTCTTTGGCCTGGAACACAACTTGCGTAAATGGCACACGCAGTGCGCCCAGCAGCATCTGAGATTGGCCAATGCCTTGAAGTTCTGCGATTTGCTCAGGATAGATCCACTTTTGAGCCTTGATGTTGACTGTTGGAAGCGGGATCACCACGCCTTGCTCTGCATGCTCGACGGATGGATTGTCTCGTGTGCCTGCAACCACCTGGTCGACCACGATCTGAGCGAGTTGTTCCATCTTCGGTGCTGAACCTGTCCACTCATCGGTCAGCTCGAAATACCCTTGGGTATTCTTCACAAGCTTGCGTGTGGATTTCATGATCTCGGTGCGAATCGAACGATCCGCGATCACGATGACCTCGTCAGCCACAACTTTGATCATCTGCTGTTTGACAGCAGCCTTGTCTTCATCACTGGCATCGGGGTACTTGTCAGCCTGCTGCTTGAGCTGTTTGTCAAGCTCGATGGGATCGATGCTGATCGCGGCTTCTATCGCTTTGCGATCCAGCATGAGCCATTCGATCTTGATTCGCCCTGGCAGCAGATACCCTATTCCATAATCGCCCCCGCCCCGAGGCGTATCAACAAAACGCTCATAGTGCTCTTTGAGTGTCTGCTCGTCAGGATCTGCGATCTGGCTGACCAGTCGAGTCGCAGGCACAGCCAGAAAATCAACCGTGGCACCATCAAACTGCTTGCGAGCTGCCAGAATCGTGCGGACATCCGAGATGCGTCCCGAGTTCTGGTAGGCCATCTGCATGCGATACACACCACGGGCTTTGGTGAGCACGCGTTTGAACTCATCTGCAGTGAATCGACCCTGGCCTGCAAAGTAGGGCAGACGCTGTTCCATAATGGCAGCCATCTGTGCAACTTCCTGCTCAAACTTGTCCTGTTGAAAGCGCATGAAGTTGACAGCATATTGGCCATACTTCTGCACCCAGTCTGCTTCAACATTCATTCTCGCCAGTTGCGGGATCCATGCTGCACCATCGCCCTGCTCAGCAACAAATCCGCCTTGTTTGGCTTCAAGTGTCAGCAGGAACCAGTGCTCGCTCTCCCTGTCGAGTCTGAAGTTGAAAGCGGTCAACCCCGGTGCAAAGGTGCGCAGGGCCGACGCTTCTCGCGAGGCAAGCTCTAGATCGCCCACCGTCACCTTCACGATTTTGCCATCATTGACAACCGTGGCGGCTTTCTTTTTAAGCGGGTTCAGACCCATTTGCTGGATCGCCTGTGGAGCGGTAAATGCCACCATCAACAGCGACCCGAAGACCACAAGAATGTACATGTTGTACTTGCGCAGAAACTTGAGCATGGTGAACCTCATGCTTTGGCCTGGGCCAGTGTAAACCGTACACCCAAGCCGTGCTCGATGCAGAACAAACCTGCAAATGCCCAGCCGCACCGCACACGCTGGTACGATGCGATCAAGGCTCAACAGGTCTTAGCGATAGAATTCGATCACGAGATTCGTGTTGACATCAAATGGCACTTGATCAGCTGCAGGTAACGCCACGACGCGAACCGTCAGCTCCGACGGATTCAGACTCAGCCATCCCGGAACATCAAGCCCTGCCATGGACTCCATGTTCTCCCGGGCCAGAGTGTGAATCTTGGGCTTGAGCGTGATCACGTCACCCACCTTGACCTGGCAGCTGGGGCGATCGGTCTTGCGACCATTGAGCAGCACATGGCCATGGGTTACCATCTGACGGGATGCCCAGATCGATCGAACCAGACCTGAGCGGCGAATCACATTGTCAAGGCGGCGTTCCAGTAGCTGCATGAGCACCTCACCGGTATTGCCTTGTCGGCGAGACGCTTCAGCCATATATCTGCGGAACTGCTTTTCGAGAATGCTGTAATGGAAGCGAAGCTTCTGTTTTTCGACCAGGCGGATGCCATAGTCACCCAGCCGGCGCCGGCGAAAACGCTGGGGCCCGGGTGGAACCAGCTGACGCTTGGCGGTGTGCTTGGGGAGGTCGCAGATGGGTACACCAACGCGACGAGAGAGCCTGACCTTGGGTCCAGTATAACGGGCCATGTGTGGCCTTCCTTTCCGTTCGCCCAGCCGTGAACCTCACACGGGTGCCGGGGATGCCTCATAGCGATCATCACCCCGGCCCGTCGACTGCGGGAGGGTGAGAGGTTGATCCGGTCTCGGTATTTCCAACAGGCCTATTCAAGCCCTCAAGATGCAGCAGGTCAACCGTGCAGAGCAGTGCTTCAGGCGGTTTTTCTGCTCATGCCGCCTGCCTGGTTTATCTGTGACAACAATACGGAATCTCCAGCCAGCCTTGTCTGGCCCAGATCCTGCATGGTGAGCCTGTCGCCTGGTAGCGGGGAGGCCAGAATCCAGACCAGTATTCAGATGGGGAAGGCGGGTGGGGGGGAATACAAGAAAATGGGTGGTGATGGGAAGGCAGGTGTGGAGTAGGCGCAGCTTTGTGCTCAGTGTGGCCGGTGAACCAGACTCCGAACGGGGTGCGATCAACGCAGCGCGAGATATCGCGTGCGCAGCTTGAATGTTGGCCAGCGCAAGGTCCGGGACGGTGAACAGAGCGTTAATGCAGCACGATTTTGCTCTGATGTTGCGGTGCGCAGCCTTCGGTATCGCGAAACCGAACACCGGTATCGTGCGCGCAGCTCCCGGGCGCGTCGATTTTGTTCCGAATAACACGCGCCCGGCTCCTGGTTTCACGCGCCCGGTGTCTGGTTCGGCAAAACCGAAGGCCGGTATCGTGCGCCCGATGTCCGGTTCGACGATA
>JAJDCZ010000041.1 GCA_029260555.1 Phycisphaerales bacterium
CAGCGGCTCCGCCGCCGATACAGTGTTCAGACATCTGTGGCCTCCTTGCCTTTGTTGTGTTGTTGGCCAACAACACAGACATCGGTCAAGAGGCCACTTTTTCATTCCTCCCCAAAAATAGTTCACGGCGTTGAGTGCCACCCCCCCTCCCCACAAAGCATCCCCCCACCCCCCCTCCCCTTTCCTCACGCAATAAAGGCCTCCCCTATTCCTTATCGCCATGATTACAGAGCATATTCGCGCCAGCGCAAAGCACAATCTGATATGACAGATTGCACATCTTTGCCTTGGCTCTGTCAAGTTGATACCGGGCACAGGCTTCATGCACGCTGCAAGCGGATCGTCGGGCGTGGCACCTGTTATCCGTTGTTGCGCATATCTGTCGGCTCATCCCACCGAACGACTTCTTCGAGCAGGTCGATGTCTGGCCGACCGGCCACGCCGTCATCGTCAAGGTCGGCGGGGTTTTTGTGCAGTTCATAGCTGTCGTCGATCGAGACCAGTCCATCGCCATCCCTGTCAAAGATCGTCAGCCACCAGCTTGGGGGCGAATCCCAGATTGTGACATCATCAAGGAACAGCGTCGCCGGGTTGGCATCCCCGCCGTTGGCGGTGAGGCCGACCTCAAGGCGGTTATAGATCGAATCGGCTCTTGGCAGCGTGTACCCCCGGTTGTGCACGATGAGTTTGTCATCCTGCCACACCTGCAAGATGCCATCCTTTTGGCTTGAAAGCCCGATGAACACGCGAAGCCTCACCCACTGGTCAGTTGGAAAATGGGTTTCGTTGCCAGGCCTCTGGATGAAGTCCTCGCCCAGGCACCATTTGCCAAGATCGCTTCTGATTGGCGTCCCTTGTGAGTTCTGCAGGTACAGCCGTCGCCCGGGAGACGAGCAGATCGAGCCATCGCCTACTGCAGGGCAGGCCTCGATTGAAGTACAGGTTCCGGGCGCTTCAAGATCCCACAGGAACAGGTGAATCGGAGGCGAAGCACCATCGACATAGAACCACGCCTCGAACCAGGCTTGATCACCCTCTACAAACTGGAACAGCCCGTTGGAGATATAGGCCTTGGATGTGTCGGCACCTTTGGTAGGCAATGCGAAACACTTGAGCGACTGGGTTCCGCTCCGGACCTGTTCCTGTGAAAGGTCGATGGTGTTGCTCTGGTTTGTAAGCCCGAAGTTTGACCACCGCGAGCCATCGCGGGGAAACAAGTCAAGGAATGTATTGACATCCTCAAAACCGTCCTCAAAAATCGGAGCCTGTGCCGAGGCTGCTGCAGCAGTGAGCATCACTATCAAGAGACTCACAATGGCGATCATGCGGTTGAACTGGTGGCTGAACAAAGTTTCTCCGATCAGTGGCATTTCGCGACTCTACTGTATTTCGGCAAGATGATCAACGAGTTTCAGTCTCATTCAGATGGCATCATGGGCATTGCCTATCCAACTTTACAACCACTGAACGGCTGATCTCTGCCATACGGTTCCATTTTCAGGACAGATCACTTTGATCCCATACATGGTGCCATCAAACCCACACCAGCATGCGTCATATTTGCGCAAATCTGCTCTATAAACCCGCTCCCAAGCTCCACATGCGGCCTCCCCCCCTCCCCCCCCTCCCTTCCCTCGTGCCCCCCTTCTGGCAATCTTTACTCACCTGCTCATCAGGGTTCAATCCGCAGCACCTGCCCCGGCCTCAGATCGTCCATCGACTTCAGCTGATCCCGATTGGCTTCAAAGAGCTTTCGGCTGAATCGAATCGATCCATAAAACCGCTGAGCCAGCTCTGAAAGTGTGTCCCCCCTTTGAACCTCATAAAGAATGACCTGCGTAACCAAAACGCCCCCCTCATCATCCTTGACATCAGCACCCCCAGCGGCATCAGCCAAACCCCTGCCCGCACGCGACCCCTGTGGATCAGCCGGATCTCGAGGCACAAACACCACATCGCCAGGCTTCAACCGCGTCGGATCTTTCAAACTGTTTGCTCTGAGCAACGCCCCAACATACCGACCCGAACCAAAGTAACGCACCGCCAG
Source organism: Phycisphaerales bacterium (assembly GCA_029260555.1). GTDB lineage: Bacteria > Planctomycetota > Phycisphaerae > Phycisphaerales > UBA1924 > JAJDCZ01. The sequence goes on from JAJDCZ010000041.1 coordinate 2,048, forward strand.
CGACTCAAAGGTCTCACCCCTTTGCACCACATGCTCAATCGGCCTCCCCTCCTCCGCTCCTTCACCCCTTGTCCCTGGACCACGCTCCACTTCCGCCGCAGGCATTACCAGCGACAAGTCTCTCACATCAGAAACTCGACCACCTTCAGCCCCGCTGGTAGCCGGAGTTGTTCGCTCCAGATCCAGCGCCTGATTCTGCTCCTGAAAAGAAATCGGTGCCTGGTCGCTGCTTGCCGGTGTCCAGAACCAGTAAACAACAACCCACAGTGCAGCAAGTGCAACGCCAAGAATCGAGATCCGCCGTGGGTCATTGATCATCACGCATCCTCATCAAGCATGCTACAGATCATACACCAGTTCACGATGAAGCAATCGCACCCGAGCTGCCCTCAGCCAACTCCGAATCGCTGGCTTTGACCGAAGGATCACGCTTTGTGGACCACACCAGCGGTGCTGCCACTGCAATCGACGAATATGTGCCGAAAACCACACCGATCATCAGCGTAAACGCAAATGCTCGTACACCTTCGCCGCCGAAGATATAAAGAATCAACACCGCAAGGAAGGTCGTGCCCGAAGTCACCAGCGTACGGCTGACCGTCTGATTGATCGACTGATTCACCACACTGCGAGATGCATATGCAAGCTTGCCCTTGTTCTCACGAATGCGATCCATAATAATAATCGAGTCATTCAACGAATAACCCACGATCGTCAAAAGTGCTGCCACCAGACTCAGATCGATCTTGAAAGGCATCAATCCAATCCACTGCGCAAAGTGCTGCGTCCCCTCCATCTCGTACACAATCTCAGCCATTGCAATCAGGCCAATCGCCACCAGAACATCGTGCATCAGAGCCACAATCGCAGCCAGCGAATAACGCACGGAACCAAATCGCACCCAGATATAAATCGTGATCAGGAAGAAGCTCAAAATCACCGCCACGATCGCACGAGCCTTGAAAGTGCTTGCGATTGCTGCGCTAAAGTTCTGAACCTCTGCCAGCGTTGTAATGTTTCCTATTGCATTGCAGGTTAAAGCCCACTCCGCCCCCGCCACTTCCTGATCCCAGGCCTGCTCATCATCAAAGAAGCTCAAGCCATCTTCACGCACCAGCACCACAGCTGTCTCAACCGCATCCTTTGTCCCACGAAGCACACGAACCTCACGAGCTCGCGTCAGCGTTCCTGAATACTCAGCCTTCTTGCGGAATGATTCAAGCCTTGTCTCCAGACCCGCAAGGTCAGGCCTCTTGTGCTGAGAATCATCCTTCAAATGCAGATTGTCCAGCACAATCGCCACACCGCCCACATACTCAGATACATCATCCCGGAACTCGGGCATATTGATGTCATCGCCCAGTGTGCCCGTTAGAATGCGATAAACTGGCGAAACCCGGAAATCTGGCACACTCCCGCCGTGATACGCATCAAACTCAAGAGCAGCCTCCTGATCCAGAAGATCAGAAAACGACGAAGTAATCGCTCCCACCACCGCACTTTGATCCTGCGCCACCGTCTTGATCCTGAACTTGCTTGAGGTAATCCCGTCGCTCTCAGGGTCTACAGGCAGAACATCCGCTGTCGAAAGCATCTTCAGCTGACTCACATCTTCTGCCTGCGCTGCAATCTCTCGCACGCGATCCTGAACCGCCGCTCGCGTCATCGTCATCGGCGTGCCTGAATCATCATCCTTGAAACTGATCGTCACCGAGGTTCCACCACGAAACTCGTTGTCCAGCATCTTCTCGCCCTGCCAGACCACCATCACCACCCCCAGCATCACATAACATATTGATATCGTCAGAAATACATACCGGAACTTCATCCAGTCAAAGTTTGGCCGAAGCAACCGGCCCAGAGGCTTGATCACCATCGGCAACATGCTGATCCGCTTCCACCCCAGATCCTCTACAGACAACGCGAATATCAATCGAGCAATAACCAGTGCTGAGAAAAGCGTCGCGACCACACCAATACCCAGCGTAATCGCAAAGCCCTTGATCTCCTGTGTGCCCGTATACCCAAGCACCACACACACGATCAGGTTCGTCACATTGCCGTCGACAATACTTGATAATGCCTTGCTGAAACCCAGCCGAACCGCAGTCCTGGCATCGTTGCCCAGTTCAAGTTCTTCTCGTATTCGTTCATAAATCAGTACATTGGCATCCACAGCCATACCGAATGTCAAAATGATGCCCGCGATGCCAGGCAGCGTAAACGCTGCATGATTCATCGCCATCGCTCCCATAATCAATATCGCATTGCACACCAATGCAATCACTGCGACAATTCCGCACTGAAAATAATACAAAACCATGAATACACTGACGATCCCCAGTGCCCATATACCCGCCTTCAAACCCGCATGCAGGTTATCAAGCCCCAGATCAGGTCCAACCGTGCTCTGGCTGATCGGCTCTGGCGAAAGCTTCTGCTGCAAACTCCCCGCTGAAAGCACCTGCACAATGTAGCGAATCTCAGCTTGGGTAAACTCGCCGGATATTCGCCCCTGCCTGGAAATTCGACTCTGAAGCACCGGCGCGGTATAGACCTGGTCATCCAGCAACACCGCCATGCGATCTTTCACATGATCGTTGGTCAACTCGCCCAGCAGCACGCCCCCCTTGGCATTCATCGTAAACGCAATTGCAGGCCTGCCGATCTCGTCACTGCTCTGAAACGCCCCTGATACATCCCAGTTCCCCTCAGCCTTGGTCAGTCGATTGCCACGCGTATCCCAGCACAGCATGTAATACTCGCCGTCATACTCCTCAACCACATAACTGCGGCTGCTGAAAAACGCTGCTGGATTCTCCTTCACCAAACGCAACTGCTGCACCGAGTCATACCAGCTGTCAATCTTGTTCAGCTTGTACCAGCTGGCATCGTTGGCGCGCACATTGCGAGGCCCACGCTCTTGAAGCTCACGCCGAAGCCGATCCTCATCAGGATGCGACATCGCTGCTGGTGCCGGATCAACCGAAATACGAAAATCCAGAACACCCGACCCGCGCAACAACCTCTTGAGATCCTCAGGATCATCAAGCGAACGCCGCTTGGCTTTGTACGCCTGGAATGTTTCCACCACCCGATCAAGCTCGCTGGCAACATCAGGATGCTGCTCGCGCAGGCGATCAAGAGCCCGTTTCTGCGGGCTGTCCAGTTCCACAGCCTCGCCCGTCTCATTATCAAACTTCCGGATCGTCTTCTCAGGCAAAAGTAACGCCCGCGAAACCTCCTCAGGATTCAGCGATAACGCCAGCACCGAATCTCGCAGTTGTTCATACGAAATCTCAGCTTCAGAAACCTGCCCCACCATGCTCTGGAGAATCTCGCCCTGAGCCGTGCCCGAATCCTTCAACTGGCGATACGCCCCCCGCAATGCCTTGGCATTGTCAAACGCCTCAGCCGTCTGCGTCAACAGCTTCTGACGCTCTGCATCACCGGCAGCCAGACGCGTCAAAATAGCCGCCCGGGTCTGCTCATCAGAGCGCATTGCTCTTTCAAGATCCGAGGGATCAATCTCCGTAGCACCAAGCCCATTCAGCGCATCGTCATACACCTTGCGCAATGCCTTGACCTCTTCTGTCGGCGCAGGCATGGTGATCTCGATGCGGTCTCGCCCCTGCGCAACCATCGTGATATCAAGTTGATTGCCCGGGTCAATACGCTGCTTGAGCACCTCGATCGTCTTGCTCAAAACATCCGGCGGATCGCTCGGCCTGATATTGACAGCGTAAATCATGCTCACGCCGCCGCTCAGATCCTTGCCTAGCCTCAGCTTTTCCTTGGGTGGAATAACTGATAACCCGAGCAGCAAAAGCACGATCGCCACGAGTACAAGCCGAAAAATATGTCTCTGCATGGTTCTGTCCGATACCTGAATATCTTCAACAAGAAAAAAGAAAAGTTCGCGCGATCAGATATTGGTCGCCTGAAGCTCAGGTTTAACCTCCTGAACCGCCTGACTACCTTCACTGTCCTTTGAGCTCAACACCGTCTGAATCGCACTTTTGGCAAAGCGGATTCTCGTTCCATCCTCAACCTTGATCACCACCGTGTCATCACGAACCTCAGACACAATTCCAATCACTCCACCAATCGTCTGCACCTTGGACTGCTTGCCAAGCGACGACATCATCTCCAGACGCTTCTTCTTCTGCTTGCGCGACGACATCATCGTCGACATAATCATGAAGATAAAAAGCAACAGCATCATTGGGATCAAAAGCCCGCCCCCAAAGGAGTTCACTGGTTTCCCACCACCTGGCGCGCCTGCCCCACCTGGCGCAGCACTATTTTGACCAGTCGATCCTGACTGACCCTCACCAGCAAATCCACTGATCGGCTGTGAATCCTGACCCAGCACGACCGTCATCGGCGGCAGCTTCACTAAACTTGGTTCCATGGCCATCATGACCCTTCCATTGTGATGACAACCAGACCTCAATCAGCCTGCTGTCGTTTCTCTATTCCCACACGAGCACCACCCATGCAAAGCTCCGGGTCGACACCAACCCCGGCCAGCTCATCCACCAGCCTGGGCCAACGCGAAAAAAACCCGGACCAGTCATCTTCCCGGATCGCACTGCGAATGTCCAACATCAATCGTTGGAAGTGCCTTACATTATGCAGGCTGACAAGGATCGGCCCAAGCATTTCCTCTGCCATAAACAAATGCCTGATATATGCACGCGAAAACGGCAGCCCATCAACCGTCTCCCAACCATGAACACCCGGCGAACACGCCAGACAATCACAATCCGCCTCGATCGGCCCTGAATCATCAAAAAACTGCCGATTTCGCAAGCGAATCTGCCCATCTCGCGTAAAAGCGTTCGCATTTCGCCCATTTCGCGTCGGAAGAACACAATCAAACATATCCACCCCCGCCAGCACAGACGCCACAATATCCCGCTCATACCCCACACCCATCAGATATCGAGGTCGATCCCCAGGCATCAGCACCGCAGTGTGAGCTACCACTTTGGCAATCTCCTCAGGCCCTTCCCCCACCGCCACCCCGCCTATCGCATACCCCGGCAGCTCGATCTGACACACCTGCTGCACCGATCGACTTCTCAACTCCAGATCCGTCCCGCCCTGCACAATCCCAAAAAGTGCCTGATCTGCCCCCCGCTGGTGGGCCTGTGCACACCTTTCAAGCCAGTCTGTCGTTCTCTGCACTGCACTGGCCACCCGTTGCTGATATTCAGATTCTTCTGCCTGCTGCCCCATATCCCCACTGCCTGTTCCCGCCCCCGCTGCTGGTGGACAGTCATCAAACGCCATGATGATGTCCGCACCAAGCTGATTTTGCACCTGGATCGCCCGTTCTGGCGACAAATGTACCTTTGAGCCATCCACAATCGATTTAAAAGTAACGCCCTGATCATTGATCGCGTTGAGATCCGCCATCGAAAATGCCTGAAACCCGCCCGAATCCGTCAGAATCGGCCCAGGCCAGCCCATGAATCGATGCACGCCTCCAAGTTTTTCGATCAGATCAGGTCCAGGCCTTAAAAGCAGGTGATAGGTGTTGTTGAGCAATATCTGCGAGCCGGTCTTCTCAAACAGCATCGGGTAGATGCCTTTGATTGATGCCTTTGTGCCCACTGGCATGAACGCGGGTGTATCAAAATCGCCGTGAGGCGTGCTGACTCGCCCTAGCCTGGCTGAACAGCCTGTGGATTTTTTGAGAATCTCGAATCGAATTGCGTTCATGTTCACTGGCTGTCACCGATCGCCTGATTGCCGCTGCGCTTCGGTGGCATTTTTCAGCGCTTTTCGCTCTTTTTCCGTCAGGCTCTGGATTCCCTGCGTAGCAACCTTGGCCAGAATCCGGTCAATCTGGTCATCGCCAGGCACAGCCCGGTTCGCAACACGCCTTTTTGGTGCCGATGTCTTGCGAGGCTTGCTCGTTTTAGCGCTGAAAACACTAAAAAAGTCTCTCAACAGGTGCGCATTTCGTATGAAGTAATACCCCGCGATCGCCCCGCCGATATGTGCAGCATCACCACCCGCATTGTTCCCGCTGGTCAGAAGGTTGTACGCTGCGATTGCCACATATCCATACGCAAACCATTTCATCTTCAGCGGAATCGGCGGGAAGATCAGCTGAATGACCATATTCGGCGCAATATAGGCACACGCCACAATCACACCAAAAACACCCGCTGAAGCACCGATCAAAGGCGTCCATGTCGGCGTTGCCAATGCCCCGGGCAGAGATATGCCCAGCACAGCCCCAATAAAGTTCAAAATCAGGTACGAAACGCCCCCAAAGATGCCACAAATCAGATAAAACGCCAGATATCGGCGTGAACCAAGATGCTGCTCGACCAGCCTGCCAAAAATAAACAGGCCGAACATATTGAAAAACAAGTGCATGACACTGCCATGCAGGAACTGAAAGGTAATCAGTCGCCAGACTTCCATCTTCTGAAAGCCATAAAGCGTCGAAAAGTGACCCAGCGAAGCCAGAGGCGACATGGGAATATAAAACTCTCTGCCCACCGTAAGCTGACTCAGAAGCGCACCTTGCTCACGCGAGAGTTTGTCAAAACCATATTGCTCAATTGTGCTTTTCAAAGCCATCGCAGCTGGTGATCGGCCATCAATGATGCGGTGGTAACGCCGACCGACCAGTGCTGAACTTCGATCCGGATACACCTCTGTCACAGAATCGAGCACAATCAGTGCATTTTTTGGCAGACTCGTTGCATCCGCCCGGATCTGCCTGGCAACGGGAACCTCACGCATAAACCCAGACGATGCCAGAAGTGCATCAAACACAAAGACCCCGACACAAATCAGTATGATCCACGCATTCACTGAGCGGATCTGGAACCTCTGTGTACGGAATCCTCCCCCCCTCCCCCCCATTCCCCCCATCCCGGCCCCACCACCCATGCCAGAGCCTCTGCCAGTCGTTCTGATGTAGTCGCGATCGTAAATGCCCATGCGTGTGCCTGAATCTCCATCAACGAGCCCATCATGCACGCGAACCCGCGTCAGGCATTCAAGAGCACCGGATCTTACGCCTTATGCTGCTTGCGAGTCTCTTGTTTGAGCATGCGCTTTTCGCCAGCTGTCAGCCCATCCATACCCACACGCGATATCTTGGCCAAAATACGGTCAATCTCCTGCTGTTGTTTGAGAACTCGTTCCTCTTTTTTCTTTTCGCGTGCAGAAAGTGGTCTTTCACCTGCAGATTCATCGTTCTGAGCACCGCTTTTCCATGAGGATTCATCAGCAGACAGGCCATAACCCGGCTCTTGCACAAAAGTCGATTTGGTGAGTTCCTGCCAGCTGATGAGGCCTGCGAAGATGGCAATGCCAACCAGTTGACCAATGTTCGCGACCATCGCCCACACCCCGATCATGATCGCCAGCCCCAGCCCCACCCTGGCAGTCGTCCTTAAAGCACTCTGATAATCGCCTCTGGCCCAGAGCAGTGCCTGCAACAGCCTGCCACCATCCATCGGGTACATCGGCAAAAAGTTGAACCCCAGCAGCATCAGATTGATGTAGTACGCCCACCAGAGCGACACCAGCCACATCGGTGCTGAGCCATCCGCCCGGGTGACATCGCCCAGTGCTGAGCCGGGATCAAACGGATTGAAAATCAGACCATGCCAGCCCACACCCATCGCCAGCAGAATCAGTCCCAGAACTGGCCAAAGAACCGCATTGACTGCAGGTCCTGCGATTGTGGTAATGAAGTGTGCTTTCCAGTGGTCAGGGGGGATGCAAAACGCCAGCCCCCCCAAAGGCCACATAATGATGCGATCAGCACTCCCACCCACCCGTCGACATGCAAAGCAGTGCCCATATTCGTGTAACAGCACGAGAACGAACAAGCTGAGCATCGCTGCAAGCACAAACGGGAAACCGATTCTGTCCCTCGGGATAGAAAAGGCCAGCTGCGCCATCGCATACACAATGAAAACCAGATGGATACGAACACGAATGCCCCAGAGCGTGTAAAACGGGACTGCCCATTCCAGGGGGCTTTCGCCGTTCCTGAAAATCCGATTCACAAAACGCGAAAATCGGCTGCCCTGGTCCCTGTCACTCCAGTCTCGATCCTGCCAACCCATAGATCAACAAGCCTCCCCGGCCCGACCCGGATTTACAAATCCCTGGCGCAAGGCAAGCAAAAACGCGAGCATGGACTTGCCATCGATCAGTTCGCCATTGTCAATCAGACCCAAGAGCGTACTCGCCTTGATCACTTTCACGGTCAGACATTCATCTTCATCAAGATTCTGTGCTTCTTCTGTCAGCTTTGTCCCAACAAAAGCATGCATCAACTCGTCACTCATGCCCGGCGAGGTATAAAACCGCCCGATGTCGTGCAGATTCTTGGCTTTATAGCCAGTTTCTTCGATCAACTCGCGTGCTGCACAATCGCAGGGCAGCTCACCTTGCTCAATCGTGCCCGCAGGAAACTCAAGAACCGTTTTTTCCATCGCAACACGCAGATTTTCGACCAGAACCAGCTCGGGATCTGCTGAATCATCCAGAATCGGCACGATCACGACCGCTCCGGGATGCCGAACCACCTCTCGTTGCAGGATTCGACCATCTGGCTGAGCAAAGCTGACCGCTTCAAAGCTAAAACGCCTGCCCTTGTGAATGGTCAAACGCGTCACACGACTTGTCCTGGAATCAGCATTGCTCATCTGGTGTCATGATACAGTCAGCCAGCGCAGCGATTGCAGCCTGGTGAAACAAACTCACGAAGCAAACCGACATTCAGCATGATTTGCAGCATTTTACGAACGGCTCCATGTCGATGAGCCATACACGCCCAACTCGCCAAGTTCTTCTGCAATGCGGAGAAGCTGGTTGTATTTGGCGTTGCGATCTGATCGACAGGGGGCACCAGTTTTGATCTGGCCACAGTTGGTTGCAACAGCAATGTCTGCGATGATGGTATCTTCGGTTTCGCCAGAGCGATGGCTGATGACACAGGCGTAGTCATTACGCATGGCGAGATTCACCGCATCAAAGGTTTCACTGAGCGTGCCGATCTGGTTCACCTTGATAAGGACGCTATTGGCGCAGCCTTCAGCAATGCCTCGCTCGACGAACTTTTTGTTGGTCACAAAGATGTCATCGCCGACGAGTTGAACCGTATCGCCAAGGCGTTTGGTCAGCTTGGCCCAGCCTTCCCAGTCATTCTCAGCCAGACCATCTTCGATGGAGCGAATGGGATATTTCTTGCACCAGTCTGCCCAGATATCGATCAGATCATCACTGGAGACGATTTCCTGGTTTGAGCTGAAGAACTTGTAACCCTGTTTGCCATCTTTTTCAGCTTCATTCCAGAGTTCGCTGGTCGCAGGATCGAGCGCAACAAAGATCTGCTCACCCCACTTATAGCCAGCCTTGTCGACAGCCTGCTCGATGATTTTCAGTGCATCTTCGTTATCCTTGAGGTTGGGTGCAAAGCCGCCTTCATCACCCACTGCCGTCGAAAGCCCCTGGGATTTGAGGACTGATTTAAGTGTGTGGTAGATTTCAACACCTGCCTTCAGAGCTTCTGGGTAGTCATCAAAGCCCCAGGGCTGAATCATGAACTCCTGGAAGTCGACGGTGTTGTCAGCGTGTTTGCCGCCGTTGAGAATATTGAGCATGGGAACAGGGAGAGTCTTGGCTCCGGTGCCTCCGAGATAGCGGTATAGCGGGAGTCCTGATGCATCCGCAGCCGCTCTGGCGACCGCCATGGACACGCCGAGGATGGCATTGGCGCCAAGGTTTGCCTTGTTTGAAGAGCCATCAAGCTCGATCATGGTGGCGTCAATACCTTCCTGATCACGAGCGTCCATCCCTTCGATAGCCGGGGCGATGCGTTCAATGACATTGGCTACCGCATTGGTCACGCCTTTGCCCATCCATTGTGAACCACCATCACGAAGTTCAACAGCTTCGTTCTCACCCGTGGATGCACCACTTGGGACCATCGCGGTGGCGGTGATGCCTGATTCGAGACCGATTTCGACTTCGACGGTGGGATTGCCACGGGAATCGAGAATCTGACGGGCATGGATGAGTTCGATGGAAAAGGCCATGGACGGGCTCCTTGGATTGAATGTCTGATTCGGTGTGACTGAGCAACGGTGAGAGTAAAAAGGCGATCGGCTTGCCTGATTCTGAGCAGGTTCGTGTGATTGAACCTAGCATGAGCAAGGCCGAGCGATAAGGAACAATAGCCCTTGCCCAGAGCAAGTGGCAGGTCAGACAGCGATGATGGGGGAAGGAGCTTTCGCAATGGACACGACCGAGCGATACGCCAAGCGTCTGGAACTTCTCAAGGCCGATCTGGTGGATCAGGGAAGGCGTGTGCAGTCGATCATCGAATCAGCACTGGATTCTTTTTTTAATGGCGATACCGAAGCTGCATCAGATGTGATTCGTGCGGATGATGTGATTGATCAGGTCGATGTGCGTGTTGAGCAGACGGCTGTGAACATGCTGACAGATGCTGCAACATCAGGCGTGGCCCTCAGCTCGACGCAAATTCGCAAGGCACTGGTAATCGTGAAGCTGAACAACGAGCTTGAACGCATCGCTGATGCAGGGGTGACAATTGCAGAGCGGGTGCCTGAGTTTGTCAGGATGGACACGGATATCCCCAAGACATTTCGTGTGATGGCCAACAGCGTGATCGGGCTTTTGCGAGATGCGGGCAACTGCTTTGACAAGTCTGATGAGTCCTTGGCTCGAGTTGTTTTGCAGGCTGATGAAGCAATCGAGGCATTCAAAGCCAAAATTCTCAAGGATGCAGAACAGAAGATCGCCAATGGGCAGATCACGGTGGAATATGCGTTTTTGCTGCATGAAATCGCCAATGAGTGCCTGCGAATTGCAGATCACTGCACGAATATTGCTGAGCAGGTGATCTATCTCCTCAGCGGCACCGTGGTGAGGCACTGTGAGGGACAATGGGTGGATGTGCCTCGACCTGATCAACAGGCGTAGTCAGCATTAATCTTGCGCAAATACTGCAAAGCTTGAAAAATGTCAGTGAGAACCGACAGGGGCAGCCTGAGTCTGGATGATGCTGAGGATGGCAGCACAGGCATCCTTGATGTCTTGCGGCGTCGTAAAGTGACCAAGGCTGAGGCGGGTGGCACCTGAGTTTTCTTTCGGCTTGTCAGGGTTGAGTGTGCCCAGGATCTGATGTGCTCTTGGAGCGCAGTGCAGACCGGCGCGGCTGAGCACGCCGAAGCGTTTTTCAAGAAGATTCGCAAACTCGGCAGGTACGATGTCTGAATGGATGAACGAGAAGACACCGAGCCTGTCTCTGGAGGTGGGTGGCCCAAGAAGAGTCAGGCCTTGCTCTTGAGCGGGGACAAGTTGTTCAAGCATGAGATCAATCAGGGATTGCTCATTGGCCCAGATGGTGTCGATGCCTGATTCGAGCAGGGAGCCAAGGGCCGCATTCAGGCCTGCGATGCCGATGGTGTTGTGTGATCCGGGTTCGTAACGCTCGGGCATGGAGGTGGGATGGTGGTCACTTTCGGAGATGGTGCCTGTGCCGCCTTGTCGAATGGGTTCAAGGCGATGTTCCCAGCCTGGTTTGATGTAAAGGCTACCGGTACCGAGTGGGCCGAGCAGCCCCTTGTGACCCGGAAAGGCAAGCAGATCAATGTTCATGCTCTGGACATCAACAGGCAAGTGCCCCAGGGATTGAGATGCATCGACGAGTAATGGCACGCCTGCAAGCGAGCAGATGTGACCCACTTTGGCAATCGGCTGCACCGTGCCGGTGACATTTGAAGCATGAACAACCGCAACGAGGCGGGTATCACGGGTGATGGCATTGGCGACATCATCAGGATCAACCAGGCCCGTGATTGGGTCGCAGGGAACGCAGGTCCAGGTGATGCCTCTTTGTATTGCAGCGTTCAGAGGCCGAAGCACAGAGTTGTGGTCCATCGCGGTTGTAATGACATGAGGGGTAGAAGCAGGATTTTTGCAGAGTTGATGCGTGATAATGCCTTGGATGGCCAGATTCAAAGCATCCGAAGCATTGAGCGTAAAAATGATGTGATCGGGCGATTCGCCATTAAAAAGCCTGCACAGACGCTCGCGGCACTGGGCGAGAATTCGACCACCCTCTTGCGCTTCGGCATACGCACCACGACCCGGCGAGGCACCGATCTGCGTGGCATAGTGAAGCATGGCATCATGGACGCACGCGGGCTTGGGGAAGCTGGTCGCAGCGTTATCGAGATAGATGCGTCTTTGAGTACTCATCGTCATGCATCATATCCCGCATTCAACCCTGTCAGCATTGCTGGAATCTCAAGCTGACGCTACGGGGACTTTCTTGGGCTTTTTGTAGAAAGGCAGGGGGACAAGCTCAGCATCAAGCGGGGCTCGGCCGGTGTCAATCTGGATTGCTGTGCCTGATTCAGCGTGCTGAGCATCGACAAAGCCCATAGCGATCGGGAAGCCAAGCGTCGGGCTGAGACAGGCACTTGAGACGATGCCGATGGGGGTATCTTTGAGATTAATGATGTTGCCTTGGCGGGCGGTGCGTTTTCCATCGAGTTTGATGCCGACGAGTCGCTGGGCTGGGCCGCCGTCTGCTGCGATTTTTTTGAGTGCTTCCATGCCAATGAAGGGGATGCCGTTCTCGTCTTCGTCTTTATCGAGCGTGATGGCAAAGTCCAGACCACAGGAGAGAGCACAGATATCTTCGCCGAGCTCATGGCCATACAATGGCATGCCCGCTTCAAGCCGAAGTGTATCGCGTGAACCAAGGCCCGCAGGCTTGATGGGGGCATCGGGAGATTTTGTGTCAAAGTCTTTGAGGAGGAGCTTCATCGCCATGGAAACCATGTTGGAAGGAATGATGACTTCAACACCATCTTCGCCTGTGTAGCCAGTGCGCGCGATGATGACCTTGAGGATCATGAGATTTTTGATTGTGAAGCGGTAGCGTTTGAGCGTAGGAATTTCGCTGGAGATCTTTGCGATCATGTCGATGACATTTGGGCCCTGAATAGCGACCATGGCGGTTTTGAGAGTTTGATCTTCAATAGTGGCGCGATCCTGATTCTCAGCCTGAATCGTATTGAAATGCTTGAGGATCTTCTCGCGATTTGATGCATTGACAACCACGAGAAAATCGTCTTCTTCCATGCGCATGACGATGACATCATCCTGTACGCCGCCCTGGGCATTGCAGATGAGTGTGTATCTGCACTGGCCTTGTTTCATGTCCGAGATTCTTCTGGAACACAGGCGTTCGAGGAGTTTGCGGGCGTGTCTGCCTTTGACATGGATACGACCCATGTGAGAGACATCAAAGATACCGCCAGAGCTGCGCACCTGGTTGTGCTCTTCGTGGATGGAAGTGTACGAAACAGGCATTTCCCAGCCTGCATATTCTACGAACCTGGCACCGTATTCTTCGTGAAAGGCTTTGAGTGGTGTATGGATCACAGCAGGGCTCCAACTGATCAAGGTGATGAGTTTGTGTTGAGAATGACGGTAGCCTTCAATCGCTGGCTGGGCCAGAGGCCAGTGGAGTGTGAGCTAGGGAAGAAGGCTGGTGTGCCTTGGAGAATTTCCAATGAAACCGTGATTGTGAGTTTGCCAGTACTCGATGCGCAACAGCGCAGTCGTGCCCCTGTTCGTATTGAAACACTGCCTGAGTGTGACGGACGAGGTGTACGCAGACGCAGCGGGTTTGAGGCCAAAAAACACGATGCAAAAAAGTGTGCATAAAAGTGTGCAGCACCGCGCAGAACACGCTCGCACTGCGTCACCACCCAAAAATGGCAAGAACTGGTGCGATGCTGTAAGTGCTGCTGGGTGCAATGCTTTGCAAGATCCTGCCAATGGCCCCGCCAGGACTCGAACCTGGGACCGAGCGATTATGAGTCGCCCTGTAAGCGACACCGCAACACTACCTAAGCCATTTCTTGACAAAGACTTGGATTCTACTGCACACTTCGCATCTTCCACGCGCGCTGCAGATTGCGCTGCAACTGGCAAGTTGGAGTCGTGGCTAGATGCGTGCCCGTTTCCTCTCTCGTATGCTGCGAGGCACGCGATCACATGCTTGTTCAGCAACTCAGCCTCCACATCTTCGGAGATCAAATAGGGTCATCGCAACCGGTTGTTGTCCAGGCGGTCAATGGTGTATTGGTGCTTTTGCTCTGGACCTATATGCAAGGGCTACCAAAGCTAGTGTGGCAACCGATTAGTACACAAATCTTCGGCATGAAATGCAATATTCAAGGGTTAAGTATAAGTGTAAGAGGGGATACGATCGTATACCCACTACACTCTCACACCCGCCCTGCATGCCCCCTTCGATGCTCACTACCCATCCACGGTGAGACCATCTGCGCTGTGCCGCACACTAAATATCATTCAGCAAAGTACATTGGCACTACCTGGTCAAGGGGAGACCTAATCGGCAGCTAATTCACCTGCCAGCACTTCTGCTTGAGCTAGAACCAAGTCTGTCGCAGCCTCTTGCTGATCTGGCGGGTACTTGTACTTCCGTAGCAGTCGACGGACCCTTGCTCGCATCTCGGCTCGCACGGTCTCTTTGATCGTCCAGTCAATGGTTGCACTCTGTCGAATTCGTACAGCAAGTTCGCGAGCGATCTGTATAAGGGTTTCGTCACCAAGGGAATCCTTGGCACTCGTATTGTTCGCCAACGCATCATAAAACGCGATCTCTGACTCATTGAGTCCAAGCTCCTCACCTCGTTGCTGTGCCTTCTGCATGTGCTTGGCGAGTTCGATCAATTCCTGGATGACTTCGGCTGTCTCAATGGTCCGATTCTGATACTTGAGAATGGATGCCTGGAGCATGGCGCTAAATGACCGGGACTCGACCACATTCTTGCGGCCACGCACTTTGATCTCGTCGTTGATGAGCTTGCGGAGCATCTCAAGTGCAAGATTCTTCTGTGGTAATCCCTGAATATCCGCGAGGAACTCATCAGAGAGGATCGAGAGGTCGGGGTTCTTGAGACCGGCTGCTGCAAAGATATCAATGACGCCTTCAGAGGCTACAGCTTTCGAGACGATCTGCCTAACAGCCGTATCCAGGTCTTCAGGTGACTGCCGTTCGCCGACGGTGGCCTTGACGATCCCGGCCCGCACCGCCTGGAAGAAGCCAACCTGGTCGCGAATCGCGAGTGCCTTGTCATGTGGCACCGCCAGAGCAAAGCCTTTGGCCAGCTCCTTCACTGCTTGGAGATACCGCGTCTTTCCGTCATCCAATGCCAGAATATGCTCGATCGCTTCTGGAATCACAGCCACACGATCGGAGGCCTTGGCCGAGAAGAAGCCACGGTAATCGAATCCGTGGTACATCGCGACGATAATCTCGTACTTCTCCATCATGACCGCCACGGCTTCGGCCTGATCGACCGTTGTCCGCCCTTGCCCGCCACTTTCGGTGTAGGTCGCAAGGGCTTTCTTGAGTTGTTCGGCAATGCCAATATAGTCGACGACGAGCCCGCCCGGCTTGTCGCGGAAGACACGGTTGACGCGGGCGATGGCCTGCATGAGACCGTGCCCACGCATGGGCTTGTCGATATAAAGCGTGTGCATGCATGGGCAGTCAAAGCCGGTGAGCCACATATCGCGGACGATAACCAGTTTGAGCGGGTCCTCGGGGTCCTTGAAGCGTTTGGCAAGCTCTCCTCGGCGGGCCTTGTTTCTCGCGTGCTTGGCGAACTCGGGTCCTTCGCTGGCGTTGCCGGTCATGACAACCTTTATCTCGCCCTTGTCATCGTCATCGTGGTACCACTGAGGCCGGAGTTTGACGATCGCATTGTGGAGGTCCATACAGATGCGTCGAGACATGGCGACGATCATTGCCTTCCCATTCATCGCCGATTGCCGGTCCTCGAAATGGGCAACGATGTCTTCAGCCACCAGTTCAATGCGCTCTTCTGAGCCGACGATAGCTTCAAGTGCCGCCCATTTGGTCTTGAGTTTCTCTTTGGCGGTGAGTTCCGTTCCTTCAGTAATCTCATCAATCTCATCGTCGATCGACTCTACGGCGACCTGGTCGAGCCCGAGCTTGACGAGCCGACCCTCGTAGTAGATGGGCACCGTCGCGTTGTCTTCAATGGCCCGCTCGATGTCGTAGACATCGATTTCATTGCCAAAGACGCCGCGAGTGCTGACATCGACCTGTTCAACGGGTGTCCCGGTAAAGGCGATGAATGTGGCACTCGGGAGGGCATCGCGGCAATACTTGGCGAAGCCGTAGCCGATCTGTCCCGTCTCCTTATCAACCTTGGCACGAAAGCCGTACTGGCTGCGATGGGCTTCGTCGGTGATGACGATGATGTTGTGTCGATCTGTCAGGAGCGGATGCTCATTGTCCCCATCATCGGGCAGGAACTTCTGAATCGTCGTGAAAACCACGCCGCCGCTGGCGCGCCGAAGCCGGTCTCGCAAATCTCCCCGGTCGTCAGCCTGCTCGGGTGTTTGCCGTAGCAAAGCCTGGCCACCCGCAAAGGTTGAGAAGAGTTGCTGGTCCAGATCGTTGCGATCGGTGAGCACGACAATGGTCGGGTTTTCAAGTTCGGGCATCTCGATGAGCCGCCCGGCGTAGAAGAGCATGGTCAAGCTCTTGCCAGAGCCCTGCGTGTGCCAGATCACACCCGCTCGCTTGTCGCCGCCAGGTTGCGCCGCCGAGATGGTTGTTGCGATGGCTTTGCGGACAGCGTGGAACTGGTGATAAGCAGCAATCTTCTTGACGATATGTTTGTCGGCGGATTCGAAGACAGTGTAATTGCGGACATAGTCAAGTAACAAACTTCGGTCGAAGATACCCTTGATAGCGACATCGAGTTGCGGCTGGGTGGTTTTGGCGATTGTGGTGCCGTCGGCGGTCCGCCAGGGCGTGAAGCGGTCCTTGCCCGCCGTGAGCGAGCCGATGCGGGCTTCGTTGCCATTGCTGACGAGCAGGAGGGCGTTGGTGACGAAGAGGCTCGGGATCTCAGCCTTGTAGGTTTGCAGCTGCTTGTAGGCGCTCCAGATGGTCGCTTCTTCATCTGCGGCATTCTTGAGTTCGATGACAGCCAGTGGGATGCCGTTGACAAAGACGACAATGTCGGGTCTTCGGTTGTGCTGGTTTGAGCCTATTTGCTCGACAACTGTGTATTGGTTGACAGCGAGCCAGTCGTTGCGGTCGGGATCGACGAAGTCAAAGAGCCAGACCTTGTCGCCTTTGGCCGAGCCATCGGGGAGCCGATACTCGACATCGACGCCATCGCGAAGCAGGCGGTGGAAGGCGAGGTTGTTTTCGATGAGTGTGGAGGCTTCGGGCCGCTGGAGCTGTTTGATGACTTCGTCGATGGTGCCCGCAGGGATGTCGGGGTTGAGGGTGAGGAGCGTGGCCCGGAGACGATCGACGAGGAGGATGTCGCTGTAGGAGGTTCGTTCGCTGCCGGGGGTGTCGGGTGCGATCTCGGGTCCGTGGGCGATGGCGTAGCCGAGACCCTCGAACCATTCGAGGGCAGCATCTTCAACCACGCTTTCGTTGAGATTTTCCATAACCCTTCCAACTCCATTTCGAACATCACAGGGAACGCTTAAACAGAAAACCCTTGATTCCACTCGATTTAGGCCATTTTCTCCCCGTTCACGAAGAGATCGCTTAAATAAGCTGCTAGGCCCAATACGGCAGATACCTCCTCATTTTGAGTGATTTACCCACTGTTTCGTCCGCTTTGATCAATCCGGCCTCAACCGTCGCAGCAATCACCTGTGATACTACCGCGCTCTTGGTATCAGGTAACTTGAACCGCTCTCGAAGCGATTGATTAGTCATATGTTGATTCATCACTCGCTTGAGTCCTGCGTGCTGATAACAGGCTCGGACTCGCTCGTCTCGATCCATGTCATCAAATAGTTTGGGACCAGCGACCACCACAGCCATCCGATCAGCGATCTCTCGAAAATCGGGGGCAGGCAGTTGGTAGAGCTCTGCTGAATGAACCACCTTATCAATCCCACTCCCTTTTTCTTCACAAATGCCAAGACGACGCATCAAATCTGCAAGTCGCTCATTTCGAGACTGGTAGCCATCGATGAATCGTTCTACTTCAACGATTGGCTTTCCAGGATTCGTAATCTCAACCCGATCCGAATAGATCTCGATCATGACCGATACACCCGTCACCATGAAGTCTTGATGGATCAAAGCATTGGCAACAAGCTCTCGAATAACAAGATCAGGAATCAACTTGACCTCGGCTCTGATCGCATCCTCAATAACCTCGTTCTGAGGCAACTGTGACATGATAAAACGAATGAGCCCACGGAACCCCACCGCATACCCCTTCGTACCAACCCGATCCATCTTGGTTTCAATCTTCGAAGTCCCGTTATAGACCACAACTCGTGGGGCTTTGCGACTTAAATCTGCGAAGTCAGCAAGTTTACGAGCCAGCAATAGACCTCCGAGCCTCGTGAGATCAAATCCGCCTGCCTTTGATATCAGGAGCCGCTCACGAACAAGCCGGTCCACGATTGCCTTGGAATCCGTTGGGAATGGCTCTTCCAGAAGCTCGAAGAATGTCTGTGTATCGAGGGCTTCGATGACATCTTGACCGGTCATCCCTGATCGAGCAATCTCTTCTAACCAGTCGGGCTTCCCTTCGTCAAAGATGGTTCTCAGCCGATCCTCAGACATCGCGACCAATGATTCACCCGACCGCATCAGGTATCGTCCATCTACTGAGTATGCGGTGCCCCGTGGTCTGCCCGGAATCGCTACGACCACAACACGACCGTCTGGATGCTGGATTTCCTCGATCTCAATGTGGAAACCGACCTTTGTCTGGACTTGCGAAATGGTTTTTTGAGGGTTTTCAAATGCCGTAGATCCAACAACAGGTCGAGGCGGTTTGTCAGCCACGCCGAGTACCAGATGTCCACCGCCCTCGTTTGCGATGGCTACACAATATTCGTAGAGTTTCCCCAATGAATAAGTGCTCTTTGCTTCCTTGAACTCAAGGTTGGTATCTTCGCTCGGAGCCGAACACCAGAGATCAATCTGTTCGACAGTGATCATGCCGTTGCCTCCTGCATTTCGAGACCAGCGACCCGCACCTCACCCGACAACAACTTGGGCAGCAGCGTATCACGAGTTTCGGACAGCGTCGGATGCTTGCAGGGTGAGAGCTGATTGTGCGGTGTGTCGTTGAGTGCCATTGTGCCGCTCATGGCTTAATTCTCTCCTTCTTCCCAAGCCCTTTCTTGAGGCGGCGCAAAAGCAAATGCCAAACTTCCCCGGCTTTCAGGTCATGTCCAGTCGCACGGTTAAAGTCCATGACGAGCCTGTCCATCGTGTCAGAATACGGTAGATTATCTCTACCAAGATGAAGTGCTTGATAGAGTCCGACAAGTGTGTCGAGATCAGTCTCCGTCACTTTATTCCTAATCCTCATTTTGAATTTGGCAACCTTTGCGGGCAACGGCCAAGAACCTAGATGGTCAGCAAGTTTCTTATTGCTGACAGTATCGAGATGGATCGGCTCGGGGTAAAGGGACGAACGCCACTCCATGCCAATGTCAGTTGCCACATCGAGTAAGCCGTACTCTTTGGCTTTCTTCTCCGATAGCTCGCGGCACTTTTCCAGTACCTTGATAAGCCGATAGTCCGTCGTGACTATCAGTAACCGGCCCTCGCCGAGAAAACGGTTCAGCCAGACACCAACGCCAGCGATCAACTGATCCATGCCGCCCAAAGCATTGACATGCCGCTCATTATTCTTTTGGCGCAGATGGAGATTGTGATCTACAGCTGTGATGAGATTGCGAGCAAGAACATGGTATCGTTGCAGTGGTATAGACTCAATATGGCGGGCTCCATGCAAGTCTTTTCGCATTTCCGTCTTGAGCGATTTGTATGATTTGCCGTGTATGGACTGCGAATTATCTCGCTTATTTTTCTTTGTCCATCCCGTATGTGCATGTTTGGAGAGAACTGTCTGAGCCTCGGCAACACAGATTTCCGGTGTGATTAGTCTAAGATGCGGAGCACCGCCGGTCTTCACGGAATCTACGAGGATTGCAGCTCTTTTCGCGGCAGTCGCATAGCGGTTGCTGAGGGTTTGAGGAGCGTAATAACCCGCTAGTACACAGGCATCGAGCAATAAATAGGTCTTCGGAATCACTGACATGTGATCGCCTCCACATTGCTCACTTTCAATTCCCCTGATAGCAACTTCGGCAGCAGCGCATCCCGGGTTTCGGCGAGTATGAGCGACTCCTTCTGATTCGTGTGTACGAGTTCATACAACGACTCGATTGCAGAGGACGCTTGTTCGGCGATGTCTTGAGGCGGAATCACAATCAGAGCTTCGTTCAGATGACCTCGCTTGATATGCCCCATCGTGGTTGCCTTTGTTGAGGCGATCGATTGAAAGAACGGCATGACTGAGCGAAGTTGGTGGTAGACGAACCACTGTGGCCAATCGTCGGGAATGACCTTGAAGATGTGCTGGTTGATGATGGCCTCGTCTCGGTGCCACCGATAGACATCAAGCGAGCCGGACCAGGCGAACAAGATATCGTCGGGATAAGCGGTATTCTCTGGCGCGGCCTCGATCTCTCCGTACTTGGTCGAGCCGCCGGGACCTGAGTTCAGCTCCGCTATTCGGATGATCATTCGTCCACAACCGTTGGCATTTTTCGTAAACGCTTTGCCGTTGACATACCAGGCGATGTCGGCCACACTTCCGACTTCCCACCCCTCCGGGAGCGGGTCCGAGTTGGAGTTGGAGAATGCAGTTGGGAGGGCGTCGAAGGCGGGCTGGGGCATGCCGGGGAAGGATTTGGCTCCGTTGGCTTTGGCGTGGACGGGTTCGAAGTCGACGAACCATGCTTTGAAGATCGCCGCCGCCATGTCTTCGAGCGTCCGGTTCATCCGCCGATTCAACTCGATCTTGTCATCCAACGCCCCAAGCACCGAAGCAATCGCCCGCTGCTCGGGGAGGGGAGGGAGTTGTAGTTGCATTGACAGCAACACATCCATCCTAAATCTGCCGGTCCCATGAGATGCTTGATCAACAAGGGCGAGAAGATTAGCCTTATTCGCAAGAAGCCAATAGGCAATGAATCGAGAGTCTGTACCCTCAACGCCACGAATGCTTTTGACATCTTGATTGAATGTCATTTGGCGTGTCGCCACACAAATCGGGACATCATTGTGCAAAGTCATCCCCCGAACAAGCATCAGTATGTCGCCCGCTTCCACTAACCGTGCACCGTTCTCAATGGCTTCTTTCGTAACTCGATCTTCCGAATCCAAAAGATAAAAGTTCTTCATTGATTTAGCTGATATCCACGGTATATCGCCACCCCAATATGCTGGATTACTTTTTGATGGTGTTCCACCAGACATCCAATCAGTCACATCGCCGAGTGTTAATCTCTTCCAATGTTCTGGAGCGTGGTCATTCATCCCCGCCCCCTTCCAACCGCTTCATGGCTTCGACCGCATGATCAAAGTCACTCGTCGGCTCGCTCGCTTCACGCAATCTTCGGGCGTCCTCGTGTTTCTCGAACTCTTTGATCGCGTGCTTCTTGGCGAGCTTCGCCGACACCTTTCCGGCGTGTGTGAGGATGTTCCGCTCGTTGAACTCAAGGAATGCGTCGAGCTTCTTGATCCAGTCCGCCATGTGCATCGGGCTTTTCCGAGTCGCCTGATCCTCGGCGAAGTCCAGATACATCGTGACCACTCGATTGAGAGCCGTGATCTCTTCTTTCTCTAGATAGTTCTTGGCGACATCGACATCGCCCTTGCGGATCAAACCGCCCGGCGAGTTCTTCCATGTCTTGAGCCCCATATTGGGTTTGTCCGCATCCGCCCTCAGCTTGATCATCTCGGCAGCCGTGTGCCCATGGATCGCCCAGTGGAGTTTGTTCTGCACGGTTTGGAAAAATTTCTGCGTGAGTGCGTCGTCCTTGGCGTAATCAATACTCGTGGCGTAGATGTCGGTGATCTTCTGATAAAACCGCCGCTCCGATGCCCGGATATCCCGGATGCGTTCGAGGAGTTCATCGAAGTAGTCCTTGCCGAGGTTCCGCCCCTCCTTGAGCCGCTCGTCATCCATGGCAAAGCCCTTGGTGAGGTAATCACTAAGGGTGGCAGTGGCCCACTGGCGGAACTGCGTACCCCGATTGGAGCGAACCCGATACCCCACAGCGATGATGGCATCAAGCGAATAATGGAGGGTCTGGTACTGCTTGCCATCAGAGGCAGTTGTCAAGTAATCCTTGACAACTCGATCTTGCTCTAACTCTCCTTCCGACAGGACATTATTGATATGCAGACTGATATTCTGCTTGGTCGTTTGGAACAAATCCGCCATCTGAGCCTGCGTGAGCCAGACGGTCTCGCCCTCTATACGGACACGCAGGGCATCACCGCCACTGGGCTGAAAGAGCACCATGCCTGAGTTGGGGGTTTTATCCGGCATCAGGCATCCTCTTTCGATGTGCTGACGAGTGAGAAGTTGGCTTCGATCTGGGCTTGGAGTTTGGCAGATTCGGCGAACTGCTCTCTGAGCGTTGCGGTGAGTTTGTCCATTTTCTCTTCGAATGGGATGCCGTCGTCTTCGATGTCCTCGGCTCCGACATACCGACCTGGAGTCAGAACGAAGCCGTGGCTATCGATTTCTTCTTTGGATGCTGATTTGCAAAACCCCGAGACATCTTCATACTCACCGCCTTCGCCCCGCCATGCGTGGTAGGTGTTAGCGATTTTGAGGATGTCATCTTCGTTGAGATCACGGAGTTTGCGTGTGACCAAGGCACCCATTTTGCGAGCGTCAATGAACAGTGTTTGGTTTCGATGATCTCGAAGATTCCTATTGCCCACCTTGCCACCAGCTTTGTTGCGAGTGACGAACCAGAGGCACACCGGGATGCCGGTGGTGAAGAATAACTGCCCAGGAAGAGCAATCATGCAATCGACAAGATCTGCTTCGACCATCGCCTTGCGAATCTCCCCCTCGCCGCTGGTGTTGGATGACATCGAACCATTCGCCATGACAAAACCCGCGATTCCATTGGGCGATAGGTGATGGATGAAATGCTGGATCCAGGCGTAGTTCGCATTGCCTACCGGCGGTGTGCCATACTTCCAGCGAGCATCCTCGCACCGACGCTCGCCGCCCCAGTCAGAGATGTTGAATGGCGGATTAGCAAGGATGAAGTCAGCTTTGAGATCCTTGTGCTGGTCGCTGTGAAAGGTGTCGTCGTGCTTGTCGCCGAGGTGGGCTTCGATGCCGCGGAGAGCGAGGTTCATGTTGCAGAGCTTCCAGGTCGTCGGGTTGGATTCCTGGCCATAGATGGAGATGTCAGTCGCCTTGCCACCGTGTGCCTCAACGAAGCGTTCGGACTGAACGAACATACCACCCGAGCCACAGCAGGGGTCGTAGACGCGCCCTTTGAACGGCTCGATCATCTCGACGAGCAGGCGAACAATGGACTTGGGTGTGAAGAACTCGCCGCCGAGCTTGCCTTCAGCTGCGGCAAACTTACCGATGAAGTACTCATAGACCCGGCCAAGGATGTCCTTGGCGCGTGATTCAGCGTCGCCAAGACCGATACCGGAGATCAGGTCGATCAACTCACCGAGGCGTTCGGCGGGGATGCCGCGTCGGGCGTAGTCGCGGGGCAGAACGCCTTTGAGCCTGGGGTTGTCCTTCTCCACAGCGAACATCGAGTCGTCGATCCGCTTAGCAATGTCTGGAGTCTTGGCGTTTGCGCGTAGAGCATCCCAGCGGGCGGGAGCGGGAACCCAGAATACATTGGCCGAGGCATATTCGTCGCGGTCCTCGACGATGTGCTCCTTGTCATCGGGTAGATAGTCGTCCATGTCGTCGTCATCGCACAGGACCTCTAGCTCAGCCCGGCGAGCCGCAAAGGCATCGGCAATGTACTTGAGGAAGAGCAGCCCAAGGACGACATGCTTGTACTCGGCGGCATCGATTGTTCCCCGGAGCTTGTCGGCAGCGAGCCAGAGCTTCTCCTCGAAGCCGATAGTGGCTCCGTTGGTTTTGTCCGATTTCTTTGAGCGATGTTTACCCATCGACTTTGTGACTCCCTGGGGAACCCCCTCCGAACAGCTTGCGATTCTGTATAACTACAAAGATCATTGTAGAACAAATGGAGTACGCATGTGCTGGTTCTGTGCTGCTCCTTCAAAAATCAGCTCCTCATGGATTTGTCAGATCGATAAAAACAGCACTTTATCAAAATTCCTCTCGCAAAATTTCCCCTGATTTTGCCGTGCCAAGCCCGAGCAGGTGAGTGCCATTAGCCAAGTTCAAAGTTTTCGGAGAGTGTCTTGGAGTACCCCAAGATGCAAGATAATCTTACAGAAAGTCTCCCAATACCCCAAGACTCAAAAAATGTGCGTCTAGTAGGGTATGCAAACCCAAGACCAAAATCACAAGAACATCTCTCACCCAGTCCTGCTCACACCACAACAGGCCGCAAACTATCTAGCCATAGGTCTCAGTACGCTTTGGCGTTTGGAGCGTTGCGGTGAGATTTCAGCGTTGCGACGCGGTAGTCGGATCGTCAGGTTTCGAAAATCCGATCTTGATCGGTGGATCGAAGAATATATGCAATAGATAACAATTTGAAAGGCAGGCAGCGGTTGTAGCCGCTGCCTGCCTTTGCTCACATCCCTCTTTTAAAAGGAGAAATGTAATGGATCTCTATATTCCGGTTCCGTGGCTGGAGCAGTCTACGCTCCGAGCGATCTCTTCGCGCGCTGCCAAGCTGCTTATTTTGTTATGTGCTCGGGGGCCGACAGGCAGTACTCATGCCAATACCATCGATGAAATGGTGTACTTTTCGAAAATGTCCAATGCAACTGTGCGGCGTGCCCTTAACGATCTTTGTGATCTACAGCTCATCAAGCGTAGACGAACGAAGTATGGCTTGAATGTCACAGTTCTTCGACATCCAAAACAGTTCATTCGAATTCCGAAAGAAGCGATTCCGACACTCCAACATGCAGCTTCTGAGAACTGCCTTCTATTCCTTGCACTTGCACGGCTACAACATGGACAATACAGATGCGCACAGATTAGTCAGTGCCGATTGGCAAAACACCTGAGGCTCAGCGTGCGGACAATACAGATCAATCTGAAGCGTCTTTATGGCCTGCGTCTGGTGCGCTGGCACTGGTTTCGTGGACATCGTTTCTATTTGATTATGAACGGGCGAAATGAATTCAGACCCCGTCGATTTCGAGATCGCTCAATGAGTGCAGATCTAGAACGCGCAGTGGTTGCGCTCCTTTCTAAAGAAGAAAGCTCTATAAAAAAAGCTTTGGGGTCCGCCTTCGATCAACTGGAAGAGGTGCTAGAACTTCGTCGATCCCTACTCGAAGCGAGGAATTATCTGTTCCCTGCCCAACATTGCGTCGTGGAATGGCTTTGCTCACACCATGTTTCATTAATCGACGCTTACTGCGCAGTGCTCAGCCGACCACCAGAAGCGTCAAGAAAAGTACTCGACCTCATTGATCAAACAGGTGTCAGGTACAATGCCCTAGGTCTGCTTGAGGCCATGTGGGTACGACTTGGCTTTCCGAAAATGTCACATCTCAACTGCAAACCAAATTATTGCTAAAGAGGAGTAACCAGATGGCAAGCATCATTCGTTGCGGCTCGGGTCGTCGGCCCTCATTCGCTGTGCAATTCACAGATTCAGAACAAAATCGAAAGACGATCCGGCTTGGCCAGATTAAAAGCCCAGATGCAATCCGGGTTCGCCTACGAATCGAGACTCTTGTCGAGTGCCTTCGAGTCGGCATGATACCAGACCCAGAAACTCAGGCATGGCTTGAGGCTCTGTCTGACAAGTTTCATGAAAAGCTGGTCCGAGTGGGACTCACATCCCCAAGAGCTTTCAGGCCGGTATGTCCCAAGCTCTCAGTGTTCCTGAAGAATCTCATTGCTGAACGCCAAGACTCGGTGAGCAAGAACGACATTCGGCTATTGGGGCAAGCAAGGGACAAGCTCGTGATCTTTTTCTCCGATGACCCTATCGTCTCAGGTATCAAACGCGACGGTGCAGCTGCATGGCAGACATGGCTCCAAACACCCAAGACCAGAGGTGGAGCTGGTCTAGCAAAGGCTACCACTCGCACTCACACACGATACGCAAAGCTAGCTTTCAAGGAGGCTGTTGCGCGAGGATTCACCAAGGAAAACCCATTTTCAGACCTTCGATCAGCTGCCGTCGCTTCCACCCACAACACCTACATCTTGTCTCAGGATGCCTCACGCGTAATGGATGCACTTCCCGATGCTTCATGGCGCGCCCTCTTTGCGCTGGCTCGATTTGCTGGTTTACGAGTGCCGAGCGAGACGCACATCCTCAAATGGGATGATGTTGATCTAGAGGCTCAGAGGCTCCGTGTATTCGCTCCAAAGACCAAATCCGTCCGATATGTCCCTATAACGCGTCCCGTCTCTCAGGCCCTTCAAGAGGCTTTTGACGCATGCCCAGTTGGCAAGGCTCTTGTCATCAATCTCTCTCGTAACAACCTCAATCGGACTGTCGAAGCAGCGATCCGTCGCGCGGGGCTTGAACGGTGGAAGCGTTTGTTTCAAACACTCCGCTGCTCGTGTGAGTGTGATTGGGCTCAGCACTTCCCTCAGCACGCCGTAAGTGAGTGGCTCGGTCACTCCATGGCGGTGTCAGAAAAGCACTATTTGAGGGCAACTGATGAACTCTTTGTTCGAGCCTCGCGTCTGTGGCCAGTCAGTGCGCTGCAAAATGCGCTGCAACCAGACGATGTCAATCGTTGTCTCTCATGCGCACCCACCTCACTTGATCAAAGTGCAACAGAGTGGGTTGAACAGATAAACTCCTCCGAGGCAACGAGATGCAAGGAGGGACAACAAGTGACAGCTAAAAAAGAAAATGGCCCCGCCAGGACTCGAACCTGGGACCGAGCGATTATGAGTCGCCTGCTCTAACCAACTGAGCTACGAGGCCAAACCAACCCAGTGTAGTTCACACAATCACGCTCTTCTTCTGGATTCAATGATTCCCCGGGTTTGGATGAGTCCTGGCTGTCGCTGAGTCTCTGACATCAGCTCGCCCACTCACCAGCAACTCAATAATCAACTGAACCCTCTTAGCGAGGCTGGGCGACTTTGGAGCCTGCAGGCTGAGTGCTGGTTGAGCTGAAAGATGGATAGTTCTTTGGAAACCGTGCCATCTCGATCTCAATTTCCTGTGCTGTCAAAGCTCGGTTCGGCATCGCGATCACCCGATGGACCATGCCCTGAAACACGCGCGACCAGTCGGGCGTGCCAAATCTGAGTTGTGTCGGTGTTAATGCAGCCACGGGAAATACCCTGTGTTCAGGCCGGACATTTCCCCCTAATGGCGCATCAGATCCCATTCCCCGGCCCACATAGGCATGTGTAATGCCATTGGCTTGATGCACGATCGCCAGAAATGTCTGCGTTGGAAAAAACACATCGCGAGGCACGGTCGTCCGGGATACTCCCGTCGGCGTCTGCATCTTCAACACGGTATGAAGACCAAGGTTCAAAAACCCCGTCAAAGGATCCGCATCAGGCTCAACGGTGAACGCAAGCCCGCCCGCATCGACCAATGAAAATGTAAAATCTGGTGCTGCGGTGCCCCAGATCAACATCGTCCACTGATCGCCCATCGCAGGCAGTTCACAGGTCAATCGGTCTTCTGCGGTGTACCTTGGCGAGGGCCCCCCCACCACTGAACGCAGCGTTGGCTGAATACAAAGCTGGTTCCCCACCAGAACCTGAGGGTCTGTCGCGTAATACGCAAGGGGCTGTTTGGCTGTCGCAGTCTGTGTAGTCGTCAGCCTCAGACGCAGTTTTGTCGCCCCTTGTGGGTCGATGGTGGTCGGCACCGAGATGCGTGTCCAGTCGTTCGCGTCAAGAGCCACTTGTTTTGACTCACTTGTAATCACGCTGCCATCTGTCAACACCTGTTTGACCAGCACATTCATGTCCACGATATTCACATCAGCAGGAATGGGTCTGACCCAGAACACCACCGAAACCGTATTCCCGGGTTGGAGATCCCCAAGCGATGAAACATCGTGGATTGGAGAAAATCCTTTGGCACTTTCGCTGAAGATTTGCCAGACACGCGTGCCTTGTGGTGCATCAATAGGTGCTGGAATATCAGTTCGAATTGATGCCACACTTGTCTCATACCCTCTGGTGATGTTGTAAATATCATCGACCGCAGGGCCAAGCTCGATCGCATTGCGAACGATGGGCGGACTGAACTCCCAGAGTTCGTCTTTTCCTATTGCCGTCTGGCGAATCCACGCCCGATTCTCTCCGACAGAACCAATCGCTTTAAAATCACCCGGTGAATGGTGAACCTCTGTCCAGAGTTCTCCCGCAGCATCAGAAATCCACATGCCCTCGGGTGAAACGGATATCGTTCCGCCTGCTCTGGCTGAACCATCTGAAACTGTTGCTGCAACAAATGATCCATTGCCCAGCTTCAGCACCTTGTATGTAAAAGGCAGCATGTTCAGCGTCGTATGCCAAAATGAAATCGAAGGCCTAAACACCGATCGATCCACCATCACATCATCAAACACCTCAGCCTTGAACATCCCCGCCTGAGATGCATCATTGCCCAGCAAAAACTTTGCAGGTTCCACAGCACCCTGACTTGGACTGATCGGAAACGCATCGGTCAACTGATGCCGAGACTGACCCTTCATTGCATTGACGCTCAGCGTAACGCCGGGGCCTGAAAAGGTCGCCCCGGAAGATTCAATCCGCACCATGATCTGTCTGTCCATATCACCCAATAACCCAAGGGCACCGATGCGCCACTTGCCATTACGGAAATACTCAAACGGCCGAATCTGATGGATATGCTTGAACCGATCAATCGACAAGCCATTGGGAAAAACCACCGGTGCCATATAGTTCCACAGATTCAGCACCTGAGTCCATTGTAAAAAACCATCGGCCGATGTTGCGACCGACCCTATCGCCGCCCCCATGCCAAGGGCGTTGTATTCCACCATCGACGCTGCCCACACACCCAGATTCGGCAGATAGGTCCCCGCAGTGAAATGCTTGGGCGTAAACGCTTCCTGCCCCGGATGAGGCACATAAGGCGATGTATACGCCAGACGCATCCCGCCAATGTCGCTATAGGTGCTCACCGTTGTGGCAATAACCGTCTGCTGGCTGTCAAGGCCCGCCCACTGGTTATGAAGCAATACCGTGCCATCACCAAGAATCGTCGCAGCGGTGGGCATGCCCCATGGAACACCAAACCCAAAGCTGGATCGAACCATAAAAGCCGGCAGATAATCAACCAGATTTGCATCCAGCCCGGGTGTGCCATTGGTCAGCCTTGGAAACATCTCGCTGGTGTTTCTAAACACTGTCCAGGTCTGCCCGTCAACCTCCCCCGTCCCCAGAATCATAAGCGGAGTCTGCACCAGCCTTTTCGCTGGCAGCCCTACCACCGTCGTGCGCCAACGAGGTACATTCTTGTTTGCCAGCTGCCCCTTTGCGTTCTGCCGAGGCGTTGACCGGGAAAAGGTGGCATAAGCGGGAAGTGTGCCATTGAAATCCCAGACACGCCATGACTCGACCGCTCGCTTTGACCCAGCACGCTGGCCGAGCCACTGAACCATCAACGCCAGATCGCCCGGCTCAATCTTCCCATCTGCATTCAGATCTGCCCCCAGATCACCGCGACGCGCCAGCTTCAGGAAAACCATCACATCTCGTTGATCAACAACACCATCAGCGACCAGATCAAGCTGATCTGGGGCCTGAGTTGTCTGCTGTGCCCATGAACTGACAGCAAAGATACTGCACACAATCACCTGCAAACCAATCCTGATCATGTTTGGCATTCTTTGCAATACATCAGTCTCCTGCTGGCGCATAGATACACTCAGCCTGTTTCAGCATAATGAATAGAACACAGCTTCTACAGATTTTCATCCAAACCACGCAGGAAAGAGTAAAAAATGGACGCATCTTCTGATGATTATCTGAACATCAGCCATATCGGCCTGGCGAGCCGTCCAACATGCCTCATCTGTAACCCGTGCCGCCCGATAAGCGCACGATATTGAACATTATCCTGAGGGGGTGCTCAGCCTGAATCTCAGACTGGCTGTCTTCACACCATCTCCTGAACCGAACTCACCATCACCACCGCGACATCATTCACATTTGTACCTGTAGGTCCCGTGATGATCGAGGCACCGATTGCGTGAAGATATCCATATGAATCGTGTGCTGTCAGTGCTGAAGCTGAATCAAGACCCATCGCACGCCCCTTTGCTGCGGATTGCCCTGTAACCATCGCCCCCGCAGCCCGCGTCGGGCCATCGACACCATCGGTGGAAAATGTCATGATCCGCACGCGCTTCAGCCCCTGGATATCAATCAAAGCCCTGAGCGCCACTTCCTGGCAAGGCCCACCCGTGCCTACAGCATCACCCACGAGTACCGTCGTCTCTGAGCCTGCAACCACTGCCACCCGCTGTTCGTGTTGATTGCATAACTCATGCGCCTTTTCTGCCAGCCATTGCCCCAGCGAATCAGCATCACCTGTGACATCAGTAAGCTTTTGCACAACATGCCATCCATGTGCCTCCAACCAGTCACACGCTGCCTCTATCGCGGTCGCATTAGAACCAATGACCTGTGATGAGATATGGTCAAACTGATCTTCCCCGTTCAATGCTGCGTTGTTCTGTTCATCCCGTGCAGATTCTTGTAAAAACTGTGTGACTTCAGGCACCATTGACAGCAAATCATGGTGTTTGAGCAATTCAAGTGCATCAAGAGCTGTGGATCGACACCTGCTGCAAGGCCCCGAACCGACCATCTCCAGAAGATCACCAATCACATCAGAGATTGCCAGCACATGCGTCGGAAGCGGGCGAACCAGTTTCGCCAGTTTGCCACCTTTGAGTTGATCGATGTGCTGACGAATAGTGTTGATTTCATTGATGCAAGCGCCCTTTCGTAAAAGCGCCTGGGTGATTGTGCGCACACTTTCAAGAGATACTCCCTGAACTGGCAATGTAACCATTGCCGATGCGCCGCCACTGATCAGAACGAGAAGCCTGTCGATTGATTCTGAGTTCTTCTTGCCTGAAGTTTTTGCAAAGTCTTGCACTGCCTGCCCCGCTGCAATGCTTCTTTGTGTCGGAAGTGGATGATCGCCAGCAAATACCTGGCATGTATGGAGCCTCTGGCGTGCTTCATCTTCCAACAGACTCGGCACGACCACCACGCCTGCAACAATCTGCCCCACCACCCCACCCAGCCCCCCTACCCCACCCAACTTTTCTTCTGCTGCGACCGCCATGCCCAGAGCGGCCTTGCCCATGGCGATCAGCCCAATTCGCTGCAAAGAACTCTGCTTATCGCTCAGCTTTTGCAACGCTGAGCCAGAAATCGCCCTTTGCACCGTCGCGTCTGGTGCACAAGCACCAAGCACAGCGTGAACTAATGCGTCGGCATCGGCATCTTCACAGGTCAACTGTGTGTGATCGTTCATAATCAGTCAGTCCTTGACACAACTCGTCGTAATTGTAATTATGGTACCATGAACGAACACAAGGCTGATACTTGTAAACATCAGCAATACCCGGCATCACCGGAGTCATTTCCATGCCAGATCTAAACCCCACCGCAACCCCTCCCACGCAAATCCCACAAGGAATACTTCAACCCCATCGGGGTGCGATGATTCTTGTCTTTGGAATTATCAGCATCGTCATGTGCTCGCCGCTGGGGCCGTTTGCCTGGATCATGGGCCGGAGTGATCTCAAACTCATGGATGCGGGCATAAAGGATCCCAATGGCAAGGGTCTAACTCTGGCAGGGATGGTCCTTGGCATCATCAGCACGATCTTGCTGGTGTTGGGTTTTATCATTTTCCTTATTTATATCCTGATTGTTGTGATACTCGGCATAGGTTTAGCCGCGGGAGCCGCCTCTGGCGGACCATGACGACGGCTCACAGGATCATCAACCACGCCATGATCCAGACCATCGCCACCACCATGACCACCGTGGTATAACCCACGATGTCTCGCGCTCGCACGCGTGTGATGGCAAGCAGTGGCAGCGCCCAGAAGGGTTGAAGCATGTTGGTCAGCTGATCGCCATATGCAAGTGCCATCACCATCTTGGCGGGGCTCACGCCAGTGTTGACCGCCGCTTCAAGCACGATGGGTCCCTGCACCGCCCACTGCCCGCCGCCCGATGGCACGAACAGATTGACCACGCCTGCAGAGATGAATGTCATGACCGGCAGCGTGGTCTGATTCGATGCTGATGCGATCGCCTGTGCCAGTTGGCTGCTCAACCCACTGGCTGCCATCAGACCCATGATGCCAGCATACAACGGAAACTGCAGGATGATGCCAGCGCACCCGCCCACAGCCTGTTCTATGGCGCGGACATACCGCCCGGGCGTGCCATGCAAAGTGAGTCCCAGCATGAGCATTGTCAGATTCACAGTGTCAGGCGTCAGACTCTGCACACCCGACGGACCGGCTTTGGGAAAGTAATACCACCATGCCCACGACCCGATGATGGCCACCAGCACAATCGTCATGACAGGCGAATCTTCCAACAGGCGAGGCAGCATTGGTTTGTCAGGATCAATCTGAGTTTTCAGTTCATCATCTGGCACATTAAAGTTGCTGATGGGCTGCATGTCTGTTGCGTGCCTGGGCATCAAGAGTGCCAGCACTGTGGGTACGATGATGATCAGGCCGCCGGTGATGATGAGGTTCAGCGGGCTGAGGATGGTCTGGCTGATGGGGATGGGATCGATGGGCGGGTTTGAGCCGAAGATATCGGTGATTTCTGCAAGGCGTGTGACTTTCAAGGGTGCGCTGCCACTGAATCCGCCATGCCAGACCATCAACCCCGTGTATCCCGCAGCTGCCAGCAGCGGATAGTGAACCGCGATGCCTTTCTTTGCCATGCTCTGCCCCACACGCTTTGCCATCAGTGCCCCGCCGATCAAACCAAGCCCCCAGTTTGCCAGTGCCAGGAGCACCGCGACAAACGCCACCAGAGCCACAGCCTGCCCGGCGGATCGGGGCAGCGATGCAAGGCCATCAAGCATTCTGGATACCGGCGGGCTTGATGCCAGAGCATGGCCCGTCACAAGAATCAGGCTCATCTGCATGGCAAACCGCAGCATCCCCGCATTCCAGATCCCCTTCCCGCCCGCCCAGATATCAACCGCATCTGCATATGTCGTTGGCGTTGCTGTGAGAACAAGAACAAATGTAAAAACGGTGAGCAGCACAGCCAGCACAAACGGGTCTGGCGCGGTACGGCGAAAAGCACTGCTGATGACGATACCAAGTCTTGCGATCATGAAAACAGGGTACTGGATCTGTCTCAAGCTGGAACTGTACTGGGTAACTGGATTGAGCCTGTCATCGGCGGCCAGGCACCCGGCGAACCAGAATCCAAACGGGGTGCGATCAGCGCAGCGCGAGATATCGCGTGCGCAGCTTGAATGTTGGCCAGCGCAAGGTCCGCGATCGTGAACAGAGCTTAAATGCAGCACGATTTTGCTCTGATGTTGCGGTGTGCAGCCTTCGGTATCGTCGAACCGAAGACCGGTATCGTGCGCGCAGCTCCCGGGCGCGTCGATTTTGTTCCGAATAACACGCGCCCGGCTCCTGGTTTCACGCGCCCGGTGTCTGGTTCGGCAAAACCGAAGGCCGGTATCGTGCGCCCGATGTCCGGTTCGACGATA
>JAJDCZ010000042.1 GCA_029260555.1 Phycisphaerales bacterium
GCTGCGCTCGCTGCGCTGTCGAACCAAGGGGGCCCTCTGGAACTCCATGCAGAGCGTGCTCGATCAGGTGACCCCGACCGACGCCACCAACTGCTTCACGCACTGCGGATACTCGATACGCTTTGACTGAGAGTGCTCTAAGAACAAAATAACGATGCGCTTCTTGAGCATCCGCGCCCATTGCGGCGATGTCAGCAGCACCCCCAGCCCGCCCGCCGTCGTCAGCATCGGCGACAGCGTAGCAACACAAGTCCCCGGCACCGACCTGAACCTGGCAGCATAAGCATAGCGTAACCCGCCCTGCAAGTTCTCATAAACAGCCCCGACCTTATGATCGCAAGGCCGGGGGGGTTTCAGTTACAACTTCGTTCATAAACCGCAGTCTTCCAGATGGGCACATCGCACTTGAGGGCGTCGATGAACCCGTCCATGGCTGCAAGGGCTTGCTTGCGGTGAGCGGAGGTGATAAGCAGTCGAAAAGACACCTTGCCAACCGCAACCATACCTTTGCTGTGCCAGACGCGGACACTGATCAGGTCGTGGTCTTTCAGTGCCTTGTGGGCAAGTTTGTGAAGCTCGTCCTGAGCCATTGGTTCGTAGGCCTGGTATTGCAGGCCTGAGATGGGTTGATCTGCTTCGGTGCTGCGCACGATGCCTTCAAAGAGTACGAATGCTCCAGCTTGTCCATCGGTGCCCAGAGCCTGATCGTCATCATGAGCAGCCAATGGAGCAAGAGGGCCTTGAACAAGCTGAACTTCCACGCTCATGTTCAACCTCCTGAAACCATGGCGATCAACGCCAGCTCGTCTGATTCATGAATGCAAACATCTGTCGCTGCAAAGCTGCTGTTGACAGCAAGCCTGGCGCCGGTTGCCATCTCGATCAGCTCGGGATGTTTGCTGAATAGCGCATCAAGCACTTGCTGACAAGTCGCAGGCTCGTCAATCTGGAGCATGATCTCACTGGCTTGAACAACCTGCGCCATTGGCCCGAATAAAAGCACCTTAACCTTCACCATCGCCTCCAAATCCTGACCATGAGCACAATCTGCACCAATAAGCTCTGGCAGATTATTCGCTGTGTTCGCTTGTTATCTTTGCGACGACTTTCAGCTCGACCGCAATGGGCGCACTGGCACCCTGAGGCAGCCTTTGCACCTGAATCGTTGTTCGCGCGGGGTTGGGGTTGCCCTCGCCGGAAAACGCCTGAGCATAGAGTTTGTTGAAGGTTGCAAAGTCACGCTTGATGTCGGTCAGGAAGACCTGCACATCCACGATATCGAGCCATTGAGCCCCTGCATCTTCCAGAACCATCCTGACATTATCAAAGCATGATCGGCATTGTGCTGCGATGTCGTAATCGATCATTTTGCCATGATCATCAAGAACCACGCCGGGGATTTTGTCAGAGTCACGCACGCGAGGTCCGATGCCACTAAGGAAGAGCAGATCGTCATGCGAACTGATCCGCCTTGCATGGGGATAGGCACCAACGGGTCTGGGTGCGTGCGAAGAATCGATCTGTGAGTGTTGATCCGTCACCGTCGGCTCCAATCTTAATCTGCATCAGACACAGCGATGCAGACATTTTTAGGCTCAGAGAAGAAAGCGATCGCTGCGGTGCCTCCTTCGCGTCCGAGGCCAGATTGCCGGGCACCGCCAAAGGGCGTGCGCAGATCCCGCAGCATCCAGCAGTTGACCCACACCATGCCGACATCCAGAGATGCTGCAACACGGTGAGCACGCGAGACATTGCCCGTCCATACATTGGCGCACAAGCCAAAGGGCGTGGCATTGGCCAGTTCAACAGCATGGGCTTCATCTGTAAAGGGCGTAACTGTCACGACAGGCCCGAAGATTTCTTCCTGCTGAACTCTGCACGACATCTCAAGCCCGGTTATGAGTGTGGGTTCATAGAACGCTCCTCCAGCACAACGCTCATTGGGTGCGGGTGCGTTCTTGCCGCCACAGATGATTGAGCCCTGATCTTTGCGGGCGAGCTGCACGAAGCTGTCGACTTTTACACGATGCTCAAGGGAGATGAGCGAGCCAAGGTTCGTGGCGTGGTCCATCGGATCGCCGACTGTCAACTCAGCGACATGGCATGTGAGTTTTTCAAGGAATGATTCGTAGATGGAAGCCTGCACCAGAATGCGTGAGCCACAGGTGCAGACCTGTCCTTGATTGGTAAACCCAGCCCGGCAGGCCTGTGCTGCAGCCTGATCTAACTCAGCATCATCAAATACAATCGTCGCATTTTTTCCTCCCAGCTCCAGCGAGATGCGCTTGAACTGCTTTGCAGCACTGATGGCAATAGCGCGACCCGTTGCGGTGCCACCCGTGAACGAAATAGTGGGCACATCCTGATGATCGACAATGGCTGCTCCCACACTTGCGCCCGTGCCATGCACGATGTTCATGACCCCCGGTGCAAAGCCCGCTTCAATGACAAGTTTGCTGAACATCCATGCAGTAACAGGCGTGATTTCACTGGGCTTTGCGACCACAGCGCAGCCAGCCGCAAGTGCTGGGGCAATCTTCCAGGTCAGCAGATACAAAGGCAGGTTCCAGGGCGAGACCAGCCCGGCTACGCCTCGAGGCTTCATCAGCGTGTAGTTGATTGCCTTGCCATCGGTGTCATAGGCCTTTGAAGAACGATGCAGAATCTCGGTAGCGAAAAAACGGATATTGGCAATTGCCCGCGGTATGTCCACAGCACATGCGAGCGAGATTGGCTTGCCCGTATCGCGTGATTCAGCATCAGCGAGCTTATCAGCATCTCGCTCCATCAATGAAGCAAGTGCCATCATCCGGGCAGACCGCTCAGACGCAGGCATGGATGCCCATGATTCAAACGCATCGCCTGCTGCAGCTACAGCCTGATCAACATCGCGTTGATCGCTCGCAGGAACACGAGCCAGTTCCAAGCCTGTTGCGGGTTCGATGCTCTTTAACCACTGGCTGGACTGGGGATCGACCAGCTGGCCTGCGATAAGATTTTGCAACTGGATGGGCGATGCATCAGCCATTGCTCATGCGCCCAGTTGATCACACTCATCTGGATCGAAATCGACCGAGTCAGCCAGCAGGACATCCAGTACAGGCATGCATCTGGCTTCGTCGACCTGGCGGATTCGCACGCGGACGCCGCTTTTGGCTTGCGTCAGCCTGGCTGGGATGCCTTCGCGTTCAAGAGCTTCTGCGATCACAGCTGCTTCCAGATCGGTCTCACACTCCGCCACGATGATGTTCATTTCTGTTGCTTCACTCACCAGAATGCTCCCAGCGGCTCACAACTTGACCGCGCTTGAGTATAGTCCGCGCTTCGACCAATACGCGGTCATAAACAAGGGGTTCGGCCGCCATCGACCGGCAGGTTGATCCCGTTGATGTAGGCAGCCTGTTCGCTGCACAGAAACACCACCGCAGCTGCGAGTTCCTCAGGCTCAGCCAGCCTGCCCATGGGAATGGTGGCGAGTGCTTCCTGCTCGATCTGTTGCGGGGTTTTGCCCAGCCTTTGGGCCTTGGCAGAGAAGAGTGAAGCCAGCCTGGCGGTATCGGTAAACCCGGGCAGGACATTGTTCACGGTGATGCCTTTGGAACCAAGTTCGCCAGCCAGCGTTTTGGCCCAGCTGGCTACAGCCCCGCGAATGGTGTTGGAAACACCAAGCCCTGCGATGGGCACTTTAACGCTCGTAGAGATGACATTGACAATTCGGCCTGAGCCCAGCGATTCAAAGCCAGGCAAGAGGGCATTCACAAGTGTCTGAGCACTGAGCAAATGGGTGCGGAAGGCTGACAGGTATGCATCGACATCTGCCTGGATTGCCGGGCCACCGGGCGGGCCACCCGCGTTGTGAACCAGAATGTGGTACGGCTCAGCTTCATTGATATGCGCAGACAATAAGGCACCCAGCGCCTCGGTGTCAGCCATATTTGCTATGAGTAAACCGTGTGACTGGCCACTTGAGGTGTCCAGTTCATCGACGAGTTGAGTCAGCTTTTCCTGGTTGCGCGCGAGTGCTGTGACAGAAACGCCTTCTCTTGCCAGAGCAAGGGCGCATGCTCTGCCAATGCCCTGGCTTGCGCCGCATACAAGTGCCCGTCTGCCTTTGATTTTCAGGTCCATCACGCCTCCAGAATAAACGATCTAAACGATCTAAACGATGCCCATGATGTCAACACTCAGTCAGATGATCAGATGACGAAAACCACGATCACGATGACGACAATCGCAAAGCCCAGGACGATCAGCATGGGTCCAAAGACCCGGTGCTTGATAACAGGCAGCGCCTTGATCCGCCAGAAGCGGCGGATGCCTTGCGTAAACCTGCTCATTCGTGATCGCTTTGCTACCTTTGCAATCAGATCTGGTGTATCACTGGCGGGTTGCTGAGCCTCGGGCGGCGTCAGGCTTGTCGGTCGAATCTTCGGTTGATCCGCAGCACCAGCATAGCGATAAATAATCGAAGATTTGCCGAATGCGATCTCATCGCCATCAGAAAGTTCCACGGGTGTGGTGATGGGTGCATTGTTAAGAGAGGTGCCCCAGCGACTTTTGAGGTCTTCGACCAGATGTTGCCCGCGTCTGACAAAAAATCGTAAATGCTGACGCGAGACATGGTCATCATCGACGATGAGATCTGTGCCCTGGCGAGATCGACCCACCACGAGTTGCCCGCCTTCACTCAATGGAAGAAGGCACGAGAGCTTCACAATTCGATCGCCATCGCTTGTGGAAAGCTCCAGCGTGGGTGACTGCCCCTGGCTTGCCTGTGATACATCAGCGTCATGGTCAGTAGCATCCGCAGCGACCTTCTTGATGCGAAGTCGAAACGATTGTCCATAAAGCCATTGCCCGAGCTGACTGGTTGCATCATGCAGGCCCGCAGCCCCGGTTGCAGTAAACGCATCATTATCCACGCATACTTCAAGGCAGGGGCTCTCGTCATTCCCATCCGGGCTGAGCGAAACCGCAACGCGAGGCAGCTGAGTATCAGCCTGCTTCTGGTCCATCTCCAACTCTATGACATACCTCATCGTATTAGCGCACCTGCAAACCCAAGACACTTTACACACGCACACTTCACGCGATGACATGAGCATACATGCCCCGCGAGCAAAGCTCAACTGCACACTTCCTGGACACCCAGCAATAACCCGATTGCCAGAGGCTGGCAAGTATCTGGGCTACATATCCAGATACTCGGACTGGATGGCCGAAGATGTGTGCTTATTGGCACGCTGATATCAGGCAATCAGGCCGATTTGGTGCAGCCTGAATAATCCGGCGTTTGAAAATAATGCCAGTGCATACGAGTTCTGGTATCCGTGACAGGGAAAGTGATGTCAACAGATTATTCTGACCAGCAGCAAAATCAGATCGCCCCCTGGCGTGACCGCCTGCAGTTGATCATATTTGAAGCTGACACGAAAGCTGGCAAAGCCTTTGATGTGGGACTCATCATTGCCATCTGTGCCTCAGTCTGTGTTGTAATTTTAAGCACACTGCCTTCAGCAGCCAGCGAACCATATCGAACGATTTTCCTCACGCTGGAATGGATCTTCACTGCATTATTTACAGCTGAATACATCCTGCGCTTGATCATTGTCCGTAGACCAGCTCGTTACGCGACATCTTTCTTTGGCATCATCGACCTGATGTCGATTCTTCCCGCATTCATCGGGTTGTTTGTGCCTGGCGGCGAACATTTGCTGGTTGTGCGGACACTTCGCCTCTTGCGTATTTTCAGAGTATTCAAACTTGTCCGGTTTCTGACAGAAGCCAATGCACTCCGCCATGCGTTTTATATCAGTCGGCACAAAATCGCGGTATTCATGACGACGGTTCTCATCGTCGTACTGATCGCAAGTTCATTCATGCATGTGGTTGAGAGCCATGCTGGCAACGAAGCATTTGATTCAATGCCCAGCGCCATGTACTGGGCAGTCATCACGATGACCACTGTAGGCTATGGCGACATCATCCCCATCACCGCACTGGGGAAAGCGACGACCATCGTACTGGTTCTGGTGGGTTATTCTCTGATCATCGTCCCTACGGGGATTCTCTCCGCAGAGATCGCAGGCATCAGCAGCAAATCGGTGACATCCAGATCATGCCCTTCGTGTACCGCGGATGGACATGATCAAGATGCACATTTTTGTAAACGCTGTGGCGAATCGCTCAACAGCTAGAACAGATTGCCTGAAATTGCAGCGATAAAAGCATGTTCAGCGTTCTTGTCGTCCTTTGCCCGCAGCCTTTCCGCCCAGCCACGACCACACCGATACCGAACTGCTCTGACGAATCGGAAGGGGTTGGCCTGCAAGCCAGGTTCGCAGGTCATCTGCCAGATCCTTGGCGTGCTGATAACGCCCCTCAGGATCTCTCAGCATTGCCCGGCGGCAGATCTGCTCAAGCTCGCGAGGCACTTGCCAGCAGTACGCACTGGGAGCAGGGGGATCTGTCGTGACGATCTGGTGAATGACGCTTTCAGAATCACCATCCCATGGACTTCTTAGTGCCAGCAGCTCATACATGGTGATGCCGAGTGACCAGATATCTACGCGACAATCGCCCAGCGTCTGCGTGGAACGAACAGCCCAGTCTGCAACGCGCTCAGGCGAAAGATAACGAGGTGTACCCACACGCGCAGGCTCCATGCCTGAAGCATCACTCAGCCGAGTTGCCAGCCCAAAGTCTGCGATCATCATTCGACCATCGGGGGCTAACAGCAGATTGCTGGGCTTGATATCACGGTGGATGACATGCTCGCGATGTGCATGGTCCAGACCATCTGCAACGCCTGCAAGCCACCAGGCGATCATGCGGAAATAAGGCTCTTTATTTGAGAGAACTTCCCGAAGATTTGCCACCATCGTCGATCGATTCAGCTCTGCAAGCTCTGTCAGCTGATCGC
Source organism: Phycisphaerales bacterium (assembly GCA_029260555.1). Classification (GTDB taxonomy): domain Bacteria; phylum Planctomycetota; class Phycisphaerae; order Phycisphaerales; family UBA1924; genus JAJDCZ01. Next base: position 6,923 of record JAJDCZ010000042.1, read on the forward strand.
CCGTCAGGGTTTGAGCATCAGCTTGTGCAAACCGGCTGATCAGCTCGCGTGCGTTGGCACCACGGATGAGCTGCATGACTGAATAACCCCCCGTACCTGCCTGGACAAAACGCATGACCTGCACGATGTTGGGATGCTGAATGCGGGCAGCAGCCTGGGCTTCTTTTTGGAGTTGCTCCTGAGCTTCAGGATGAACCGAGCGGATCACCTTGATGGCGACATCCACATCGAGGTTTATATCGTGAGCCTGATAGACGGTCCCCATGCCACCGGATCCGATCTTGTTTCGGATTTCATAGCCTTCAAGTTCGGTTTCGATCTGAACCGCCTCGGGAGACATCTCAGGCTGATCCATCGGCGGCGCGGTTTGTCTTGTGTCGTGGGTTGAACCTCGCTCTACAGATACGGTCGCTGCTGCACTCAAGGTTTGGGCTGGAGTTGGGGGTGAGTTTGGCTCGCTGACTGTCTGTGAAGCGGGTGGTTCGGTGCTGGTTTCATCATCGACAGCGTTGGTCAACGCAGACGGTGCGGAGCTCTGACTGATGGAAACCGTCGGCGGGGGAGTTGATGCAGGAGGGGGGGGAGGGGGGGGAGGGGATTTAGGCTGAGTTGATTGTGCCTTGCTCAAGCCTTGAGCACCGGCTTGGCCTGGAGCGGTGCTGGTGTTTGGTGCATCTCCAAGCGTGCGTGCTTTTTCACGGGCTAATCGCAACGCACGGTCCAGTCGATCCCGGGCTGACTTTCGTGGATGGGCCAGCGTGAAATAGACTTCAGAAAACGCTGAATCCTTGCTTTGAAGCGAATCACCCAGAAGCACCACGCATTCTGCAAACAGCTCAATCTGCTCTGGGGTCTCCAGCCGATGCAGGCTCGCGGTTGAGGGAATCGTCTCCAGCAACGCTTCCAGCTGGCTGGAGTTGTAGGAGCTGATTCTGGCTGAGAACTCTGCCATGAGTCGTTCGATCAACTCAGTGTACTCGCCGAAGTTTCCCGAGAGTTGACTCTGAGGTGCGGGGCTTTGAAATGCTTCATCCTCAGCAATGTCTTCTTGCCAAGGCTCATCATCCACTTCCGTGACAGATGACTCACTCTGCACCGGAGCAGGAGGTGGCTCAACTGCCTGCACAGGATCTGGGGCTGAGGATGCCCATGGATCAGGTTCTGGTTCTGGCTCAGGTTTCGGCTCGGGTTCAGGTTCAATAGATTCTTGAACAGGCGGCTCAGGGATGCCGGGATCAACCGTCGACAACTCAACTTCGGGCTCAGGTTCTACAGCTGGTGCTGCATCAACAGCGGCTGAAGACTGACCGACACGACAACTACGAATCACAATGCGGACGCTGCCCGCTTCGATCTCGTCACCCGCATGGATGGGCGTTTCAGAATCGAGCTCGTTGCTGTTGAAGAGGGTGCCCCACTCATCATCCAGATTGTTGATCAGAATCTGATCGCCTGTGATGTGCAGGGAAAACTGCCGGGTGCCTACGGTGGGGTCGTCGATGACAAAGTCGACACCAACCCCTGAACCGACGATGAAAGCGGACCCGTCATCAGGAAGCTCGATGGTGGCTTCTTCAGCCTGACCATCGGGCATGACAACCTCAATGTTGCACAATCCTGACAAAGCATTCTCCATCAACAAGCGACACCGACAGCCCGGCTGCACTGTACATCGGTCAGCCTAACACAAACACACAATAGAACATGACAGATTCGGCCCGATCAGAACCCAACTCTACAAAAACAGCGTGTTTAGTGTTTTCGGCTCATGCGTGCTTTGAGTTTTTTGATTCGCCTGGCAAACCATTCGCCTACAGACCTGAGGCGAAGGTTCAGCCGAAGCCTGCGTAACGAGGCATCATCAGAATCAACGCGGACAGCCCGGCGAACCCAGTATCGTGCCCTTGCCCATTGCTGCTGTTGCACCAGTGCCAACGCCAGGTTGTGGATGGCAGCAACATTGCCCGGGTTCAGCCGAATTGCCTGGCGGGATGCATCCATCCCCGCCTGTACCTGCTCGAGCATGAACTGAGACACCGCCAGTTGATGCCAGGCATCAGCATCATCAGATTCGATGTCAATGAGTTTCTTGAACACCTTGGCTGCACGCTGATACATGCTTGCTTCAATCAACAGCCGCCCCAGATCCCGCAGGGCTTTGGGATCTTGATCCCTGTTATGCCTGTGATCGCACTGCTGAGCATGGTCAACATCATCATTGAGAAGCTCACGCGCACGGGGCAGGTCGCCTTGTTTGTGTCTGGTGAGCAGAAGCTCTGCAACCCGACGGCGAACGCCCGGCACGGTTTCATCAAGCCGAAGCACAATGTCAAATCGCGTCAAGGCCTCGTCGCGATCATCGCATCGCAATGCAAGCTCACCCAATGCAAAGTGGGCATCTGCATTGTCAGGCTCAAGCTCAAGCACCCTGCGGAACTTTTCGCCGGCTTCATCGTGCCTGCGCATATCCACAAGCAGCAAGCCAACATCCAGCAGTGTGCGCACATCGCCAGGATGCTGACGCAACTCACGCATGTAAAGCTGACGGGCACGCTCAAGCCGACCCGTCGAGGCATAGGCCTCAGCCAGGCGAGACTGAAGCCCGGGCAGTGATGGGTCCAGACTGGCAGCTTCACGCAGGCATGATACCGCCCGTTCAAACTGCCCTTGATCCAGCAGCGACTCAGCCATGCAAACAAAGGCCTGAGACTCTTGAGGATCGGTCTGCTGAGCCATGTAGAACATCACTTCAGCCTGCTCATGGTCGCCCAAAGCAGCGTAAGCCTCGATGCGGCCGATGTAAGAAGCGACCCGGTGGGTCTGTCCTTTTTCTGCCTGCTCGAGCCACTGGATCGCCAGTCGAGGCCGATCCATCCTGAGCTGACAATACCCGATCATGAGTGCTGCGTTTCCATCAGCTTCATCAAGTTCATGACTCTGGGTGAACGCTTCGATAGCTTCACGCCAGCGCTGGGAGGCTTCAAGGGTCAAACCCAGATTGAAATGCCATTGAGACTGGTAGGGATTGCGCAACAATGCTTCGCGGAGTTCCGCTTCAGCCTCAGCCATGCGACCCAGTTCGTACAGATCGTGTGCACGCTCTACATGTTGTTCTGCGTCATGCCAGTCGTTCATCTTGTCCCTGCCAAACGCTCGTTTTCGAGTTCGAGTCTGGTCTTTGTCATGCTATCGGGCCGATGTAAGAACATCAATCAATTCGAGTCGTAGTATACCTGTCCTGACAATAAAGTTATGACTCTTTTGCTGAGAGATGTCGACATTCAACCCCTTACAAAGATCAATCATACCTGTTGCTTTTTGAGCCAACCCAACACGCTGTGAAACACTCAGGTTGCACATCCGGTTTTTCATACGCAGGGCTCATGGCTCTGTTCGTTGCATTGTGCCCTGTCTTGCCCCTTTGGGCCCAGCCGACCACGCCTGACGCTGGCACCCCTGCTCAAAGCCCAGCATCCACACGAACTGACATCCAGAAGGACCTCGCCACGCTGATTGACGCATCGCAAGCTGCAGATGCTCGCAAGCGTGCTTCATCAGCACTCGCCCGGGTGACTCAGCCAGAGCACATCACACTGATCGCCCAGTCGATTCTGTTCTCCGAGCCTGCTGACTGGGCTTCAGCCCAGCTGCTTTTGAGCGAGTTGGCCCTGGTCCCTTCAATCAGCAAAGCCTGGCTTGAGCCTCTCATGCAAGCGCTGACACAAAGCAGCACAACCCCGGAGCAGCAGGTTGCGATCATTCAATCGCTCAGCTCAATGCGTACCCGTGGCGCAGTTCGCCTGTTGATTGATCAACTCAGTGAGCCTGTTGATCCGACAATTCGCAGCACTTCACACGCAGCCCTTGTCAGACTTACGGGTGTGCGCCATGTCGTGCCTGATTACCAGGCCTGGAATACATGGTTTGCAGTTTCAGACCACCTTCCCGAGTTACAATGGCAGCAGCTGCTTATCACCAACCTTGCGACAGAAGCTGACGAGTCCGCCCGCCTGGTTCGTGCGTTGCGTGAAGACCTGATCCAAACCAGCCGCGCCTTGTATCGACAGACCGAACCTGATCAGCGATCATCTTTGCTGGCGTCAATGCTCCTCTCGAATCATCTTGTGTTGCGAGATCTTGGATATGAGTTGATCTACCGTGAACTCTCCGCAGCCCAGCGTCCCGGCGAGCAGGTTGCCGCGACCGCGACGCAGTTACTGACTCATAAAAGCGCCCGTGAACGCATCCGGGCTGCCAGATTGATTCACAGACTCGCTCCTCCCGATGCCAGCGAGCCTCTGGCCATCGCCCTTCGCAATGAAAAAAACGCAGAGGCCGCTGCAGCTCAACTGGCAGCAATAGCGCGCTGGCCTGATGCCATCCCTCTGGACACTTCCCTGAACTGGCTCAGCACAGAGACTCTGGCTCAAGACCCTGCATCGCAAGCGGTGCTGGAGCTTTTCAAAGCAGGTCGGCTCGATCAGCCCCCTGACCAGACTCGCGTGCTTGAAGCTTTACGGAAAAAACCCGTAGCGAGCTTGACACCGGCTGCAGCAACGCTGTTGATCACACTTGGCACTCTTGAAGATCGCCAGGCATGTCAAATCCTTCTCAAGTCAGCCGATCGTCAACTCAAAATCGCAGCAGCCCTGGCATTGAGCCATGATCAAAGTTTCACACTGGCACTGTTAGATGCTGCGGACCAGGATGCCTTGCTCATCGTCGCTGCAGCAGCTTCGGTCGCGCGTTTTGCACCCACCAGCGACAATTATCTGTTCCTTCAATCTCTTGCTCTTGCTGCTGAACCGGTTGCAACATCAGCTCTGGATGTCGTCATCGCGGCATTGCCTCCAAGCCAGAAGGTCATCGTTGCATCACATCAGGACACACCTGTCGATCAGCAACTCCGCGTGCTTGAGAGTCTCAATGCCCTCGACTTTTCAACACTTTCACCAACAGAGCGGGCATCTTCAGTCCTTGGGCTGCATCAGCTGGCAGAACTCCATCTCCAGCAATCCGACCCTGAAAAGGCTCTCTTGACGCTGTCAGCTTTGAATGAAGTAGCGAGCGAAACTCACAACGAACTTCGCTGTGTCGCTCTGGTGATGTTGGAACGGTTTGACGAAGCTCAAAAAGCGGCTTGCGACACCAATGCCTGGTTCCGCGCTCTGGAACTTCAATCTGATCAGGCTCGCAAGACCGCCATCGCATTGAAAATCGATCAACTCTTTAAAGCATCACTCAACGAAGCTCAACAGGCGATCGTGGCTCTCTACATCAAGCAAGACCCACCAGCACCTCAAGTCGACGACCGCAAAGGCAGCTGAAGAGTGGGCAAGCTGATAACTTGACAGTCAAAACGCCATGATCCTCAGCACAGGTATCGTAGTGCAAGCAGATCGCTTTACACCGACGAGCCGACCCACAAAGCACTGCGCATGCGTTTGAGTACGGTGCGAACGATGGGCTTTTCTTCGATGACCGGATTTGTAAACACATCCAGTGCCTGTCTGGCATCATCAAACCCGCGCAGCTCGTCAAGCCCCTGATCAAACCACGCTGCCCAGTGGCTGGGGATCTTGCGAACCAGGCGATCAGCACGAATGCGAGGCTCATCGCCGGGCTGACCCGTCAATGCCCGATACACAAGCTGCACCACCGAACGGACCTCATCGCGGATCAACTCGCGTGAACAGCTTTGACCCTGGCTTGCAGCTTTCAAGCCATAGAGTTCCACAGCCAGAGAACCGTGACGATCCACCAATACCTGATCAGCAGTGATCACACCATGACAAACAGATTGTGCCTGCATTGCGATCATCGCTTCAAACAGTTGTGATGTCAGTCGCTGTACCTCAAGTACAGGCAGTGGCCCGCCACGATCGTTCAGCAGCTGCTCCAGCGTGACCAGGCCATCAACCGTTCCGGGATAGGGACAGACCAGCCAGGGTCTTTGGTCCTGCGCCATGCCCAGCGCGAACTCTTCGACAGGCAGGACATGGGGATGTCCAATAGCCATGAGTCTTTCAATAGCACCAGCAAAACGCCGGATGTGAGTCCGGTCAGAAAGATGGGCGAACTTGTAGATGATGTGGGAGGTCTGATTCCCTTCATGGAGCGCCAGCCAGCGATCGGCCATGGGGTGCGCATCAAGAGGGCGGATCAGTCTGTACATGCCCAGTCGCGGGCGAGGATCGTTCGTGTTCATCCAGTCAGCCTTATATTGCCGATCATGCACGCTTCATGCGTTTGTGAGCTGGGCAGCCACACCGCGAGCCCGGAGCAAGCCACTCCTTGGCTTTGATCGCACCGGGGCACGGAGTATAGTCCAGATAAGACATCGGCGATCAAAGCATTGCCAGTGCAACAGTCCGTCTCTTGCATACCGATCATATCCCGATTATCATAGGGTCTTTGAACTTGAGGATGGTCTGAGTAGGCCTGACAAACTAGACTTGTGTGTATCTTGTTTTGCAAGCAAAATGCTGGCCTTTGGATGCCAGAGAAGCCACCGGGAGATTGAACCATGACCACGGCACCCACTCCAACACCCGCCACGACCACCGACCCACTCAGCCTGATTGATATCGACCACATCCGTTTTTATGTGGGGAATGCCAAACAGGCTGCATATTTCTATGCCTACACCTTCGGGTTCACCATCGAGCAATACGAAGACCTGACCACAGGCTCTCGCGAGCAGGCGACATATCTGCTCACTCAGGGAAACATCCGCCTGCTGCTCACCTCGGGCATCACGCCCGGGCATCCTGCACAAGAAGAAGTGCGACGGTTTGGCGATGGCGTCAAGGATGTCTCCATGACCGTTCACAATGCGGAAGCGTCTTATGAACGAGCGATCAAAAACGGCGCCATCAGCGATCTTGAGCCTGTCACCTGGTCTGACGAGAACGGCTCAGTCACCCGCGCATCCATCAAAACCTATGGCCGAGTCGTTCACTCGTTCGTAAGCCGAACCGGATCCTACGCCTTGCCCAATATCAAAAAGGGTGGCATGTTTGCACCCGGCTTTGCCAAAATGAATGACATCTGGGTCAACCAATACAACAAGGACAACCCTTGTGGCCTGCTCTACACCGACCATCTGGTCGGCAATGTCGAACTCGGCAAAATGAACTACTGGGTCAAGTGGTACGAAGATGTCCTTGAGTTCAAAATGTTCAAACACTTTGATGATGAAGACATCTCCACTGAATACTCCGCCCTTATGTCCAAAGTGATGACCTCAGGCAACAACCTCATCAAAATGCCCATCAATGAACCCGCTGAGGGCAAACGCAAAAGCCAGATTCAGGAATATCTGGAATGGCACGACATGACCCCCGGGGTGCAACATCTGGCTTTTCGCAATGACGATGAAATCTCATCCGTAGCAGAGTTGTCACGAAGAGGCGTGGATTTTCTCTATGTGCCCAAGTCATATTATGACGAGGTGTGGGATCGCGTTGCCAAGTTGGGCTGGGATGTCAAGGAAGACCACGAAAGGATCAGGGATCTGGGCATCCTTGTCGATGCTGATGACGAAGGGTATCTGCTTCAGCTGTTTACCAAGCCGTTGCAGGACCGCCCCACTCTCTTCATCGAAATCATCTGTCGCCGAGGCAGCCAGAGCTTTGGCAAGGGCAACTTCAAAGCCCTCTTTGAAAGCCTAGAAAGAGAACAGGATCGACGGGGCAACCTGTAGCAGCTCTCATCCTTTAATGATGCTTCTCATATTTTCGGAAAATTATTTCTGTTTTTATCACTTTGCCCTTGCCCCCCCCCCTGTGTGGTACTCTCCCGCAATGCCAAGGAAAAGCCCGTTCGCATCTCGAGTTTCTTTATCTGTTCTTTTTTTCATCTTGAGTTGGATTCCAACTGCAAATGTGCTGGCAAACAGCACTCGTATCGAGCCGGTTAAAGATAAACTCCGCACTTGGCTTGTTGAACAACTCCAAACCCCAGCCTGGAAACAGAACTTCCAAGGCAAAGGCGCCATTAAACTACAGTGGACGAGTGAGGTTTCGACAAATCTGTCAAATGCAGAACTTGACCAGTTGTGGAGACAAGTTCGCGAGTTACCCGATCATCCTGCTCGAAATGGTATTCAGTACCAGCAAAGGCTCAAGAAGAACCCTGAAACCGGACAATCCATCGCTCTATACAAAGACAGTTCTACCTGGTATTCAAGTAATGTTACCAACACATCAATTGGCAAAATGAACTTTGAAAATGGCGGACTGAACAAATCCCGCTGGATGATGATGCGTACTGATTCCATGAGCCAGCTTACAAAGATCCGAGCGGGAGTGCCGTTCCCTTCAGGGTACAATGTGAGTCGCTACCTGGATATTCTCCGCGACCATTTGGATCTTTTTCTTGGTTCTGGCATGGGAAAGATTGGACCCGATGCAAATATTGTTTCTGTAAAACTACTTGATGATACCAATTGGAATGCTGCTATCAGTTTTTCTGATAATGGGATTAAGATGATAGCAGAGGTCGTCGGGACTTGGGATCAATCAGATACTGATCCGGTTGTAACTGTTGTACGCACAAAACCCGTTGATGTCAGTTCTTGGGATTCTAAAACATTATTTAAAGACTATTCGGACGGTGATTCTTCTGAGCCAAGGCACCCACAACGCATTATTATAGATCGAAGTGATGGCCTGCGTACATCATACACTCTGACAACGATCTCTTTTATTTCCAAATTTGAAATAACGAAAAAAGCAAGGGCTCCAGAAATTCAAAATGAGGATGTCACAGTTCTGGATTTTACAACGCCAGATTCGTCTTCGTGGGAACTTTATAAAAACAGCTCTACTGTAACATGGAGTCATAATTCCAGCAATGATTCCTATATCGCCAACTCCCAGACAGCCAAAGATCCAGGCGCCAAGAATAACCAGACCGGAAGCAAGCCGGGCATCCAAAAACACTCTCATTCAAAATCATTTCCCGCGTTCCCCCTGCTGATTGTTGCCCTGACAGTTGCAGGCATACTTTTACTTGTCAGCATTGTTCGTCGCAGTTCATAAGTATCTGCTATTTTATTGAAAGGAATGTTATGAATCCCTTGAGATCAAAATTTAAATCTCCAACGAGACTTGGTGCAATCTGAATAATATCACACCAGACTGTGCATGTATGGGATTGTAGAACAAGTATTACCAAGTAAAACATGGGACTGAGGCAGTAATTATTCGAGATGTGATTTTTTTAGCGATATCTTTAGTGTCACTCCTCATCAGCAATCCAGTATTCAATAGATATGAAACCATTTCAACCTCCAACTGACTCAAAGTGCCTTGGATTTACACTCCTTGAAACTTTGATTGTGCTGACGATTGGAAGCGTCTTGGTCGTACTCACAGCAACGACGATTCGTTTTGCCCGTCAGAACGCAAAGGGTTCTATATCTCTGTCGAATCTTCGCTCCCACAGCCAGGCGATACAGATGTATGTGGGCGATTACAATGACACATACCCCTTTTTTACAACTCCAGGATTTGAGACAGGTGAAGTCCATGGTGGAGGGCTTGATTTTCCCCGCATTTCTTTCTTCGATGCCCACCGCGTCTGGCACATTGCACTCTCTGATGCTTATTTCGACAGCAATGCTCGTTCAAAGATCTTTTCCCCTCCTGATTTTGTTCGTCTTGATGGCACCAACTGGCCGTTCTATACGCCTTATCTATATGCGTGTAGTTTCATTGCTGAACCAAAATACTGGAATGAGCTGACACGCACAGGTCCTGAACAGTTTGGACCAACCCGTGCAAGTCAAGTTAGATACCCCTCAATGAAGTCGCTCGTCATCGAGTCTTGGCCTTATACTGCAACCGCGGATAATTCAAACCAGCTTCCGAGTATCCCACTTCGCATTGCAAACTGCGATGGCTCTGCCAAGGCACTATCCATCTTCCAGAGATTCAACGGCTACGAAAAAGGCGATGGCTTCATCTTTGCAAATGATGGAGCCATCCACTACACAGACCAACCACCGCTCCTGCATACAATTGATGGTGTTCTTGGACGCGATACCCGATAAAAAGTCATTTATCATCTTGCCCATTTCATTAAAATAAACAAACAACGCATGACCCAAGGTTCAGTCTTGGTTGTGCCGAGTCATGGTTCAGATGACATCGTCGTCGATGCCTCCGGTCATCTGCTCATGCTTCGTTTTGATCGCACCAAACCAGATCAGACAAAAGAGCGGATAGGCAAGACCAATCACAAGTCCAATCCCCAGCCCAATCATCATGCCACCCGTGCCAGACCCCGGCGAACTCGCAAGAGTGCTGTCGGGGTTGTCCAGGAGCCACTGTTCCATCTCAGCGATTGCCTTGAGCTGAATCCACACGCCAAACATCGCCACGGGCAGACTCAAACCTCCATAAAGAAGGTGCAGCATGCGCCCTGCATTCTTTCGGCTCAGGGTCATGATGCCTGCCATCAACAACAAAACCGTCAGCAGCAATCCAATACCCATCTGCGTGAACTGCAGCGTCTGCATCACAGCGGAGGGGTCCATCGAGGGTGGCAGAGGTTCACCTTCAGGCCTTGCATTGCGAGCCATCGGCAAAAATGCCACCATGCTCACAACGCCACAGCCCATACAGGTTAATGAAAGACCCGAGAAGACAATCGAGATGATCCCTACGACCTTCGGCCAGCCTGGTAACTTGGCAAACTCGTCTTCATCCCATTCCGGTGCTGTGGTAGGGGGCAAAGTTCCTTCAGCCTGATCGATTTCATCGGACATTGGTCAAATCTCCTGCTTGCGCTATCTTCATCTTCTCTTGTGTATGCTGACGCATTGTGCACAAAAGTATACCAGCTGCTGCAAAATCCCGTTTCATCAACAGCAATCAAACCTGGCTCAGGAATCGAATGTCGTTTTCATAGAGCATGCGGATATCGGGAATGCCATACTTGCCCATGGCCAGCCGTTCGATGCCAAAGCCAAACGCAAAGCCTGTGTAGGTCTCTGCATCGATGCCACAGGCTTCAAGCACATTGGGGTCCACCATGCCACAGCCTCCCAGCTCGATCCATGCTGCGGGCTTGTCAGGCGAGAGTTGAATCAGCATGTCAAACTCGGCTGAAGGCTCGGTGAAGGGGAAATAGCTGGGACGAAACCTGATCTGAGCATCAGCTCCAAAGTATGCCCGGGCAAACTGGTAGAGTGTCGTCTTCAGATCCGACATCGACACGCCGCGATCAATATAAAGCCCCTCGATCTGATGAAACATGAACGAGTGGGTTGCATCAACCGTATCGGGCCGATACACCCGCCCCGGCGACACGATCTTGAGATAGGCATCAGGTTGATCAAACAACCCGTCAGCCACCGCCTGCTCCATGACACGGATCTGCACCGTCGAGGTCTGCGACCGCAACATCCGAGGCTCAGCAGCTGTCACAGGATCATCAATATAAAAGTTGTCAACAGGATCGCGGGCAGGATGCGATTCAGGAATGTTGAGCTGAACAAAGTTGTGAGCTTCATCCTCAAGCTCAGGCCCCTGAGCCACCATGAACCCCATGCGCGCAAACACTTCGACCAACTCCTCACGAACACGAGTAACGATGTGCCTGCGACCCACCGCCTGAGCACTCACCACGCCGGGTTCCGTCACATCAATCAAAGGCTTTGGACTCTTTCCCCCACCCCCACCCCCACCCCCGCCCCCACCACCCCCACCACCACTCGCGCCACGCCCACCACCACCTGCTGTGTTCCCAAGCTCTGCCTTTTTCTGCTCGTAGGCACCTTCCAGTGCCTGCTTGACTTCATTGGCTCGCTTGCCCATCGCGGGCTTGTCCGCCTTTGGTACATCTTTCATGCCCGCAAGCGCAGCCTTGAGCTGCCCCTTGACCCCCAGATACGCAATGCGCCACGCTTCAAGCGCATCCGCATCGCCAGCCTCAGCCAGTTGACCCAGCCCAACTCGTTCGATCTCACTTAGTGTTTCCAGCATGGGTGACTATAGAGCCATAAGTTCCAGAAGATGATCATTTGCCAGCCAACACTTCCTGACTGCGTAATGTGTGCTCAAGAACACATTGCCACGCATTGAAAAAACCCCGCACGCGCGGGGTTGATAATCAAAGTTGAGTTGTTTGTGTCGCGAGTCGCTGTGCGTTTTACTCGCTGGATTCGCCTTCGTCTGTCTTCTCTTCATTCGATGCTTCAACTGTCGCACCCGCATTGACCTTGGCTTTACCATTCTGGGCCCACCAGGCTGTTCTGCGGTCAGAAGCGCGTCTGCGGTTGCCAGGGTTCGAGCCAATCTCGGGGCCTTCCTCTGCACCGACAAACTGAATGACGCACATCTCGCCGCCATCGCCCAGACGATGCTGACCAAGCTTGACGATGCGTGTGTAACCACCAGCACGATCAGCAAATCGTGGCGCGACATTCTCAAAGATATGGCGGACCAGACGCGGGGCTTTGCGAAGCTCGCCATAGCGGTTGCGCTCAACCAGCTCAGAATCCGGGATATCAAAGAAGACTTCGGTCCGCTCGCGGAGCTTGGCGACCGCCTGCTTTTCTTCTTCGGTGGCGTTCTTGGCAATGTAAAGCCAGTCAAACGCCAGACGATCGCGACCGAGCGTCGCGATGACCTGCCGACGCGCGTGCAAATCGCCACGCTTGGCTTTGGTGATAATCTTCTCAACAAACGGCCGCAGCGCTTTGGCTTTGGGAACCGTGGTTACGATCTGTCCGTGCTCGAACAGACTCGCAGCCATATTCCTGAGCATGGCGGTGCGATGGGCAGTCGTCCGCCCCAGCTTGTATCCTGCTTTGCGATGACGCATCTTAAAAACTCCAAACTACCGGGCATTCAAGCCCATAAGCCGGTCAGTATAGGCGCCCTGAAACACCACAGAACCGACGAAAACTCTCATATCACCCCCCACCATAACCCAACTTTCCCGACTTACACACTCTGGGTTGTCGGAAGAACAAAACCCTCAGGAAGGGTCATGCCCAGCTCCATGCCAATGTCCTGAAGCTTGCGTTTGACCTCACGAAGGCTGGTGCGACCAAAAGCACGCAGCTTGAGAAGCTCAGGCTCAGTGTGTGACAGAAGATGACCAACCGTGTCAATCTTGGCTGATTCCAGGCAGTTGCCCGCACGAACCGAAAGATCCAGATCCGCGATAGGCATGTTCAGCTTGCGGATCAGTTCTTCATCCACACCCGCAGCAGCTGCTGCTTCATCTGAAACACGCTCTTCACCAAGCTCAAAGTACTGCACGATCGGATTCAGGTGCTTGCGGAGAATCTTGCCCGCTTCAACCAGCGCCATGTCCGGAGCCACTGTGCCATCCGTCCAGACCTCAAGGATCAGCTTGTCAAAGTTGGTCTTCTGACCCACGCGGGTTTCTTCGATCTTGTACCGGACACGCTGAACGGGGGAATAGATCGCATCGATGGGAATCCACCCGATCTCGACCTCCTCGGTCTGATTCTCGTACTGCTCGCTGGCAGGAACATACCCGCGGCCTTTCTCAACCTCGAACTCGATCTCGATATCAACCTCTTCGGTCAGCGTCGCCAGAACAAGATTCTTGTTCATAATCGTCACATTGGTGTCTGCTTCGATCAGGTCCGCGGTCACTTCACCCGGCCCACGAGCACCCAGACGCATCGTCCGAGACCCCTCGCCTTCCATCCGAACCACCAGGTTCTTGATGTTCAGCACAATGTCAGCGACATCTTCCTTCACACCAGGCAACGAGCTGAACTCGTGCTCAGCGCCGTGAATCTTCACGCGAGTGATGGAAGCACCCTCCAGCGAACTCAGCAGAATCCGACGCAGCGAGTTGCCGATCGTCGTGCCAAAGCCGCGCTCAAAGGGCTCAATGTAAAACCTTGCGAACTCGTTGCTGCCTCTGAACTTTTCATCAGCAACAACACAACCCGGAAGTTCCAGACCTCTCCAGCGTACACGCATAACTACAGTCCTCTTTAGATCGGCAAACGCCCGTTAAGCGCCAAAGCCAGCAACTCTCAAGAACCCTGCTCAGGCCGATCACGAGCAACGCCTTTTCTTGATACTGACTCACAAAGCTGCATTCAAATCCGCAGCCTTTAATGATCGGCAAATGCCCGATCATGTTTCAACAAACTTTCAAACCCCCAGAAGCAAACTCCCACGCCGTGATGCCATTTCAGCACACGAAGGGGATCAACGCACAGATTTAGACGCGGCGCTTTTTACAAGGCCGACAGCCATTGTGGGGAATGGGTGTGTGGTCTTCGATCGCACTGACCCTCAGCCCAGTTGAGACCAGGCCATTGACCGCAGCTTCGCGTCCGCCACCGGTGCCTTTGATGCGAACTTCGATCTCGCTCATGCCCATCTTGCGAACTTTCTGTCCGACAGATTCACCGGCACGGGTCGCTGCAAAGGGCGTTGCTTTACGCGTGCCTTTGAAGCCGATCGTTCCTGATGAATCCCACGCAACGGTTTCGCCGTTGACATCGGTGATGGTGATCATCGTGTTGTTGTGGGAGGATTTGATGTACGCCACACCCCGTGTGACATTCTTGCGTACTTTGCGACTCTTCTTGGCCATGGCTTTGCTCGTGCTCCAAACCCGCAACTCAACTTGTTGTCAGTGCGGAATATCGTTTTCTTGTCAACTCTATCAAAGGCTTCCTGAGCCTTGGGATCAGGCTCTTTAGCCCTTCACGCCCTTCTTCCCTGCCACAGTCTTCTTGCGACCCTTGCGTGTACGAGCATTGCATCGTGTGCGCTGGCCTCTGGTGGGAAGCCCTCGACGATGCCGATCGCCACGATACGAACGAATGTCCTTGAGTCTCTGGATGTTCTGGCTGGTCTGGCGACGCAGCGCACCCTCGACAAGGTAACTTGTATCGATCAGTGAGTTGATCTGCGAAACCTGATGGTCTGTCAACTCTGACGCTTTCGTGTCAAAGTCGATCTGGGCTTCGGTCAGAATATCACGCGCAAACTTCGGCCCGATACCATGCACATACCGCAATGAATACAAAATCTTCTTGCGTTCGGGAATATCAATACCAGCAATACGAGGCACCTTAACGCTCCTTGCATCGACCCTGTCGTCGACTCATTTCTCACTTCGCCTGTCTACCCACAAACTCGCCATAAGCCAGAACACTCAGCCCTGAACCTGCTTGTGCTTGGGGTCTGCCTTGCAGATCACACGGACCTTACCTTTACGCCGAATAATCTGACACTGATTGCAAATCCGCTTGACGCTTGCCCTGACTTTCATGGCAAACCTCCATTCATTTCTAAATAACCCAGCCAAACCTCAAACAAAGCCCATCTCGCGCCGGGCACAGATCGTAGGAGCCGATTCAACGCTCGGCCACACCCATCTCAATGGCGATATGTAATTCTCGCCTTCGTCAGATCATACGGGCTGATCTCTACCGTCACCGTATCACCAGGCAAAATCCGAATCCAGTTCATCCGCATCTTGCCCGAAACATACGCCAGAACCTCCGTCTTCTGCTCGTTGGGTAAACGAACCTTGAACATCGCATTCGGCAGTGCTTCTACGACGGTCGCTTCAAAAGTAAACTTGTCGTCCTGCTTGGCCATGAATCCTCGTTACATGCCTCAAAACGCGAGGCTCACTTTCCAACTCTGCTGCCCCTTCTTCAAGGGCTGCTCCACTCTCTGCCAGAAACTCAACGCCTGACTGCATTCTTTTACAACTCTCAGATTCGCCTGATCAAGCCGATTATCTCGGCCCGCGAACCCGAGGCCCCTTACCATCATCCCCACCACCCAGGAATCCCGCATAGTTCCGCATCATCAGATTCGCCTCGATCCGCTGAATAAAGTCCAGCACCACCGACACAACAATCAACAGCCCCGTCCCCCCCAGGAACTGAGTCACCGAAAAATCTATCCCCAGACTTTTGTTCACAACCATAGGCATCACCGCAATCACCGCCAGCATCGCCGAGCCGACATATGTGATCCGCTCCATCACCGTTTCGAGGTATTCCGCGGTGCGAGGCCCAGGACGAAGCCCGGGAATAAACGAACCATGATCCCGCAACTGCTTGGACATCTCCTCAGGATTGAACTGCACCGTGATCCAGAAGTAACTGAAGAAATACAGAAGCACAATGTAGAACATCACATACGGGAACTCACCCATATTGAAGTTGTCGCTCATCCAGTTGGAAAAATCTGCCAGCCAGCCTGTTGAGCCCGAGTTCTTGGTCGCGTCGGCAATCCCGCCAAAAATCACCGAAGGAAAGATCATCAAAGACGATGCAAAGATGATCGGCATCACCCCGCCATGGTTAATCCGCAATGGCAGGTACGATCGTTGCCCGCCAAAGACCTTCCGCCCTCGAGTATGCTTGGCCTGCTGAACAGGGATCCGCCTTTGCGCCACAGTCAACAGCACCGACCCCGCAATCACACCTATAAACCCACCCAGCAACAGAATCAAACCCATCCAGCCCAGCTTGCCAGGCTGCCCGGGTTCAAAATTAGTCACCACCCAGTTAATAGCCCCGGGCATACCCGTGAGAATTCCCGCGGTGATGATCATCGAAACTCCATTGCCGATGCCATAGCGATCAATCTGCTCGCCTAGCCACATCAGAAATACCGTCCCTGCGGTCAGCGTGGTGACACCTACGACCCACCAGATGGGCGTGCCCGCCCACTGCTGATACACGAGTCCTGACTTGGAGATAAACCCAAGCCACGCCATCGCCTGAATCATACAAAGAGCGACCGTGGTATACCGTGTCCATTCCTGGATCTTTTGGCCACCCGTCGGTCCTTCTTCTTTGAGCTTCTTTAGAGCTGGTGAAACCGAGCCCACCAACTGGAAAATAATCGCTGCAGAGATGTAAGGCATGATGCCCAGGCCGAAGATCGTTGACTGCTTGAACGACCCGCCTGAAAAGACCGCTACGAAACTCGTCGCACGGGCGACCGCTCCGCCTTGCTCTTGAGCAATCTGAAAATATCGTGCCAGTTCACCCTGATTCACGCCCGGCAGTGGAATCCAGAAGCCAATCCGATAGACCACCAGCATACCGATCGTGAACAAAAGCTTGTTCCGAAGCTCAGAGATCTTGAAGATGTTGATCAGTGCCTGAAACATTAAGACTCCTGGCAGGCTCACTCATGCCTGCCTCAACCCCACCACCTCAAACCACACGAAGCGTTATCCCTTTTTCTTACCAGGAACACGATTGAGCTTCTTGGTCAGATTCTTGGGTGAACGATCATCGCTGTTGCGATCAATCCCGCGAATGCGGTCGCGCCTGGTGCCCAGCTCAGTCACCGAACCACCCGCATCGGTGATCAGCTTGCGAGCAGAATCCGTAACTCGATTGGCAACCACATCCAGCTTCACTTTCAGGCCATCCTCGCTGATACCACCCAGAATCTTCAAATCCCGGCTCGTATCACGCACCAGACCCGCTGCAATAAGCGTCTCAGCGTTAATCTGGCCACCCTTTGTAAAATCGGGATGCAGGACAATGTCGCTGAGGTTGACAATCCAGAAGTGCGTCTTGAAGTTGGCATTGGTAAAACCCATCTTCGGCAAACGCCTGAAGAATGGCATCTGCCCGCCTTCAAATTGATACATCCTGGAATGACCACGCCGGCTGCCCGCACCTTTTTGACCACGACCGGCGCGTTTGCCGCCTGAGCCATGGCCTCTGCCAATGCGTTTACGCTGCTTGTACTTTCCTGCCAGTGCCGTGATGTCGTGAATCATCATGTTCGGGCACTCCTCATGCTTGTGTAACAAATACTGTTATGCGCTGATTTCTCAACGCTTATCAAATCTCATTCGATCGCTTCGATGCGATCACACTCCCCCACCCCGACCCCCGCCTTTCACCCTGACTTCATCTCATGAAGCTTCAGGCGTTTCCTCTGAAGGCTTTGTTTCATCTGTTGCAACCGATGTTGAAGACGATGATCCAGAGCTCATGAACTTCCTGCTTCGCTCGACGCGTTCTTCAATGACGGTCTTCTCCAGATCAACCCCGCGAAGCTTCTCAACCTCTGCAGGCATGCGAAGCTTGCCCAGGCCATCAATCACTGCCTTGACAGTGTTGATCTGATTGGTTGAGCCAAAGCACTTGGTCAGGCAGTCTGTCACGCCCGCCATCTCAAGGATGGCGCGAACCGTGCCGCCTGCGATCACGCCCGTACCAGGCGAAGCCGGGATCAGCCGAACTCGCGAAGCACCAAAACGCCCTTCGACCTCATGGGGAATCGTTCCGCCCATCAGGCTCACATTCTGCAAGCTGCGTTTGCCATCTTTCTGAGCCTTCTCGATCGCTGAAGGCACTTCGGTGGACTTGCCATAGCCATATCCAACCCGCCCGTTACGATCGCCAACGACAACCAGTGCGCCAAAGCTAAAACGCCTGCCGCCCTTGACCGTCGCAGCTGTGCGCATGATCTTGACCGTTGAGGATTCAAGCTGTCCCGATTCTTCCAGTAGTTCTGCCATCAATACTTCTCTTTCAGGGTCTGTGTCACTTGCTTACGCAAACTTCCAGGCCTTGGTTAAAACTCCAGACCTGCTTTTCTGGCAGCGTCGGCAAGCGCCTTGATCCGCCCATGATATTGAAACCCGCCACGATCAAAAACAACCTTTGACACACCCGCTGCCTTGGCACGCTGAGCGATCAACTCGCCCACACCTGCTGCTGCTGCAACATTGCCCGTCGCGCCGCTTCCTGCTGCGTCCTTGTCGCGCGTCGAGGCAGACACCAGGGTTTTGCCTTGCAGGTCATCGATCACCTGGCAGTAAATGTGATTCAACGATCGATAGATCGACAGGCGCGGCCGATCAGGCGTGCCAGCAATCCGCTTGCGGATCCCCACACGACGCCGACGCCGTCTTGTTGCTTTTACACTCTGCTTGTCCATCGTTCACTTACGCCTTTCTTGTACCGCTTACTTTCGCCTGAATCCGTTTATCACTTGCATGACATCATGAGCCGAACTGCTTGCCCTGCTTGCGACGAATCGTCTCACTCTGGTACTTAATGCCCTTGCCGTTGTAAGGCTCAGGCTTGCGATAAGACTTCATCCGAGCAGCAAACTGCCCCACCATCTGCTTGTCACAACCAGCAATACGAACCAGCATCTTGTCGACCTTGACTTCAAGACCCTGAGGAATGTCCATGAAAATCGGGTTGGCAAAGCCAACATTCAGCTTCAGCTTGTTGCCTTGAACCTCTGAACCCCAGCCAACACCAACGATCTCCATAGTCTCGTTGTAGCCTTCGGTCACGCCCTTGATCATGTTCGCCAGCAGCGCACGGGTTGTACCCCACAAGGCTTTTTCAAACTTCTCAAGATCGCCTTTCTCACGCACCGTCTGAACAACGATCGACTTCTCGTCCTCGCTCCAGCCCACTTTCACAGCTTGATGAAAATCAAGCTTCAGCGTGCCCTTGGGACCTTCGACCGTCACCGTCGAATCCGCGATGGTCACCTTCACATTCGAAGGCACTGCGATTGGTTTAACTCCAACTCTTGACATGACTATCTCCGCCCCCCACCTGTTCCCATTGCCTGCGGGCTGATATATCCCTGACTTACCTGCTGCTTACTCAACCGTACAAAGAAGCTCGCCGCCCACACGCTCGCTGCGGCACATGCGATCACTCTTTACTCCGGAACTCGTCGATACCACCGCAATACCAAGACCCTGCAACGGCCTGGGCAGATCATCAACCTTCCTGTAAACCCGCAGCCCGGGCTTGGACTCACGCTTGATCACATGGATCACACGCTCGCCACGCTCGCCATATTTAAGCTGAACACGGATCATGCCCTGGTTGCCATCATCAATGACATCAAAGCCTTCGATGTAGCCTTCGTCTGCCAGAACTCCCGCGATGCCGCGGCAAACTTTCGAGTTCTTGCAGTTCACTGTCTTGGCGTGATTCCGCACAGCGTTGCGGATCCGCGTCAGCATGTCAGCAATGGGGTCGCTCAGTGCCATCTGTTCATTCCAGTCTCATTCTTGAGTGCCCAATAGTGGACACCGCTCTACTTGCTCTTTCGGTCCAGGTCCAAACCAACGCTCAGGTCAGACTCTCTCAATCCTTACCAACTCGCCTTGCGCATGCCGGGGATCTTCCCCTCAAGCGCCAACTGACGCAGCATGATTCGGCTTACCCGAAACTTGCGATACACACCCCGTGCCCGGCCTGTCAACTGACAACGCCGAACCTTCCTGCTTGAGAACTTCGGGGTTCTGTTGGACTTTGCTACCTGTGCTTTGGTCGCCATCACTTACACTCCACTGGCCATATCGCAGTTCTTATCACCGCGCAGGCTTGTCACTCTTTTCAAACGGCATACCCAACGCTTCGAGAACAAACAAGCTCTTCTCAGCGTTGGAGTTCGTAAATACAAAGTTGATGTTCATGCCGTGGGTAAAGTTTACCTCCGCCATGTTGATCTCCGGGAACACACCCTGCTCCGTCAGGCCCATCGAATAGCTGCCCTGACGATCAAAGCTCGTGCGCTTCAGTCCCTGGAAATCCTTGATACGAGGCGTAACCAAGTTCACCATGCGATCCAGAAAGTGCCACATGTGATCACGCCGAAGTGTCACATACGCACTGGACTCATAGCCCTCACGCACCTTGAAGTTCGACACCGACCGTTTGGCCTTTGCCACGATGGGTTTCTGGCCACTGATCTTGGTGAGTGTTGAGAGCACCGTCGAACGGATGTTCGGCGGGATCTTGGTGCCATCAAGATGACGACCCATGTTCACATTCACCACGATCTTGTCCAGCGACGCCACCGCCATCGGATTCGTCACGCCAAACTTCTCAGCAAACTGGCTGCGGATCTCGTCGTTGAAACGAGTCTTGAGCCGAGGCGTGGGCCAAGGCCCCTGAGCCTGCTCAGCTGATGCGTCGTCTGCGCTACCCTTGGTTGTCTTCTTTTCCTTGGCCATCTGTTTCTACTCGGCTTTGCTTGGTTTCATCCACTGGGCTGATGAAAAGTTGTCATCCGTCAAATACCGGATTGCTCCGTTTGTCACTTACTTCTTTGCGCCTCGAACTGTGCCCAGAACCTTGCCGCCTCGCACTGCGATGCGAACCTTTGAGCCATCATCTCGAGTCTCAAACCGCACTCGCGTCGGCTTGCCATCAACCACCGGGCTCACATTGGAAATGTGCACCGGTGCTTCCTTGGTGATGATCCCGCCCTGAGGGCTGATCTTCGTGGGCTTGAGATGCTTGGTCCGCAGGTTCAGACCCTTGACAAACACCCGGTCATTCTTGGGATCAACACGCATCACCATGCCGATCTGACCCTTGTTCTTGCCTGAAGTGATGATCACCTCGTCACCTTTGCGTACATGCTTGGGCATCTCACACCACCTCACTTGCAAGGGAAACAATCTTCATGTAGTTCCGCTCACGCAGTTCACGAGCCACCGGCCCGAAAATACGCGTACCCTTGGGATTGCCATCGTCCTGAATCAGGACCACAGCGTTATTGTCAAACCGTACATATGACCCATCAGCCCGTCGCGTTGCCTTGGAGGTCCGCACGATCACAGCTTTGGACATCGTCCCGGACTTGATGTCCGAACCCGGCATGGCCTTCTTCACTGTCACCAGCACGCGGTCTCCAACACCAGCAGTCCTTCTGGTGTACTGGCCTCGGGCGCTTGACCCGCCATACACGCGGATCACCATCACCACCTTGGCTCCAGAGTTGTCCGCGACTTCACATCTTGATTCTGATTGCAGCATCGTTACACCATGCTCGTTCATAAAACGGACCAGAGATCCGTTGGTTGATTCTGCCCATACTCACCAGGTCGCTCGTCCGCCTGGCGTTCTTACTCGCCAACTGCCCGCGTCACGACACGCACCAGCTTCCACGATTTGGTCTTGGAGATCGGCCTACAAGGCATCACCTCCACCTTGTCACCAAGTTGCGATTCGTTGTTCTCATCATGAACATGCAGCACCGTCCGCTTACGCATGTACTTGCCGTACTTGGGGTGCTTGGCCATGAAGCTCACAACCACCTTGCGCGTCTTGTCACGAGCGCTCGATTCGACCACACCCAGCTTGATCTGCACGCTTTTGTCAGCATTCGTCGTTGTCATCGTTGCTCAAGTCCTCGCCCAGCTTCCGGGCAACCTTTTCTTTCACGAGCCGACTCATCTGTCAGCCATTGTTCCTTCAATCACGCTCTGGCAGCTGCCCGCCGAACATGCCGTTCCGTCATCAGCCTGGCAACATCCCGGCGGACCTTGCAAAACTGCGAGTTATCCTCGATCTTCTCTGTCACAGTCTGACAACGAAAATCGTAAAGCTTCTCGCGAAGCCTGTGAAGCTCGACGCCAATCTCTTCATCTGAAAGTGCTCTTACTTCCTTGCCCGTCATCGCCAAACTCCAACTCTGCCCACCCGCTTTGAACTTCCAACCCTTCAACACGCCATCTGACGCGCCAAACTTTATCTTGCCGCTATCTGTTACACCGTAATACGGCGTTGAACAAATCGGCACCGCACCGGCATCTTGTTCGCCACTCTGGCCATCGCCTCTCTGGCCCGGGTCTCAGAGACACCCGCCAGTTCATAAAGGATTGTGCCTGGCTTCACACGAGCCGCCCAGTAATCAACATCCGCCTTGCCCTTACCCATGCGAGTTTCCAGAGGTTTCTTGGAAACAGGCTTGTCGGGAAAAACGCGAATGAACATCTTGCCATCACGCTTGAGATAGTGCGTCGCAGCAATACGCCCAGCCTCGATCGACCGAGCTGAAAGCCACGCACCCTCAAGTGCCTGAAGCCCAAAATCACCAAACGCAACATAGTTGCCTTTGGTCGCCTTGCGATCTCTCGCCCGACGAAACTCTTTGCGATGCTTGACTCGCTTCGGCATCAACGCCATGACTGACACTCCATCTCACCGGGCTCAAATGCCCGACACGAAAAACAATCCATCGTTCCATGAACCCAGCCCATACCAGGCCTGGATTCATTCTTACTCGTCCGCCCAACCGGGGCTGACCTTCGCTTGCGATCAACGCCGGCCTCGGGCTCTTGCCCTGCCGCCTGCAGCATTGGTCTGTGCCTCATCAGGCTCCTGCACTTGTGAATAAAGACCCTTGTAGATCCAAACCTTCACGCCGATCACGCCATAGGTCGTGTGTGATTCAGAAAAGCCATAGTTAATGTTCGCCTGAAGCGTGCTCAAAGGCAGTGATCCAAGCCTCGTATCCATGGTTCGGCTCATCTCAGCTCCACCCAGACGCCCGGAGATTTTGATCCGAACACCCTTGGCACCAGCTTGCATTGCACCCTCAGCACGCATCTTCACAATGCGGCGGAAGCTGCCACGCTTTTTGAGTTGCTCCGCCACTGCATCTGACACAAGCTGAGCTTCCACATCTGCATTCTTGATCTCAAGGATCGAAATCGAAACCTTGCGGCCCGTTATGTACTGCAACGCCTCGGTGATCTTCTCGACCTCAGCCCCCTTGGGACCAATCACCAAGCCCGGCCTGGCAGTACGAATGATGACCTTAAGCTCCTCACGGGTGCGCTCGATCAGAATCTCTGCAACCGCAGCGTATGGTGGCTGCTTGTTCAAACGATCAATCAGAAAACGCCTGATCTTCTCGTCTTCAATCAGCAACTCGCCAAACAACGCCTTGGGAGCATACCAACGGCTCCGATGAGCTTCGGTAATGCCAAGTCGCAGTCCAAATGGATGGGTCTTCTGTCCCATGTACCAAACCTTTTCTATGCCCGTCCGCCAATACCCAGCGAAATCGGTATGAATATTGAACTATCGCTCTTCCACGCTGATCGTCAAATGACTCGTCCGCTTGAGAATCGGATGTGCCCGACCTCGATCCTTGGGCTGAAACCGCTTGATCACAGGCCCTTCATCTACACGACTCTCAACCACATACAACGCTGTCACATCTGCATCTGAAAGCTCTGCATCAGCAATCGCTGCATCCAGGGCTTTTTTCAAGTTCACCGCAGCACGCTTCGTAGTAAAAGTAAGCAGGTTGATTGCTTCATCAACACGCTTGCCACGAATCAGATCCGCCACCAGGCGGGCCTTGCGATAACTGCCGCGATGATGCCGAACCATGCTTGTGAACAGGCAAATATCCTTGGCCTGAACTCCAAGAGCCCCAGCCATCTGCTGAATATCCGCAGCTTTGCAACGGGGGTGATCGCTGCCCGCAAGCCAGTTGTTCACCGCACGCCTGGCTCGAGGACCACTCAGCCCCGTACGCTCCACAGCCTGGGCGAGCTGATCTCGCGTCAGACCCGAAGCCATCAACGCCTTGCTCAGTTTGTTTGACTGCACTCTCATCGTGTTTCATCCAACTCGGGCTCATGCCCGCCATAATCCCTACTTAGCCTGACCCATTCAGCCATTCGCTCATGGGCATTGCCCTGAAATGAGCAAAGTTACCTGCGAATGCCCTCTTTCTTATTCGTGTGCCCGCGGAAGGTTCTCGTCGGGCTGAACTCACCGAGCTTGTGCCCCACCATGTCTTCTGTCACATACACCTCATTGAAGTGGCGGCCGTTGTGCACCTGAAATGTACTACCCACAAACTCGGGCACAATCGTGCAGCGACGAGCCCAGGTCTTGATCGGCCCTCGCGTGCCAGATTCCTGCTGCTTCATGACTTTCATGTACAGCTTCTCATCAACGAACGGGCCTTTCTTGAGACTCCGACTCATGCCTTTGATCCTCCACGGGTCCAAACCCGTTCAATCTCGCCAAAACCCATCATCGCACCAACCCGTAACGCTTGCTCATCCGCCGACGAATAATCAACTTGGAGCTGTGCTGCTTCTTGTTTCTCGTGCGACCACCCTTGGAAAGCACGCCAGTAGGTCCACATGGTGGACGATTACCTTTGGATCGACCTTCACCACCACCCAGAGGATGTGCATGGTGACTCTTGGCCATGCCTCGAGTAATTGGCTTGCGACCCAGATGGCGGTTTATCCCCGCCTTGCCAATCTTGCGCAGGCGATGGTCAGGATTACCAACCTCGCCGATCGTTGCTCGGCAATCCACAGGCACACGCCGAGTCTCGCCACTGGGAAGTACCAGCGTTGCATAACGCCCCTCCCTGTTGGTCAAACGAGCGTATGTCCCCGCAGAGCGGCACATCTGGGCTCCACGCCCAATATTCAACTCGACACAGTGAACATTCAGACCCGTAGGAATGAACCGCAGCGGCATGCAGTTGCCAACCTTGGGTTCCACAGCTTCAGTCGACGAAGTCTGGATAATCTGCCCATCTTCGATCTTCTTGGGTGCAACGATATATCGCTTCACACCATCTGTATATTCAATCAAGGCAATATGACAGGTCCGGTTCGGGTCATATTCGATCCCGATCACTTTGCCTTCGATCCCATCGCGGTCACGACGCTTAAAGTCGATCTTGCGGTACATCCGCTTGGCACCGCCACCACGACCACGCGTGGTCACGATGCCGTGGTGGTTGCGACCAGCCTTCTTCTTGATAGGCCTGCACAACGACTTCTCAGGCGTCTTCTTGGTGACCTCCGCGTGCATGTTCACCGACGCATCGCGCCGGCCGGGGGTCGTTGGTTTGTAGTTGCGAATCGGCATGATTGCTTCCCGCTTCTTTCCTACTAAATCAGAACAACTCGATCGTCTTGCCTTCAGGCAGACGCACGATGGCTTTCTTGGTTACTTTCGCACCCACCCACCCGAACTTCATCCGACGCGTCCTGCCCTTGCGGGTCTGCGTCACGACTTTCACCGGGCGGATGCCATAGATCTGCTGAAAGGCATCTCGGATGTCATCCTTGTTCGCCCGACGATCCACAAGAAAGGTGTACTTGCCTTCCTCATTCATCGCATAGGTGGTCTTTTCCGTGAGGATCGGCTTTTTGATTACATCTGTCGCCAGCATCACACATTACCTCCCGCTGCACCCATTGGGTTGGTCTTGGCGGTCTTGTCAATCTGAGAGCTGGGTCCAGTCAACCATGCTTCCAGATCCTCTTTGGCGATCACAAGATATCGGTTGTTGAGCATCTCAAAGCAGTTCAGATCGCACGCACGAATCGTGGAAACCGCCTCGACATTTCGCGATGAAAGCCTCACATTTCCCTTCTTGCTCTCCTTGGATGAAAGAGCAATCAGAGCATTGCGATCAACGCCAATCGCCTGCAGGAAATCTACAAACGACCGTGTCTTAGGCGTATCCATGATCAAGGAATCAATCACCTTGACCTCGCCATCGATCAGTTTGGCAAGCAGGGCATTGCGATTTGCCTTGCGGCGCATCTTCTTGGGCATGTCCTGGCAGAAATCTGCATGAGTACGGGTCTTGGCAAACGCCACACCACCGCCTCGCATCTGCACAACACGCTTAGAGCCATGCCGGGCACGGCCCGTGCCCTTCTGCTTGTAGATCTTCTTGGTTGAGCCAGAAATCATGCCACGGCTCTTGGTCCGTGAAGATCCCTGACGACGGTTCGCGTGGTAACGAACATACGCTTGTTTGATCAACCCGGGATTGATCGTTCCACCAAGGGCTGATTCATCGATAGTCAGCATGCTGACTTCGTCGCCCTTCATATTCAAGACGGGGACATCCATGTGTCTCTTACCTCGTCTTACGCCTTAGGGTTGGACAGATGCCCAACCTGGTTAAACTCGCCTATCCGTCTGACCACCTCTTATTTGATGGGATCAGCTCGGAATCGACTCGGCATG
Organism: Phycisphaerales bacterium; assembly: GCA_029260555.1. Taxonomy (GTDB): domain Bacteria; phylum Planctomycetota; class Phycisphaerae; order Phycisphaerales; family UBA1924; genus JAJDCZ01. The sequence continues at coordinate 33,723 of JAJDCZ010000042.1, forward strand.
CCCGCGACGCTCGCGGGAACCCATGTCCTTGTCCGGCGGTTTCGATAAACCCGACCTTCCGGACTCGCCGATCAGCATTCTGCAAACCGACGATATTTCATCAATCTCTACCAACCCGATCCAACTACGAACCGGGCATAATAACTCGTCCCTACACTAGGCCTCTGCAATCTCCTTGGCGAGGGTTGCCTTACTTCTGTAAAGCCTCGTCGAACAACGAACCTGCACCAAACTCGTATTGCAGCCTGGCACCGGCCCCTTGACCAGCATAAGACTTTGCTCAGCATCAATCCGAACCACTGGCAGGCTTCTGACCGTCACCTGATGATCACCCATGTGACCCGCCATGTGCTTGCCCTTTTTAATCCGACCAGCCTTACCAGCGTTATTGCCATGGCCACCGATCGAACCGGGCGAGCGATGCTTGCGCTCCACGCCGTGCGTCGCCTGCTGGCCCTTGAACCCGTAACGCTTCATGCCACCAGCAAAGCCCTTGCCCTTGCTCGTGCCCGTCACATCAACAAATGCAATCTTCTCAAATGCATCAGCAGCAATCACCTGGCCCAGCTCGTAATCGCCAATCGTCTTTTCACAAACGCGAAACTCGCGATGATACAACTTGGGCGATGTCCCCGCTTTGGCATCATGAGCCATCTCGGGAATCGTCTGCGTGCGGATTTTCGCATCCGCAAAGCCAAGCTGCACACCGTTGTAGCCATCGGTTTCCTGCGTCTTGACCTGCGTCACAACGCAAGGCCCAAGCTGCAGCACCGTCACAGGAACGATCTTGCCGTCAACAAAGACACGCGTCATTCCAAGTTTGGTTCCCATCAGCATCAACGACATCACAACCCTCGATTCTCAGCCAGCCCAGTCCTGATCAAGACCGCCCAACTCCTGCTTCATTCGCTTCAAGCACACGCTCAAATCCAGAGGAAGCAATCTATCTAACGAAAAAAACCGGACACCCTCCCAGGTATCCGGCTTGAACTCTGCTCTCACGCCTTGATTTTCACGAACACGCCCGCTGGAACAACCAGACGATTTAACGCCTCAACTGTTCTCGCATTGGGCTCGAGAATATCAATGATCCTTTTATGTGTACGGATCTCGAACTGCTCACGGCTCTTCTTGTTCACAAAGGGGCTTCGCAGCACCGTGTACCTCTCAATACGCGTCGGCAACGGGATCGGTCCCGCAACCTTGGCATTGGTACGCTTGGCGTGGTCCACAATCTCCCGTGCTGATGCATCAAGAGCAATGTGGTCGTACGCTTCCATTCGGATTCGAATCTTGCCGCCAGTCATCGCGTTTCCCAAATCCAGACATACCTGATCAGGCACAAACCTCTACCCCGGCAAACCACTTGCCAGGTTCCATGAGCTGACATCCCTGCCAGTTACAAACTCGCTCAACGCTCCGCGTCGACAGACTCGTCAGCAGATGCCATGCCCCGGCTCACAACTGACTGCTTCTGTGCAAATACTCAGAACCATCCAATCTGACCCGAAACCGACCCAAAGGCCGATGACACCATAACAGACGGGTTTATACCCGCTGTTACACCGAGCGGACAAGAATAGATGCTACGATCCGCCAGTCAAACCCCAACTGCACGATTCCTCCACCTTTTTTGTCATCAAGAGCACCATGCCATGAAACAAACCTCCCACTTCACACCCAAACTCGCCCAGTTCGCCTCCCTCAGCTTCGCAGGACTCCTCCTCTTTTCCCCTCCCGCCACTGCCAGATCCACCCCCACTGCTCCCCCCAGCACCTCCGCCATTGAGATGGCAGCAGACCCTTTCACACTGCCCAGCGTGGGCCTTTCGCTCTACCTGCCCGTCGGCTGTACCACGCAAACCTCTCAGATTGAACAGGTTGTCACCGTACAGATCATCCCCGAAGATGCCTCCTGGCGCCTTCTTATCCGTACTCCACGCTCAAATGACCCCAAAGTCACCATCAAACAGGTCATCGATCACAGCGTAGAACAGCTCCTCGCATCCACCGCCATCAGGGATAGCCAAAACAACACCATCTCCACCAAAGCCAAAGTCATCGAAAACAACACCACCCTCATAATTGCAGGAAAACCTGCAGGCAGAGCGTATGTTTCACTCCCCCAGGCGAATAATCAGCCCAATGTCATCAAAGGCTTTACTGCATTTCAAGTTGGCTCGGGAAAATTCGTCACCTTTGAGCTGACAACCTTCGAATCTCAGCTTGAAAAGGTCCGACCTGTCTACGAAACCATCGTCAGCGGAGCCTCATTCACCGACCCCGGTGATTTGGCAACTTCCCGGGCAGCTGCGGTTCAGGCGGGCATTCTCATGTTTGACCAGTTCTCGTCCGGGCAGATGGCAACACTGATCCAGACCAATGCCGATCGCTTTGAACGCCTCTACGAACCTGCAACTTCAGACGATGATGCGATGGAACGCGAAAAAGGCTATCGGCGCATTCGGTTCAGCAAAGGCTTCCGAGGCGAGCTTGATCCTTCCAAATCTCGCTCAAAATGGGCCGGGCTGGACCATCAGGAAGGCTATATTGCTCAAATTGACGCCAGATTGCTCATTGATGACCCCCAGAGCAACGCTGTGCAGGTCTACGACTCCATCGGCATCTTCTTTATGACACCCGACCGCAAAGATGAAGCATGGCTCGTCAAAATGACGCTCCGCGATGGAAATACCAACCGCCCCTGGACCGAAATCGGCGCACGACAAACCAATGATGTTGGCAAAATCACCATCAATGTCACAACCCAAGGCCCCGGCATCAGCCCCTCACACACCCAGCCACTCATCCAGGGCCAAGGCTACATCAGCAGGCTCGAAACCTACATCCTCCCCCAGATCCTCATCGCCCATGGCATCGAAGCGGACTTTGGTTTCTACACCTATCAACCCGCTGGCGCAGGCGGTGCTGTCCACCTCCGCCGCGATCTGCTTGAGCAAGTCCCAAGCCGCCCCGGGCTCTACAAAATCACCACCCACCAAACCGAAAACGCTGAGCCTCAGATTAGCTTCTTTCGCGCCGATGGATCGCTCATCCAGACCACCCTGCCCGATGGACGAACCTGGGAACCCATCACCTTTGAACGCCTGCTCAAAATCTGGAAAGCCAAAGGCCTGCCGACGCAATAAGCACTTCATGCAGCAACTGCACCGAACCCGTCACTCCGGCTCCAGCGTGCCCACTGTCCATGTAGAAAGTGGAAAACGCTCGCTCACTTTGTGCAGATCCGCAACGCTGACTGCATTAATCTGCTTTAGCTCATCTGCCAGCGAACGATATTCGCCCGTATAAGTCCAAAGCCTGCCCATGCGCTGCATGCAGTCATTGGGTTTTTCGCTTTCAATCGTCACCGCTGTGGCCAGCTTGGATCGAAGTTTGATCAAGTCATCCTCCCGGATCGAATCCACCAGTTCCCTGAGCTCCTGCTCAATCACCTTCTGAAACTCACCCAGCTGGCTCGGCTCACCAGATGCATAAACATAACAATCCCCCGAGCCATCGTGAGCTTCGTACCCCGCCATCGCCTCCTCAGCCAGCCCCGTCTCGATCAGCTTCCAGTGCAGCCTGGAGTTGTCGCTCCCGCCCAGCACCTGCATCAAAAGCATCATGGCATAGCGTGCATCGTCCTGCAACGCAGGCCCCGGTGCCAGCATGAGCAGATATCCCCGGTTCACGGTTTTTCGCTGCATTTTCAGCGCGCAAGGCTCATGTTGAATGCTTGGAAATGCACGATCCACTCCAGTTGTCTGCCATGTGCTGCACAACTTGGACACCTGCTGCACAGCCTTGTCAAAATCCAGCCGACCAGCAAGCACAACCACGGTGTTATCCGCTGCATATCGATTGTCAAAGTACTGCTGCATCTGATCGCGTGTCAGATCACTGACGGTCTGGTTGGTGCCGAGCACGCGATGTGCGAGCGGATGTTCCTGATAGTGCTTTTCCATGGTCGCTTCGTAAAGCACCCAGAATGGATTGTCGTTGTACATGGCGATTTCTTCGAGAATGACATTCTTCTCGGTGTCAAAGTCATCCTGCCTCAACGCAGGCCTCATCATTCTGCTCAGCGTGTCCAGCCCATCTTCCAGATACTCCGGCAAGACCTGAGCAAAGAAGCAGGTCAGCTCACTTGAGGTGTATGCGTTGTTGCGCGCACCAATGCGGTCAAAGCATTGATTGAGTTCATCCGCAGCGATGTCCTTCGTGCCTTTGAACATCATGTGCTCAAGAAAATGACTCACGCCCATAAGCGCAGCATCTTCATCACGGGCACCAGTACGAACAAAGAAACCTGCTGCAGCAGTGTGCGCTTCAGGCATGATCTCTGCAATGATCGTCAAACCATTATCAAGCGTGTGCTTTTTGAATATGTCAGCCATGCCAGATGATAGCGCCACAGGTGATTGAGCATCACCGTCACAACTCATTCACAAGGATTTGACTGCATCACGATGGGTGAAGCACCGGATTGATGCTTATTCTTCCTTGGCGCGAGAGAGGTATGACCCGTCCGCCGTAGAAACCTTGATCTTCTCGCCGATTTCAATGAACGGCGGCACACGGGTCTTCAACCCCGTATCACACTCAGCATCTTTAAGCTGATTGGTGACCGTCGCACCCTTGATGCCCGGCGGCGTATCTGTCACCGTCACAATCACCGATGCTGGAAGCTCGCAGGTGATGGGATTCCCCTCGTGACAAAGAACCAGCATCGTCGCATTCGGTGCCAGGAACTTCAGTGCCTCACCCAGCACCTCTGAGCTGATGACGAACTGGTCATATGTTTCCTGGTCCATGAAAGTGGCACCATCGTTGTCCGAGTAGAGATACTCCATCGGACGGCGATCAAGCGTAATGCCTTCGACATCGTCATTTGAGTTGAACCGGTTTTCAATATTAAGCCCCGTGAAAATGTCCTTGAGCTTGGCCTGGATGTACGCGGGGCCTTTACCGGGCTTGGTGTGCTCGGTTTTGACAACGACATAAAGCTTGCCGTTGTGGCGGACTGCATTACCTGGCTTGAGACTGGTCGCCTTCATGGATGATATTCCTGGAATGATTTGGGACTTGGTATGGTCTGTTTACTGTCATCGTAGACACACCCCAGCCAGTCAGATCACAATCAACCAGGGAGATTCTTGTCATGAGCACCACTCGACGCGTTTTTTTAAGATCAGCCTGCCTTTCCGCAGCCGCTTTGATGCCACTTGCAGGCACCGCCCGGTCACTGGCCCGACCAAGGGTCTCAACCGGGGCTCGGGCTGGGCGAACTTACTTTGACTGGCAAAGGATTGCTGAGGATGTCCACGCTGTTGCTGACCTCTCCACGGGGGGCAATGTACTGGTCCTGAAGCAGAGTTCGGGCGCGTTGGTCATCGACTCGAAGTTTGCCCATCTTGGATCTGCACTGGTACAGGATGCGCAAAAGTTGGCCGGGCCAGTGCGTTTATTGATCAACACCCACCATCATGGGGACCATACGGGCGGAAATGTTGCGTTTTCGCCCGAAACGCGAATCATGGCACATACAAAGGCTGAGCCTCGCATCAAAGCTCAGCATGGAAAGTATCTCAATCAGCTTCGAACAGGCGTAAGCCGCATGGATGAGGGTGACGAGGCTCACAATACAGCCAAAAATGCTGCCCAGGGATTGCTCACTGAGATTGACGAACTGGCTGCAGCCCGCTGGGCACCCACAGAGCTCATGAAAGGCTCACAACAGACAATCCAATTCGACAGCGTACAACTCGAACTCACTCATGTCGGCCAGGGACACACCGACAATGATGTGTTCATCAAGCTAGCCGAGCTCAATGTGATCCACACGGGCGATCTGCTCTTTCACGGGCTTCATCCTTTCTTTGATCCTGCTGGAGGCTACTCCGCGCTGGGATGGATCAAAAGTGTTCAGGCGATCATCGAGGCTTCAGACGACAAGACGGTGATCGTGCCCGGTCACGGCAAGATAACCGATAAGAGTGCGCTTATTGCACAGAAGAACTATCTGCAAGGTCTGGTTAATGCTGTGCGAGAGGGGATTGCCTCAGGACAGAGTGAAGATGAACTGGCCACGCAGACCTGGGACTTCATGCAGGGCCTGGGCTTTGAGCAAATCCGTGAGCGCGCAATCCGGGCGGTGTATACAGAGCTGAGCAAGCGCAGATGATTTTGGTCCATAATATGCGCTCATGCACATTCCGGATCTTGACGCCCCCTTTTGAACAAAGTATCGTTGAAGTGCGATAGGCGATATTCCGATCCTTATATAGTGGGTAAACTGTGCCGTCCAAAGGACTTGCACGAGGCACTATAAAGATTAGTTTTTTGATTTGAGATGTATCTGCAAGAGATGATGTGTATCTTGTCTAGCAGGTAGATTTAGGAAGCGGCTCAACAAGCAAACCTGATGCAATGGAGTAATATCATGGCAAACCCTAAGCCCGATAACAATATGATGGAGCATCTTGAAGCCAGAAAACTGCTCAGTGGAGACGGAGCATCTCTGGATTTCGAAGCCTTTTATCCAGAAGGATTCGCCAACGACAATATCAGCGAATATGTACCCATCACCAACCCCAATGACTTTGCCATCGATTATGAGCTTTATGCTCAATATGCCAAGGGAGAGCGGGATCAGTTGATTCAGCGAGGCACCATTCCCGCCAACACGCGCCGGGGGGTGGTCATTAATGAAGCAGGCCGTCCTGAGACACTTCGAGTGCGCCCAAACGATCCATACTCGCTGGTGCTTCGTTCCACAGCACCAGTAGGGGCGACTCTCAGCCATTATGACTTTGGCACAGCCATCGGCGAAACCTTCACCCAGCAGACCAGCACCGAGTGGTCATTTGGCGAAGGCAAGCGAGGCGGCGCAACACGCAACTTCGTGGTGCTTTACAACCCCTCTGATCAGGATGCAACCGTGACGCTGACAGTCTTCACGGAAACCGGTCAGACTCAATCCATGACACGAGTGATCGGTGCCAATCGCCGAGGCGGCTGGAACCTGGCCGCTTCAGGATCACTGCCTCAAGGTGAGTTCGGCATCCGCATCGTTTCTGATGTACCCATTGTGTCAGCAATCTCAGCTTATGAAACGGATACAAACCAGGGCTTTGGTGCACTTGGCCAGACCGATGGCGGCGCCCTTGCTGGTGTCATCAATGGCATGAAGATCCGTTCTGACGGTGCCGGTGGCTCAGATGACGACTTTGCAAATGATGGCTCCGGAGATGACAGCCATAACGGCAACGACGACAGTCACAATGGCAACGATGACAGCCATAACGGCAACGACGACAGTCACAATGGCAATGATGACAGCCACAACGGCAACGACGACAGTCATAACGGCAACGATGACAGTCACAATGGCAATGACGACAGCCACAACGGCGGATCAGGAGACGACAGCAACAACAGTAACGGCGGCTCCGGGCACATCTCAGACGCATTCGTCAAAGTGCTCAACACCAACGCAACAGATGCAACCGTCACATTCACCTTCATTCCCAAAGCAAGCAACATTGATCCCGCGACCCTCCCACCGCCTCAGATCATGACCATCGCCAGCAACTCGCGATCTCAGTTCTCACTTGTGGAACTGTCCGCTCCTGTCAATGAAAAGTTCACTATCGCGTACCGATCTGATGTCCCCGTCACCGTCACAGCTTCTCGCTTTGAAGCTGCCGATGCCGTCGGTGTTGAAGCGGCCCCCATCGCTGCAACCCAGTGGACCTATGGCGAAGGCTTCATGAGTCAGAATCGTGCTGGTAACTCTGTGACTGAAGATATCTACATGTTCAACCCCACCACCCAGAACTTCTCAGTAACGATTGAGTTCTTCTTCAACAACTCCACCAAGATCACAATCACCGAGTCGATGCAGTCGCTCAGGCTGAAAGACATTGAAGTCCATGATCTTCTTGAGATCAGAGACTTCTCAACCCAGTCGTTCTATGGCATCCGCATCACCTCGCCCGTACCCATCGTTTCCACAATGGAGCACTGGGACCGTGATCAGGGTGGCGGCTTCAGCACGCTGGGTATGCCCGGTGGCACCATCGTTGATCTCATCGATGTCCTTGCAGTCTAACCAGCAAGAGTCTCACTGAGACTCGCCAACCAAACCTAGCACAAGCGCCCGGCAGACCTCTGTCGGGCGTTTTTCCTGGCACACACACGAACAAACCGCAACACCTGCACACCCCGCCTGCACAAGTTCGCCAACATTGAAAGAATCTATGCCGGATATTGCAAGATGAGGCACCATGCAAAGCGTTTCATGCTTCATATAGCTCTCAATAAGTTCAATGCCCGCCAGATGGGGTTTGGCTTTGGTCGTTGACGCAAACATTGGTCCCAAGCCACAATAATCTGCTCCTTGTTCCACAGCCTCCAAAGCACGATCAACTGTGCTCGAAGTCGCGCCAATCCAGAGCTTTGAACCCACGATTTTGCGTGCATCCGAGATGCACAGATCATCTTTGCCCAGATGCACGCCATGGGCCTGAGCCAGCAGCGCGATGTCAGGGCGATCATTGATGATGACACTGACAGGCTGATCAGGCAAAGGCTCAGCACGAACCAGCTCAACCAGCGCCTTGGCGCGTGCAAGCAACTCTGCATCAGACAGGTTTTTTTCACGCAACTGAATACAGTCTGCACCGCCAGCAATTGCAAGTCTGGCAACCTCCAGCCAGCTGTGATGTGTGCAAAGCGATTCGGTAATCAACACGCACAAACGCCATTGTGGGCACTGGAGCTTTGCCAGCGCCAGCCGAAGATCACGGTCAAGCGTATAAGCTCGATAGCGGAGTGATTCAAAGGCACCCGCCCTGGTCATCTGCCCCGAATTACCTGTCTTTCCCGCTATTTGTGCCTGATCCAGCGCCTTGGCAGCTTCTTCGATGACACGGAGTGACTCGGTTAGCCTGCCTCCCGCAGCTGAGGCGATGTCGATGAGAGCCTCTCGCTTGTGCTCTGCAGGCGTACTGATCTGCGTGCCGATATCGCTGACGGTGTCTCGCGCGGACAGCAACTCCTGCCAGTCGATTCCCAAACCCCCCACCGCTGCGATGAGATCGTGGCGAAGCGTTTTGGCAGCGTGACTGATGTTGGCATCGTCCAGCGCAAAGCGAGCGATGTCCTCTATCGTGCGCACAGCTTCGCGGGCACGGTTGGCATTGGCATCAATCATGCGCAAGAGTGAGGTCATGGCGAGCAACTCTTTTCAGGCTGATCTAGTTCCATCGCGTGAGGTGCCATGCTTTTTTCCCTCGGCGGATGGCGATGATTTCATCGTGAAGCAGATGCTCAAGAGCCAGTTTCGTCTCAGGCGTGATCTTTGAGCCATTGATCGAAACTGAGCCATTAGCAAGAAACTCGCGAGCCTGACGCTTGGACTGGGCAAGCTTCGTCTCAACCAGCAGTTCCACAAGATCCACACTCTGATTCTCCAGATCAGCTTTGGAATGATCGCTGGAGGGGATATTTGCAAAGACATCTTCAAGCAAAGCCTTGGGCAGGCTGACGATGTCACCACTGAAGAGAGCCTTTGAAGCATTTTCCGCTTGCTCCGCTTCTTTCTTGCCATGTATTATGGCGGTGGCGCACTGAGCGAGCTTCTTGTGCGCTTCACGAGCACCGGGGTTATCTACATGGCCTCTTTCCAGTTCGTCGACCTCATCCTTGGTGAGCAGCGTAAAGATTTTCAAAAACTTGATGACATCGTCATCGCTGGCATTGAGCCAGAACTGGTAGTAGGCATACGGGCTGGTGCGCTCGCGCGTAAGCCAGATCGCTCCGGTTTCAGTCTTGCCAAACTTTGAGCCATCAGACTTGGTAACAAGTGGAGCGGTGAGGCCGAAGGACTCAGGCTCGGGGCTAGCTGCATACATTGCGGCTTGTTTAGCCAGCGAAGCGGCCAGTTCTATCTGCCCTGCAGCAGCGGCGGCTTGGGCTTCAGCCGCCAGCATTGGAACAGATTTTATCAGATCAAAACTTATTCTTCTGATCAAATCAATACCCGCAATAATGTTACCATACTGATCGGAACCACCCACTTGCACGGCGACTTGGTCGTCATAAAACAACTTCCAAAAGTCATACGCTTGTAAAATCATGTAACTAAATTCTGTATACGAGATTCCCTGTTCACGGTTATGAAGCCTTTCCTTGACTGACTCCTTCTGCATCATCATATTGACGGAGAAATGCTTGCCAATATTGCGCAGGACCTCAATGTACCCAAGCCCTCCAAGCCAGTCCACATTATTAACCACACAGTGCTTAGGTCCTTCGACGCAGCCGAGGACAATTTCGAAGATGGGTTGCTGTGCGTGCACATTTGCTTCTACCGTCTGGTCAGTTATCAGCGACCGCTCCGCACTCTTGCCCGACGGATCCCCAATGAGCCCAGTCCCTCCGCCCATGAGTACCACCGGCACATGCCCAGCCCGCTTGACATGGGCCAAAAGCATAATCGGCACCAGGTTCCCGATTGTCAGACTGTCCGCTGTCGGATCGAAACCCGCATACACCTTCCGAGGCGCCCGTTCTGGATCTGCCAAGTACTTGCGCAATCCATCCTCATCTGTACACTGATGCAACAGCCCGCGCCATTCCAGTTCTTCAATGAAATCGATTTTCTGCTGTGTCATGGGAACAAGGATAGGTTTGCTGGAGCGGGCAGACAGGTCCATCGGTGACCGAACCAGAGAAGACCGCTTCTTGACGAGCCACGACCGTGAGGGAGTGGTCTTCTTTGAAAGCACATCCCCCGAGTTTTGCACTAACGGGGCTGTGACTGCGATGGAACGGGATATCTGGAAACGAAAAGCGTAAGACCACTCCCTCACGGTCGTGGCTCGTTAAAGAGTCGTGGCTCGTTTATGACGGGAAAAAGACTCCTGATCATTCGCGAGGATCGTGAGACGCCATCTCAGCGTCTGCCTGCTGGACAGCATGGCAGAATGCTTTGATTTTCGCATCGTCCTTGACGCCCGGAGCTGATTCGACGCTGCTGGAGACATCAACCGCATAGGGACGGACAATGCGGATCGCTTCATGGACATTGTCAGGCGACAGACCACCCGCCAGGATGAGAGGCTTGGTGATGGTCTTTGTCAGCGTGGCGAGTTTGGCCCAGTCCAGCGTGGTGCCCTGGCCACCGGATGAGCCATCGACAAGGACCGCTTCGACCGCATCGCAGGCCTGCCATCGTGCTAGCTCTTGTTCAGCAGTATCGGGCTTGAAATGGACAGCCTTGATCGCCGGGCCACACTGTTCGACGAGGGCTTCATCTTCCTGCCCATGAAGCTGGACATGGGTTGTAGGGCAGGTTTGCTCGATCTCGATGAATGTATCGACAGATGGATTGACAAACAGGCTGACAGTGGCGACAAAGAGCGGCAGGTCTGCCATGATCTCCGCAGCATCTTCAGAACGAATGCGCCGAGGCGAACGGGGTGCAAAGACAAAGCCTATTGCATCGGCCCCTGCGTCCACAGCGGCCTGTGCTGATTGCATGGTGGTGATGCCACAGATTTTGATGCGTGTTTTCATGGGTCATGCCTCAGCGTTACTGAGCTCGCCTGCCAATATCCGGGCCAGCTCTTCATGTTGATCATCAAGCCCCATGTCGCGAGCCTTGTCAATGTGCTTGAGCGCCAACGCAGGCTCATTGAGATAGCGCGTTCGGAGCAACCCCAGCATCAGCCAGAAAGAGGACGCTTGGGAATCAGAGGGAAAAACAGCCAAAAAGCGTTCGTAGGCATGTGCAGCCTGCTTGTGGAAACCATTGGCCATCAGATGGTTGGCGAGTTGAATATGGGCATCACGGGGGAGGGTGAGCAGGCTGAACTGCTTTTCTGTCGCGTCGGGTATCGAAGTGATCTGGTCAACGAGCTTTTGATATTCGTCAGCTGCTTTTTCGAGTTGATTTTGTGAGATCAGACTCAGCACAGCACCCCGCTGAATAAACAGAGGATCAGGCGGCGTGTCTTTTTCCACCGCATCAAGGGTTTTCCCGATCTGGCTGTCGGTGGCGTGGGATGCTTCTTTGAACTGACGACGGCGGGCAGCCTGCTTCCAGATCGTAAACAGATCCCAAGGCTCACGATCCAGGCGTCTTGTTGCGAGCAGAACGATGCTCAGCCCGATTCCAAAGGCGTAACCTCCGATGTGGGCGAGGGTCGCAACGCCATCAGAAAGCCCCAGCCCCTGCGTGAAAAGATCGCGGGCAATGGCAAAGCCAATGAACCAGGTCGCGGGAATATTGAAAATTCCGATGATGAAGAAGAATAAAAGCGTGCGAATGTGGGTTTTAGGAAAGAGAACGAGGTAGGCCCCGGTGACCCCCGCGATGCCGCCTGAGGCTCCGATGACCGGGTTGCCATCAAATACCGCGTGAAGGAGACCCGCTGCCACCGACGCCACGAGAAAAAAGGCCAGATAGCCCAACCTGCCAAAGCGATCCTCAACATTGGCACCAAAGACCCAGAGAAAGAGCATGTTGCCCAGAATGTGCATGAAACCGGCAGGATCATGCACGAAGGCGTAGGTGAAATAGGTCCAAACCCCGCTGGAACCGGGGGAAAGTGTCACAGCGTGCATAAACGAATCAAAAGCTCCGGGATTGAATCGTTGCAGGATCAACTCCAGGGCATACACGACTACACACACGCCAATAAGGGCGTGGTTGACCAAAGTGGGCCTTTTCAGGGGTCGATCTGTACCGAGAGGGATGAGCACGGGCAGATGGTAGTGCCCAGCGAGGTTCGAGCCAGCCCGTCAAGACGAAATCCCTGATGAGCTCAACTTGGATTCTGCTCCGGACGATCCTATATTTAATGTCGCAGGTCTATTTTTTGCTGTTTAACAAGGTCAAGGCACAAACGAAAGAGGGTTCGTACTCATGAGTACCACAAGCACTATTGCCAAGGGATTGGACGGTATCGTTGCAGCGGAAACAGAGATGTCCTACATCGATGGGATTAATGGCATTCTCGAGTATGTCGGAATCCGAATCGGCGATCTTTCCAGCAACTCCACCTTCGAAGAAACCGTGTTTCTCCTCTGGAACCGGCGCCTTCCCAACGCCAGCGAGCTTTCTGCCTTTGTCAATGAACTTCGCGCCGCGTATGCCTTGCCTGAAGGTATGGTGGAGCGCATTGGACAGCTTCCCAAGGACGCCCTTCCGATGCATGTGCTTCGGACGCTGGTTTCAGAACTGGCGCTGAGCGACCCAAACCCCAACGACAACAACACCAAGGCTGCCCAGGCTAAAGCAGTCAGGATTCTTGGTTGTGCACCAGCACTGGTTGCATGCTTTGATCGCCATCGTCGCGGTCTTGAGTTTGTTGCACCAGATCCTCAGCGGTCATTTGCATCCAACTTCCTGTACATGCTCAACGGGAGTGATCCCACCGAAACCATGGTCCGGGCCTTTGATATCTGCATGATTCTGCACGCTGACCACGGGCTGAACAACTCGACATTTGCTGCTCGAGTGATCATCTCGACACTCAGCGATGTGTACTCCGCACTGACGGGCGCAATCGGTAGCCTGCGCGGGCCTTTGCATGGCGGTGCCAACGAAGGCGTGATGCACATGCTCAACGAGATCCCCTCGGTGGATGATGTCGAGTCATACATCATGGGCAAGATTCAGCGCAAGGAAAAGATCATGGGGTTTGGGCATCGGATCTACAAAGCCAAGGATCCACGGGCGACGGACCTGCAGAGCCTTGCCAGGAAGCTGGCAGAAGATACCGGCAATGCCGATCTGTACGAGAAGTCATCCAGGATCGAACAGATCATGGAGCGCGAGCTTGCCCACAGAGGCATCTATCCCAATGTCGATTTCTATAGCGCAACGACATACTTCTGCATCGGGCTGAAGCTTGATCTGTTCACGCCGATGTTTGCCTTGAGCAGGCTGGGTGGCTGGAGCGGGCACATTATCGAACAGCTATCAGACAATCGTCTGTTCAGGCCCAAGGCTCAGTATGTCGGTCCTCACGATGTGCCTTACACACCGATGGACAATCGCTGAATCGTCAGCTTGCCTGGAAAAACATTTCCGTGTTGAGCAGCTCGACCAATCTGTTGAGTGTGCTGAGGTTACAGATTGCATATTAACCGAATCCTTGCATAGTGCGAACATGGCCAAGACTGACGGTGAGCACTACACTTGAGCTGTTGATCGTTCGGATCAAGAGCCTTGTGAGGATGATGTTCAGGGGTAAACCTGGCATTGCCAGAGATTCCAGCTCCCTCAAAGCCTCAGCCTGTAACAAGAACAAGGGGGGTGTTGAAAAGGGAGGAAAGGGGGGTGTTTGTCCAGTGCCTATTCTGATGTGATCCGGTTGACGGATCCTCTGCAATGCACTTTGAATGACCGATAGATGAGATGACAGCGACCCGCCATCGGTGGGTGAAATGAGGAAAACCCGTTCCATGGCTCAAACATCTGCTGTAGATTCTGCCAGGTCCAAGATTCAGGAGCATGCCATGGCAAAGACTGCCATCAGCAGCAAACGCCTCAGCGATCAACTGCCTAATCAGGTTCTTATCGACTGGCTCAGGTCGATGCAGCTCATCCGCGAGTTTGAGAGCCGAACCATGCAGGCCTATCAGCAAGCCAAGATCGGCGGGTTCTGCCATGTCTATACCGGGCAAGAAGCCTGTGCAGTAGGCACGCTGGCATGTGTCAATGATGACGATCCCGTGGTGCTGGCCTATCGCGATCATGGGCACGCCTTGGCGCGGAAGATGACCCCCGAAGCCTGCATGGCTGAGATGTTCGGCAAGACCACAGGCTGCGCCAAGGGCAAGGGCGGCTCCATGCATATGTTCGACCGTCCCCACTGGCTTTTTGGAGGCCATGGCATCGTCGGTGCCCAGACACCCTTGGGCACGGGGCTTGCCTTTGCTGCAAAGTATGAGCGCGAAGTGCTCGGCCAGGGGCTGGATGGATCCGAAGCAAAGAAAAAGGTTTCGCTGTGCTATCTGGGAGATGGAGCCTTGAATCAGGGTGCTTTTCATGAAGCGCAAAACCTGGCTGGGCTTTTCTCGCTGCCTGTGATTTACATTGTCGAGAACAATGGCTATTCGATGGGCACTGCGATTCAACGAGGCACGACCATGCCTGACGATTTGTGCCTCAAGGCAGCGGGGTATGGAATTGATGCGATTCAGATCGACGGGATGGACATTCGCAACCTGTACGATCATTTCAAGCCCTTTGCTGATGCATGCCGGGCTGAACAAAAACCCGGCTTTGTAGATCTGAAGACCTACCGCTATCAAGGGCATTCGCTCTCAGACCCGCAGAAATACCGCACCAAGGATGAGGTTGATCAATGGAAGGAGCGTGACTCAATCGCAGCCCTTCTGCACCATCTGATGACCGAGCGAGCATGTGTAAGTGAGGAAGACTGGAAGAACATGACCGGGGACATCCGTCAGCAAGTGCGCGAAGCTGTGGATCTTGCAGACAAGGCACCTGATCCTGATGTCGCTACCGAGTTGTATTCAGATGTGTACGCCAATCCTCAAAAAGGTTTAAGCCCAAGTTGTGATTACAACCATGGGCTTAAGAATCCGCTGCTGTAAGTCGTTCCCGTCGTTGCTGAAGATCGATCTTCGAGTCAGGAACCCTCATCATGACCACTGATTACGCCACCATTTACGATCATGTTGTTTCGACCAATGCTGCTTATACCGCAGCTGAACATTCGCCTGGCTATCAGCTTGTGCTGGAAAACTTGACACGACTCAAGGGAGTCAAGGGACCAGCACTGGACATTGGTTGCGGCGCCGGGTTTGCGCTACAAAAACTTATGCAACCGCCTTTGAATCTTGATGCCTTTGGCATTGACATCAGCCCTGCTGCCATTGAGCTGGCCTCAAGGCGTGTTGATCCCGAGCGTGTGCAAGTCGCCAGCAGCACTCAGCTGCCGTTTGATGACAACCGCTTTGACCTGATCACCTGCTTTGATGTATTTGAACATCTGGACGAAGTTGACCTGCCTCAGATGATCAACGAAATCCGTCGTGTAACCAGACCGGGCGGACTCATGATGCTTTCAGCAGCGCTTCGAGCTGCAAGTGCAACCGATCAGTTCGGCGACAATGTTCACCGCACCGTCAAACCCGTCCAGTGGTGGATCGATCTGATCGACCCCGACGAAGCGCAGTGGATCAAAGAGCCAGCACAAGCCATCTTCTGGATCAACAAATAACGACCCCGACAAGGAACACTTGCAATGCCTGAACTCATCGAAACCCCCATCCATCCCGCAGCTGGCCCGTGGGATCTGCCAGAGTTTGTCTCTGAAGATCAGCTCCCATCACGCCAGGGAGACCGGGTGATTCAGTATCGTGAAGCACTGCGTGAAGCCATGGCTGAGGAAATGCGTCGCGACAAACGCGTGTACCTCATCGGTGAAGAAGTCGCCCAGTACAACGGTGCGTACAAGATTTCACAAGG
This sequence comes from Phycisphaerales bacterium, assembly GCA_029260555.1. Lineage (GTDB taxonomy): Bacteria > Planctomycetota > Phycisphaerae > Phycisphaerales > UBA1924 > JAJDCZ01. Next base: position 50,239 of record JAJDCZ010000042.1, read on the forward strand.
CATGCTCGAAGAGTTCGGCCCAAAACGCATCATCGACTCACCAATCAGTGAGAGCGGCTTTGCAGGCATGTCCATCGCCGCTGCCATGTATGGCCTGCGACCCATCGTTGAGTTCATGAGCTGGTCGTTCAGCCTCGTCGCTGCGGACCCGATCCTCAACAACGCTGCCAAAATGCTTTACATGTCTGGCGGCCAATGGGGTTGCCCGATCGTATTCCGAGGCAACGACGGCGCTGGTGGTCAGCTCGGTTCGACACACTCCTGGTGTGTAGAAGGGCTCTTTGCCAATGTTCCCGGCATGAAGATGGTAATTCCGTCGTGCCCATATGACGCCAAGGGCCTTCTCAAGACTGCCATCCGGGATCCTGATCCGGTGTTTTTTCTTGAGTCAGAGCGCATGCTGGGCGATCGTGCCCATGTACCCGCTGAGGAGTATTACATCCCCTTCGGTCAGGCTGCCAAGTTGCGCGAGGGTGATGCCTGCACACTGGTCAGCTTTGGTCGCCCGGTGAACTTCTGTCTTGAAGCTGCCAGGAGGCTGGCAGAGGATGGTATCGAGTGTGATGTGCTGGACATGCGAACGATTCGGCCTCTGGATATCGAGTCGATCGCAGCGTCTGTTCAGCGAACAGGCCGAGTGGTGGTGGTCGATCAGTCATGGCCCTTTGGCTCGGTTGCCAGCGAAGTCATGGCCCAGGTCTGCGAGCACTGCTTTGACTGGCTGGACGCGCCCCCAGCACGAGTGAACACCGCTGATGTACCCACGCCTTATGCCAAGGGGCTGGAGCAGGCATATCTGCCCAATCCTGACAGGATTGTGGCTGCGGTAGAAAATATTGTTCAAGGATAAAACGAGTACACGCTGGACTCTGGAGCAGACCAATGGCCATTGAAATCACCATGCCACGCCTCTCTGACACCATGGAGCAAGGCACTATCGTCAAGTGGAATGTCAAGGAAGGTGACACCGTCACCCAGGGCGATGTCATCGCTGATATCGAAACCGACAAAGCCACCATGGAACTCGAAGCCTTCGACGATGGCATCGTTGCAAGTCTTCCCGTACCAGAAGGCAAGGCTGTGCCCGTCGGGTCTGTCATCATGGTGCTGGCAGAAGATGGCGAAAGCACATCTCAAGCCAACGCCCAATCCGGCGCATCTGTCTCGACAAGTGCCTCCGCGGCGGGCTCATCATCCGCCTCGACATCGTCAGGGTCCACCGCTGTTGCAGAACCTCCCTCCAACGGCTCCCCCGCGGACCGCGTCTTTGCCTCGCCCCTTGCTCGCAAAATCGCAACAGAAAAAGGTCTGGACCTCTCACAAGTCCAAGGCTCAGGCCCCTCAGGCAGAATCGTTCGCAAAGATGTTGAATCAATCACCGGCACAGCACCCAGCATGACCCAGAGTGCCCCCCTCCCCGCACCCGCAGCACCCACCCAGTCTTCTATGCCATCGCGCCCAGCGCCGCAACCTGTGACATTGCCTGCTGCTGGGGCAAGTCTTGAACATCAGGTCGTGCCACTGAGCACCATGCGAGGCATCATCGCCAGCAGACTGGTTGAATCCAAAACCACCATCCCCCACTATCAGGTCACCGTCGAGGTTGACATGGATGCGCTCATGGCTCTGCGTGTTCAACTCAACGCCCAGCTCACAAGCCAGGGTGTCAAACTCACGGTCAATGATTTTCTGGTCCGGGCGTGTGCTCTTGCGATGCACCAGCATCCCTTCACCAACAGCCGATGGATCGAGCCGACGGATGCCAATGCTCAACCTGCTATTGAGATCCTGCCTGATATCAACATCGGTGTCGCCATCGCACTCCCCTCAGAGCGAGGCGGCGGCCTGGTCGTGGCATCACTCCGCAATGCCGACCAGATGGGGCTACGCCAGATTTCCGCCCAGACCAAATATCTGGCTACCAAAGCCCGCGAAAAAGGGCTGAGCATCGACGAAATGCAAGGCTCAACCTTCACCATCTCAAACCTCGGCATGTTTGGTGTAGATCATTTCACAGCCATCATCAACCCGCCCAACGCAGCCATCCTCGCGGTGGGCAGTGCCATGGAAAAACCCGTCGTGCGCGATGGCCAGATCGTGCCAGGCAAAGTCATGAGCATGACCATGTCAAGCGATCACCGCATCATCGACGGCGCCATGGCTGGAGCCTACCTGGCCCAGGTCAAAGCACTGCTTGAAGCCCCCGCGACATTGCTGGTGTAGAGTGACCAAACGCCTGGTCATCGCGTTATTCCTCGTGGTGCTGATGTGGTTTGCGTGTTATGCAGTGCTGCCTCAGTACCATATTGTGCTGCCTGTGATCGTGCCTGCGCTGGTTTCGCTCGTGATGATCGCAGCTGTGGTCGTCGAGGAATTTGAGAAAAACAAAGACGATGACGAGGAAAACGAGGCTGATGGCGAGCCTCCCCAGGCGTTCATCGGCGGGTCAAGCTGCTGCAATCGCCTGAACCGATCCAACAGTTCATGCACGAGTAACAACCCTGACGATGACAATGACTCATTTGAGTAGTCAAGGCATGTTGCCCGGGCGATCGTCCTGCCATACCCTGTGTGCGTCGCAGGCATGATGATGGCTTGGCCTCAGGCATTGGTCGATATCAATGACCATCCTGCCACCTTAGCTCAGTTGGTAGAGCAGCGGTTTTGTAAACCGCAGGTCCTCAGTTCGAGTCTGAGAGGTGGCTTTGGATTGTGGGGGTTCTTGGAGCGTTTCTAAGTGTTGCTGAGCGTTGCAATACAACAGCTTACCGCTTCCAAGGGGGGTTCCGTCAATAGGTATAGTTGTGGTGCCAAGTGTTGCGGAGTTTTGCCCAGACTCGCTGCTACTGGTGCCGCTACTGGCTTTTGAGTTTTCTGTACCTGTTGCTTTGAGTCGCTGGGGTCCAGTTGGATTGCTGCTATCGGTTGATGGCATATTCTCGAGTGCGCCAGCCAGATCATGGATACCCAGCTTTGTGTAGACATTCAGCGTGAGCTTTGGATCTGAGTGCCTGGCAAGCTCCTGGGTTTCCTTGGCGTTTGCGCCGCTACGGATCAGAGCTGTGATGTAAGTTACCCTGAGTGCGTGGAAATCTACAACACGACCATTGCTGGCCAGGTGGGAGAGGAAGTCTGATTCGCTTCGCCTGATCTGCTCTGCTGGATCTTGTGTTGATCTGATCCACTGGTCCCTTGCACGCTTCATATCAGCGTGGAGCATTGGGGGGAGCTTGTCAGGCATCTTGAATACGGGTGTGCTCTTTGGCCTGCCTTTGAGCCAGATTGTGAGCAGATCAGCTAGATCCTGGCGAATTGGCTGACGATCTTCTTTTCTTCGCTTTGAATATCCAGCTTCGACCGTCACCACTGGCGGCGACGCTTCAAGGTCAAAGCTTGCTGGCGTGAGGCTTCTGATCTCGTTGGCTCTGAATCCTGTGCCAGTTGCCAGGCGGTAGAGCATGGCACGATCATCGCCAGACATTGCTCTGTAGCCTGGCGCCTGCTCAGTCACCTGAAATAGCCATGCAAGCTCATCAGCATCCAGGGGGCGACGATTGACGCTTTGACCTACAACCTTGACCATCGAGACGCTTGCCAGTGGGTCAGCTGCAAGCCGCCCATCAGCCAGTGCCCATCGAATGAACTGGCCAATGGCCTGCCGATACCCGTTGACCGTGCGCGGGGTCTTGCCTTCGTCAGTGAGCTCTTGCATGAATGACTTGGTGCAGGTTGAGTCAATTTCACCAAGCGTTGTGAACCCACAATCATTTATCAGTTTCTCCGCTCGTCTGGATACTTGCGAAGTTTGCTTGCTTGTGCCCCCCTTGGCCCGCAGTGATGCACGCCAATCGTCCAGGTGCTCACTGATGGGTCGATGGGTCTGAATCCCGATTGCTTCAAGCCTGGGATCGATCACGCCAGCCCGCCTGAGAGCGTCGTCTGTGACGAGCTTGTTCAGTATGCGCAGGGCAGCTGCTTTGTCAGTCGTTCGCGTGGATTGCCCGTGTCGCTTGCCATCATGCCCGTACCACCTGGCAATCCATGCGCCGCGTCCATTGCGTTTGAAGATCGTTCCCGATCCGTTTCCTCTGCGACTGGCCATCACTTGCCCCCCCTCTTCTTGGCCTTGGGTCTGACGACGATCTCAAGCCCCAGGTAGTCTGCCAACCGCTCAGCTGTCTCGATATTTAGACCAAAGATGCCTTTGACCAGACGGCAAAGCTGGGAAGCATGTATGCCCGATCCCCTGGCAATCTGATGCCTTGATTCATCCGAATCCTCGACTGCCCGTATCAATGTCTTGATGGTTTTAGACACAGCTTGAGTATACTCCCTGAATTGACTTTGTGCAACTTGTAAAAAAACTCATCAAAATACAGTAACGCGAAACGCAGAACGCAGAACCCTGTCTGTTGTGTGCATTAGTGGGGGTTTGGCGATCAGCCTTGGTGCTTTTGGCCATGTTGGACGAATCGCTTGGATGTTCTGCCCCCCTTCGCCCCTGGTTTTGAATGTTCCCATTTGCCTAGATCAGCTTCAACCAACGCATTGAGAGCTTTCTCAGCCATGGCTGCTTTGGGGTACGCTTTGCGTCTTGAATCCTGTAGCATCTTTGCGGTCACAGACCCTCCTTTGCTTGTGACCCACTCATCAAGCTGGCGCCGCTCGCGGTCATCCTCATCACCATCAAGAGCCGCGTACACGCGCTCCACTTCACCAGTAAACCACCGCACCAATTTCACGCCGGCCTCAATGCTCGCTTCGTCGACCATATCTGGATTTGTGAGTGTGGGGTCTTTCGATGCAGCTCGCGTCAGGTGGATGACCAGGGCGAATCGCGCAGCGTACCCTTCCAGCTTGCCCCATGCCGCAGCTTCGTCACCAACTCGCTGGTGTTGCTCGAATCCATGCTCATTGACGAACTTCTTGAACAGACGCTGCGCATCACGGTTCATGGGTACCAGCTTGGGATTTTGATTGCCTTGGCTGTCGATTTCAAAATCAAGACCATATAGCGAATCAAACACTTCAAGCATTGCTCTTTCTTTGCATTCATCAACATCACTATCGGTCCACATTTTTTGCCTTCGTGGTGGCATGGCAAACAGCAATCGTGAAGCCAGGCCATTTTCCCGGTTCTCTTGTGCCAGGGCCCGTCGAAGGATCTCGGGTTGTATGCCGCCAGCAATACTCACTGAAGCGCGTGAAACAAACTCAGTGCCGCTTGTTTTTCGATCAACAACCAGCTCCCGGCCCCCAAATACCCGCAGCCATTTTTCAACATCGCCACCGCCCCTCCCCCCAGCGTAGCGATCAAAGTTGAACCACCCAGAGAGTTCGTCACGAATCATCAACAGCCCGCGCGGGTTCTCTTGCAGCTTTGATACAAGCGCTTCGGTAGTTGTGTCATCGGTCCAGGTGCGTGAGCACACGGGCCTCTCTGGTGGCTCAGGGGCATCGTCAAAATCGTTGCCGGATCTTGCGGCTTTTGACGCAGCCTGTTTCCATGCCGTGTGCTGGATCTCCCAATTTGAGTGGGCCGTCTCCCAAGTATTTATCGCCTTAGCATGGTCTTCCCTAAAAAATCTTCCCCTCTCTTGAATAGCGAGCAGAGCCAACTCAAGTGCAGGGCTTTTGTATTTACTGGGCTCCGCAATAATTGCTGCCCAGATGATCGCAGGTTCAGTCCATGCTCTTTTTATCTTGATTTTGCGAGTGTTGCCAATCGCAGATGCGAGTCCTGAAAGCATTGGAAGTGCAACGAATGATTCATCGCAACCAATCGAAGTAGCGCACGCAACGACATATGACCGGATCTGCTCCGGGAACACTTCCACCGGGAAGGGGCGGAATGGAGCAGGCCCAACGGGGGGCTGTGATTCTTCATCACCCGATTGATCCTCCCCAGGCCTAACCCCAAACCCCACCAGATCAACGCCGTTGCCAGGGTTCAACAACCACCCCACAGGCTTACCAAACGGCTGGCACCTGGCTTCCTGAATCTTGCGGTCAATCTGGTGATATTCGTGAGGCTCCCATGGCGGATCACAACGCGGGTTGTAGTCTTCAATTAAAATCTTGCGGGCTGCATCATCTGGCAATTGCAAACCTCTGACCAGGACGCGCGAAATCCAGAGCAGCTTTGATTGTCCGGCTTCGCCTTGAACCGCTGGATCTTTGGTCACAGCCTCTATCGCATATGCTCGAGCGCGCTTGATCCGCTCAGGTGTCGCCTTGATCGGCTCAACCAAAGCCTGGCCCGCCTCTGTGCCCTTTGCTGGCTCAGGGCGTTGAGCTGCCTTGAGCTTGTCAATGAGCCAGTCAGGACACGGTGGAAGTTCGCCAGGGGCGACCTCTACGCGACCGTCCTTGTACCATTCCCACACGCCGTCAATGTTCGCATCACGATCTACAAAGCGTGACGGGGGAGCAACGACGAACCCGCCATCGGATCTGATATCCAGCCCCTTGCCAATCTTGCCCGCGCTGTTGGTCAAACTGATCCCTTCAGGCGCACGGTAGAACAAGTGGATTCCGCCGCGTGGGGTTCGTGCTCGTGGCTGGTCAACGCTCTGAAGTTCCAGCTCCGCAAGATGTTCTTTGCTGAATGCGCAGCCCTCTTTGTATGCGTCGATATCCAGCACAAGCATCCCCTCACCTGTGGCCAAGGCAAGGTTTGCATTGGGCGCATGATCCCACCACTGGCGAATCTTCGCATCGTCAGTTGTGGCATCGTGTACGCCGTGTGTGTTCTGCCAGGGAACTTTGGTAAAAGCCCTCAGTGGAAACACGCGATACCCCAAGCCAGCCAGCCTGAGCGCCTCATCGAGCCTGATGTTCGTTTTGATCGTGGTTGTGCTGCTCATCGCTGACCTCCCTTGATTTGCTTGCGCACCCAGCGTTCAAGCTCTGCAATTGGGTACAACACCCGCCGTCCAACTTTGATGTGTGGGATCTCACCGCTGACCGTCAGGCTCCACAGCTTGCTCATCCCGATGCCCAGGGCCTCAGCTGCTTCCTTGCGACTCAGGTTAATCTTGGCGTTACTCATGTATTGACCCCTTCCATGCAGTTGGTGAGTTCTGCGACAAGTGATTGCGCGTACCTGGTACCCAGGGCATCGAGCAGAACCCCTGCTGCTCGTTTTGTGTCCCAGGGCATTGAGACCAGAGTGTGACCCTGGCCATGGCGTTGTTTCGTTTGTAAAGTTGGTCCAGCTGGTGGCTTGATGGTTCTGGTTAACAAAGCTACCGACTGGCGTTTGATGCTTGCCGTGGGATCAATCCGAACCTGTGAGACAAGCTGGAGATCAACACAGCAATGTTCAGCGATCTCATGGTCTGACCAGGGGTATCCGCCTTTCTTGGTTGACACCAGTTTGTTTGTTAGCATCGTGAGCACAGCTGCACGCTTGTCTGCATCTGACCTTGGTAGAGCGTGGTTTGATCTGAGAGAGAGCAACACAGCGTCTCTCTGCGTACCGCTATAGACCACTGCGCGGATTATCGCGCCGTCCCCGTTTGCGACTTGGCACGCAAGGCAACGATGGCGCCCGTCAATGAGCCAGTATTTCAATTTTCCACTGTGGTTTTTGACAACTTCGATTGGGGGAAAGAAGAGTTGGCCCGCCTTCAACGCCTTTGTAAGTTCATCCACCACCTGGTCATTGATTTCAGCCCGATTGGTTGCGCCGCAGAAGTCGATATCTCTTACTTTTATATGAACCGAATCTGAATAGTTCATCATGGCAGGATTCCTTCTTTTTGTTGTACTGTTTTTGACTATTTATTCGTGCGCATTGGTGTGAATCGCAGCATGCGCTGACCGCGTGGATGGTTCCATTTGCCGAGGTAGTCAACTGCCCAACACGCACAATTGCCCATCTCTATCATCTCGCTTCGCGTATATCTAAAAAGCAATCGTGAGTGTGATACTCTGGGGTTTGCCATTGCCCCGTTACACTCGGTGAAAGTTGCATAAAACACGCCTTCATCGGCAATGACTCGCCTCAGATTTGCAAGACAAAGGTGAATGTCATCAGGGGTTAAATGTGTAAACACAGACTGCGCAAGAGCGAAGTCTGGTTTTGATGGAAGACGATCGAACTCGAAGTTAGATAATGCAATCATCGTCGGCTGTTTTGCTTTGCGTATTGCGGGGTCAAGTTCTTCTTCAATGCCAAGGCGAATCAACTCAGGTTCTTTGTCTATGCCAAAATAACAACCGCGATTCAGATATTCGATAAAATGCCTTCCGGCTCTTAATGGGCCGCAACCAATATCGAGCAGCTTGTGTTCTGGACGCAATCCAGCACTCAGCATAAATCTGTATTGCAAATTGCCAAGCCTGTCCCAAAACCCGCCAACATATTCCCGATGCCCAGATTGAGCAATGCCCACTGGACCTTGAATTAACTTTTTACGCTTGCTCGATTCCATCATGTGACACCTTATTTGCGTGTGACTCAATCCGTTGTTTGAACTTTGATTCGTGCGCAACGATGGCGCTCACCTTTTGGCGTTTGGTTCTTCAGAAATCTCAGACCTTGAAACCCCCCCGATCACTTTTCAGTGACCGGGGGGCGAACAAATGTGGCCAGTGGGGGCAATCCACTTACGCCACAAACCAATGACTCGTTATGCCTCGCCCTTGGACTTGACGACCGCTCTGGTTTCACCAAGACCTACAGCGAAGTCGTGGTAAATTCTCCAGGTCAAACCCAGCGTGCTGGGGTCTGCGTTGACGCCTGCAAAGTCAAGAATGGGTGACTCGCGCCCATCCAGGAACCCAACCAATGCGGCTGCTGATTCGGGGCGTGCAAACAGGTACCAGGCCTTCGCCGAGTTTCCTGTAAAGCTCGCGTTGCTCAGTCGCGGCTCAACAGCCAGTTGAGCAACCTGACGGTGAGGATTACCCGTTGGCTGACCATCGCTTCGACCGAGCAACTCAGAGCTGATAAGCCCTCTTGCAGTCGCCTCAAGCTCCGGTGGCACCAGCAGCGTCGCAGGGATCATGTCAACAGGCAGGCCATTCTCATCGGTCTGCGATCGCAGCATTTGGATCGCCGTGCTCAAAGAGCTGACGCTCAAAGCCGAGCTTGCACCCGTGAAGTAGTTTTTGTTTGCCGTGTCAAAGAAGCTGCTGGGGTTTGAAAGAAGAAGCGTGTAGAAATCGTCTGAGATTCTTCGAGCAGCTGATGCGCCGAGCTGGTCACCCAGCTGATCGAACACACCAAGGTCATCATTGATAATGTCCTGCCGCGTGATGCCAATGATCCCGCCAACTGTTTTGAGTTGCAACGATCCTGTTGATTCAGCGACGCTCATGTATTTGATTTCACCACCAGGGGCGATGTCCTCAAGCCGACTGCTCAGGTATGTCCGAATCGTTTTGATTTGATGGAAGTTCTTCAGAGGGAGCTTTTTCACAATTGTTGGCCAACTCGAAGGGACGGTTTCAAAGCCGCTTTGTGTCACCTTGTCAAACGCTGAACCCAAAGCAATGGGCAGTGACATTGTGCTGAATGCCGCCTTGATGATCGCAGATCGGCTTGATGGCACATTGATGCCCTCGAGCCCGAGTACAGCCTTGAGCAAGTCAAGAGGGTTGTGGACTCGCAGATCTTCGCCCTGCTGGGCGATCTGAGCGCCGAACTGTTGTTCAGCAATATCTGAACGACCCATGTAGGACAGAACCGCTGATGCCATGATGCTCGATCGTGGGGCATCCGTTCCCTCAATCATCACACCTGGCACACTCGGCCTGCTGCTCCGCATTTCAGTGAGCAGGCCACTGGTCAGCTCTGTATTGTCGATCTCGCCGTCAATCGCCTTGGCTTCGAGCTGGCGTGCTCTTTCAGTGTCCGGGCCGTTCGCTTTCAAGGCTTTGATTTCCTTGATTCGATTGCGCTCTGCAATCACGATTGCTTCTTTTTCTTTTTCGTCCATGATTGAATCCTTATTTTGTTGTTTTGCTGCGATACGAACTTCCGTGTTCGGATCTGCGCCCTTCGGCACAAGGCTCGCCTCTTGGAGTGTGCTTTTCGTGGCAACATAAACCGGGCCCTTGAATGTCTGGCCATTCACCTGCACGCTCTTGCCTTCTTTGATAAACTCAAGCGCCTCGATTGATGCGCCGATCGACGCTTGCAGGGGGATGCCTGCTTTGGTCAGGGGGATAATTTCATCTAATACCTTGGGGACTCTCGCCAGCTTGCCCTCGATGATGATCTTGTCAGTTGCAGCCTTGACTTCGCCGTTGCCAACGAATGATCCCGTTGAGTTTTCGTGATTGACCAGGATGGGGATCGCGGGCGGATAGATCATTCCTGCAATATCCACGATTACGGAGTGTGTATGCCCAACCCGCATATCACCACCGGTGTAGGCAATCATCGAGAAGCGGATGCCCTCGTCCTTGCCCTCTGCTGCCTGGATATCAACCTGGGCAACAAGTTTGATCTCGGTGGGACTGTTCCCCTTCCTGGCCAAAGCTGGTGTGCTCATCGGTCACCGCCCTCTGGTGGAACCTCGATAAACCTGACACCATGTTCAATGCCATCGGCTGTGAATCGTTCGTTGGAGCCTAATACCTGCTGCCCCATCTGCCCTGCTTGCTCCCATTGGCCGCCTGCCGGTGGAGTTTCAATGCGATACTCTGGCAGCTGACCATCTTCGGGGACCAACATACCAATCCTGTATTGAATTGCTTTGTTGAATTCGTCCCAATAATGGAGCACGCCCTGGCTTGAAAGCTGATCGAGTACAGCAGGCTCGATGCCAGCTCGCATCATTCGCCAACGCAAGCCGTCGGCCATCAGTTCGCGGGATGATTCTTTGATAGATTCAGGGCCACCGTTCTGTGCGCCATTTACAATCTCTTGTAAAAAGGCGAGGTCAGTCGGGACCAGTTGACGCACAACATCGCTTTGTGTCATCTCGGTGGCTTTGCTCATTCGTGCAATTGCCCGCTGTTTGTCTATCGGAAAACGAAAACTCATTTGTACTGTTTTAGAACTCATGCTACTTCCTTCTTGTCCTGTTAGACCATGTGTGTGACGATGCCAATGTGAAACATGCCCAGTAAGGCATACCAATAAGTATACCATATTGAAAACCACAGTGCAAATGGCCTACCTCAGTATTTCAAATTTCTTCCCTTGTCGTCACTCTTTTGCCACAGCTCCGGCATTCCTTGCGTCGCTGGATGCAGTTTTTCTTGGGCCTGGTGTAGATCACAAAGAAGTGGCCACACCCACACCTTGAACACCTGATGCCGACCGGGGAGTCTTGATCATCTTGTTTTTTGCTGATTTTGCTCATCGTTTTGGTCCAAATCTTCATGCCAAATTCTCTACTTTAGAATCTTTCTAAACAAAGTCACTTTGCAATTGCGGTAGTTCCCGCAGGGGTGAATGATCCCGATGCCCTCGGGAGAACCTATTTTTTTTAATTTCCCAGTTTTTTCGGCTCCCAGGCTGGCCAGAGGGAATGTGTGAACGATCCTGACGATTCACACCACCCACAGCACCAATGCGCATGCTGTGGGTGTGCGGATCGTGATACCCCTGCTCAGTCTTCGTCACCGGGGGTTCTGCGTTTTGCGTTTCGCGGGTCAGTATTCTGCTGTAGTTTTTTGCCGCCCCCTTCACTGGCCTGCATCTTGTCCGCGTCCTTGGCCTCATCACCGGGGGTTATGTCGGTTGTGTCGTTTGTCGGCGTAGGGGATGGTTCTGAGTTTTTTGTGTATTTGCTTGCTGCCTCAGCCTTGGCGATTTCCTCCCGCTCCATCCGCCAGGTGATGCCCAGCTTTGACTGTTGGTAGTGCCTCTGGCATTCGGTCCAGTCATACCGCCGATCCACCATCCTCACATTCCCTGCCCGTCTCACTTCAAGGAACATCCCCTTGATCCAGCTTTCCTGTTCAGGCATGAGAACCAAAGCGGCTTCACCCCCAGGTATATTGCCCTTGAGAAGGATCATGCCTCCCATACCGGCTCTGAATACCCGCGAGATAAAACCTTCTTCAAACTTCTGTCCCTCGGGCACAACATAAACAGGGTCGCCGTCTTCAAGCCAATCACCAAAGCCGTGCGGGTGAAACACCACGATGTTGCCGTCTAGAACTTGTGGCTCAAGATCGTCTCCCTCTGCAGCGACTCCGAATGCCCCCATGTGTTCAATAAAATCATCAATGCTTATGTGTCTGTGTGCCTCTCTTTTTGGCAGTGCTGGTGACTTCGTTGTTGTTTCCGATATCATGTTCGAGTTCATCTTGATCCTTTCAAACCTTGGGATGATGGACAAGGCCTGGTGCGCAATGCACCGGGCCGCTTTTATGAGTGGGGACACTCCCCGCTCGTGATATTGTGTTGGTCCTGGCTGATGCAAGGATGGCCGACCTGATTGGCTCAGGCAGCGTGTCCCAAGCCTCGATCAAACGATCAAAGCCTTGAGTTAACTTTGAATTTCTGTTTCTACTGATGCCTCTACTGTTCCACTTTGCACAGGTGGAACTGCAACCCGATGCTAAATCAGGCTTTGCAAAACCAATCTTCCCATTTGTAAACCGCAGGTCCTCAGTTCGAGTCTGAGAGGTGGCTTTGGATTGTGGGGGGGAGGGGGGGCAGCATGCCATTTGCGCATTCACACCCATCTCTCGCCCAGCAAGCCAGCCTCAGCATAAATGCAATCGACAGCTCCATCATCTTTGACAGATCCTTAAAACCATCTTCCAAACAAAGACCTGCTTCCTCGCCGTACCTCATTCAGCATGCAGGGCTGGATCCGGGTTTAGCCCCCATAATTTCAAATATGTATAAAGAATAGTCTTGTATCTATAAAAGAGATGCATTAGGCTGCGGTTTGTTTTGTTGCGCTGCTGATGTAACTGCGGCAGTGATCAGTGTATAGAAGAGAAGGAGATCCTCAATGTTGTCGACCAATTTTTCCCACTTGCGCAAGACAAATGAATCCAGCCAAAGCGTTCTTCAGGCCAACAAGATTCGCTCACCAGGCGTTGTCACGAAACGCTCATTCCAGCACATGCTTCAGAGTCGCCGCAGAGTTGCTCTGGCATCTTTTGCTCTGATGGCAGCTGCGGGAAGTGCTCAGGCACAACCCGAAATCCTCTCCACCTGGATCGGCAACGGCTCAGTTTGGAGCCTGTCTGGAAACTGGATTCCTGCCACTGTTCCCAGCAACAATGCTGTGAACTCCTTCGCAGTCATCATCAACGCTGGACAGGGTTGCAACCTGGACATGTCTGCAACGATCAATCGCATCGGCATGGACACCAGCACAACTCTAAACCTGTTCAGTGGCACATCATTTACCATTCTTGCTGAGCCTCAAGGTGGCACGGGGGCACTTGGCACTTTCAGCCTTATCGGTGCCTCTTGCTTTTTGTCTTCTACTGGAGCCAATACCAATCTCATCGCATCTGGTCCTGCTGGGTCAAAGTTGATCATCGGTGGTGGTACACCAGGAAATCCCGGCCTCCTTCAGATGTCAAACTTGTTATCCAACAGAATCTACGGCGTAAGTGGAAATGAGGAAATACAATTTTCAGGCGTGGTGACTGTGCAAGGATCCGGGCTGATCGGTTTGAACCAGACGAACTTTTTGACTGCCAACGAAGCGATCGTACAAGCGACGCAATCCCAGCCTTTGATTCTTGATCCCAAAACAATCTGGGCCAATATTGGCGTATTACGCGCTCTAGGCGGCACACTTCAGCTCAATCCCGGGGAGTTTAACAACCTCGGTGGCGGTCTGATTGATGCTCAAAATGGATCGACCGTGCTTCTAAATAGCCCGACCATCAAGTTCGGCACTCTCAACACCGTCGGTACGGGTGTAGTCAGTATTCTTGGTTCAAACACAATCCTTGACACCGTCACCAACACCGGCCTGATCGAGATGCCCAACGCTGCTGATCTGCATCTGGTGACATCGATTGTCAACAATGACACCATCAGCATGCTCTCCGTCGGAGGCCTGACAGATCTTGTTTGTAATACAGATGTACAGCTCACCGGCAGCGGCTCCATCGCCATGTCCGATAATATTCAGAATCGAATCTTCGGTATCAATGGCACACAGACACTCACAAATGTTGACAACACCATCCGAGGCTCAGGCCAGCTCGGCCTGAACCTGACCACCATCATCAACCAGAGTTTGATCATTGCAGATCAAGCCACCCGCCTTGTGATCGATCCCAATAGCGGCGGGGTTGATAACCAGGGATCCTTGTTCGCACAAAACAGTGCTGAGCTTCAATTAAACCCAGGCACTTATGACCAGACACTCGGTGGTCTGATCGAGGCTCAGGTTGGCTCGCTCGTGACTTTGAATAGCCCAACTATCGTCGGTGGCACACTCAATACGGTTGGTACAGGTGTGGTGAGAATCCTGGGCTCAAACACAATCCTTGACACCATTACCAACACCGGCCTGATCGAAATGCCCAACGCCGCTGATCTGCATCTGGTGACCTCGCTTGCCAACAACGGCACCATCAGCATGCTTTCCACCAGCGGCCTGACAGATCTTGTTTGTAATACAGATGTACAACTCACTGGTGGCGGCACAATCGCCATGTCAAATAACAGTCAAAATCGGATCATCGGTCTCAATGGCACACAGACTCTCACCAATATTGACAACACCATCCGAGGCTCGGGCAGAATTGGCAATAACCAGACAACCATCATCAATCAAAGTTTGATCATTGCAGATCAAGCCATAAGCCTCATCATCGATCCCAATAGCGGAGGATTATCTAACCAGGGAACCATAATCGCCCAAGGTGGGGGTGAACTTCACTTGAGCTCAGGCACCTATGTCCAGACGCTCGGTGGTCTGATCGAAGCTCAAACGGGATCGCTCGTGACATTGAATGGCCCCACCATTGTTGGCGGCACCCTCAACACCGTCGGCACGGGTGTGTTTAGTATCCTGGGCTCGAGCACAATCTTGGATGGTGTGACCAAGAATGGCCAGCTTGAGATGCCCAACGCTGCTGATCTGCATCTGGTGACATCGATTGTCAACAATGGCTCGATCAGCATGCTCTCCTCTGGCAGTCTGACGGATCTTGTTTGTAACACAGATATACAGCTCACCGGCGGCGGCACCATCGACATGTCAAACAATATTCAGAATCGAATCTTCGGTATCAATGGCACACAGACTCTCACAAATGTTGACAACACCATCCGAGGCTCAGGCCAGCTCGGACTGAACCTGACCACCATCATCAATCAGAGTTCGATCATTGCTGATCAACTCACACGCCTTGAGATCGATCCCAATAGCGGAGGGGTTGATAACCAGGGAACCATGATCGCTCAAAGCGGTGCTGAACTTCGCTTGAGGCCGGGCCCGTTTACACAGTCGCCCACCGGTCTGATCGAGGCTCAGACTGGCTCGCTCGTCACATTGAGTGATCCAACCATTATTGGCGGCATCCTTAGCACCGCCGGCACTGGCGTGGTCAGTATTCTTGGTTCAGGCACAATCCTTGATACCGTCACCAACACCGGCCTGATCGAAATGCCCAACGCCGCTGATCTGCATCTGGTGAGCTCGATTGCCAACAGTGGAACCCTCAGCATGCTCTCCATCGGCAGTCTGACGGATCTTCGTTTGAACACAAATGTTCAACTCACCGGCGGCGGCACCATCGCCATGTCAAACAATATTCAGAATCGAATCTTCGGCACCAACGGCACACAGATACTCACCAATGTTGACAACACCATCCGAGGCTCAGGCCAGCTCGGCCTGAACCTGACTCCCATTGTTAACCAGGGCACCATCATTGCTGATCAACCTGTACCCCTGAATATTGACCCCAACGCAGGCGGTTTTGACAATCAAGGCGCACTGCGTGCTGAGAATAACGCGACGCTCGGCTTGTTCGCAGGCCCATTCACCACTTCAGGCAATGTCTTTGCAGCCGCCGGGAGCACCATCACCAGAGCCGCAACCGACTACTCACAAACCGGTGGCTCGACGATCATCGATGGCTCGCTTGATCTTAACACCGGCGGCGTGGTCACGCTCAACGGCGGAACTCTTGGCGGCACAGGCACCATCAACGCCGATGTATTCATCGCCGCTGGTATCGCCGCTCCCGGGTTATCCGCTGGAACGCTGACCATCGTTGGCGACTATACCCAGGCTGCCACAGGTGACTTTGCCGTTGAACTTGGTGGTATCGCTACAGGGCAGTTCGATGTGCTCAATGTCATGGGCGTGGCAAATCTTGCCGGCTCGATCAGCATCTCGGTCATCAATGGCTTCGTACCCTCAGCTGGAGATACATTTGTCGTACTGACATCCGCCACGCCACTCACAGGCATATTTGACACGATCAATCTACCCGTGCTTCCCGGCGGACTCAGCATTGTTGTAAACCATAACTCCAATGATGTTTCGCTGACGATCACAGGTTGCGCTGTGGATCTCAATGGCGACGGTGCTGTGGATGTGCTGGACTTCTTCGCCTTCATTGTGGGATTCAACAACAATGATCCTGCTGTGGATCTGAACGGCGACGGCTCAATCGATGTGCTGGACTTCTTTACCTTCATTGGCCTGTTCAGTGCTGGCTGTCCATAAGAGATAGTCAGTCATCGGAACCTGATAGCTGACAGCAGCAGTCCATCCTCTGCAGACTTGCCTCTGCCATACACCGCTCAGGCAGCCTGACAGTTGACTGCTGCGCCCCGAGCAATTAACCATGACTAGCAACGGATGTTCCTAGATCAGTTGATTGACAAGCGTATATATACACTGATATCAAGCTATTGCATAACATCCGGACGGGATACACGATTGAGCAGTTTGGTCCACAGGGGTACTTATGAGTACTTATACATACTTTGATCTGGCAGGATGGGAGTTCTGGGGCTCACAGAGCAGAGTCTTTCCGATATTGATGACTGTCTTCCGAGAGTCCAACCGGTGTGAATTCTCGCGCATGCTGTCAGAGCGTAATCATCTGATCTGGGGCACGATTGAAGCCGAAGAAGACGAGCGTGAGAACGCTGTTGTCTATCGCTGTTCAGTGAGCCAAGCCATCGATCGTCTGAATGTGATGGGATTCACACTGGAGCGAGCTCGGGAAGAGTATGAAGAGCGGCGAAAGGATCTTATAAAGGATTTGCTTGAGAAAATGGAGGATGAAGGTACGAACACATCGTCAGAAGAATGGGATGCTAAGAGAGTTGCAGCACTCAAAACAATGACATTTGATGCCTACAAATCAGTTTTAAAGAGTACTATTTTGAAAGTTACTCAACATATTGCAGACTCATCGGAGGAGACAGACACGCTCGACAAATATGATGAATTTATTAACGGCGATCATGCCGGTGATTATCACATGGGATTTTTTTGCAGCGACATACGGTCTCTTCTCCGATTGGCTTGCGAATGCGTCCCAGGGGATGCCGATGTTACCCAGGACATTACAGATTTGATACATGCTGGGTACTATGACAAAGATGAGGAAGTGTGTAAAGATGCAATCGATTTTCTCCTTTCTGATTATTCAGAGAACGCGCCATATATCATCCTGACGGAAGGAATAACTGATCAAATGTTCTTGCAAGGAGCAATGAGACTACTCTATCCACATCTTGTAGATTATTACACTTTCTTTGACTTTCAAGGGAAAAAATCTCAAGGTGGAGCGGGTCCACTAGTTAATTTGGTCAAAGCTTTTGCAGCTGCTGGGATTACAAACCGAATTATTGTGCTCTTTGACAATGATACCGCAGCCTTTGATGCCAGAAAATCCCTAAAAAATATCCATCTGCCGAAGAACATTGTTGTCATTAATTATCCTGATCGTAGCGAGTTGTGTTCGTACCCTACACTTGGATCAAAAGGGCTAAAAGATCTAAGAAATCTCGACATCAATGGGAGCGCAGCAAGTTTGGAACTCTATCTTGGTCATGATTGCCTTCTAACAGATGATGGATCATTGTGTCCGGTTAAATGGTCTGGCTTGAGTGGAGAACAAGGGTCGCTCACGAATAAGGCGTTCGTCCAATCAAAGTTCAATGACAAACTCAAAAATTACGAAGATGATAATACCAACGAGAAAGCGGAATACGATTGGTCAGGATTACGGTCAATATTGGAGTTGGTCTTCAAGTCTTTCAATTGAACTTCACAGAGAAATCCAGACGGATGACTATATCTCGGTCTGGTGGTTAATCGCCCATACAGTTGTGTGGGAGGGTCGTATTGACGCAATCAACCCTCCCAGCACTTGCCGGGGGCCAAGATAGATGCTACATTCCCGCTCTGAAGCTCTGCTTTGGATCAGACAATTCGGGCGTGTACCCAAGTGGACAAAGGGGGCAGACTGTAAATCTGCTGGCAACGCCTTCGGAGGTTCGAATCCTCCCGCGCCCATTAGCGCAATCCTGTTTCAGGGTTGCGTTTTTTATTAGCCGCGTCAGATCCCTTGCTCCAGGCTCGCTCAATCCCGTTTGTCCTCGTCTCCTTCCAGCACGCCATAGGCCACACCCACAGCAATATGATTGATGTGATTGAGCTGGCTGAGCACTTCCAGGTGCATCTCGGTGGTATCAATGGTCTCTGATTCGCCGTGGCGGAGTCTTTCAAAGTGCCGGTCGCGCAACGCCACCTCTTTCTGCTCCGCAGCACCATGATGCGTCAACAGCCGGGATGCGATGTCCTTTTGCTCCGTCGCAAATGTCGCTGTGGCCAGCTCCAGGCTCGTCATCGTCACATCAAGATATTCTTTAAGCTCAGCCCAGCCCTTGTTTGAAAATCGCACACCCCGCTTGTGTTTTTTAATCGCAACGCCCAGCAGGTTGCGGTCGATCACATCCCCGATGATCTCAAGATCGCTGAGAAAGCGAAGCTGCTGAACCCGGGCCTGCGCCTGCTGTGGCGATATTTCTTCTGCGATCTGCTGCGTCAAAAACCGTTTCACGATCCGGTCCAGCGCATCCACGCGATCATCCGCAACCCTCACCCGGCGAATCACATCAGGATCACCCGTCTTGAGAGCAATCCAGCACTGCTGAAGCATCTCCTGAACAATGCTGGCCATCCGGGCGATCTCATGCTTGGTCTGCGTGAATGCCACCGAAGGGTCATCTGCCCAGCGTGTATCCACAAAGCGAGCTGAAAACGAATCTGATTCAGAGTCAATCCGGGCAGGAACCAGCAGCGAACACACTTTCCAGATGATGCCAAGCCAGGGCAAACAAACAATCAGCGTGAGCAGATTAAACGCTGTGTGTGCATTGGCGATCTGCCGGGCAAGCGAGCCGGGGGTGCGATCAAAGAAATCTGCAATCGGTCCCATCAACAGGATCAGCACAGCTGCAATCACACTTCGACTCAAAAAGATCCCCAACCCAAATCGACGCGATTCAATCCTCGACCAGCCCGCCAGGAGTGCCGTCCCCGCAACCCCTATATTGGCACCAAAGATATAAGGCAACACGATCGTCGCACCCGCAGCCGATTCAGCATCTCCTGAAACGCTCAGCCCCACAATAATGGCAATCGCTGCGGTACTCGACTGGGTCAGCATCGTCAGCACAATCCCCACCATCGCCACCAGCCACGGATACTTGGCCAGCAGCGCAAGTTGTATGTGCATGTCTTCTGAAGCCAGCATGCCCGCTGTCGAATCCTTCACCACCCCCACACCCAGAAACACGAACGACATCGCAAGCAGCACCTGCCCCACACCACGCAGCATATTCCTCTTCGTGCCTTGAAAAAATATAATCCCCATGAGTGCCAGGATGGGCGCGTGAGAGGCAATATCAAAAGCAATCAGCTGCACCGTCAGCGTCATCCCCACATACGCCCCCAGCAACAGCGCCATCGCCCGAGGCGGCGACACACGGTTTTCCCCCACCAGATTCACTGCCATCAGCGAAAGCGTCGTACTACTCGGTGCTGCAGCCCCAAGACCCATCCCCATCACAGACGCTCGCAGCGGCTTATCCGTGACCCGCCCCATCCAGACCGACAGCCGCTCCCCAAACAACCGATTCAGACCCTTCCGCAAGAACCGGATCCCAAAAAACAAAAGTGCAATTCCGCCACCTGCGTGCAAAAGTTCAACCATCCACAACGACTCCCAGACTTGCCCTCCGCCAGGTGCACAACCATCTCGCCCCTGCCGGATTCAGCTTCGACAATCAAAGAGCATATCAAGTTTTCATGCAACACACCTGCAAAACCCTGCAAAAGATGGCAACTCACGACCTTGCCCCACACTCTCCTCCCCCCACCTCACCCCTTTCCCTTCAGTATGCAAACCGAAACTTGTTCAACTCTGGTTGACTCGCCCACACAGGTTCTACAATCGCGGCGTGTCAGCCCTTGCCGTTCTCAATGTAGTTTATTCCTACGCCGATCAACCGGTGCTGTCTGAATGTTCGCTCAGCATCGATCATGGCCAACGCCTCGGCATCGTCGGCCGCAACGGCTCAGGCAAGACCACACTCCTGAAAATACTCGCAAGCCACATCACGCCCGACAAAGGCTCCCTCTCAAAAGCCCAAGGCCTGCGCCTGGGATATCTCCATCAGCAACACAACCTCACTCCGGGCCTCTCGCTGATCAAAGAAGCCCACAAAGCGTTTGACTGGATCAAAACGCTCAAAAGCGACCTTGAAGACCTTTATGACCAGGCAGCCCATGCCACCGGAGATGCGCTCAACAAGATCCTCAAAAAGCAGGCACAACTTCAGCAACAGATCGAATCCGCTGGCGGCTACGCCCTGGGCCATCGCATCAACGCCACCCTCCATGGCCTGGGCTTTTTTGATCGCGAGTTTGACATCCCTGTTCAATCACTCTCTGGCGGTCAACAAGCCCGCCTCGCCCTTGCCAAGCTCCTCCTGGCTGAGCCCGACATCCTGTTGATGGACGAGCCCACCAATCACCTTGATATCCAGGGCCGAATCTGGCTCGAAAACTTTCTGCGTGACACCTACAAAGGCGCTGTCGTCCTCATCGCACATGATCGCGCTCTGCTTAACCATGTCGTTGACCGAATCGTCGAAGTCGAGCATGGCAAACTTTATGACTACCCGGGCAACTTTGATTCGTTCCTCAACCTCCGCAAACAACGGCTTGAAGTCGCCGCCCGCGCCTATGACAAACAACAAGACAACTTCAAACGCCAGGAAGCTTTCATTCGCAAGTACAAAACCGGCCAGCGCGCCAAACAGGCACGAGGAAGACAATCAATCCTCGACCGCGAACGCGCCGAGCACGAGCTTGATGCACCGCCCCCCGAACGCACCATGAGCCTGCGCCTGCCACCCGCACCACCTTGCAGCCAGATCATCCTCACCGCACAGGATCTCTCCAAAAGCTACCAGCAGGCTGATGGCTCAACCCGCACACTCTTTAACAATCTCAGCATCAAAGTTTCCCAAGGCGAACGCTGGGGCATCATCGGCCCAAACGGTGCTGGCAAAACCACACTTGTAAACTGCCTGCTCGACAACATCTCCCCGGATTCCGGCTCAGTCAGACTCGGCTCACGCCTGAGTATCGGTAGTTTTTCACAATCACAAGATCATCTTGACCCTGAAAAAACCGTCTGCCGATTCATCCAGGATGCTGTACGGAAAGAAAACCCCGACCTGGACATGTCCGAACAGCACGCTCGTGATCTGGCTGGTGCATTCCTCTTCAGTGGCAGGGATCAGGACAAGGCTCTGGGCGAAATCAGTGGCGGCGAACGCGCCCGCGCCACTCTCGCAGCCCTCATGGCAAGTGCAAAAAATGTCCTCATCCTCGATGAACCCACCAACCATCTAGACATCCCCAGCGCCCAGAGACTCGAAGAATCACTCTCCAGCAATACCGCTGGCGGCTTCACGGGCACGCTCATCCTCATCTCACACGATCGCGCACTCATCAACGCAACCTGCGACCACCTCATCGTCCTTGATGGCAAAGGCAACCATCAGCTCACCCTTGGCAACCACGATGACTGGATCAGACATCAATCTGTCACAACAAAACCAATCTCAACAGTTACACAAGAGAACCACTCCCCCCTTCCCACCACTTCAACTCCAAATCCCAAAGCGGAAAAAAGCAAATCCAATCCATTCTCCTGGATGAGCGACGAAGTACTTGAAAACAAGATTCATCAACTCGAAATCAACATCGCAGCTGTAGATCAAAAACTGGCTGACCCTGAAGCATGGACAGATGCCAAACTCATGAAAACGCTCACTCTTGAGAGGCAATCCATCAATGCCGATCTTGAGCCTCTGGAAAACGAATGGCTGCACCGCGCTGAAGATTAGATTCACGCTGCGTCATCACGCCCATCGATCCCATACGCTTTCATCTTCTTGTAAAGCGTCGTTCGGTTAATCTCAAGCTGATCGGCCGTACGCTGACGATTCCATTCGTTGGCTTTCAATGCGCGAAGCAGAATTCGCCGTTCTGGCTCTCTGATCGCTTCTGACAAAGGCATGGGCACCCATTCCTGATCCTGATCAAGCCCCATCTGCCTGCGAACCCGATCCGGCAAAAGCCCTCCCGTCGTGTTTTCCACAACACCAGGCGGCAAATCCCCAACCCCGATCGTCTGCGAACGCGTCAACACCGCTGCACGCTCGACAATATTCTCAAGCTCACGCACATTGCCCGGGAATGTATACCGCTGCAAAGCCCCCATGGCATGATCATCAAAACCGGTCAATACCTTGCCAAGTTCCTTGCTGTGAATCTGCAAAAAATGCTCTGCCAAAAGCGGTATATCACACACCCGATCTCGCAACGGCGGCAACTCAATCTTCACAACATTGATCCGGTAATACAAATCCTGCCGAAACCGCCCCGATGCCACCAACTCCTCCAAAGGCTCATTAGAAGCCAGCACCACGCGAACATCAACCTCGATCGTCTCCGATGAACCCACAGGCTCAAACCGCTTCTCCTGAAGCACACGCAAAAGTTTCAACTGCATCGAAGCCGACGCAGAGTTGATCTCATCGAGAAATATCGTCCCATGATCCGCAGCAAGAAACCGACCAACCTTGTCCACATGAGCACCCGTAAACGCACCCTTGACATGCCCGAACAACTCTGATTCCAGCAGCGTCTCAGGTATCGACCCGCACGATAGCTCCACATAAGGCTTGTCACAACGCGTTGATCGATGATGAATCGCATGGGCAATCAAACTCTTGCCTGTGCCCGATTCTCCCGTCATCAATACCGTCGTCTTGCTCGGCGCCACCGCTTCGATCAGCTCATAAATCCGCGCCATCCGATGATCAGATCCCACGATATTGTCCAGCCCATACCGCGAGTTGAGCTGCATCCGCAAAACCTGGTTCTCTGCAATCAATGCCTGCTGACGCAAAGCCCTCTCAAGACTCACACGAAGCTCCGTATCAACCACAGGCTTGGTCAGATAATCCGACGCACCCAGTCGCAGCGCCCGCACAGCGGACTCGATCGTGCCATAGCCCGTCAGCATGATCACCACAGTACCCAGATGGTTCTTGGTCACCTCACGAAGCACTTCCAGCCCGTTCAGCGTCGGGAGCGAGACATCACAAATCACAATACTGAAAGGCCTGGGTGACATCCCCGCGCCCGCCTGCTGAGTCTCAGCCTGTTTGATCATCGTGAGCGCTTCACTCCCATCAAACGCTGTTGCGACTTCATAGCCCTCGAGCTTGAGAAACTCCGCCAATGACTCTGCCACAATCGGATCATCATCAACGATCAGTATTCTGGTTCTATCCTTGTTACCCATCAAACTTCATCCGATCCTTCAACAACCTTCACAAAGCGGACACTGAACCCTCAGCACAGCCCCAGACCGATCCGACCTTTGCGTCAGGCTGATCGTCCCACCAAGACTCTGGATCACATCCCTGCAGGTCGCAAGCCCCAGCCCAGTCCCATCGGGCTTCGTTGAGCACCCAAACTCAAACAGTTTTTCCGCTTCCTCCACACCCCCAAGCCCCACCAGCCCCGGCCCATCGTCCGTAATGCTCAGCCTGATATTCCCATCATCTAGCCTTCTGATTTGAATCGTGATATTCCCACCCGTGCTTTGTAACGCGATGGATTCAATAGCATTTTGTAAGCCATTAAGCACCACCACATACAAAGGCCCCGCCAACAGCCCCTGGGCTCTTTCTTCAATATCAACCTCAATCTTCACGCCATGCTCATCAGCCATCGGCATGAGCACTTGCACCGCATGCCCCACCGCTTCGCCCAGCTTCACGCTCCGCCCCGGCGCAGCTACAACCGAACCAATACTCGATCCCGCGGTGCTCATCGCTGCATGCACCAGCTCTGCCATGCGATCAAGCGCAAGCTGAGCAACATCAAGGTGCCTTTGAGCATCAGGCCCCGTCTGTTCATCAGCCTGCTCGCCAGACTTATCGGGCATAGACCGCCTCGCCAGACCGATGCGCCGAATCGACGCATCCAGCAGATTAGCAAGCTCATGCGTCAATACGGCAACCTTCTCGATCGACCAAGGCGTCTCCCCAGGCTCTGGCTTGCCCCCCGCAGGCACAGCCCTCCCACCGCCCTCTACAGGTTCAGCGTCAAAACGAGCATCCTTCTCAGGATCAGATTCAGGCTTTCGATGGTGATTCATCGCAACATTGATCGTCCCTTTCCAGACAGATCATGCAGTTTCATGTTGATTTCGTACAACAATTTTCCCGCCCCGCCCGTTGCACCCTCGCATCACGCACAATCTGCCCCACCTCCACCCCATCCACCCCCCACTTCAGATCAAACCACACGCACTGCATGCTGCGACCAGTTCAGTCGATCAAGCAAGGCATACCGATTGATCCCGGCTGCTGCCCGCTTGCGCAGCGCTGGCTCATCATCATCCCGGCTTATCTGCATCAGCATCTCGCGCACACACGACCGATCCGCCCGATGTGCCGTGCTCTCAACGATCACCGGCGCCAGACGATCCGCAAGCCACACGCCCGCCACCCTGTGCATGGTCCGGTCATCTGTGAGCATCGATCGCAGGCTTTGGATCCCCCGGTTGGCCGGAGCCGCGATATCTGTTTCAATCAAACCCCGAATGGAGTTCGCGCGGGCCCGATGTTGATTGTCCATGCAGAAATCGACCATCACCGCTTCATCAGCATCAGCACGCATTACAGCGTGGTTCCTCGCCCGCTTCACAATCGCTTCAACCGCATTTGCGCGCACACGCGTATCACTATGACCAAGAGATGCCCGCACCGCACCACGCGCACTCGTACTGGTCAACGACCCAAGCGCAAGCACCACCGCTGAAGCAACCCGATGAATCGATGAATCTCCCCGATTCGTTGCGCTCTTGCCCAGCAGCGTCAACATCTCAAGCTCCAGCTCTGTTGCAAAGCCAAGCATCGATGCCAGCAACACCACATTGATGCGCTGCTCAGGCGTACCCGAAATCAAACGATCCCGCGCCATCGCAATAAATGGTTCTCGGCGTGCGCTCAGCGCCCGTCTTGCCAACACCCTGCTCTGCGCACATTCCACATCAAAAAGCTCAAGCCTGCTCAACTCCTGCCTGGCAATCTGTCGTACCGCCCGAACCGGGCTGCGACCAAGTGCTTTGCACACCCGCGCCACCCGGCGCGACCTTGCATCCCTAAACACCCAAGGCTGCGTCAACCCCACACGAGACCAGCGCAAACAGGCTGACACAGATACGCGCCGGTCTCCATCAAAGCACAAATCCGCAGCGACCCCATGTGTCCCCACACGAAAAAGCTCAAACCGAACCCGAGGCGACGGATCCAAAAGCAAACTCGATAAACAAGCATCCCGCTGCCTTGCGGTCATCGACACCATCGTGAGCCAGCGGACCAACCCCAGCCTTTGACGAACTGACCACCCTGAACGCACACCCAGTGCAGGCAAAAGAGCAGAGCGGGATCCAGAACCCTGCCCTTTGCCTGCAGCACCCGCCCACGCCCCTCGCAGCTGATCCAGCACAACGCCAAACTGTTCCTCCCTGACCGGATGCACCAGCAGATGTCGGGCATCAAGCAAAGGCTCAAGGCGTGACCACTCTTTGATCTGACTGATCCTGCGCCCAGCTGAGCCTCTAAGTGCATCTAGCGTGCACAGGTGGTATGCCCAGCGATCCATCTCAGGCATTTCTGCTGTGCGAAGCACCTGTCGCATCGCCAGAATGCCCGGATGTGATTCGTTTTCTGCAAAAAAATGCATCAGCGTGCCAGGACCCGCCTCCCGACACCAAGGCCCAAGCAGCGCAAGCGCAGCCAGCAAAGCTTCACTCTTGCGGTGATGGTCAAAGTCCTGACAGGCTCGCACCACCGCAGATTCCAGCACCCCCACCCCCACCACTCCCCCCACTCCCCCAGCCTCCACAGCCGAGTCCTGAAATGAAGACCAGCGATTGTGTGCCTGAGCCATTTCGCTCAGCACTCGGGCAACCCCCTCTGACACGCGAGCATCCTCATCAGTCAAAAGTCGCTCGATCTGATCCGCCAGCACCGGCTCTTGAACTTGCCCTGCAATCAGCGTGGCTGCCAGGCGTGTGTCAGCTTCGTCGCTCGAAAAAAGCCTGGGCAGGAGCACCCGCCAATGGCTTGCTCCAGCTTCAAGAACCTCTGCCTGGTCTTCACTTGAAAGCTCAAACCAGCACGAAGCCAGATGCTCGAGCGTTTCATCAAACTCCCCAAGCCTCCGATCGACAAGCCATTCATTCAATGCTCCCAGCCCAGGCAGCTGGCTGGCTGCTCGATTCAGTCGGCGCAGCTGCACCATCGCCTGTCCCGGCTCCAGATGCACCTGCTGATCACCAGCAACCGCAGAGGATCGACCCGCTATCGAACGAAAACTGAACATAACAGCTTCCAATGACTCCAACGCCAGCCCAATACCCACCAAAGTCCTTTCCAGACTCCGTTTTTCAATCACAAACCCCCTCAAACAAGGAAATCAGGCTGCAATATGCTGTATAATCCATAAATACAGCTACATGATGTTGTATGACAATCACAAAAAATTCGCAATTTACCAAGAAATTCCAATCAAATCGTTTCAGCCAGACATTATCGGCTATCATAGTGGTTGCAAACCTGATATATGGCAAAACACACAGCCATGCTTTTTGAAATCGGTCAAGAGCAGAACAGAAGATGAATATCCAAATAAAAACCACCAGCTTACAATCCTATCAGATCATTCTCTACAACCGGGCACTCCATCCCGAGTTGTTTGACCTTAAAGCAAGGCGTGTCTTTGAGCGAGACCAGATGGAACTCGAAGCCTGGGTCATGCCAGGTCGGCATCTGCTCCGTTTTGAGCACCACAATCTGTGTGCCTGCGAACTCATCTGCCCTCTTGAGCGCACACTTCCCGAAACAGGGATCGTGGCGACCTGTCTGTGCGCAGGAGAACGCGATTATGAACATTTGTTTGAGCATCACGAGGTTCGATACCTCACCACAGTCCAGACCGAGACACTCTCAGATAATCTCTATCTGATGACTTACCGTGAGATGCTCGAACATGCTCAAGAAGAGCCTGGCACGGTGCTTTATGAGTGGGTTGATGAGGCTGGCAAGTGCATGTCGCTTCTGGATGTGCAGACATACAAAGGCGAAATCCACGCCCAGTCCTACCACATGCAGGCCAGCTCAGGTGTGGTGCTTCGCACCCAGTCCATCTTCGAGTTGACCAGCGAGTCATCCGGAACATCTCGCATATCTGCCTCAAGTTCCTCGCTTGAATAGACGAGCAAGAGAGCAGAGGTTGATCCACACTGGATTGCTGCGAAAGATTGCCTGATGCATTGTCTGGACAGATCAAATCTGATATCTCGGCTTGATACCCGAATTATCAAGCCCCGCTGAGGGCTGACTGGTCTTGTTGCACAATCTTGCAGGTTTGTGCCCAAGCTGCATGCTTTTCAGATCGGGGCTGAAGATCCATCTGGTCCGACCAGATTTTCGCATATCATCCGATTCAAATACACAACCAACCGACACCCGGGCTGAATCAGACCTTGCGGGTGATGGAGTTTTCTGACATGACAGGCACACCCGCCACGCCCGAGCAATCCAAAAGCAGCAAAAACCGGTTCAAAAAGACATTGAACCTGCCCAAAACCAGTTTCCCCATGCGCGCCAATCTCGTCCAGAACGAACCTGGCTCACTCAAACGCTGGGATGCCATGGATCTCTACAGCAAAACACGCGAGTTACACAAAGACCATGAACGATTCGTGTTCCATGATGGTCCGCCTTACGCCAATGGTTCAATCCACCTTGGTCATCTGATGAACAAGTGCCTCAAGGACTTTGTCGTCCGTTCACGCACCATGATGGATCAGGATTGCCCCTTCGTGCCAGGCTGGGATTGCCATGGCCTGCCCATCGAGCACAAGGTCATGACGGAGATGGTCGAATCCGGCAAAATCGACAAACTCAAATCGCTCGATGAAGACACACGGCGCATGGCGATCCGCAAAGCATGCAAAACCTACGCAGCCAAGTTTCACAAACTGCACACCCAACAGTTCAACAAGCTCCTCACGCTGGCAGATTACAAGGATCCATACCTGACCATGACCCCAGCCTACGAAGGCGCGACGCTTGATGTTCTCGTCGCGTTGCTTGAGCAGGGGCTGGTGTACCGCGCCCTCAAGCCTGTCCACTGGTCAATCGCCAACGAAACCGCACTTGCTGAAGCTGAGCTTGAGTATGAAGACCGTGAGGATGTATCGGTGTTCGTTGATATGGAAGCGGTCGATGCAAGCAAGGTCTATGAAGCCTTTGGTCTGGAGGAACAATCACGCCCTGAGACTTCGCCCAGTTTCATGATCTGGACAACCACGCCCTGGACGCTCCCAGCCAACATGGCCATCGCGGTCCATGAACGCATCGAATATGCACTGGCGCGTATCGATGGCAATGTGTCGGTGCTGGCAGCTCAGCGCATCGAGGAAGTCGCCAGAATCGCTGGTGCAGAAGATGTCCAGGTGCTGGCAACCTGTTCGGGCAAGGCACTTCTGGGGCTTGCTTATGCCAGCCCTTTACGCTCAGACAAACCCGCACCCACCGACAACCAACCCGAAGGGTTCACCCCCGATCCGCACAAGGTATGGACGATCGTCCCTGCTGAATATGTCACCATCGAGGACGGCACCGGCCTGGTCCACACCGCGACCGGACATGGCGTAGATGACTATCAGACCGGCCTGCGCGAAGGCTTGCCCGTCTACTGCCCCGTCCTGCCCGATGGCACCTACGACAACACCGTGCCTGACTGGCTCACAGGCGTTGATGTCTTTAAAGCCAACACCATGGTCGTCGATCATCTTCGTGAATCCGGGCATCTGTTCTTTGATCACACCTTTACCCACAGCTACCCGCATGACTGGCGCTCCAAAACACCCGTGATCTTCCGCGCCACCGAACAGTGGTTCGTCAGCGTGGATCATTCTACAAAACGAGACAACCAGACGCTGCGCAATCTTGCGTTGGCATGCATCAAGAACGACGCTGAGACTGATGGCTATACCAAAACCGTCGGTTTTGTCCCGGAATGGGGGCAAAATCGAATGCGAGGCATGGTCGAATCACGCCCGGACTGGTGCGTTTCGCGCCAGCGCGCATGGGGCTTGCCAATCCCTGCATTTTTTACGCCCGATGGTGCAGCACTCTTGACGCCTGCATCAACACGCGCCGTGGCTGGTGTGGTTCGTGCCCAAGGCTCAGACGCATGGTTCCAGCTTGATCCCCAGGCTCTCCTGGCTGAATACGATGCAGCAGCAGACCCTGACGCGCCAACTGGTGTTGACATCACAACCCTGAGCAAAGGCCACGATATCTTTGATGTCTGGTTTGAATCCGGCTCAAGCTGGAACGCAGTGATGCGTGAACGCTCAGATGGCGCGGATTTTCCAGTCGACCTGTATCTGGAAGGCTCAGATCAACATCGAGGCTGGTTCCAGCTTTCCATGCTTACCAGCTTGGGAATGATGGGTACGCCGCCGTTTAAAACCATCCTGACACATGGGTTCATGGTGAAAAGAGACGGACGCAAGCTCTCAAAGAGTGCTGGCGATTCTGTGGAAGACCTGCTCAAGGAGTTTGGCGCTGATGTCCTTCGGCTATGGGTGTGCTCACTAAGTTACGAAAATGATGTCAAAGTTGACCACTCGTTCTTTGAAATGGCTGGCGAGCGCTATCGCAAGATCCGCAACACGCTGCGCTTCATGCTCAGCAATCTGGATGACTTTACGCCCAGTGACCCCGCTGCCAATAAATGCGATGGTCATTGTGTTGATCTGAAAACCATCGCCCCGACCTCTCTGGATGCATGGATCCTGGCTGAGTACCAAACGGTTGCCAGGCAAACGATAAAGGCTTATGCCAGTTACGACTTCCAGGGCGCCCATCGACTGCTCTACAACTTTTGCAACGATGCACTCAGTTCAGTCTACCTGGCAGCGGTCAAGGATCGGCTGTATTGCGATCGGTCTGATGCACCACGCCGACGCACTACTCAAACGGTGCTCTTTGAACTGACCGATGGTTTGAGCCGGCTCCTGGCACCAGTTTTATGTCACACCGCGGATGAAACGCACCGTGCGCTCTGGAAAACAGACCCAAAGGATCCGAGCCGATGTGTGCATCTGTGTTCATTCATCGAATCGTTCAGCGTAAAGGCATCTGAGAACTGGCCCAAGGCTATGCAGGTGCGAGATCAGGCTCTGGCAGCACTTGAATCAGCCCGCGCTAGTGTTGAACAGGGTGGCATGGGCGTTGAAAACCCGCTGGATGCAGGCGTGGTGCTGCCGGATTTGCAAGGCGTGCTTGGCAACTTTGATGCGACAGATCTGGCTGATCTCCTGGGTGTAAGCCGCGTACAGCTTGACCCGGCTGCGACAGAGGTTGCCATTCAGGATCTGCGCGATGAGCCTCGCTGTGAACGGTCGTGGAAACGCGATGGCACAGTGAAGACCTACGAACTCCAAGGCTCGCCGTGTCAACTCAGCCTGCGTGATGCTGAAGCAGTTGGTCTGGCATAATTGGGATCTGCTAGCCGATACCCAGCATCTTGCTCATGATTTTTACGCCCTGGACCAGCGTCATCCTGGGCGGGTTTGATGCGTTATGCCTCAGCACCATGATGGTGACATCATCGTCGAGCTGCTCTGCTCCACTCTGCGCCAAGACCGCCTGATAGATTTCCTGGGCCATGATCACCGGGTTTGCTGAGTCAATACCTTCGATGACCTTCATCAGCCCATCGGTGCCAAGTTGCGAGCCATCTGATCCAACTGCTTCGATCAACGAATCCGTGTAAAATATCACAACATCACCACGCGAAAGACCAACCGCAATCTGATGGTAACTCGTAGGCTCAACCACACCCAGAGGCAGGTCCGCCACGCCAGACTCTTCGGTCAGTGCTCCGGGTGTCGATGCATCCAGCACTGTCCATTTGTTGTTTTTCGTATTCAACCACAACGGCAATGGATGACCCGCATTACATAAAATCAGGTGATCCGTCGGCGCAAAGTAAGTCGCTATCGCCGCGGTTGCAAATCGCCCTTCCTGATTAAGCTTGCCAAACTCCTTGTTCAATGCCTTGACCATCTTTGTCTGATTGGCGGTCGAGATATGCTTGCGCATCAGCTTCCGCAGGGTCAAGGCGAGGTCTGACACCGTATCGCCATGACCCGCAACATCAACAACAGCAAACCGCGAGACCCGCCCAGCACCACACCGCGAAGCATACAGAATGTCGCCACCACTTAGATTTTGTTCATACGGGATCGCCAGTGCAGCCACATCAAGCCCGGGCACCGAGATCATGTCACACATTGGCCCGTTACCGCCCCACACTTCCAGGCAGTCCAGCTCCACCGGCAACTCAGCTTCTTTTTGTGTTGGCTGCGTGTCTGACATCAGCTCATTCCCCAGCCTGAAATTAACTGCCAAGCCCCACCAAACTCAGCAACCCGGAACCCTCAGTTATTCCATAGCACTCGACAATTCCTTCACCTGCCTCAGCCAGTTCGTTCTTTGAACATAAAAAGTACCTCCAGCTCCTGCTCACTGCACCTGAACTATCTTGGCCTACCATCGATCAATGTCCAGCAAGCACGATCACACCACAGCACGATCTGTCAGCTTTGATCAAGTCAAAGAGGCTCATCATCGCATAACAAACCTGGTGCATCAAACACCCGTTTTGACCAGTACTCAGCTTGATCATCTTGCTGGTGCCCACCTCTTTTTCAAGTGCGAGAACTTTCAGCGGGCTGGCGCTTTCAAGTTTCGTGGTGCCTGCAACGCGCTGATTCAGCTCAAAGCCCGCGTCTCTGATGCTCGCGTGCTGGCGTACTCATCGGGCAACCATGCACAGGCTGTTGCGCTGGCTTCTTCGCTCTTTGAGATCCCCGCAACGCTTGTCATGCCTGAAAACGCGCCCAGCACCAAGGCCGATGCGGTGCGTCATTACATCAAAAACACGCCTTCGACGCTTATCCAGTACGACCCCCAGCAGGTTCAACGCGAGCAGCTTGCACAAAAAATCGCTGAGGAACAATCGCTCACTATCATCCCGCCTTACGACCACCCGGACATCATCGCAGGCCAAGGCACCGCAGCTCTTGAACTCTTTGAACAAGTCCAGCACCTTGATGCCCTCTTCGTCCCCTGTGGCGGCGGCGGCCTGCTCGCAGGATGCGCCATCGTCGCAAGCACCTTGTGCTCCAACTGCCGAGTCATCGGCGTCGAACCCGCCCTTGCAGATGATGCCACTCGCACCTTCCACACCGGCAAACTACACACCGTCCACAACCCCCCCACCATCGCAGACGGGGCACGCACACCCAGTCTGGGTCAGTTCACACGACCCATTATCCTTGATCTTGTTCACGACATGGTCACCGTGACTGATGATCAACTTCGCCACGCCATGCATCTTGTCATGCAGCGCATGAAAACCATCATCGAACCCACCGCAGCCTTGCCCGTCGCGGCTGCTCTTGCACGCCTGGGCATTGACGACCTGCCCGCTGACGCCCGCATCGGTCTGCTCATCAGTGGCGGCAACATCGACCTCCCCCTTCTCAACACACTCACCCAATCCACGCCATGACAACAAACAATAATCCAACTCGTTGTGAATGGTGCCTCTCTGATCCACTCTACATCGAGTATCACGACAAGCACTGGGGTGTGCCGGTTCATGATGATCAGGAACTCTTCGCCATGCTGTGCCTGGAAGGTGCTCAGGCAGGCCTGAGCTGGATCACGATTTTGAAAAAAATGCCTCATTATCGCCTGGTTTTTCACGATTTTGAGATTCAGACCTGCACCAAACTCAATGATGACCAACTCAATGCGCTGCTGACCGACCCCGGTATTGTGCGTAATCGCTTGAAGGTGTTTTCTGTGCGCAAAAACGCACAAGCCGCACTCAGGATAATCAGGGACCAAGGCTCACTCAGCACATTTCTCTGGTCATTCGTTCAGCACAAGACCATTGTTAATAACTGGAAATCGCTCAGCCAGTGTCCTGCGAGCACGCCTGAATCTGATGCCATGAGTAAAGCTTTGAAAAAAGCTGGCATGAGCTTTACAGGCTCCACCATCTGCTACGCCTTTATGCAGTCTACAGGCATGGTTAATGATCACATGGTTGATTGTTACCGCTGGTCCGAGCTGAAATGAGTTTGACTATTCAAAGCTGAAAAAGCTTTGCAAAATCACGCCAGTAAGTCGGGTAGGTCTTTGCAACGCACGCAGGATCATTGATGCTTACGCGGGGGCGGCGCAGGCCGATGAGTGAAAGTGCCATAGCCATGCGATGGTCGTCGTATGTGTCAAACTCGACAGCCTGAACATTAGGCGAGCAATCAACCCCTCCATCTGGAGGACAGATTCTGATTGTGCCATCATCGTTACCGACTCGGGTTTCCACCTCTACACCGATCCTGGCAAACTCGTTGACCATCGCCTGGATGCGATCGCACTCCTTGTCTCGAAGTGTTGCCAGTCCTCGCAAAATCGAAGACCCCTTTGCAAAGCACATCACCGCACCCAGCGTCATGGCCGCATCAGGCATCTCTGAAAGATCCGCCAATACCGGCTGAATCTCTCGACTACCCGTACACAACACCCCGCCTGCAGGCGTTTTTTCGACCTTGGTGCCGCACCATTCCAAAAGCGTTCCAAACCGTGCATCACCTTGCAACGAATGGGCCAGATCGCACACTTCCACGCTCAGATGCTCAAACATTGCCGCCGCAGCCAGGAAATAAGTGGCAGAACTGGCATCCGGCTCAACCTTGTATTCAAAGCTTTCCAGCACAGGCGTCGCCATCGACACTCGAAGCAATCGGTAGTCACTTGCCACTCGTACACGGGCACCGATCTGATCCAGAAGCCCCACCGTCATGGCAATATAGCTCGGACTCGTCACTGTGCCTTGCAGATGAATCGTCAACCCGCCAGGCAACCAGGGTCCAATCAAAAGCAGCGCCGAGATGAACTGGCTTGACCGTGTGGGTGGAATCGTCAGATCGATCCCGCCTTGGGCATGATTTGTGGTTCCTTGCTGAGTCTCGGCTCCATCTGTCAGCTTCAGTCTGACGATTGGCTCAACACACATAGGCACAAACCCTGGCTCATTCAGGTACGACACACCAGCTCCGAGCTGGGTGATGAGATCGCCGAGTTCTGCGATGGGTCTTTGCCGCATCCGATCGTTGCCATCAATCGTGACAGGGTTCGTTGCCAGGACACTCGAAGCTGCCAAAAACCGTGTTGCGGTTCCCGCATTGTTCAAGTTGAGTGTGACGCCACCATTTGGCACGCACCAGCGCCCAGCGACGCCTTGCACTTTGGCATCGCCCTGAGGCGAAATACTGACCTTTGCCCCCAGCTGACCCAGCGCAACGATCATCTGCCTGGCATCATCCGCATCCAGCAAGGGTTGACGCAAAAACGACTCGCCCTGGGCCAGCCCTGCAAGAAGCAAGGCGCGATTGGTCAAGCTCTTTGACCCCGGAGTGCGAATCGTGAGTTTTTTACCTTTGGGGCGCACCTGATTCAGCACCGGGATCGGGAGCGGGTTTGGGAGCGACTCGAGCGGGCTGTCAAAGACTCCAGAGTCACACATAACCGATCCGACGCATGAAAAGTAAATCCATTAGCACCCTGTGGATCAGCAAATCCTCATAGCTGAAGCTCCAGTTTGGGCTGATCTCAGCCTTCTTTGGACTCAGACTTGCGAAAAACCGCGACCACATCATCGATTGGAACAACAAAAAGACGATTGTCACCTTCAAAGTCAACGGGAATCGCATGCTTGGGATTAAAGAGCACCCGGTCATACTGACGAATCGGATAATCGTCGTCGTTTTCAACAAATGTGGACACCGCGATGATTCGGCCCGTCAGCGTGGGAATCTCGATCTTGTCGGGCAGGTGAATCCCCGATTTAGTCTGCTTTTTGTCCTCATCCTTGCGAATAAGCACACGATCGCCAATCGGCTCGACAATTTCAAGCGTTACGGGCTTTGAGGAGCGTGAGGAGCGATTGGGACGATCAGTAGCCATAGACAGCAGTGTAGGTATGGTTGGGCTGAAAGTCTGAGGGAAACCAATTCCCGTGAGATCTATTCCAGACACTGCCAGTTTCAGCGACGACGACGACCAGCGACCAGACCACCAAGGCTGAGCAGTGCCAGTGAAGCGGGTGCGGGAACGACATTAATGTCGATGGAGCCATCAATAAAGCTCTGTGTGGAGGGAATGCCAAAGAAGGCAACCTGTGAATCCGTAAACTGAGTCACAATAGTACGAAGACCCGGTGTGCTACCCGCGGTAAATGACATGCGGAAGAACTCGATGGTAGGTGAAGGATCCGGGTTGCCGCCCAGGATAGCGGGAATGGTGGCGTGATCGATAGAACTGCCAGCGCCACTACCAACAAGAACATTACCGACCATGGAGTAATTTATAACCGGGGGTTTGTTGCGGAGACCAGTGAAGGTACCGTTAGGAATACGGCCGAGATAGTCAGTCTCTGTATCACCAGCGGTATCAGCAGCAAAGGCTAAACCATCAGTGAAGCCATCAATACGAATATTGAACTTTCCGCCAGCATAGAAATCGCCAAGGTGAGTGGCGAAAAGACCCAAGGTGACAGTTTCGCCGGGATTGAGCGTGGCTGAGCCAGAAACCACAGCCCAGCTATAGACGACCTCTGCATTTGCAGCCGCAACAAGTCCAGAGAACACAACAATTGCAGCAATACCAGATTTTACCATTTCAGGACTCCTTCTGGTCTTGTCTCATTTCAGGTGTTGTATGTTCGGGGTTATGAATCCCTGTTTCCAAACCAACGACTGGCCGCACATTCTCAAATTAAAACACAAATCAGATCTGTTGTCTGTGAGTTACGAACATCGCCTCAGATCTGCTTATTCCGCTTATCTGTAAAATGAGCCGCATTGTACAGACCCAAAGGCATTTGCAAGATTGTGATCCCAGATCGCTTCAGGAGTGCCGAATGGAATATATCTCATGCAGTGCGCTGACTCAGTACATAGAAAAAACCCCGTCCGAGTCATCGGACGGGGTTCTATTTGTATTCCAGATCAACCGTAAGGTTGAATCAGATTCAGCGACGACGACGACCAGCGACCAGACCACCGAGACCGAGGAGGGCCAGGGAAGCGGGTGCGGGAACGACATTGATGTCGATGGAGCCATCGGTGAAGCTCTGTGCAGCGGGAATGCCAACGGGGGGCATGCCAACCTGAGAGTTCGTGAACTGTGACACGATGGTACGAAGACCCACGGTGCTACCAGCGGTGTAGGTCATGCGGAAGAACTCAACCGTGGCTGCGGTGTCAGGGTTGCCACCAAGCAGGGGTACGATCACGGCGTGATCGATCGAACCGCCAACAGCACTGCCCTGAAGAACATTACCGACCAAGGTGTAGGTGATGACGCTGGGGAAGTTACGGAAGCCACCAAAGGCACCGTTGTGACGACGACCAGAATAGACGACATCAGTGTCGCCAGCGGCTTCGGAAGCACCAGCGGTACCATCGGTGAGGCCATCAATGCGGACATTGAACTTGCCACCAGCATAGAACTGGCCAGCGTGTGTTGCAGAAAGGGCCACGGTCACGGACTCACCGGGATTAAGGGTGGTGGAACCGGAAACCACGGACCAACTGTATGTGACCTGTGCGTTGGCCGCAGCGGCAAGGCCAGCGACCGCAACGAATGCAGCAATACCAGAAATTTTCACTTCTTGTCTCCTTCAGAAGAACGATTATGTTTTGGGGATTGACCCCTACTCTCCAAACCAATGGACTGATGAAAAATCCATCAGCCTACAAATGCGAGGCAAGCCTGTTGCTTGTTGCCCAAGGATAGCGAACTTCCGGTTCCGTTGCAACCCCTAATTATCAAAAAATGAGTGACTTTCTGCAAATTTGCTGGCATTTCGCCAAACTTGTGTCTCAAAAACGCCTTAGCAGGCAAGTCTGGCAGTTTTTTGCTCATTAATAGAAATCTGTCAAGATCCGATTTTGACAGGACTGGCCCGATTGCTTGAACAGAAGCTTCATTTCAGCATTCAAGCAAACTGCATACCCTGTCTATGTTTGCGCTTTTTATGCAGAGTCGCCGTGGGCCATCTCACATTATGCACATCGGTACATATGAAAAAACCCCGCCCGAGTTATCGGACGGGGTTCTATTTGTATTCCAGATCAACCGTGAGGTTGAATCAGATTCAGCGGCGACGACGACCAGCGACCAGACCACCGAGGCCGAGCAGGGCCATGGAAGCGGGCGCGGGAACGACATTGATGTCGATCGCACCGTCAACGAATGATGCTGCACTGGGGATGCCATTCACAGCGATCTGGGCATCAGTGAACTGAGTCACGATGGAGCGTGTACCAGCAACGGTACCAGCGGTGAAGGTGAAGCGGAAGAACTCTGTGGGGTTGGCCAGATCGGGGTTGCCACCCAGGATCGGGGGGATGGTGGCGTGATCGATCGAACCGCCAGCACCGGTACCCTCAAGGACATTGCCATTGAGTGTCAGAGCCATGGGACCTGAGGGGAAGTTGCGGTAGCCGGAGTTGGCACCGCCGGGGCGACGACCGCCATAGGCAGCATCTGTATCGCCAGCAGCACCACCGCCACCGACGCCATCGGTTGCATCGAGGCCATCGATGCGGATATTGAACTTGCCACCAGCATAGAAATCACCCATGTCGCGGGAAGCTGAGAGGGCAAGGGTGACTGACTCGCCGGGATTCAGCGAAGTGGAACCAGAAACCACGGACCAGCTGTAGGTGACCGTCTGAGCATTTGCAGCAGCGGCAAGACCAGCGACAGCAACCAAACCAATAAGTGCAGACTTTCTCATCTTTACAAACTCCTTGAAAAACAACGAGGGGCCGATCCCCTACTCTCCAATTCCATTTCTGAAGGCTTCAGATTCGTCTGAAACCTTGTAACTACGGTGTTGAGTCGAAACTCAAGCCAAATGTGCCTCAGGAACGGACCTCATGCCAGTCACTTCGATGAATCTTTTGGTTTTTTCTGCAGATTCAAGTGTTTAAAGGCTCATTGAAGATATCAGCATCACCAAATCCGCCGATAACAATCGCTCTGACGATGCCAGATATCCAAAAATCCAACGACTGAACCATGTGTTGCCAGACATTTGCAGAACATACTGAAGTTAGGTTTTTTTATCTGAAACTGGTCATCTATAACGGTCAGCGCTTCTACCAAGCTGGAAACCGATGTATCCCCAGACCAGCGTGACTGGCAAGGCGATGACCGTGATGGCCGATAATGAAAGCCCGATGATCTGGACCGTCAACAGCCAATACAGCCCGGCTCCTGCGTTATCGCCAAGGCGATATATAAAGGTATCAATCAGATTTTTGGCAGCATACTGCTCATCTCGTGTCAAGGGGCTGAACAAGGCTTCTCGTGCGGGTCTGACAAGCCCATAGCCCAGCGACTTGCGTATGACCTGAAATACAAAGAGCACGCTGAGGATGGGCTGAAGTGCTAGAACAACCAGCCCCAGGCCCGTGACTGCTGGAAGAATGATCAGCGTGCCTCCCAACCCGAGTTTTTTGAGGATGCGCCAAGCCAGAGTGAGTTCTATCAGCACCGTCAGGATATTTGTCGTGAGATTCAGGTTGGCAAAGAAGGCGATGCGATCTGGCCTGGCCATGAGCGATTCCTGCACGATTCGTGCCTGAACCAGATAGATGATGGTCTGGATGAGTGTGTAGCTGATGAAGAAGAGGCAGATGCCTTGCAAATAACGCGAGTCGGCGACCTGTTTGACTCCTTGCAGAGCAGATTGAATCTGGTTCTGGCGAGATGGAGCAGGATGGGGGCTGGTCTTGCACACATCAGCGTGAGAACACAGCACCAGGCTGCAAAAAGCTGCCAGAC
Organism: Phycisphaerales bacterium; assembly: GCA_029260555.1. Taxonomy (GTDB): domain Bacteria; phylum Planctomycetota; class Phycisphaerae; order Phycisphaerales; family UBA1924; genus JAJDCZ01. The sequence goes on from JAJDCZ010000042.1 coordinate 89,771, forward strand.
TGATAAGTAAAGCAGCCAGAATCAGCAGACCTGTGACATGCAGATGGCCAAGCAGAAGTCGTGTGATGAGAGAGCCTGCCATGGCGCCGAGGCTTGTGCCAAGAGCAAAGAGCGGGAAGAGTCTTTTGGCCTGCTCTCTGGAGAAGGTGTCGATCATGACGCTCCAGAGGATGGATACGCCCATGAGGCCGACGATGCTGACGAAGACGAAGTAGGAGCGTACCAAAATCACCTGTTGATCTTGAGGCACCATGTGCAGCAGTGCTGAAAAGATCAGCACGATTAAGGCGTAGCAGTTGAAGACCAGCAATACGAGCCTGGCGCGAGTGGCGCGTGCAAAGAGCCAGGCAAAGCCAAGCGAGGCCAGGAGCGTGACGCCACTGGTCACCATCATCAGCCAGGCAAGATTCTTGTCGCCACTTTCCAGCCCCATGGCATCACGGATGGGCCTGAGCATGTAATACCCAGTCATGAAAACAAAGAGGGTCAGACAAGCCCAAGCCACGGGAACTCTTTCGCCAGGTTCAAGGCGACAGATTCGATACAGCACGCTCTGGGGCTGAGCAGGCGAATCGTCGGATTGAGGCTCGTGGCTGGTCATCGCAAATCGTGGATCTGTGTTTCTATGGCTGGCAAGGGATCAGGCTGCGATCAAAATCGCTCAACCAAACTCAAGGCAACGCGGTATCACAGGCTCCGGAGTTAGCTCAATGGTATGAGAGAACACGAAGAAGAGGAACACGAGTATGAAGAGTGCGACGCGCAGGGTTTTTCTCATGGATACGCTGGCGTTGGGTGCTTCGATGGCGCTGGCAAGCCCGCTTCTGGGCAAGGTGGGCTCGATGGAGAAGAAGAATTTGTTGATTCTGGGCGGGACTTCGTTTTTAGGGCCTGCGATTGTGCATGCTGCGCTCGGTCGAAATCATGAAGTGACGCTGTTTAATCGTGGGATGACAGGGGCGGATCTTTTTCCGGATCTTGAGACCATCATCGGGAATCGTGATCCGAATATAGAGCCTGGGCTTTCAGGGCTTAAGGGGCGTTCTTTTGACATGGTGATTGATACCTCGGGGTATGTGCCTTGGATGGTGCGTGAATCGGCGCAGGCCTTGCGGGATCATGTCGAGCATTATGTGTTTATTTCGTCGATCTCGGTGTATCCAACCTACAGCGAGATTGGAATGACAGAGAGTGCTGAAACAGCACGCATTCCTGAAGAAGCGATGGCAAGGTATGAGTCGCTGACCTTTGCTGATGGATATTCGCCTCGGTTGTATGGAGCACTCAAGGCGGGGTGTGAACGAGAAGCTGAGAAGGCAATGCCGGGCCGGGTATCAAACATCAGACCCGGGTTGATCGTTGGGCCACGGGACCGGACGAATCGGTTTACTTACTGGCCTGTGCGAGTTGAAAAAGGTGGCGAGGTACTGGCACCAGGAACGCCCAGCGATCCCGTGCAGTACATTGATGTGCGTGATCTTGCAGAGTTTTGCCTTGCGGCTGCGGAAAAACGAGCTGCGGGCTTGTTCAATGCAACTGGCCCGGTGGGCGGCATGGAGATGGGGCATTTTCTCAATGCCTGTAAAGAAGTAACGGACAGCGATGCGAACTTTGTGTGGGCGGATGCTGATTTTTTGACAAGTCAGGGAGTCAGTGCGTGGCAGAACATGCCGATGTGGGTGCCTCCGAGCGGTGACTATGCAGGGTTTGGCAGGATCTCGGTGGATCGTGCGATCAAGGCGGGGCTTTCGTTTCGTCCGGTTGCTGACACCATCAAAACAACGCTGAACTGGTATCACAATGACGCACCAGAAAAGGTCAGAGCATCGCTTAAAGCTGGCAAATCTGCGGGTCTGAGTGCTGAAAGAGAAGCTGAGGTTCTGGCAGCATTAAAAGAACGCGAGTAGCGCGAGAATGACAACTCTGACTATCCTGAGTGTGACTGGTTTTGCTTGGTGAGATGGATGGCCAAGGCACTTTCTGTGGGAGAGCTAATGGACTGAATTAGCCACTACTGCGCTGCTGAGCATCGAGTAGTGGCACCTTGAGAATCTGAGTTTGATGAGAAATCTTCGGTATTGCCGAGGCTGGGAAGATCGCTCCCTGACGGTCGCGGCTCGGTGTGGTGCTTTGGTATGTGGGGGCTTATTGGTTGAGTCTTCCGAGCAGGTCGTCCATGAGATGGCGGGCGCGGGCATCGTTGCCAAGGGGTGCGATGGCGATGGAGGCTCGCGAGCCTGTAGCGGTGGTGTTGCCTCGGATGATGACCTGGTCTTGCTGGCCTGCGATGCCATGGCCTCCGGATCGGGCGATGATCCAGCCGATTTCGGTGTTGATCTGTCGATCGGTAATGGTGTAGCCTCGGCTGGCGAGGGTTGCCTGCCCGGCAGCGAGGATGGCGGGGACACGAATGGTGTCTGGCAGGTCAGCGTAGAGCTTGGGAGTGGTGTGTCTGGTGAGAAGCCTGCCGGACTGGTTCAGAGCACCGGTGGTGCAGGCGCTGAGCAAAAACAGGCATGGAAGCATGGCAATGAAGCAGAGCGTGTGGTGTCTGGGGGACAGTTCTGAGCCTGGATTGAATCGAAAAGCATACATTATATAGAGGTTTCGTCAAAATGCGTGCAACTGCACCAGTGAAGAGGGTGCAAGTTGTAAATGGATGATTTGGGCGGGGTGGATTACGCGCGTTCTTGAGCCTTTACTAGCTGGCGGCAAGGCGCGTTGCTTTGTCAAAGGTATTGTTGTCACCCCTGTTTATTTGTGCGGGTCTTGTCAGGCTCACACTGAATGAGAACCGAGACGAGGTTTCCATGGCGATTCGGATCAAGGCTCGAGGCGGAGAATCTGTTGAGCAGATGATGCGTCGATTCAAGAAACTCTGTGAGAAGGAAGGCCTGACCAAAGAGATCAGGCGCAATGAGTATTACGAGAAGCCTTCAGAGCGGAAGACCCGTGCCAAGCGCAAGGCTGAGAATCGCATTGCGATGATGAATCGGATTGCATCTGGAACCCAGCCCAAGCGACAGCGGCAATAGTTTTATCCTCTTTTTTAGAGGGTCCGGGTGAACTGGTTATCAACCATAGCTGAATCACTCACGGGGATGTTCTTGCCTTTGCGTTGGGTTGAGTTGCTGGTTTGAGCAGTTCAGCTGGATGTGCAACAAGGTGTACAAGAAACAGGTTGTGGAAGTACGGATCGAATGAAAGATCGCGTCCATGATGTGTTTTTCAGGAGATTACAGAAAAGCAAACGGAGTCAGGTCGGCTGTGCCGAGGCGTTATGCACCTGTCGTGGGTGATCCTGTCTGGCGAGGTTTGCTTTGAGCCTTTGAATGGGCGTTGATTGAGCATTGAAGCGGCTCGGTCAAAATGGAGAATAGTAACGATGGATACAGTAATTCCTGCAGGACTCGCCTCGATTGGCGACATCCCTCTGCCGTATTTTGTTGCGCCGGTCGCAGCAATCCTGGCACTCATCATGGCCAAGCTTTTTTCGATTTCTGTTATGAAGAACTCGGAAGGCGATGACGAGATGATTCGCATCGCTCAGGCTGTGCGCGATGGTGCCAAGGCGTACCTGGTGAGACAGTACCGGGTGGTGGCGGGGGTGTTCGTTGTGCTGGTGATCTTTCTGGGGATTCTGACAGCACTCAAGCTTCAGCCCTGGCAGTCGATGATCGGCGTGCCGATCGCGGGACTGCTCTCAGGCTTTTGTGGCTGGTTCGGCATGAAGATGGCGACCAATGCCAGTGCAAGAACAGCAGCGGCGGCCAAGGAGTCATTGAATGATGGCCTCACAGTGGCGTTTCGCTCTGGTGCGGTGATGGGGATGAATGTTGTGGGCTTTGCCCTTCTGGATGTTTCGGTGTGGTTTTTGGTGCTCAATGCGATGGGGTTTGGGATTGAGTCTCTAACCACGATTATGCTGAGCTTTGGCATGGGTGCTTCGACGCAGGCACTCTTTGCCCGTGTTGGCGGTGGTATCTATACCAAGGCTGCGGATGTGGGAGCTGACCTGGTTGGCAAGGTCGAAGCGGGGATTCCCGAAGATGACGCACGCAACCCAGCGACGATCGCTGACAATGTGGGCGACAATGTGGGCGATGTTGCGGGTATGGGTGCTGACCTTTACGAGTCGTACTATGGCTCAATCCTGGCGACGATGGCACTGGGAGCAGCTGCAGCGTTTACGGTGCATGGGATTGAAAGTGCGCACAAGACGATGCTGGCGCTTTTGCTTGCGGTGGCGCCCCTCGCGCTTGCAGGCATTGGCATTCTTTGCTCGATCGCAGGTGTGTTTACGGTCAAGGCAAAAGAGGGCGCTGGCTTCAACGAGCTGCTTAAAGGGCTTCACAAGGGTGTGTATGTTGCATCCGGTTTGATCATCTTTGGTGCATTCGGGCTGCTTTACATGTTGTTTGGTAATCCGGAGTTTGATGCCTCGGCATTGCCATTCAGCTGGTGGGGTGTGGGCCTGTCGATCATGGCGGGGCTGATCTCGGGGCTGGTGATTGCACATGCGACCGAGTATTACACTTCCTACGAGCACCCCCCCACCAAGCGCATTGCTGAGCAGGCACTCACAGGACCTGCCACGGTGATCATCTCTGGTATTGCTGAGGGCATGAAGTCGACATGGGCTTCGCTCATCACGGTTGTGGTTGCGATTCTGATGGCGTTTACCTTTGCGGGCGGTAATGAAAACTTCCTGATGGGTCTGTATGGTGTCGGCATTGCAGCAGTCGGCATGCTTTCAACACTTGGTATTACGCTGGCAACGGATGCGTATGGCCCGATTGCTGATAACGCTGGCGGCAACGCTGAGATGACCGATCAGCCTGCGTTCGTGCGCGAGCGCACTGACATGCTTGATTCGCTGGGAAACACAACCGCAGCGACGGGCAAGGGCTTTGCCATCGGTTCTGCAGCGTTGACAGCACTGGCGTTGTTTGCAGCGTTTATCCAGGTGGTGCAGGTTCAGATTGGTACACAGGCTGAGAACTTCTTTGCACATGGTTCATATTCGACGCCGTCGTCTGATGTGACCAGTTATGCGGTGTTTCAGGGGTATGGCAAGTTTGCTCTTGTGTATCCTGATGGTGAAGAGCAGATTGTCGATGGAGCCATGCTGATCGATAAGACACAGATTGTGGCTGAACTTGCAAAAGGCGACATATTTGAGGCTCAGCCTGTGGGCAGTGGCATGGCAAATGCCCGTCGCTGGAAGCTTTCGGGCACGGGATTGCCTTTTGAGGTGATTTCGACTCGGAACGGCATGCTTCAGGATGTTCTTGCGTTTTATGATGTCACGCTGGCCAATCCCAAGCTGCTGGGCGGTGTCTTCATGGGTGTGCTTCTGGCATTCCTGTTCTGTGCCTTGACGATGAACGCGGTGGGTCGAGCGGCTTATACGATGATGCGTGAGTGCCGAAGGCAGTTTGGCAAGATGCGTGAAGCGTTCCGTGCCAATGGCATGAGCGAAGAGGAACTTGCGGACCCGATGACCTGGCCCAAGCAGGTTGAGTTTGAGGGTGTGCATTATCCTGATTACGCCAGTTGCGTGTCGATTTCGACAGCGAGTGCCCAGAGGGAGATGGTGGTTCCCGCGATCCTTGCGATCTTTGTTCCGATTGCTGTGGGACTGATTCTGAGTGTGCCTGGTGTAATGGGCTTGCTGGTGGGCGGGCTGACCAGTGGCTTTGCAATGGCGATCTTCATGGCCAACGCAGGTGGTGCATGGGACAATGCCAAGAAGCTGCTCGAGTCGTATGGCAAGATCACCGCAGACGATATGGTGAACAATCCTGAGATCGCAAAGAAGATCCCCGAGTCGATTCGCGATGCGATCATGACACGGGCACAGGACTTTATTACAACTGGTAATGGCTCGACCATTGTCTATGGCAAGGGTTCAGATGACCACAAGGCAACGGTCGTGGGCGACACTGTGGGTGATCCGTTCAAGGATACTTCGGGACCATCACTGAACATTCTGATCAAGCTGATTTCGATCGTAGCGGTGGTGTTTGCCGGGTTGATCGTTCAGTTTGGACCGATCATCGGCAGCATGCTCGGCCTGAAATGATCTGAGCTGATATTTGATTCTTCACAAAGCCCCGGCATTTGGCTGGGGCTTTTTTTATGTGCGTGTTGTTTGTAATCAGGTTGAGTTTGTTAGTGAAATCGGGCCTGTATGACCCTTGGCGTGGTGAATCTGGCGGGTTGGTGTCCTATTGTGCTCACTGAGGGATAAAGGAATGAACGAGGCTTTATCGAGCCTTGAGCTGGAATCTAAACCATTTGTATGACTGGAGTTAATCACATGTCCACGACGACCGACGCGCAGAAGATCACCATGACCGATTCGGGATTGCAGGTTCCCAATCACCCGATTATTCCTTTTATGGATGGCGATGGGATCGGGCCTGACATCTGGAACGCGGCTGTGAAGGTGTTTGATGCTGCGGTTAAAAAGGCGTACGGGACTGAGAGGTCGATCGTCTGGCACGAGGTGCTGGCCGGTGAGAAGGCGTTTAAGCAGACGGGCAGTTGGCTGCCTGAGCAGACGCTGGAGGATTTCAAGACTTACATGGTTGGGATCAAGGGGCCTTTGACGACGCCTGTGGGTGGCGGGTTCAGTTCCTTGAATGTGACGCTGCGACAGAAGCTGGACCTGTTCGTTTGTCTGAGGCCTGTGCGCTGGTTTGAAGGTGTGCCCAGCCCGGTGAAGCGCCCTGATCTGACCGACATGGTGATCTTTCGTGAGAACACCGAGGACATCTATGCGGGCATTGAGTTTGAAGAAGGCACGCCTGAGAACAAGATGTTCATGGAGTTGTTCGCGGCCAACTTCCCCGAGATGTTCAAGAAGATTCGCTTCCCCAAAACAACAGGCATCGGCATCAAACCCATCTCAAAGGATGGCACCGAGAGGCTGGTCCGCTCAGCGATTAACTATGCCATTGACAACGATCGTGATTCGGTCACGCTGGTTCACAAGGGCAACATCATGAAGTTCACCGAAGGCGGCTTCCGAGACTGGGGATACCAGGTCGCGCAGGAGCAGTTTGGTGCAGAGCTCATCGATGGCGGTCCATGGTGCCAGTTCAAGAGCCCCAAGACCGGCAAGAACATCATCATCAAGGATTGCATTGCAGACGCATTCCTGCAGCAGATCATGACCCGGCCTGCAGAGTACGATGTGGTCGCAACCATGAACCTCAACGGCGACTATATCTCAGACGCTCTGGCAGCCTGCGTGGGCGGCATCGGCATCGCACCGGGCGCCAATATCAACTACGACACCGGCACAGCCATCTTCGAAGCAACCCATGGCACCGCACCCAAGTACGCCAACCAGGACAAGGTGAACCCCGGCAGTGTGATTCTGTCTGGCGAGATGATGTTCAAGTATCTGGGCTGGAACGAGGCTGCGGACTTGATCATCAAGGGCATCAACGGCGCGATCGGCGCCAAGACGGTGACTTATGACTTCGAGCGGCAGATGGAAGGAGCGACGCTGCGGAAGTGCTCGGAGTTTGGGGATGATATTGTTGGGCATATGGGGTGAACAATGAGCAAGTCATGTACCATGAGATATTACTGGACACTACTCTGAATAAGTCATTTATGCATTTGCAAGGCACAGATATCCTAACCGGGATAATAATGCGTTAGAATTGATGTGTTCAACTGGAAAGATGATAACGATATGTGCCAGAGCATAATCCTTCGCATTATTATTTTAATTATATTGCTTCCTTTTTTGACGGGTTAAGGCTGTGTTACTAAACAAACTAATGATGATCTTAATCCTCGCACTGATTCAGAACCGGCGGTTGAGGTTGCAATCGACAATAACCACACCCGCGTATTAGAGGCTATCCCAGAACCCTGCATGGTCGTCGATATTATGTTATAATCCGGCATGTTGAGACTTACTGATGAACAGTTAGATTGGTTGTGCGAGCAGATTCCGGATCCGGTTCGGAGTCCGCTTGGCGGTCGGCCGCC
>JAJDCZ010000043.1 GCA_029260555.1 Phycisphaerales bacterium
CAACCACGCCGCCCGGCTCGCCAAAGGCAGAACAAACCGGCATCGGGCATCATCGCCCAACCCACGCGGCCAAGCAAACCAAAGAAAAATCCGCCCACTCAGATCAAAATCGACTACAATGGGCGTAGTTCAGAGGTTTCCGTGGTCTTTGTGATATTTTTCAAGGGATTGAGCAATAGCATTACCTCGCTCTTTTGTCCTTGCAATGTTCTTGTTTGACCACGATTCAATAACACCGGTCGAAAATACTGCATCTGATAATGCAGTACGAACTGCTGGAATCAAAAGAAGTCCAAATAGTGCCACAGGAATTACTGTAACCATAATCACGAGAGTGAGAAGTGTTCTTCGTTTTATTTGTTTCAAAGAGTTTAAGTTTTTCATCATCTACAGTCCATGATATTTTATCTGCATAGCACATATTCACAGCTTGATTTTAGAAATCATTGTCGACCAGGCTCCATTTCTTGCTGGTCGAAGTATATCGCAATAGTTCCGGATTTGGATTGAACAAACTCTCGCCGTTGTATTGCGATTCTACATCCAAGTAATAACTTGTGTTATCGTTACTCATGATATGATAAAACCATTTTTGATTGCCAATTTTTGGATTGTGCATTTTCTTGATGTATTTGGGTTTCAGTTCGTCGAGGCTTGCTGGAAGACTGGCGTGATTTTGCCGATAAAATTCGATTGCTTTTATGACGACGCTGCCTCGCTTTTTTGTCCGGGCAATATTTCTGTTTGACCATGACTCGCCCAAGCCTGTCTCGGATTTTATTTTGGTTACTGCTGAACGAACGATTGGGATTCGGGATACGCCATACAGGGTGAGAATCGGCACTACAACCAGGAATACAAAAAATATGGCGGCTACTGCAATGCGGTTGTTTCGTCTTGAAATGTGTTTTTCATTTTTCATTGTTCAGCAGATTGCCTTGAAGGACTGGTGATCCCGGGTCTTGTGTTGTTTACAAAGTGTCATGAATGTGTCGAGTCTACGATTATCAATAGGTCCGGGTTCGACGAGATACTGCAAATGAGTGATTTTGATGCCTGAGCTTCCCGAGGTTTAGACGATTCGTGCATGGCTTGGACCAAGGGGTTTGCAGCGATGGGTAGAGGGATATGGGGGGGTCAGGCGAAGTTTTCGAGCAGGGCGCGGGCCATGGCGTGGTTCATGGCGTGTCCTGAGCGGGTGGCGATGATGTTGCCATGGATGGGTCTGGCGATGAGGGCCAGATCGCCGATGAGGTCCAGGAGCTTGTGTCTGGCCGGTTCGTTATCAAAGCGGTAGGAGTTCTGGACGGGGCCTGTGGCGGAGATGACGAGCATGTCCTGAGGGGAGAGGTCTTTAAAGAGGCCCAGCTGAGCCATAGCTTGGGCTTCGTGATCAAGGCAGAAGGTGCGGGCGCGGGCGACAGTTGAGGCATAGTTACGATTGATGGTGGACCAGGATGCTGATTGAGGCGCAATGGGAGCGTCTGGACCAAAATCCAGGAGATATTCGTAGTTGCAGGTGGGTGCTGTGGAAGGGGTGAGTGGGATTTGAGAAGGCAGCGCCTGAATGGTGCACTGTTGATCTGTTTCAATGGTGAGGGGTTTGGTGATGATCAAAGGCTCGATGAAGGAGGGAAGGGCTGTGGTGGAGGCTTGTTTGAGGGCGTTTGTGAAGATGGCTGAGGAACCATCGTCGATGGGAAGTTCGGGAGCGTTGAGTTTGATGATGGCATCGGTGTAGCCCATGCCGACAAGGGCGGAGAGGATGTGCTCGACGGTGTAGATGGTGGAGGATTGTTCTTTGAGGTTGGTTGAGCGCGGGGGGAGGTTTGCAAAGGCGGGGTGAACGGGTGTATCGCAAATCTGATTGGAGTGTGCCTGGACGCGGGGGGCGTTTGGGAGGTCTGACCGGAGGAAGTAGATGCCATCGCCGAGAGGGTTGGGGTCGATGGTGCATGTGACGGGGGTGGCGGTGAAGAGGCCTTTGCCCTGGATGGTGACGGATTTGAAGGGGGTGACTCTGGGGAGGTTCATGGCTTGGGGCTGGTGGAGGTGGGTTGCTGTAGTTGTTTGATCGCTTTGTTGATGGATCTGAGTTTGGTGGCAAGTTTTCGCAAGGCTGCGTAGTTGGCGGCTTCCTGGCGGGCGGGGCCTCCGAAGTATCCGAGCCAGGTTTGTCCTGCGGGGACATTGTTCATAATGCCTGTGCCAGCAGCGATGATGGCGCCATCGCCAATGGTGACATTGTCGGTGACGCCTACGCGGGCACCGATGACGACGCCATCGCCAACGGTAACGGAGCCTGAGAGACCGGCGTGGCCACAGATGATGCAGGAACGCCCGATGGTGCAGTTGTGAGCGATCTGGACGAAGTTGTCAATCTTGGTGCCTGTGCTGATGGTTGTGGAGCCAAGGGTTGCGCGGTCTATACAGGAGTTGGCACCGATCTCGACATGAGATTCGATGACGACATTTCCGACCTGAGGCACTTTGATGAGTCCTCGGCCTGACGGGTCTGGGCGATAACCAAAGCCATCACTTCCGATGGAAGAGCCTGAGTGGACGATGCAATCATCTGCGATGGAGCACTCTCTGCTGATGGTGACGCGGGGATGGATGGTGCAGCGAGTGCCAACGGAAGCATTGTCCATGATGCAGACTTGGGCGAGCAGGACTGTTTTGGGGCCGATGCTGGCACCTGCAGCGACGATGCACCCTGGGCCGATGTGAGCAGTGGGGTCGATGGCAGAAGCGGGATCGATGACAGCAGAGGGATGAATGCCCGGCTCAGGAGGAGGAGGTGGCGGATGGAGGATGGAGATGGCTTTGATCAGCGCAATGTCAGCATCAGGTACCACGAGCAAGGCTCGACTGGGATCTTCCTCAAGTGTGACATCGGGCGGGATGATGACGGCGCTGGCAAGAGAACCTTTCCAGGCCTGTGCGTAGGTATTAGAGCGAATGAAGGTGATGGAGTTTGGATCAGCCTGATTGATGGGCTTGACAGAGCAGATGGAAAGATCGCCGGGACCGATGAGGGAGGCGCTGAGATGTTCAGCGAGGGTTGCGGTTGTCCAAGTTGGTTGGTCAGCCATTGCCCTGAGCCGAGTAATCGTTGTTCATCATGTCCTCAAGCCTCTGGGTGATGTCAATGGCATCAGAGGCAAACAGAATGCGTCTCTGGCTGATAGCCGCATTGACTTCACGGAAGGTTGCGCGGGGAGGAACGAGGGTTTGATCGTCAACGACAATCATGTCCCAGCCATCTTCAGCAGCGAGTGTTGCGGTGGCTTGTGTGATTTTGTTGTACATGGTACGGATGAGGTTGCCTCGTTCCAGATCTATGCGGAACTGGAAGAGTTCTTTTCGTGTGGCAACGAGCGACTCATGCTCTTTAACTTTGATGACCGCTTCGATGCGTGCATCCGAGTTGGGAGGAAGGGCTTCGACTTCTTCCTTGAAGGCTTTGAGCTGGTCTGCCAGAGAGAGCAGGTCATCCTGCATGATTTGTGCAGCTTCTTTTCGCTTGCTTTCAAGGACAGCCCATTCGTTGAGGCCTTGCTGGAGGCGTTCCAGATCAACAACGGCCAGGCGTGTCTGTGTGGAACGGACGGGGGCGACCCGGTTTGAAGCGGCGCCGACATTCCAGACCAGAGACATGATAAGGAACAGGCTGAGACTGGTCAGGAGGGCAAAGTTTTTGATTTTGTGTGTCTGTGATGACATGGGTGATTTCCTTGAGTATCAAGAGTATTGCATGTTCAGCAGATTGTACCCTTTTGGGATGATAGGCCAGAAAATGAGATCGTCTGCATGGCGTATTTAGATCCAGACAAGAGCAGTCTCAAGCTGGAGGTATGGGATTAAATCGCCAGTGATGTTGTTGGTATAGCAGCAACCAGCATGAAGGCTGCGTCTGATGTTGAGATGTGGATTGAGTTTGGCAGCACTGAAAAGAATGTAAACAAGGCTTTAGAATGGGAGGTCGACAAAGAAGGAGAAGAATCGGTCTTTGTCGCCGTCTTGTTTGAGGATGGGGACAGCAATGTCAAAGCCAAGAGGGGCAGGGCTGAGTTGCGGGATAAAGACGCGGAGTCCGACGCCTACAGAGGCGCGGTATTCATCAAAGCCGATTTCTTTGGTGACGGTGCCGGTGTCGAGAAACCCGACGACGCTGATGGTTTCCTGGAAGAGAGGCTGTTGAACTTCAACACCCCAGAAGAATGACCATGTGCCACCGACTTCTTCGTCTGTGGGCAGTCCGTTGTCAAAGCGAATGCCTTTGGGGCTGACGGTACGAAAATCAAAGCCTCGGAAGTTTTGGCCGCCCTGGTAGTAGCGTTCAAAGACGGGTACTTCTTCAGAGTCTTGTGGTGTGTAGTTGATGCGCGTGTTGAGGCTGAGGGTTGTGGCTCGGTTGAAGAAATCTTCGTAGAGGGGGAGAAACACGACATGCTGTGCGCGGATTTTGGTGAAGTTGTAGTCGCCGGTGATTTGTTCGAGTTCGAGTTCGATGCGTGAGCCTCTGGAGGGCCGATAGCGATTATCGACGGATGTTCTGACGAGCTGGAAACCCACGCCATAGAGGGTGCTGGCTCCTTTGAAGTCATGGATTTCGGTGGGTCTGTCGCCACTGATTGACCCGAGATCGATTGATTCAGCGCGGAGTGCGAGTCCGCCGCTCCATCTGGTACCAAAGGCTCTGCCGAGTCTGGTTCTGGAGCCAAGGCGGGTTTCGTCAAAGTTATCAAACACGGATGATCGGTAGAAGATGCTCGAGGAGATGGAGTAATCAGAGCCCAGGAGTGAAGGCTCAGCCAGCGAGATGGAGTAGGTTTGAAAATCATTGCCTGGGAGCAAGTCAATGGAGAAGGTTTGGCCACCACCTCGGAAGGCTTTTCCGGAGAGAAGTTCGCTGAAGGAATCCGGGGTATCAGCGATATCAAAGTTTCGTTGTGTGAGAGAGATTTGTCCGATGACGCCACTGTCAGACCCGACAGAGGCACCGAAGTTGAACGAGCCGGTGTTTGTTTCGGTGACCTGGAGGAGGACATCGCGATAAATGGGATCCTCGGGGTCTGGCGGTTGTACTGCGATGGAGACACCGTTGGGGCCTGGCTCAAAGAGCCTGGTGGATTGAAGTCGTTTTTTGGTGAGATCAATGGCGCTCTGGTCCAGTGGGCGATCGGGTTTGATTTCGATGTTTCGCCGGATGACATCCTGTCGTGTGACGGTGTTGCCTGAGATGATGATTTGTCCGGTGCGGTATCTTTTGCCGGGGTTGATGCTGAGGACGAGTTGAACGAAGGGAGAGCGCAGGTTGCGGGCTTCGCGCCGGTTGACCTGTGCGTCGATGTAACCGATTTTGGTGAGGGCGGATCGGATGCTGGCGATTGATTTATCCAGAAGGTTAACGCTGTAGACATCACCGGGCTTGATGGCCATGAGGCCGATGGTTTGTTGTTCAGAGAGGATGGCGTTGTCAAGGTCTGGCGGGTAGAGGATGGAGACGGTCTGGAGTGTGTAGACGGGGCCTTCATCGACGAGGAAGGTGACGATGGCTTCTTTGCCATTGGGGCTGATGATGAGGCTGTGGTCGGTGCGGATATCGAGGTAGCCACGGTCTTTGTAGAAGTTGACGATATTGGTGTCGTCTTCGCGGAGCAGGTCGTTGTCCATTGCTCCTTTGTTGAAGAGGAGGTTTGCGGGTTTGGTTTTGAGGACGCTGCGGATTTTACTCGCGGTGAAAGTGTCGTTGCCTTTGAACTGGATGCGGGTGATTTTGACGCGTTCGCCTTCGCGGATTCTGAAGAGGACGATGCCGGTTTCTTCGAGTTCTTTTTCGTCGATAGCGACTTCAGCGAGGTAGTAGCCTTTCGAGCGGTAGAGGGCTTCGATGAGGCGCGAGGCTCGATCAAGCTGGAAGGGATCGACGGGTGTGCCTGCAAGCAAAGGCACGACCGCAGCTATGTCCTGATCTGAGACGGTGCGGTTGCCGACGGTCTGCACATCCTGAATCAGAGGCTGTTCTACGACCACATAAGTGAGCTGAACAGAGCCATCATCAAGGAGTTGTACACGACTTTCAATTTTGGCAAATCGGCCGAGGCGATTGACACGGGCGATATCCTGAGAGATGAGTTGGTGGTTGTAGGCTGAGCCAGGTGTAGAACGGATCTGGTTTCTGATGAGTTGTTCAAGGGAAGGATCAAGCGGGATGTAGCTGGCGGGGTTATCAGGATCAGGCTTGAGAATCTGGATCGAGCGAATGGGCCTATTCTGGTAGATGTCGGTATCTTGCTGAGGGATCGGTGGAGAGTTGGTGTTGGTTGATTGTTGTGCGAGGGCATTGTGAGTGAGGCATGCGCAGACGAGCATGAGTGCTGAAGCAGCGCGGGTGGTCTGACCGGGTTGGGTTAAATGAAAGCTCACGGGTTGGGACGATACCCGGAGTTGGGTCAATGGACAAACTCGAAGGTGTTGTATGGTGTGGAAAGTTTGTGTGTAGATGGAAAGATTGTGGTGTGGTGAATAGGGTTGCCGACAGTAAGCAGCTGGCGATCGTCTGGCGGACCAGCCAGAACGGCGTCGGTTGAATACGAGAAGGTACTGCGAAAAGGGAAATACAAACAGGGGACAGGGATTCCTTCGGGAGAGGAGTCTTGGGTTATGCCAAGAGTGCTTTTGTTGTCGAGGCGAACAGCCTTGGTTGTTGTTGCTGGCGTATCAGTGCTTTGCGCACTTGTGCTGGGCTGGGTTTTGGTGACACCTGAGACGGTTGGACGAGTTCCTACCCCGATGTTGCTGACGCTTTTGGGGCTGTTGGTGCTTCCGGTGGCAACACTGGGCTTGCTGATGATTGATTATCAGGTGGCTCGTCACTCACAAGCTGTTTGTTTTACAAGGCTTAAACGCCAGACTAAGAGAGCTGTGGCTGATCGCAGGATGCATCAGGCGGGATCTGGTCGTCGAAGTTCTCATCGCAGGCCGATCCGTGCGAGCCATGAAGAGCATACTCAGGTCTGAGCAAGGCCTGGTAGCTGCCAGCTGAGTGGAACAAATTGAGACATATTAGAATGAGACTAACCCGCAGGAATGCGGGTTTTTTGTGTATGGAAATGAGAAGAAACCAGTTTATTGCAGGTTGACGGGCATGATGACATAGACGAAGTCATTACCTGCTTTGATAAGACCTGGCTTGTTGGCAGCTTTGAGTTCCATGACGACTTGCTGATCCGGGAGAACGCGGAGGGCATCTGTGATGAAAGCGGGGTTGAAGCCGATCTCGATATCATCACCTTCATAGTCGTTCAGTTCAAGGCTGACACGGGCTTCGCCCATTTCTGGAGCTCTGCTGGAGAGTTCGAGGGTTTTTTTGTCAGCATTGAAGGCTAAACGCACGCCTCGGGATTCTTCATTGGTGAGCAGAGCTGCTCTTTTGACAGCAGAACTGAGGAGATCTTTCTGGAAGGTGATTTTTTTGTCCTGGTCTTTGGGGATGACATCTTCGTAGGGGGGGAAGGTGCCTTCGACGAGGTTGGAGCAGAGGGTGGCGTGTGAGTCCTGAGGCGAATCGCCAAAGCAGAAGAGGATCTGATTTTCGGTGATGGCGATCTGAATGGGCTCTTCAGGCTCATGAATGATTTTCTGGAGCAGTGCGAGGGCTTTGGTTGGAATGATGCAAGATACGGCGCTGTCGTTGTTTGAGGCTGTGGAGGTGCGTGAGAGTGCCAGACGGCGACCATCGGTAGCGACCATTTCCATGTATTTGCCTTCGCTGCGAAAGAGCACGCCATTGATGGCATAACGAGAGTTTTCGCGAGCGGTGGCAAAGAGAGTCCTGGAGATGATGGTTGCCAGTTCGCCAGCCTGCTGGGACATGGTGGTTTTAAGACTGGCGGAGTTTTCTGCAATGGTGGTGGAGAACTGGGGGATTGTGGGAAATTCCTGGGGGTCGTGGCCCAGGATTTTGAAGTGGGCATCATTGCCGGTGATTGTGAGATCCTGGTTTTTTGCCTGGAGTGTGAGTGTTGATTCGTTATCTTCTGCTGAGATGATCTGGCGGAGTTTGTCTGCGGGGATGAGTGAGTTGCCGGGTTCCTGGACTTCAACTTGATGTAGTCTGATTGACAGGGAGATGTCAGCATCGGTTGCCTGGAGGTCTAAGTGGCTACCGTCGCCAGAGTTAGATGCGATAAGGTGGACACAGGTGAGCTGAAGTCTGGGAGAGCGAGTCGCTGCGACGCTTGAGACAAGGTTGACAGCTTCAAGCAGAGATGACCGATCGCAGATGACCTTCATGATTTGTCAATCCTGTATTGAGCTGGGCGTGAATGCCCGGCGGATGTGAAAGTGTACCCAATGTTTGGTGATGAATCTGAAGACTGGCTGCTCAAGGGGTAGAAGCTGGGGGTAGGATAGAATGGAACAGATTAGATATTAGCACGACGACAGGGCGAGGCACCTGGGCGTTATATATTGTTGTGGATGAGTAGTCATAAAGACGGATCAGGTTCGTCCAGCCGGGTTGTTTGGTTGGTGTCGGGCGTAATAGAAAGGAATTGAGCTGATGTCATTTGAAGCAGCGGTGCATGCGCAGGCGATTGAGCTTGATCGGCTTTGTCTGGAGATGACAGCCCAGGCGGGTAGTGGACATCCGACGACAGCAACAGCATTAGGGCACATTGTGACGGTGTTGATGTTCAACTCGATGCGGTGGAGCCCTGATTACCCGGGTTATCCAACAAGTGATCGGCTGGTGCTTTCAGCGGGGCACGCGGTGCCGATTGTGTACGCAGCAGCAGCCAAGCTGGGTGTGAAGGTGGGATGCAGTGAAGATGGTGATACTGAGAACCTCAAGCCTTTGACGGTTGAGGATCTTTCAACACTACGGGCGTGGGATTCGGTTCTGGATGGGCATCCCAATCCGATGGAGGGATTTCCGTTTTTTGATGCCGCTACGGGTTCGCTGGGTCAGGGCTTGAGTGTGGCGGGTGGGATTGCAGAAGCAGCCCGGATCGACGGGCTGGATCGCAAGATCTATTGCATCATTGGTGATGGAGAATCTCGCGAGGGCCAGGTGGCTGAGGCGATTGATTTTCTGGTTGATCGTGGTTTGACGAATGTGCTGCCCATTTTCAGTTGTAATGGGTATGGGCAGGCGGATCGTGTTTCGGATCAGCAGTCAACAGAGAGGCTGAGTGCCAAGCTCGAAGCTGCGGGCGTGAGTGTGAAGACGATTGACGGGCACAACCCTGAGCAGATAAAAGCGGCTTTTGAATGGTTTACAGGTGAAGCTGGTCAGCCGGGGGCAAGCGTTAAAGCGGTGGTTGCCAAGACGGTTAAGGGTTGGGGCACGCCATCCATGCAGGGCGGGGGCTGGCATGGCAAGCCTGCAACAGGTGATGCACTGACAAGGGCGCTGGGCGAGCTTGATGAAAGGCGTGTGGAGTTGACGAGTTCGTTGACATCAACCGATGCGTTTGAGATTCAGCCACCTGCAGAGGCACCGGCGCCAGCAGCCCCAGCGGAGGATGTGCCTTCGTTGAGCAATGCGATGCGGCGGTTTGATATGGAATCGCTCTTGCACACGGGGAAACTGGCGACGCGCAAGGCGTATGGGTTGGCACTTCGGTCGATTGGTCATGTGAACTCTCAGGTGGTGGTGCTGGATGCGGATGTTTCCAACTCGACCTTTGCTGAGACCTTTGGCAAGGATTCGGATCTTTCTGATCGCTTTATTGAGTGCAAGATTGCAGAGCAGAACATGGTTTCGGTTGGTGCGGGTGTGAGTGCGGGCGGGAAAGTGCCATTCTGCTCGACCTTTGCCAAGTTTTTCACGCGTGCGTATGACCAGATCGAGATGGCGATCAACTCGGGTGCGAATCTGAAGCTGGTGGGTTCTCATGCGGGGATCACGCTTGCATCTGATGGTCCCAGCCAGATGTCGCTGCCGGATGTGTCGTGGTTCAGAGCGTGGACGACGATGAAGGATCATCGCGGGAATCCGGGGTGTTATGTGCTTCAGCCTGCGGATGCGTTTGCAGCTTATGGGTTGACAGCAGCGATGGCTGAGTATGAGGGTGTGTGCTATATGCGCACGCTTCGGGCCGAGACGGAGTTTATTTACTCAGATGATCATGTGTTCAATCTGGGCGGGTTTGAGGTTCTTGCTGAGGGGCGGGATATTTGTCTGTGTGCCTCGGGGATTATGGTGCATGAGGCGAACAAGGCGATTGATGCACTGGACCGTGCTGGGGTGAGCGCGACGCTGGTGGATTTGTATTCGCTGCCTTTTGATTCTGAGAAGCTGCTGGATGTGATCAACGAGAACAACGGATATGTGATCTCGCTTGAGGATAACTATGGCGGCGGGATTGGATCAGCACTTGCAGATGTGATGACAGAGTCTGGCGACGCTTTTCAGCTGACGCAGATGCATGTCAAGCGAATTCCCAAGAGTGCACGGACACCAGAAGAGATGCTTGAGATGTGCAACTTGAATGCAGAAGCCATCACCAAGGCAGCGATGGAAGTGCTTCAGGTTGTCTGATGGGTGAATAAACCAGAGTAACAGATCAGGTTTCATCATTTTAATCATGGTTTTATCATGGGAACCCCGCATTGAGGTGCGGGGTTCTTTTTTGTGGGTCATGAGGGCTATAAAGTGATCGATCTGGATGAGCTAGGTGTGATTGAGTTCCTATAGTGAGGCTCAAGGATGACACACAATTGAAAGGTACGAGCGGTGGCAGACAAGCACTTTGATGTGATCGTGATTGGTGGCGGGCCTGCGGGGTATGTCGGAGCGATCCGGGCTGCTCAACTTGGGTACAGGGTGGCTTGTGTCGAGCGAGCCAAGCTTGGGGGTGTGTGTCTGAACTGGGGGTGCATACCGACCAAGGCGTTGCTTGCCAACGCGGAGCTTTTTGAAAAGTGCTCACAGCAGTCTGAGACCTGGGGGCTGAGTTTCAAGGATCTGAGCTTTGACTGGTCAAAAACGATCGGCAGAAGCCGTGATGTTGCAAGCAAGCTGAACAAGGGCATCGCGTACTTGTTCAAGAAGAACAAAATCACGCATATTGAGGGTAATGCCAGGATTGTCAGCGCAGCAACAGGCGGCAAATGCAAAGTGGAGGTGTCTGACTGTGAGGTGCAGGAGGAACTAACACATGCACCAGCCAAGCCTGCGACCAAAGCGCGGGAGACGATCACTGCGAATCATGTGATTGTGGCAACAGGATCGGTTGCGCGAGACCTGCCCTTTGCACGGTTTGATGGCGATCGGATCTGGGGTGCACGGGAAGCGATGTTTAATCAGGAACAGCCCGAACGGCTGGTGGTGATTGGTGCGGGGGCGATCGGAATGGAGTTTGCGTATTTCTACCACACCTTTGGAACGAAGGTGACGGTGGTGGAGATGCTGGACAGGATTCTGCCGGTGGAGGATTCGGACATTTCCAAGGCCTTGGCCAAGGTGTACAAGAAGCACAAGATGGATATGCGGACGGGGCACACGACGCTGAATGTTGAGAAGAGCAAGACGGGGGTGAAGGTGACGATTGCGCCGTTCAAGGATGGCAAGGCAGACGAGTCCAGGAAAGAAGTGCTGGAAGCGGATCGTGTGCTGGTAGCGATTGGTGTGCGAGGCCGATTTGACGGGTTGTTTGATGATTCGCTTGGGCTTGAAGTTGTGAAGGATCATATTCAGACAGATTTCAAGCCTGGGGTGACGCGGGATGAAGCGATTGATTACAAGACGAATCTGGCGGGGGTGTATGCGGTGGGTGATGTGATTGGGCCTCCCTGGCTTGCGCATGTGGCATCAGAGGAAGCGGTTTTGTGTGTTGAGCGGATTGCCTGGCGTGAGGGGAAGCTTGATCATGAGCCGATTGCGATTGATTACACGACGATTCCGGGGTGTACATATTGTCATCCACAGGTGGCGAGTGTCGGGTTTACAGAAGATGCGCTCAAAGCGCAGGGGCTGAAGAAAGGCGTGGATTATGAAGTGGGAACTTTCCCCTTTTCTGCGCTGGGCAAGGCGATTGCAACCAATCAGACCGACGGGATGACCAAGATAATCCGGGGTTTGCCACGAGGCGAGATTCTCGGAGCACACATCATGGGTGATCAGGCAACGGAGTTGATTGGTGAAATGGGGCTTGCGCGTCGGCTGGAAGCGACGACCGAAGAGATCATTTGCACGATCCATGCCCATCCGACGATGCACGAGTCATTGCATGAAGGGGCACTTGCAGCAGAGGGCAAGGCGATTCACAACTGAGTTGAATCGTCCGATACTTTTTGATCGGTTTGATCGCAGCATGTACTGATTGTTGTTTGTTTGTGTTCAGATTAGATATAGATTTTGTTTAATGGTGCAGAAACCTGTTGGTTTCCAGAGCGTTTGTGTGTAGATTGGGAGCTGGGCGGAGATTCTGTGTGATGGAGCGGGCGATGAGTGCGTTGTTGAATCACAAGCTGGTTGTGTTTGTCGCTGTGATGGGTGTATGGGCTGGGGGTGTAGCCGCGGGGGGGGATGCAAGGGGGCAGGATCAGGGGCAGGGACTCTTGTTGCGTGTGGGGGAGGTGGATACGGATGGTGGCAGGTTTGTGCTGGGGAACTGGCTTGGTGATGGTGCGGGGTTGGTCAACAGGGAGGGTGGGAAAAGGGGTGCGAGGTTTGTGATTCAGCTGGATGGGCCGATGACGCTTGAAAGGCGGGCGGCACTGGAGGGTGTGGGGTTGGAGCTGGGTGCATATTTGCCAGCGAATGCGTATGTGGTGAGGCTGGGGGGCGGGGCAATGGAGCCTGTGGATGTGCGCGCGATGAATGGGCTTGGATTCGTGCGTTGGGGCTCAGCGTATATGAAGGCGTGGAAGCTGGCGCCGGAGTTGAATGAGCTGACAAGAACAAAGGCTGACAGTGTAAATGTGGTGGTGACGCTGTTCGGTAAAGAGGATGGCGCAGGGGTTCAGCAATATGTAGCCAAAGCTGGGGGGCGTGTGGGCTGGATGCGAGATGAGGGTGGGCATGTGACTGCGGGGGTGGAGCTTGCTGGGGGGTTTGTGGAGGGGCTGGGTGATCTGGATGAGGTCATGTTTGTCGAGCCGATGCCAGCAGTTGAGTTGCGGGCAAGGCGAAACAATACAAATCGGTGGGTGGTGCAGGGTGACAGCGTTCAGCAGACTCCGATGTACGATGCGGGGATTGTGGGTGCGGGCCAGGTGATCGGTGTGCTGGACAGCCCGGTGGACCAGAACCATTGTTCGTTTGCGGGTCAGATTCTGGCGTATAACGGGTCGGGGCTGGCGCATTTTCATGGGACGCATGTTGCAGCGACTGCGATGGGTGATTCTGGTCAGAATGATAATGGGCGCGGGGTGGCGTATGGATCATTGTTGGTGTGGGGGCCGATCCCGAGCTTTGATGAAGCGTCGATAGTGGGATCGCTGACGCTTCAGCATGTCAGTGGGGCGCGGATACACAACAACAGTTGGGGCAATGATGCAACGACAGCATATGACTCGTTGGCGCGGGGGTTTGATGTTTTTTGTTACAGCAATGAAATGGACTTTGTGAGTGTTTCGGTGACGAACACGGGGACACTGAAGAATCCTGAGAATGCGAAGAATGTGCTATCGG
Source organism: Phycisphaerales bacterium (assembly GCA_029260555.1). Taxonomy (GTDB): domain Bacteria; phylum Planctomycetota; class Phycisphaerae; order Phycisphaerales; family UBA1924; genus JAJDCZ01. The sequence continues at coordinate 13,649 of JAJDCZ010000043.1, forward strand.
TGGGGGCGAGTCAGGATTGGCCCAATCAGAATGATTTTTGTTCCGGAGGGACGGGGCCTACAGCGGATGGGAGACGCAAGCCTGAGATATTTGCTCCGGGTTGTGCAACACAAAGCGCGACGGTTGGGAGTGCATGTGGGACGACGGGTTTGACGGGGACATCGATGGCGGGGCCTGTGATTGCAGGGGCAGCAGCACTGGTGCGCGAGTATTTTATGGAGGGGTTTTATCCGAGTGGTGTTGCGACGGGTACTGATTCATTTGAGCCGAGCGGGGTGTTGGTGAAGGCGGTGTTGTTGAATAGTGCTGTAGATATGACGGGGGTTTCGGGGTATCCCAGTGATCAGGAGGGTTGGGGCAGGGTGCGGTTGAGGGATGCTGTGTATCTGGCGGATGATGTGCGCGGGGTGGTGGTGCGGGATGTACTTAATGGGCAGGGGTTGAGTACGGGGCAGATGACAGAGGTATTGATTAATGTGCTGGGAAATGGTGGCGGGGAAGAGTTGGGAGTTACGGTGGCGTGGACTGAGCCTGCAGCCAGTGCGGGGGTGAGCTTTGCGCAGGTGAATGATCTTGATCTGGAAGTGGTGTCGCCATCTGGGGCGGTGTATCTGGGCAATGTGTTTGCTGGGGGTGAGTCAACAACGGGCGGGGCGCGGGATGATCGGAACAATGTGGAGCAGGTTCGTATTGGTGTGCCTGAGGTGGGGGTGTGGCGGGTTCGTGTGCGCGGGGCGGGTGTGGCTGTGGGACTGCAGGGATATGGGCTGGTGGTGAGCGGCGATGTTCAGATGGAGAACAGCGGGGTGGATGTGGCTGTGGTATCGCAGGTTCCGAGTCTTGTAGCCCCCGGTCAGACGGTTGATGTGAGGGCGCGGGTTCGGGCTGGGAACGATGTGCTGGTGGGTCAGAGTGTGACGCTGAGCTTTTCGTTTGATGGCAAAGCTTATGTGACGGTAATGATGCAGGCAGCGGGTGGTGATGAGTATGTTGCGACGGTGCCTTGGGGTCAGTGTGGTGAGGTAGTAGATTTTTATGTATCTGCTGAGGGTGTGAACTCGGGCGTGGTGACGAGTCCTGCGGGGGGGATGCAGAGTCCGGCGAGCTATGGGGTTGGAGTCATAACGACGATTGTGAGCGAGGATTTTGAGGTTGATGCGGGATGGACGGTGCAGAATGATCCATCGCTGACTGCGGGGGCATGGGAACGAGGTGTGCCTGTGGGGTTTGGTGATCGGGGTGATCCGCCGAGCGATTATGATGGGTCGGGGATGTGCTGGTTGACGGAGAATCTGGATGGCAACTCGGATGTTGATGGCGGGCCGACGCTGCTGGAGACGGTGGATTATGACCTGAGTTTATTTCCAGAGGCGCAGGTGTCATATTTACGGTGGTTTTTCAGCCACAACGGCAATGACACGCTGGATGTGGAAATTTCAGATGACGGGGGTGTGAGCTGGGCACAGTTAGAATCGATCACGAGCAATACAAACTGGGTTGTTTCATCATTTTTGATTACGGATTATGTGAACACGATGAATCAGGTGCGGGTGCGTTTTTCTGCAAGCGATTCGCCGAACAACTCGATTGTGGAAGCAGGGCTTGATGCGTTTGTGATTGACGAGTTTGTGTGTGTGGATGTGTGTGCAGCAGATTTTACGGGTGATGGGTCATTGGATGTGCTGGACTTTTTCGCGTTTATTGTGCTGTTTGATAGCGGGGATGCACGAGCGGATCTGAATCGTGACGGGGGAGTGGATGTGCTTGATTTCTTTGAGCTGATGGTGCAGTTTGGGAAGGGGTGTGGGTAAGGTCGGGTGAGGGGTTATTTTTGTGAAGCAGCCTGAACGATGAGCGTGATGACATCAAGGTCGTTGTACGAGATGCGGCTGATGGGCTTGTCGTTGATATAGACGGTGGGGACAGCATGTACGCCAAGACGGGCAGCGGCGCGGGCATCTTCGACGATGGCTCTGCCAACAACGGGTTCATCAAGAAGCGATTGGAAAGTCTGAATGTCAAGACCCATCTGGGGGGCGATTTCAAGGATGGCTATGCGATTGATGGCATCGGGGTTTGAGAGCAGCCAGTCGTTCATCGCCCAGAAAGCATCGTTGCCTGCGAGTTGGCCAGCAGCTTCAGTAGCTTTGGCAGCCAGGCATGCGCCGGGGTGGATGGTTTTTTTTACAGCAGGATTGCAGGTGCGGTCTACGGGGTGGTGTCGGTAGGTGTAATTGATGTCTGAGCGGGCGCTCAGGAGAGCCATGATTGTGTTGTGTGCCTCGGCGGTTTTGGGCTGAAGGTGATCGCCGAACATGGTGATGCGGATGGGGGCGTCAGTGGGACCAAGGGTCCACTTGCTGGTGTCGGGGGGTTGAGGCTTTGGGGTTTGATTTTTCCAGAGATTGACGAGGCGGTCTTGTGCGGAGGGAGGTGTAACGGATTTTTGTCGTTGCGTTGCGGGGATGGATTGAACAGCACGGATGATAGCGTTGTGTGCGCTGAAGCCTGTGAGTTCGATGTTGTTGATGAAGATCATGGGGGTTTGGGTGAGACCCAGGGAGAGGGCCTGGTCGATGTCTTGCTGGACGAGGTCGAGGGTTGTGCTGGAGGTCATGAGGGTGATGAAGGTTTTTTGGTCGAGGTTCATGCGTTTGAGTTGCTGGTTGAGTTGGTTGTCGGTGAATGAGCCTTGGACGGAGAAGAGCCATTGGTGCATGGTTGTGTAGGTGTCGATGCTGCCGATGAAGCCTGCAGCTTCGACAGCACGGGCAGCCCAGCAGGCGTTTGGGTGGGGGTTTGATGTAAGATTTTTATTACAGTCTGAGCACATGGGAAAATGCTTGAAGGAAACGGAAACATCGGTGCGTGTTTTCAAGAGAGTGTCGATCTGGGATTCGACAGCTTTGCAATCAGGGCACTGGTAGTCAGAGAAGATGACGATGTGGATGGGGGCATTGGTTGGACCAAGGGTGTAGCGGCCTGTGAAGGAGGGGGCGGAAGATGTGGCTGTTGAGCTTGCTAGGTCTTGGGTGTTTTGGGCGAGTTGGTCTTGGGCGCGGGTTGTTGCCTGGGTGCTGGCTGCGGCCTGGGTTAGGATGAGGGATGTGGTGATGATGAAGACGGTGAGGGTGGGTGTGATGAGGGTGGGGGGAGAGAGAGTTGTATTTGGGCGCGGTGTGAGTCGGCTTGTGATCCAGGCTGTGAGAATGCTGGTGTGGACAGCGAGGCAGTAGGGGCAGAGCAGGTTTTCAATCAGCATGATGATGGTGAGTGAAAGGGAAGTGAGAAGGGCAAGGTCGAGCAGTCTGCGGGCAAGTTTGCTCGGTGAGATGAGCCAGAGGATGACGAGGGCGGGCAGAGCTGCGGTGGCGAGATGGGCGATGGGCCAATGGATGAGAGGGATGGTTGACCAGACGGTTTGAAATGCCTGGGCGCACGAGTTGGTGGGCGAACAGCCTGGGAGCGTGATGGCGGAGATTCGCTGAAACGAGAGCATGGCAGAAACTGATGCTGCGACGATGAGGGCGATGGCAGTGAGGGTGTGGGGGAGGTTTGGATAAGAAGGGTGGGGTTTAGTCATGGCTATCGGCTGTAAGAATATTGGATGGTTTGTGTTTGATTGGTTCTGTGGAGAGCGAGTTTCTGGTAGGATAGTGGAATAAGGGGCTGGAGTATCTGTTGCTGCAGCGATTGTGGAGTATTTTCAGGGGGATTGGCTGGGGGCGGGGTGGGGTCGTGTATGAATGCACGATTGAGAGAGAGTGGTTTGTAAGCAGAGAGGGGAAATGGATGGGGTATAGACAGATAGCGTTGAGCGCGGTGTCGTGCTGTGTTGTTGGCATGGTGAGTTTGTCTGCAATGGGGGCGGATGAGCAAGGTTGGCGTGGTGTGGCAACCGGTGTGTTGGAAGGGCCTGTCAAACGACTTCATGTGACGACGCTTGGCGAGATTATTGAAGAGGTTGTGGTTGGTGGAACTCAGCGAGGGTGTCCACAACAGGTTTCGACCCATACGGATGCGGATTTTGCAGGCGGGGCGTTTGTTATTCAACAGGGGTTTGCCGAGACGGAGATTGCTGCATCTTCGTTTACGGTTGCAGCAGCGGATTTTCCGTTACGGATTGACCTGATGGAGATGGTGTTTGCGCAGCAGACGAATATCCAGACCACGACGCACTGGTCTGTTTTGATCTGGGAGGGAACGCCGAACATGGGGAATCTGGTTGCGACATTTTCGTCGGACGATGTGATATTGCCACATCTGGTTTTGCCAGCGGGGACATCGGGAGCGAACATTGCGGTGAGTGTTGACCCGAATGATCCGAATCAGATCATTTTGAATGACAATGGTTCGCAAACTTTCACGGTGGGGTATCGGATAGACAAGCACAACAATCAGACGCAGAATCCGTGTGTTGTGCCGCCGCCTGCGAATCAGAACGCATTTCCGACGACGGACACCAGTGGCGTGTTGTCGCCTTCGGAGAACTGGATATTTGCGGTTTCCGGGCCGTTTTGTGTTATTACGGGCTGGAATCGTTTTAGTCAGCTCGGGGCGTTTAGTCCCAGTGGTGATTGGGTGTTACGGGTTTCGTGGACGCCTTTGAACTGCAACTTGCCGACGGGGGCGTGTTGTCTGTCGGATGGGTCGTGTCTTGATGGATTGACGCAGACAGAGTGCGAAAGTGTGCTCAGCGGGACCTGGCAGGGTGCTGCTTCGACTTGCGCGACGACGAATTGCCCTGAGCCAACAGGAGCGTGTTGCTTTGGAACGGGGACATGCATTGATCTGACGCAGAGTCAGTGTGGTGTAGCTGGGGGAACCTATCTGGGTGATGGGACACAATGCAATGGGAACCAGTGTCCAACGGGGGCGTGTTGTTTGCCAGATGGGACATGCATTGATGGTGTGACTGATGTGGAGTGCATGGTACAGGGTGGCGTGTTCCAAGGCGTGGGGACGGATTGCGCAACGACGAACTGTCCTGCGCCTGTGGGTGCGTGTTGCTTTGCTGGTGGATGTCTTGAGTTGACCGAAGCGGATTGCGCTCTGGCTGCAGGCACATGGGCAGGAGCAGGGACGGACTGTGTGGATGGTGATGGCAACGGTGTTGCTGATGCCTGTGAAAATCCGTGTCCTGTAGATTTTAATGGCGATGGCATAGTTGACGTGCTGGATTTCTTTGCATTTGTAGTGGCGTTTAATATTCAGGATCCGCAGGCGGATCTGAATGGAGACACCGTTGTGGATGTTCTGGACTTTTTCCTGTTCGTTGGGCTTTTTAGTGCAGGGTGTTAGTTTGTAGATTTGTTGTCTGGGTTTTTGAGTTGATAAGGGGTTCGTGATGTTAATTCGTGTGGGAAAGTGGTCCTGTCTTGCTTTGGTGTGTGTGTGTGGTGCTGGGGGGAGTGCGCATGGACAGGGATTGGTATTCAGTGATCAGACTGCGGCTGCGGGTGTGGTTTGTGTCTATCGGTCGCCGGTGGGGATGATGGCCAACCCGATGTTGGCTGGTGCAGCTGCGGGTGACTTTGATGGAGATGGATGGCAGGATCTGTTTGCGCTTGGTGGTGGGGATGGACCTGATCTATTGTTCATGAACAATGGGGATGGCACATTTACAGAGCAAGGAGCGACATGGGGGGTTGATAGAAGGCATCTTGGTTCTGGTGTTGCGGTGGGTGATGTGAATGGTGATGGGTGGGTTGATGTTTATATTACGAGTCATGGACCAGCAGATGGACCAAGCGGGCCTGGGAATCATTTGCTTTATATGAATCAGGGTGGGACTGGGTTTGTGGAAAATGCACAGGCTGCGGGACTGGCATATGCCAGCCCGGCGGGAACAGATGGTTTTGGTGCATCGTTTGGCGATTATGATCTTGATGGCGATCTGGATTTGATTGTTTGTGGGTGGGTGAGTTCATCTGGCGGCAATCGTCTTTTTGCCAATGATGGGAATGGTGTGTTTACGGATGTGACCAAGCAGGCTATCTTGTTTAATCTTATTGATTTGCATGGGTTCAGTCCTCGATTTGTTGATACAGATGGCGACATGTATCCAGAGATTTTGATCGCTGCAGATTTTCAGACCAGCCTGTATCTCAAAAATAATGGCGATGGAACATTCAGCGATATGACCACGACATCTGGCACAGGTCTTGACTCGAATGGGATGGGTGCGACGGTTGGTGATTTTGATAATAATGGATTGATAGACTGGTATGTGACGAGCATTCACGACGATTTCCTGACAGATAGATCAGGGAATATGTTGTACATGAACCAAGGATCGGATGTGTTTGTTGAGTCAAGTGTTGCGTTGGGTGTGAATGATGGCGGGTGGGGCTGGGGAGCGGTGGCAGAAGACTTTGACAATGATGGGTTGCTTGATATCGCAGAGACCAATGGTTGGTCGAGCACACAGTTTTTTAACGAGCGAATGTACTTGTTCATGAATCAGGGTGGAACTGGTTTTGTAGATCAGGCGCAGGCTGCGGGAGTGAATCACACTGGCCAGGGGCGTGGACTGTTGAGCTTTGATTATGACAATGATGGTGATCGCGATCTGGTTGTGCTGACAAATGGCGGGGCGCTAGAGTTGTATCGAAATGATCTTGTTGGCGGGAACTGGCTGCGGGTGTTTCTGGATCGTGGCAATGACTGGCGTGTGGCACCGGGAGGGATTGGTGCGAAGGTGGCGGTGACGGTGGGTGGCCAGACACAGACGCGATGGCTTACAACGGGATCGAACTATTTGAGTCAGAGTGAAGTCAGTGCACATTTTGGGTTTGGGGTTGTGGGTGTTGTTGATGAGGTGGTTGTGACCTGGCCTTCGGGTTTGGAAAGGCGAATGACAAATGTTGGTGTTGATCAGACGCTTGTGATTAGTGCGTGTATGGCGGATTACTCGGGAGATGGTGTTGTGGGCATGAGTGATCTGATTGGGTTTATGGGAATGTTTGATTTGCAGCACAGGGCTGCGGACATCAATGGGGATGGGTTTGTGGATGTACTTGATTTCTTTGGGTTTGTCGGGGCGTATGCAATGGGTTGTCCCTGATCTGAATGGAGAATGTTGAAGATGAAAAATGCGATGATGATGGCTGCGGGTCTGGCGTGTGTGTTTTCGGTTGCGAGCTTCGGGCAGGATTATGCACTAACGGTTGATCAGGCATCAAGTTCGTTGACCAGCGATGTGTCGATGACATTGAATGCATCGGGGACATTTATTGGCAACTATGACCCGGCGACGAACCCCAGTGGCACGCAGACGCGGCCGGGGTTGTTTGGTGGGTCTGGCAATCAGCCGATTCCTTATACCTCCACGATCAATGGCAACGGGTTGAATAACTCATCGCCGACGGGCGGGTACACGCTGACGGTTGATCTGGTTGGCGGGTTTGCACAGGTCAACGGTTTTAGTATGGATTTGCTCGGAGGGTCGCTGGCGACGATTCCCATTGAACAAACCCTGATGTTCAGCACATTTCATACAATAAACCCGTCAGGTATTTTTATTGGCGGTATTCCCATTACGCTTCCTGTGGGTGATCTGACAATGAGTGTGCTGACGGCAACGCAGGTCAGCACAACCAGTGGTGGAATAGTGACGCCTGTGGGTCCGAATCAGTATTCGGTTTCGGTGCTTGTGCCGGTGGAGGTTATGTCGGTGTTAGAGCTTTCGGGTCAGCCTGTGGGGAATGGTCTTCCACTTCCCGCAGCATTTCTGGTCAGCGGTACGCTTGATATTGCTGGTCAGAATGCGACATTGACGATGTCGGTTAATCTGGTGCCGGTGTTGCCACCAATCGTGGGACCGATTCCCGTAGCGACGGATCAGCCTGTGGATATTCCGACGCTTGGGGGCGGCGTGGCGCATTTGCTGTTTACATCACAACTGGACAGTGGCACCGTTGATGTGTCAATAACGGGACAGGTGGTATCAACGGGGGCGGTGTGGTGTCCTGTGGATATCAACGGCGACGGTGTGGTTGATGTGCTTGATTTCTTTGCGTTTATTGTCGCATTCAACAATCAGGATCCAGTTGCGGATCTGAATGGCGACGGGTTTATTGATGTGCTTGATTTCTTTGCATTCGTGCAGGCGTTTAGCACAGGGTGTGGCTGATCTGAGATTGGCGGGTCACTATGAGGGCAGAGTTTGGCAGGCTGTACGCAGCGGGTTGCTTTGGCGCGTGCGTTATTTCGATGTGGGCTGTCAGTGTGCAGGCTCAGGTGCTTCATCTTGAGGCTGATCCGGGTGATCCATTTATTCGGCTGGGCATGTTTCGCCGGGTTGAGGCTCTTGATCCGGGGTTGTTGACGCGTGGTGTATATGTCAGCACGCAGGTGAATGTTGATGCCTCTGGGCTGGATGTTGTTGGTGATGCTGCCAATGAGCCGAGCATTGCGGTGGATCCGACAGCTCCGAATCGGATGATCATTGGCTGGCGTCAGTTTGATACCATTGCATCATCGTTTCGTCAGGCGGGTCGTGCGTATTCAAATGATGGAGGGCGCAGCTGGACATTTCCCAGTGTGCTTGAGCCGGGCGTTTTTCGGAGTGACCCGGTGGTGGGGGTGAATGGCGCAGGCAAGTTTTATTATTATTCACTGACTAACAACTTTACTTGCCAGATGTTTCAATCTGCAGATGGCGGGGTGACTTTTGGATCGCCGGTGCAGGCATTTGGAGGCGACAAGCAGTGGTTTGTGGTGGATACGACAGGAGGGGTGGGGGATGGGCATATTTATGCAATGTGGTCTACAGCGGTGGGGAACTGGTTTGACAGACCATTTTCGCGGTCGGTGGATGGGGGAGTGAGTTTTCAGGACCCTTTGATGCCTCCGGTTGCGACGGTGTTCGGGACGATGGATGTTGCAGTTGATGGCAGGGTATACATGGCGGGCAAGAGTTCGCCTGGGCTTTTGTCGCCGGTGTTTGTGGTGTGGTCTGATGATGCTCAGGATGCTCAGGTGGCGGTGCCCGGCTTTTCGTGGTCGCAAGTTGATGTGGGTGGAACGCTGGTGTTTGCGACGGGGCCGAACCCGGGCGGGTTATTGGGTCAGTATTGGGTTGGTGTGAACAAGGCGCCGGGAGCGCTGCTTGGCGAGGTGTATGTGCTGGCGTCGGTGGATCCGATGGGAGCAGATCCGTGTGATGTCATGTTTGTGCGGAGTGTTGATGGCGGGGCGACATGGTCAACGCCGATGCGGGTCAATGATGATATATCAGAAGCGATGGGGTGGAACTGGTTTGGCGCAATGGATGTGTCGCCTGCGGGTCGAATCGATGTTGTGTGGTATGACAATCGTGATATGCGAACGGGTGACGGGCGGATGTCAGCATTGTATTACTCATCTTCAAATGATGGCGGACGCAGTTGGAGCGCATCGGTCGCGATAAGCCCGGTGTTTGACAGCCATACAGGATGGCCAGTTCAGCAGAAAATAGGTGATTATATTGGGGTGGTGAGCGATGAAGTGGGAGCAAATGTTGCATACACCGCGACCTTTGCGGGCGGGGAGGATGTTTATTATGTGCGCATCGGGCCTTATGATTGCAATGGCAACGGCATAGCAGATGATATTGATATTGCGCAGGGGGTTGAGGCGGATTGCAATGGCAATGGGGTGCCGGATGTCTGTGAGATCGCTGCGGGGGATCTTGTTGATGCAGATGGTGATGGTGTGCCTGATGTTTGTCAGCAGTGTCCTGCGGATCTGAATGGCGATGGCAGTGTTGATGTGCTGGATTTCTTTGCGTTTATTACGCTGTTTGCAAATCAGGATTTGGCAGCGGACATCAATGATGATGGGGTGATCGATGTGCTGGATTTCTTTGCATTTATTACAGCGTTCAGTGCGGGGTGTGGATGAGCTGGGTGGGGTGGTCAGGGGATGACGCGGTAGGCTGAGAAGTCGTATTTGTGGACATGACCCGAGTGGATGGGTTCAAGTGTGATGTTGAGCTTGGAGTATTGGGCGAACTCGTCGCTGGTGGAATCGGTGCGTAATACGAGGATGGTGCCTGGTGGTGGGGCAGTGGGTGGGTTGAGGGTGGCGGATTTCCAGTAGACATCAAGATCCGAGCTATGGGATTGCTTGGCTTGCTTTGCGTAGTAGAGGACTTCGGGGCGGGCTTCGATGAGGTGGTCTGCCCAGATGGTTGCGTTGTCTGGGAGATCAGCAGCCAGGGCGATGCCTGCGTCTTTGCCGGAGTTTCTGGTTCGTGATGGTTCGAGAATCAGGAGATAGATGATGGCTGACAGTGTTAGCAGGACGGGCCAGAGCCAGGGTTTGTTGAGCAGCATGGTGCGGGCGATTTTTAATCGGCTGGGTGTGAGGAACGAATGGATGCCCAATGCCAGGTAAGCGAGCAGGGGTGGCGCGACAGCAAGGCTGGGCATGGCGTAACGATGGTTTGAGATGCCCAGGGCAGAGAAGATGATCAGGGAAATGGCGACGGTGTAAAACAATGCGTAGGCGAGGGTGTGCAGGTTTGGTGTTGATGTTGACAGTCGTTCTTTTTTTGCATCCGGGCTTGTGAAGAAGAGGAGTGCCAGGCTCATGGGGAGGGCTGCGAGCCAGGCTGATGGTATGAGCAGCAGGGCGCGCCAGGCGTTCTTGAGTGACCAGAAAAAGTTGATGGGGCTTTGGGTGATGGGTGTGTCGTTGGTGATATTGAGTTGGTGGGCGGTGAGAATGGAGAGCAGTGTGATGATGGCAACTGTGAAAGTCAGTGCGAGCCAGAGGAGGGGCTGTTTGAGTGGTTTTGTGGAGTGAAGGACGAGGCAGGCTGCGGGAAGGGTTGCCAGAGCGACTGGTACGCCAGCGGGGCCTTTGGCGAGGATGAGGAATATGAGGCTGAGCGCGCAGATGAGCGCAGTGGTGGATCGTTTTAGAAGAGAGGTATTGGTGAGGAGCAAGAGTGAGAGGAGCGAGAGCGTGGCGATCTGGGTAGCGAGGTTGTTAAGGGGTTCGATTTCTGCGCTACGGGCAGAAGCCCAGAACCAGGGTGTGAGCAGGTGTCCAAAGCCTGCGTAGATGGCGAACTTGCGTGAAAACCAGCGGGCTGCAACGAAGTAGGAGATGAAGACCGAGGTTGTGAATGCAAGGACGGAGACGAGACGAGCTGCGAACTCTGTGGGACCAAGGATGGCTGATGAGAGGGCGATAGCCCAGGTGATTGCGGGGGGTTTGCGGAGGTAGGTCTGGTGAAAGAGTGTGGGGGTGAGGAGGGAGGGGTTGTTGTGGTTCTGGATGTTGTTGAGTAGTTCCCAGGCGGGGATGGTGCGGTGGCCTTCAGTTGCAGCAAGACCTGAAGAACCAAGATTTGGCAGGAGGATGAAGCAGGCCAGAGCCAGCAGCAGGGGCAGGTGCCAGCGGGGGGATTTTTGATTGTTTGAGTCAGGCAGAATCACCTTGTGGGAGGCCTGTTTTGATGTTCGAGTTGATCGATGGTTGGGACGGGTTCTGCGCTTGGGATGAGTGTGTTGTTTTGATATGCGAGTTTGATTTTGTCAGCCCATTCGTCGAGGACGAGTTTGAGTTTGGGGTTACGAGTTGAGCTGTGGCCGAAGCGGAGGGTTTCGTTGTAGGCCTGATCGAGGGGTTGGTTCTGGATGATGTAGCGATAGAGGGCGATGGCAGCGCCGGTGCGTTCTGCACCAGCGGCGCAGTGGATGAGGACGGGTTGGCGTGATTTGTCTGTCATGATTTCAAGGGCGCGGACATACCAGTTGACATTGCCGGTGGCATCGCCTTCGAGGGGCATGAGGAAACGGGTGATGTGGAGAGAATCAGCGGTTTTCTGGGCGAGTTGGTCTTCGTGGGAGTCGGGTTTGTGGGCGCCGAGGTCGATGATGGTTTTGATGTTGTAGTTGTCAGCAAGTTTTTTGGTGGCTGCGGGCGTGAGTTCGCCGGAGCGATAGACGCTGCCAGCGCGGACGATGCTGAAGTTTTTGGGCCAGAGGTTTGGAGCGATGGAAGAGCTAAAGAGCCATATGAAGGCGGTGCCCAGAATGATCCAGGCAAAGATGCGTGCGTGAGGGGTTTGAGGGGAAGTGTTCATGATTGTTCAGGGCGGGTTCTTGTCAGCGGTATACGATAGATCAATGGAACGCCCAGCACCAACAAACAGCAGTACGCAAGGGGGGAAAGGTGGGCGTGGGCGTTCTGGAGGCAAGGGGGCTGGGGTTGGAGGTGGGAGGGGGGGGTATCCACGGGCAGTGGAGGGGTTGATTGAGGCGTTTTCGAGCTTGCCCGGGATAGGAAGGCGGAGTGCTGAGCGATTGGCGCTGCATGTTCTCAAGTCACCAGTTGATGAAGCGATGGTTTTGGCAAATGCGATTGGGCAAGTTAAAACATCCGTTGTGCATTGTTCGATCTGTTACGGGCTTGCTGATGGCGATCCTTGTGAGATTTGTGTGGATGATCGACGGGATCGCGGGCAGGTGCTGGTGGTGGAGCAGCCAAGGGACATGATCGCGCTGGAAGCAACGGGGATGTATCGAGGTCTGTATCATGTGCTAATGGGCAGGATCAGTCCGCTAGAGGGGATTGGTCCTGATGATGTGACGATTCAGGGGCTGCTGGATCGTGTGGGTGAGCCTGAAAAGAACGCGGGGGGTGAGCGGGTGAGAGAGGTTATCCTGGGGCTGAACCCGACGGTGGAGGGTGATGGGACAGCGATGTATCTTGCTGAACGATTAAAAGGGTTGGGGAATCAGGGGGGAGAAGGGGTTGGGGTGAGTCGGCTTGCGCGGGGATTGCCTACGGGTTGGCAGTTGGAATATGCGAATAAGGCAGTGCTTGCTGATGCACTGGAGGGCAGGCGGTCGATGGGAGGGATGGATGATGTGTGATATGGGGATTTGTAATGCGTTTTGAAACTTCCCAACATATGAAGATGGGCCAGCACATGAAGCTGGCGCCACGGATGATCCAGTCGATGGAGATTCTGCAGATGCCTCTGTCGGAGCTGGAGGAGCGTATCGAGCAGGAGCTCGAATCCAATGCAGCACTGGAGGTGGTGGAAGCCACTGGTTCGGGGGATGTGAAGCAGGCTGCAGAGACAGAGCAGCCTTTGGAGGTGGATGGTGAAGGCGGGGATCAGGAGTTTGCCAGGCTGGATGATTATGAGCGCGCTAATCCTGATGTTGTAGCCAACGAATACGCAGCGTCGATCCATAGGGATCGCTCGCTTGGTTTGAATAGTGCAAGTTCGAACAATGAAAAAGATGCCAAGAGTGAAGCGATGGCTGCAACACCTGCGCGAGGTGCATCGCTGGTGGAACAGTTGCTTGGTCAGTGGGCGCTTGTTGATGTTGATGAGGTTTTGCGCAGGCCTGGCGAGGTATTGATTTCATACTTTGAAGATGATGGTTATTTGCGAACGGATCTGGCGACGATTGCAGATCGTGCTCCTGAATCAGACGGCTTGAATGAAAAGGTGCTAGGGCGCGGGTTGCAGGCGTTGCAGTTGTTTCTTGAGCCATCGGGTGTGGGGGCGCGAGATGCAAGGGAGTGTTTGTTGCTTCAGCTTGATGCTGCCGAATCCAACGATGATACACTGGAGTGGGCGCGTGTTCTGGTGCGAGATTATCTTGAGGATCTGATGCAGAATCGGCTGCCTCGAATATCGCAGGACAGCGGGCTGACGATGGATCAGATCAAAGAAGGGATTGAACGAGTACGCAAGTTGAGCCTGGCACCGGGGCGGATGCTGGTGACAGAGGAAAACCACCCCATTACACCAGATGCGATTATTGAATACAACGAAGATGAGGATCGGTATTACGCATATTTGAATGACTGGATGATTCCGAATCTTCAGGTTAATCGCGAGTATGCGTTGATGGCAAAAAACCGCAAGGTGGAAACCAAAGACCGCGATTTTTTGCGTAAGAGTATTTCAAATGCAAGCTGGCTGATTGATGCGGTTTCTCAGCGCAAAAACACGCTATTGCGTGTGATTCGTGTGGTGGTTGATGCCCAGCGGGATTACTTTGACTATGGGCCTGATGCGCTGAAACCTTTGCCGATGACGGATGTTGCCAGGGAACTTGGGATTCATGTTGCAACGGTGTCACGGGCGGTTGCAGAGAAGTATGTCTTGACACCTCGGGGGGTGGTGCCTTTACGGAAGTTCTTTACGGGCGGGACTCAGACGGACGAAGGCGAGGATGTGAGCTGGGATGCAATCAAGGCGGGGCTCAAAGAGATTGTCGATGCAGAAGACAAAGCCAAGCCTTTGAGTGACGAAGCGCTGGTCAAGGCTCTCAAGGAGCGTGGCATTGAGATCGCCCGGCGAACGGTCGCCAAATACCGGGCGCAGCTTTCGATTCCATCTGCGAGGTTGAGACGGACTTACTAAGCAGCGCAGTCGTGGCTTTGTATTTTCATCTGTAGAAGCACTACTGCGTCGAAACGGCGAGTCGTGGCACCCCCACATACACCACCCTTTCATCCTCGCCCATTTTTATTTATTGAATATCTGAATTGGGTTCGGCGATTTGTGATTTATTGCGAGTGCCTGTCAGGCAGGTGATGGTGGCGAGTACGGTCGCGATGGTGAGTTTCCAGGGGAAGGCATGGGCTGTGAGTGTGTCGATGAGATTTGGGCTGGGGTGAAGTGCGAATGTGGGGGCGATGGTGGTGTAGAGGATGGGCTGTTGTGCAAGGATTGTGATGAAGCCTACGAGCAGGGCAGTGATGGCAGAAAAGGTGCTTCCCCGGTTTGTGAACAAGGCACAGAAGAAGACAGCCAAAAGACCTGCGTAGGCAAAGGTCATGATGCTGAGTGCAAAGTCGATGAGCGTCTGATTGCTGTTTTTTTGCCAGAGCACGCAGAGACAGGCGAAAAGTGCGAGGATGATGCCCCAGACGACGACAGCGATTCGGCTGACAAGCAGGTCGCGAGCGTCGTTTTTGGTTTTGGGTCTGTAGAAGTCGGAGATGAAAGTGGAAGCCATGGCGTTGATGGCAGAGTTGAGGCTTGAGAGCCCGGCTGCGAAAAGACCTGCCATCATGAGCCCTTTGAGACCCGTGGGCATGTTGTTGAGGATATAGGCGAGAAAGACCTTGCGGGAGTCATCAGGGGGAGTGATGTCGGGTTGTTGGTAAAAGATGTGCAGAAGCAGGCCGATGATCATGAAGAGGGAGACGACGGGGATACTCAGAGCGATGGCGCTGATGATGGAGAGGCTGGCGCGTTTGGAGGTTTTGCAGGTGAGGAGTCGTTGTGAGAGGTCCTGGTCTACGCCATAGGAAGCGATGTTCAGGAGGGTAAAGCCGATGATTGCGGCCCAGAGTGTGTAGGTTGAAGTGGGGTTGGTTGAGAGGTCGACGAGGGTGAGCTTTGAGGGGGTTTCATTTGCGAGGGTGTGGATGATTTGTGATGTTGAGAGAGGGATCTGGTTGAGCAGGACCACGATGGCAGCACCAGCAGCGATGAGGAAGACTGCGGTCTGGATGGCATCGGTCCAGATGACGCTGGAGATGCCGCCAGTGAGTGTGTAGAGGGTGCCCAGGGTTGCGAGGATTGCGATGGCGATGAAGAGGTGGTTGGGCTCGATGTCGCCAAAGGCGATCATGGATGCAGGGAGGGCTGCGATGTAGATTCGGGCACCGCTGGCGAGGATTCTGCCGAGCATGAAGGCGATGGAGCAGGCTTTTCCAGCTATTGGACTCAGTCTTTGTGAAATCAGCTCGTAGATGCTGGTGACATTGGCGTTAAAGAAGGCGGGGATGAAAAAGGCTGCGATGACGAGCGCAGCGATGATGCCTCCGATGTTTGCGATGAGATAGGTGAGGTTTGATGTGTAAGCCTGCTGTGGGGCGCCGATGAATGTGGCAGCTGAGAGCGAAGTTGCCAGGACAGAGAGGGCAACAGCCCATGCGGGCATTTTTCTGGCAGCAAGGAAGTAGTCCTGAGTGTCGTGTTGTTTTTTGCGAGCGAGGATGAGGCCTGTGATGATGATGAGGACGAAATAGCCAGCCAGAACAGCAAGATCAATGTTGCTGAGGCGGAGGGTTGCGGGCGTGATGAGCCAATGTGGGTGGATCATGAAGTTGAGGGTAGTGTGTGAACGAGGTTTGTGCTGGGAAGGGGTGGCTGCTGTGGCTACGCTGTGTCATGCGAGTATTACTGACGAATGATGACGGGATCCATGCGCCGGGGATTGTTTCGCTTTTTGAAGCGATTACGGGGCTTGGTGAAGCGGGCGAGCCATTTGAAGGCGGGTTGAGATTACCCAGAGACTTTGCTCAGCCTGGTGGTGGGAGCGGGGGAGATGAGCAAATCGAGTTGGTGCCTATGGCTCCTTTGACGGTGCAGTCTGCGACGGGGCATGGCGTGACTTTTCATCAGCCTTTGATGACGAGTGATGTGCAGGTGAATGAAAGGATGGCGGGCATTGCGATTGATGGGAGGCCTGCGGATTGTGTGAAGCTGGCGGTCTCGACGATCTGGCAGGAGCGGTTTGGCCAGGGGAGTCAGCCGGATTTGTTGATTTCGGGGATGAACGCGGGCGCGAACTGTGGCGTGAATGTGATTTATTCTGGGACGGTGGCAGCGGCGATAGAAGGCGCGTTTCTGGGTGTGCCTGCGATTGCAGTGAGTTTGCTTCTGGGTCGGAGTGAGCCGAACTTTGCAGCAGCTGCGGCCATTGCCAGGCGCGCAATTGAACGGGTGGTGAAAACGGGTTTGCTCTCAGCGCATCGGTGTGTGAACATCAACTTGCCCGTGGTGCTTGAGGATGGCGCGATGCCTGAGATGGTGGTGGCACCGATGAATACGCACGGGCTGGTCGATCAGTATGAGAAAAGGCAAAGTCCGGGTGGGGATGTGTATTACTGGTCAGCGGGAAATGGTCTTGAGTTTCAAGAGATCAATGAATATTCGGATGTGCATGGTCTTTTTAATGGTGTGATAACGGTGACGCCTTTGACTTACGACTTGACGGATCATGCTGCGATGGATTCATGGCATCGAGCGATCGAGCGTTGATTTTGGGGTGTAATATTTGGACAAGGGAGTAATGAAAAAGGCGGCCGCATAGTTTCATGCAGCCGCCCGGAGGGAGAAAGAGAGAGTTTTTTGCTCGCGCATGTTTATGCACGAGTCGGATTGTTCATGTCGAACACATTACAATTCGTACAAATAATGACGATCGAGATGTACCATCGGAACTTTGGGTGTTTTTCCGACACTTATCCAAGCGAGTTTGTGGTCGATTCCAGGTGTTCTGGAAGAGTTTCCTTGATTTCTGCCAGCGCTTCGGGTGTCAGTTTGACCTCTTCCATGACGGCAGGATCGATTTTCAGTGAAGTCATATCCATGCGGAAACTGTCAAAAAGTTCAGCAGTAACGCGATCGGCGATGTAGACGAGCGAAGACAGTGTTCTATTGCTGGTTGGTAGGGAAAGGGGGTCGTGGTGATATTTGGTGACGGTTGCCAGGCTTTCTGGGAACTTCCAGGCTTTGCAGAGGCCGAAGCCGAAGTCTGTGTGGTCAGCACCGAAGATTTTTTCTTCTGCCTCGAGCATGCAGACAACGGGGATGCCATCAGAATCAGCACCAACCGCATCGATGGTTTCGATGAGCAGGCCACGGTCAAACTGCATTTCGACCATGATGCCGATGTCGTGCATGAGGCCTGCGAGGAAAGCTTCATCAGAGAGGCCGATGTTGAGTTTGTCTGCCAGGAGCTTGGTGGTGGTGGCGCATGCGATGGAGTGGAGCCAGAGATCGCGTGCGGAGAAGTTCGGTGTGAGCTGGCCGCCTCTGAAGAGTTTGGCGAGGCTTGCAGCAATGGCGATGTTTTTGACTGCGTTGAGGCCGAGCATGACGATAGCTCGGTTGATGGAAGCGATCTGCCCGGGTAAGCCATAGAAGGAAGAGTTGACGACCTTGAGGATTCGGCTGCAAAGAGCGGGGTCGTAAGAAATGAGTTTGTGCAGATCCTGCGCTGTTGAAGTCGGATCTTCAACAAGCTCAATAATTTTGAGCGTGATTTCTGGCAAGGTAGCGATGTGGCTGATCTCGCCGATCGCTTTCTGAACGAGCTGGTCACGGTCTTGGGTTTGGGTTGACATGCTGAATAGGCTCCTTTGTCAGCCAGAGTACAAACGAAACATCGGCACAGAGGGAACGCAACTTTGGTCTGGCGCGGGTGTTTCGTGAACTGAGACAGCTTGAGTATGGTCTGGAAGAGCCTTGCATGGCAAGAAAATGTTATAGGACGAGTTAGATAGAAGAGTGACCGTTAGTGGGGATCAATAGGTGCATTGCTTAAGAAGGGTGTCGTGGGTTGGTGGCCCAATGTTGGCGAGGGTTTGGGCAATGTGCACGCCGGTGTGACCATCGCCATAAGGGTGGTTATTGGGGTTAATATTAAGATTGGTAATTGTTTGTATGGCGTTTTGAAGTTGATTGATGTTATCAATGTGGATGATGGAGTCAGGTTTTTCTCGACCTTGTTGGCGTGGTCCGATGTCGATGGCTGGGCACCCCAGGGCAGCAGCTTCGATCAGAGCTGAGGACGAGTTGCCGACGATGAAACCTTTTGGTGTTTGTTGTGAGAGGGATTTGAGCAGGCCTGCGAAGTCCTGGCGGGAGAGGTGTGAGTGGGTGGTGATGGTTGAGTTTGTGAGTGCGCGGAGGATGCCTTGCCTTGAGGGGTCGTGGTTGGGGTGGAGTGCGAGGGTGCGTCGTTGTTTGAGAGCTTCGAGGATGCGGGTTGTGTCGTGTTCTTCGATTTCAGCGGGGCGGGCGGTGGGGTGGAAGAGGAGGATGGTGTCGGGGTTGTCGAGTTCGTCGAGTTTTTGATTGGCGAGGGGCGGGATGTTTGCAAGGTCATCGATGGCGGGTGAGCCGAGCATGTGGATGGTGGCGGGGTTTTCGCCCATTTTGATGAGTCGTTGTTGGGACAGGGGGGTTGCGGGGAAGTGAAGATGAGCAAGTTTGGTGATGGCGTGTCTGATGGATTCGTCTGCGATGCCTTGGGCGCGGTCGCCGCCATGGATGTGTGCCAGGCCCAGACCCATGATGGATGCGGCGGCTGCTGCAGCGAAGGCTTCGATGCGATCGCCGAGGACGAGGACCCAGTCTGGTTTCAAAGCTGAGAACGAACGAGTGATTCTTGAGATGCCAAGGCCCAGGGCTTGAGCATCATCGGCGCGGGTGTTTTGTGCAGGTTTTTGCATGGGGACAGTGTCGGCGATGTCAAACTCTGCTTTGACCTGTTTGTAGGTGAGGTCAGGGTGGAGCAGGTGACAGCCAGTCGCGATGACGGAGAGGTTTAAAGAGGGGTGTGCCTGGATGGCGTGCATGGTGGAGCGCAGCAGGCCGAACTCGGCGCGGGTGCCTGTGACGACAGCGATGTGGGTTTGGATTTGATCGTTCATTGCTGGGTCATTCATAGCAGGGATTGTTGCATTATGGGCATGTCCGCAGCGATGAATGCAGCGATTGTTTTGCCGATGGTGAGATCAAACTCAGCGGGGCTGATGCCGGTGCCTGGGCGTTTGATGGTGATGTCAGATGGTGCAAGGACAGTGCCAGAGTGAAGGTCGCGGGTTGCGACAAGCGACTGGCGTGAGGCGTGGTGGACATCTTTTTCAATATCAAGAACGCACTTGACAGGGTTGTCGACAGCGATACGCACGCGGAGTGTGTGTGCTTCTTGTGCTTGTTTGATGTATTGGGCGAGATTGTGAGGCATGAGAGAGGCTGCGTGGTCTGGCCCCGGTGCAGCGGTGTTGTGCGTGATGTGTTTTTCGAGAATGGCTGCGCCATGAGCAACAGCAAGGGCACCGGTATCAAGGCTAAAGGTGTGATCGGAGTAGCCTGTGGGGCCGAGGTGGATTGCCTGAAGGGCAGGGATGCCTGTGAGGGCTGCGTGCTCTTGAGGGGTGGGGTAACAACTGACGCATTGGAGCAGAGCCAGGCGGTCAGCGGCGGGGGCAAGCCAGATGAGGGCATCTCGTACTTCGCTGAGTGTGGCTGCACCAGTGCTGACGATGAGGGGAAGGCCTGTGCCTGCGAGTTGATCAAGCAGGGGTTTGTGGATGATGTCAGGTGATGCGGTTTTGAAAGCATCAGCACCGAGTGTCAAAGCGGGTTTGATGAGGTCTTGTGAAAAGACGGTGACGATGGCGTGGATGTTTCTGGCGTGAGCGTGCTTGACGATCTGCTGCATGTCGGGGATGGATAGCTCAAGGCGGCGGAGCATGGCGATGGGGTTGGACTCGCCAGCAGCTTGTTGGTAGGCAGCCAGGACCGCAGCTTTGGACATGAGCAGGTTGGTGGTAAAGAACTGAAGTTTGATCGCCTGTGCGCCCGCATCGGCTGCGACATCGACAAGTTCGATGGCGCGTTGTGTTGAACCATCGTGGTTGACGCCGATCTCTGCGATGATGTAGGGGGGCGAAGATGCGTTGATCAAAGTGTTGGCGATGAGCATGGGCTGAGGTTAGCAGGTGGGCGAGGGGTGCTGATTTTCGAGAATGGTTTGAGCAACGATGAGGTCGATGTGTGAATCAATATCAATAACCTGGCCGAGCTGGGTGGTGATAGCACGGCGGTCTGAGCCCAGAAAAGCGTGTGGACCTTTGGGGATATTGTGCAGTTGAAGGTTGAGTGCGGGTTGGGTGAGGGCGATGATGCCTCCATCGGGGATGTGGGCGGGTGGGAGGTCTTGTCTGCGGAAGATGTTGTGGTTGAGGATTTGGCCTTGCCAGGGAGCGACAGATGCATCGGAGTTGAGCTTGACGGTCCACCAGGGGTGATATTTGCCGACGGGGGCGTAGCTTTGCACGGAGTGGCAGCTTGTTTTTGAGAGAAGTGTCAGGGCGCGGTCTGAAAGGTCTTGCGGGCGGATGGGGATATTGGCGTAGAGGATGACAACGGGTGTTGAGGGAGGCGGGTTGACTGCTGAGAGGGCGTGACGGGCAGCATCGTCGATGGTTGCGGTGTCGCAGGCGAGGTGAGTGGGTCTGTCGATGATGGTTACGCCCAGATCAGTTGCGATTTGAGCCGCATGAGGGCAGTCAGTAGAGAGGACAGTGTGTTTGATATGAGTTGAGTGCAGGGCGTGGTTGATGGTGTAGGTGAGGCAGGGTTTGCCTGCGATGTTTGCGGTATTTTTGCCGGGCAGGCCTTTGGAGCCTGCGCGGGCGAGGATGATCGCGATGGCATCCAGAGGCTGAGTCATGATGCAGAGATCGTGTCAGCCTTAGGCTGGTTGTGATGTGCGGCGCTGTCGTCAGCATGGATGATGGTTGTGGGCATGGGGTTCAGACCCAGATCTGGAGGGGTCAGGGGTTTGATGCGCATGGAGTCGATCGATTCGGGGAGGGGATCGATGGTGCAGGCGCCAGCAGCCATGAGCCAGTGGTCATAGAAGGGTTCGATGTGCTCAAGAGCAAGGTCACAGCGGGTGATGCGAGGCACGATCCAGGGCGTGAAGTTGTGTCGAGTGGATAGAAGATTCAAAAGAGAGTTCTGAACCTTGGTGAAAGTGTCAGCAGTGAGGATGCGGGAGTAAAGATCAACCGATCCAGCGTAAAGATCGACGCTGATGATGTCAGGCGAGGCGGTGTTGAGCGCTTCGATGAAGGCTTGATCGACATCAAGGCTGGTGCGAACATGGACCGCAGCCGCACCGGCAATGTGAGCAGCATTGATGATTTCAGCGAGTTGGGGATGGAGGAGGGGTTCAGCCTGGCCTGCAGCGGTTGAGCCGAGCGTAACAACGAAAGGGGCAGGTTCTTTGGCAAAGGCCTGGATGTGGTCAATGGCATCGGTAGCGGGCATGATGGCACGGGTTGCTGGGGGCGTGATCCAGGAAGGTGTGTGGTTGGGTTTGTTGGTGATTTCAAGGACGAGGTGGCGTGTTTGTGGGTGGTTTGAGGTGCTTCGCAAACGAGATGCGATGACACGGGCATCAGCGCGGATGAGATCCTGACTCAGTGGTTCGAGGGATTCTGCCAGAGCTTGTCTGCTTTGAAGAGTATCGGGGATGACGCGGAGGGTGAGGTTGCGGACGGCTGGGTCGATGGCGCTACAGGCGATGTGGGCGATGGGATCGGTGCGGGGTGAAACGGGGATGTACGAGAGCATGCCTCCGATGGATGCGCGTGGACCTGATGAATCTGCTTTGGAAATAATTTCTTCAATGACTTTTTCGTCCAGAACAACAGCGGAGAGGCCGGGGGGCGCCTGATCAAAGCAGAGCGGGGTTTGCTCAGGGCTCATGCGAAAGCGGGTGATGTTGGCATCTATGAGGGCTGCGTCTATGAAGCACCAGTGGGCACTGATGGGAACGATGGCATGGGCGCTGGTTTCCTTGAGGATACTTTGTGTGATCCGGGGATGGAGAGCTTCGTCATGGCATGTGAGGTTGCCCAGGCTGCCACGCCAGCAGTGGGGTGCAAAGGCGCGGGCGGAGGTGACGAGCGGGTTTGGTGCCAGTTCAGTCGAACTGACGGGTGTGATGTGCAGGCGCGGGTCGTTAAGCGTATCAGAGTCGAGCGTTTTCCTGACGCGTGGTTCATCGTCGGTGATGATGACGATGGAATCGAGCTGGCTGGATCTTCTGAGCCTGTCGATAGTGAGGCTGAGGATGGAGTGGTTGAGCGCAAATGGTGTGTCGATCGGCGATGCCTGGTGGGCGGGACTCTGAAATGACGCTGCGACCACAGCAACGACAGTTTTGGAGTGATCAAAAATGGTCTGGGTGTCGGCTTGTTGATTGGGGTCGCGCGTGTAACGAGGGGTGGAAGGGTCGTTAAGAAAAGCAAGGGTGTGATCGAGTAGCGAGTTGACCTCTGTTGCAGCATCTCCGAGCCAGTGGACATTTTTAATATCGCGCTGAATCTGGAGTTTTTGTTTTTGGAACGGCTCAAGCGAGCGGTCAAGAGAGATGGCACGGTCGGCTTTGCAGCGGTTTAGAGCACCAGCCTGATTAATAAAATCGACGAGTTTGAACGCAGCTTTCCTGTTGATGGTTTGATCACGGACCTGAGTGATTTTTTCGATGAGGCGATTGGCTTTGGATTGATCGGTCTGGTGCTTCAGAAGTTTTTCAAGCAGAACTTCGGTGCGTTTGGAGTTTTCCTGGATATGCCAGGTGTCTTTGCGGATTGATGAGAGTTGTTCTGTGAGTTGTTGCTTGAGTTGGGCTGTGGGCTTGTTGTTGGAGAGGGTGCTGCTGTTGGTTGGGGTTTGGGGGAGATTGAGCGGGGTATCGGGGGAGAACTTTGAAAGGGCATCAGCCAGAGGCATGATGGTGGTGTGTTGTTTTTTGACGCCACTCTCGGTTGCATCGATGACAGTGAGACCTTTTTGGGAGTCAAGCTGAAAGTCTCTTTGAAAGTGGGTGAGGTAGGTCGCCATCTGTTCATCGGTGTAGATGGGGTTGTTATGGATATCGGTGGTTTTGTGGAGGTTTTTGCGGTTGCGGGCGATGCGTTGCCATTCGAGCATTTCGAGTGTGTTGAAGGGGTTGAGTTCAGGTGCCCATACGGTGTGGATTGCTGCACCCTGGCTGTAATAAAGCCCATCGCTGAAGCCAAGATCCTGGCCTATGAAGATGACGGGATCACAGCCGAGGTGACGGGCGAAGTAGTAGGCGAGGTGGGCGACGGTTGCGCCGGGTGTGATGGGAGCTTTGTTATTTGAGAGTTGATCGCCCAGGAGGTTATCAAGGATGTCCGAAGCTGGACAGCGGATGGGGCCTTTGTAGGCAGCAAAGATTGCGGGGTTGGCTTTGGGCTCGACGACGAGGGTTGTAGAGGCTGCATCAGCTGCGGAGATATCTTCATAGAAGCGGGCGCTGATTTCATGATGATCCAGAGCGGTGACGAAGTGGGGTTTGATGCCTTGTCTGAGAAGGGTTTTGAGAACGGTCTGGACAGCAATGATCACAAAACGATCTGCGATTGATGGATCTTTGAGAAGGTGAATGTTGTTCTGAAGACCCGGGCCTGCGGAGACGACGATGGCGGGTTTGTTTTTGGCGGCGTCTTTGAGATCCGTGATGCCTTCGTAGCCAGCGTAGCGGTCAATGTTCATCAGCAGGTTGCGGATGGTGGTTTGTGACTGAACGAGGGTTGTTACGATGTTGGTTCTGACCGAAGCGATGGCGCGGGTGAAGTGTTGGGTGAACGAGTCGGTGAGTGAGCCAAGCCTGGGCATGGAGGGTGGGTGAGGGAGGATTTTGACGCCCATGGCGAGGAGGCCTTCGATGCCATGGGTTGCATTTGCGATGGGCGAGGGGTTGTCAGGCTCGGTGAGGATGACGACATCGGCGCTGGCAAGCCAGGAGGTATGGTCGATTTTGCTGAGGACAGAGTGAAGGAGCTGAGTGTCGGGCTCGAAGACGAAGATGACGCCTGCGTGGTTGAGTCTTTGGCTGAGGGCTTTGATGTGGTAGCCCAGTCCGAAGCCGAGCACGAGGACGCCGCCGGCTTTTTCCAGATCGAGCGAGTCAGCAAGGCGTTGGGCTTCGGTGAGTGGTTTGCGTTTTGAAGCGAGGGCGCGGGCGGTTGGGCCGAAGCCGAGGATCGCGCTAAAAGCGTCTTCATCAGACTCGATAAAAGCCAGGTCGGATCTGGGTGATGCATTTTTGATTGCTTCAGCAGCGTCAGGGCTTTGGACCTTGAGGGCTTTGAGATTTCTGGCGAGGATGGGTGAGTCATTTTGAGGTGTGTTGTCGGGGTTGAGAAAATCATGGAGAGAGTTCATATGGCTGCTCGCGTGATGGCGCTCGATGGGCGCAGTATCCGGGATTAACGGCAAAGTTGTTTTCTTTCGGATCGGCCTATCGGACCTATGGTCTTGAGATTGATGCGAACAAAGGTGTTGATAATCTGGTGGGCATGAAGATGGTGCAGTTGGTAATTGGAGTTGCGTCTGGAAATGTGCCTGTGTTGGCAGCTCGATCGTTGGCGGGGAGATTTTTGTTTGAGCAGCCGACGATTCTGGGCGTGCTGATGCTCGTGGCGGGGGTGCTGGGAGCGGTGGTGGTGAGCCGATGGGCGGGTTTGAAGAAAGGTGCGCTGGTGCTGGGCGGGTGCGTGCTGGGGGCTTTAAGTGTGGTGGTGCTTTCCACAGCGGTTGAGACTGAATACGAAGCGTTCAGAGATCGCAGCAGGGGGCTGGTTTTTGCGGTTGCTGAGGTGGATGAAGCGGTGCTGATGGATCTTTTGGGGGAAGATGTTCAACTGAATGTGCTGGGGATTCGCGGGCTTGATGTTGAGGGACGGGAGGCTGTGCTGGGGCGGATTCGGGCGCGCATGGGCGGTGATGCACAAGTGAGCAACTATCGCGTGCTTGAGACTCAGGTAAAGGTTGATGGCCCCCGTACAGCCCGGTCACAAGTGTGGGTGCGCGTGACCTCAGAACAATGGCGGGTGGTCAATGTTTCGACATGGAGGCTGATATGGCGCCTGGATGGGGAGCAATGGCGCGTGGTGGAGATCAGAGCGTTGCGGATAGGAGGGGTGGGTTAGGGGATATTGACGAGACCTGATTGTTGGAGTTTGCCGGTGAGGTTGTTGCGGTAGGCTTTGCCATTGAGGAGGTTGTAGGGGAATCGATTGCGAGTTGCGGTGAGTGCGGGGGATTGCTGATTGAGGTTTTGGGGGTCAAAATCGTCGGTGCCAAAGATGCCGACGGTGACCATGGATTTGGTGATGCCGTGGTAGAAGAAGGCGAGTTCGCCTTCCTGGCGGAGGATGGCAGCAGCGTTTTCAGCGATTTTCCTGAACTCGGCGATTTCCTGAGGCGTGGGGTTGCGGTCGAGTCTGGTGTATACACCGACCTGAAGTGTGTAGAGGGCACGGTATTCGAGCCTGGTGTTGTCTTTGGCGCCGTGGAGTTTTTTAGCATTGCGGAGGTCATAGCGATCCAGGGTTTGCTTTGCGAGGGTGAGCGAAGGTGGAGCGAGGAAGGCTGAGGCAAAGGGCCTGGCGTTGTTGACAAGAGTGTTTTTGACACGGGCAAGGGCTGACTGGGCTTCTGGAGAGGAGGGGTCAGCGAACTGGCCGAAGGCGATGATGGTCGATTGCTCGGAGCGTTTTTGGGTGTAGGCATCTGACAGGCTGGCTTCATTCTGGACTTTCCAAAGACCCTTGGCAGCGTTCTGGGCATGGTTCTGGCCTCGGAATGTGACAAGGACGATCGACCAGGCATTCCGGGCTGAAGCTGAGGGATCAGAAGCATTATCTGTGGGTGTAAAGAGTTTGGTACCAGTATCTTTGAGCTGTTTTTTCTTTTTTGACCGCCACTGGGCATCAGCGGGTGATGCGAGGCAGTTTCCGACGAGCAGCCAGAGGAGAATCGTGGGCAAGAGGCTGGGATGATTGGTTTTTGAGTGGTATACATGTTTCATGATGATGCCTGATTGTAAAAGACAATAAAGACTTTCTGGGTCCGTATTTGTTTATCAGCTGCAACGGTAGTGATTGCAATGGTTTGTTGGATTATAGCGATTGTAACAAATTTTCAGATGATATGGGGTAGGGGGACGATACAAGTTATGAACAGGTCGGTATTGGGCATGGTGGGAGTGCCTTTACTGGCGGATTATTATTGGTGGTGTTTTACAGGAATGTAAAAGAAGGGAATGAATATGTCGGAAGTATCACAAGTGGGTGTTGATCATCCTGGTCGATTGGGGGCGGTTCAAGGGGGGGGTCGTCGCGATGATGGTCGGCGTGGTGATTCGGATTCTTATGAAGGCGGGATTCATCGCGAGGACGATCGAGTGGAAGTTTCAGAAGCAGCGGTTGAGTTGAGCAGGCTTCGTCAGGATGGATCGGTGCGAGTTGATCTGATTGATCAGATTCGCACTCAGCTTTCTGACGGAAGTTACATGACAGAGCAGAAGATTGATGAGGCGGTGGAAGCGATTCTGACGAAACTGACGAGTTAGAGTTCGTCTCGTTGAGAGTCGATAACGGAATGGCAGGATTGAGAGATCGCAAGGATCTGGGTGTGAGCCTGGGTCCTTGTTTGTTTTGGGGAGGAGACTGAGCAGGGTTGGAACGGTGTGTGTTGATCATGTGCGTTGGCGGGCGAGGAGGGCAGCACCGAGGACACCAGCATCGTCGTTGAGCAGGGTGTGAACGATTTTGACAGTTTGGAGGGCTGCGGGGAAAACATGCTGGTGAGTGTGTTGTTCAACGAGGCTGGTGAAGGATGGGCCGAGGGCTTCGGTGAGGCCGCCGCCGAGGACGACACGGGGGAGTGAAAGGAGGGTGACGACGCCAGCGATGTGGGTACCTACAAGTTCGGCGACTTTGTTGATGACGGTGAGTGTGAGGGGGTCTTGTGCTTCGTAGGCCTGGCCGATGATTTTTGATTTGGTTTTGGAGAGGTCGCCATTGGTGAGTTTGGAGATGATTGAGGGGTTGTTGGCGTTGATGAGTCGTTTGAGGGTATCGACGACGGAGGAGCGGGAGCAGTTTTGTTCGAAGGATGTCCAGCCGGGGAGGTTTGAGGGGAAGAGTGTCATTTGTCCGATTTCGCCAGCGGTGTGGTGGTGGCCGTGGTAGAGGTCGTTGTTGATGATGAGGGCACCGCCGATGCCGGTGCCGAGCCAGACACCGAGGAGGTCTGGCGAGTTTTCGCCTGCGCCGAGTTTGTATTCGCCGTAGAGGCCGACATTGACATCGTTTTCGAGGCAGACGGGAACGCCTTGGAGTTTGTCAGAGACGATCTGGGCGAGGGGGACATCGTTCCAGCGGAGGTTGACAGCTTCATAGAGGTGGCCGGTCTTGTAGTTGAGAGCGCCTGGGGCGCCCAGCCCGACAGCGTGAAGGTCGCTGATTGAGATGTTTGCCTGGGTACAGAGATCGTTGATGGTGTTTGTGAGGCGGTTGATGACAGCATCAAAGCCATCGTTTGCGTTGGTTTTTTTCTTGGCGCGAGCGATGATGGTGTTGGTGTGATCGACGAGGCCGAACTGCATGTTGGTGCCACCGAGGTCGATGCCGACGATTGGGTTGGTCATTGTGAAGGTTCCTGCGAGCTTGAATGGTGAATGTGAGTTATATCAGTTGAGTCAGCGTGATGGCGGAATGCTTGAAATCATCGAGATTGGAAGCGATCTGAAGTGAGATGAGATGATGGAGGGTCTCGTCGGGGGTTGGTGTGAGTATGAACAGTACGGAGCCTGAGCCTGTCATGTGCAGTGGCTGGTTTTTCGGGATGATTGTCTTGATGTGGTGCATGAGTGCTGTCAGGCGTGGTTCAACGCGCTGGGCGGGGAGCAGCAGGTCATTGAACAGGTCGCTGGAGTCGAGACTGAGCTGGGTGGCCAGATGGGTGATGCGGGGTAGATTGGCGGGTGCTTTTGGGTTGGCGGCATCAAAGGCGTGGTAGACGGGGCCAGTGGGGATGGCAAAGGGTGGGGTGATGAGCAGCAAGGTGTCGGCGTGGGTGTGGGTTCGCTGGATTTGATCGCCGAGGTTTGAGACGATGGCGGGGCGGGGTGGGGGGTGGGGGGTGGAGTGGGGGTCGAGGAAGAAGGGGATGTCTGAGCCTAGGGATTGGGAGAGGGAAGCGAGGGTTGGTGTGTGGGTGTTGAGGTTGAAGAGTGTGTTGAGGGTGAGGAGGGTGGAGGCGGCGTTGGAGGAGCCGCCACCAAGGCCTGCGCCGGTGGGGATGCGTTTTTTGATGGCGATGTGGCAAGGGAGGGGTTTGCCAATGTGCTGTTCGAGAAGTTGGTGAGCACGAAAGGCAAGGTCAGATTGAGGGGGCCAGTCGATGGGTGTGGGGCGGGGGGCATCATGTGCCCATGAAATATCAATGGTTGTAGAGCCAGAGGGCGCGTGGGTGATGGTGATGTCATCAAAGAGGTCGATGGCGTGGAACCATGAGGCAATGGGATGCATGCCCTGATTGGCACCTTGGGCGACAGGAGGGCCTACAGAGAGGACAAGGTTGATCTTGGCGTAGGCTTTGGTAGTGATGGAGGTCATGATTCAAAGGTGGGAGCGGGGTTGTGGGGCGGCTCGCCCTGGAGGACACGCCAGACATCTTTGACGACCCAGGACATATTTTTCTTGGCGGATTGTGTGCCTGCAGCGATGTGTGGGGTGAGGTGGGCATTGGGCAGTTGAAGCAGGGGGTTGTCCTGAGTGATAGGTTCGGGATCGTGGACATCGATGGCTGCGTGGGCTTTGGGGTTGTTGTGGAGGAAGGCTGCCAGGGCGGGGGTGTCGAGGATGAAGCCTCTTGAGGTGTTGATGAGGATGACATCGGATTTGAGTTTGGAGAAGGCATCTGAGTCGAGGAAGTTTCGGTTTGACGGGCGGGCGTCGATATGGACAGTGAGGATGTCAGAGCGGGAGAGGAGGGTGTCTAGATTGACGGGTTGGGCGTTATGGCGATTTGGGCATTCGATGGGTTTGATGTCGTGGTAGATGGTGGAGGCGTTGAGTGTGGACATGAGGTGGGCGATGCGGGAGCCGATGCGGCCCAGGCCGAGGATGCCGAGGGTTTGGTCGGAGAGTTGTCGATCTGACATGGACTGTTTACGGAGGTCGTGCCAGTTGGCTGTTGCACTTTTGAGGTAGGTGCGTGGTCTGGTGATATCGAGAATGAGAGCGGCGACCCATTCGACGACAGCCAGGGTGTTGGCAGCGGGTGCATGGACAACGGTGATGTTGCGAGTGGCACACGCTGGGAGGTCGAAGTTGTCCAGGGCGACGCCAGCACGGGCGATGACTTTGAGATTGGGTGCGCTATCCAGAAGGGTCTGGTTGACCTGTGTGTATGTGCGGACGATGAGGGCATCTGCTTTCAGGAGGAGGCTTTTAAAGCGGGGGTCATCTGAGGGGCAATGGATGAGTGTGCAGCGGTCGGCGAGCCAGGCTGCGGGCTGGGGATGGAGGTCTTCGGTCTGGAGTACGAGAGGGGGCATGGTGTGATGGTATGGGGTTGGTTGTATGATGGTGTTGTGTGCAGAGTGAATGTGGGTGATTGGGCATGTCTGGGGCGATAATGGATTCAGGGTTATCAGTTGCGATTGTGTGCCGGGATAATGAGCGGACGATTGGTCGGACGCTGGAGTCTGTGCGCGGGCTTGCTGATGAGATTGTGGCTTTGGATTCGGGATCGGTGGACGGGACGCTGGGGATACTCAAAGAGCACGGAGTGCGGGTGATTGGCACTCAGTGGCTTGGGCATGTGGCGACCAAGCAAAAAGCACTGGAAGCGTGCAAGGGTCGGTGGGTGTTGTGCCTGGACAGTGATGAATCTGTTGAGCCTGAGCTGGCAGCGGCGATCAGGGCGGTGGTTGAGGGTGAGGGGGCCGATGCAATTGGGTACAGGGTGAACCGGAAGGTGTGGTATGCGGGGCGGTTTCTGGAACATGCTTGGCAGCCTGAGTGGAGGTTGAGGCTGATTCAGCGGGGCAAGGGGCGGTGGGGCGGGCTTGATCCACATGACAAGTTGGAGATTCTGGGTGGGGGTGTGGTTGGTGATCTGAAGGGTGATCTCAGGCATGATTCGTTTGTGGACATGGCTGAGCATCTGGCAAATCAGGTTCGACATGCACAGGTGATGGCAACATCACTTGCTGGTGAGGGGAGGAAAGGGGGGTATGGAAGGTTGTTGGTGTCGCCTGGGGGGGCATTTTTGAAGCAGATGGTGCTTCGGGGGGCGTGGCGGGATGGTTGGCGTGGGTGGGCTGCAGCGGGATCGACTGCCGCGGCGACGCTGATGAAACACATTTTGCTGCTCGAACGAAGCCAAGAGGAGAAGGCCGGTGGTGATGAAGGAAGGGAAAAAAGGGGGTAAGGGGGTGTTTGGTGCTAGGATGTCAATAGGAACTACATTGTGTGGTTGATATATTGAGACTAAAAGCAGGCGGACAGTCAGCTTGAACAGGAGGCTGGGGCTGGGTTGTGAGTGCACTGGGATGATCTGCGTGAAGGGCTTGTGAGCCTTTGACGCAGTTCATCTTGTTGGCTCGCATCTCGGCTTTGGCGTGATGTCGATGTCGGAACAAGAAAAAAGCGTAAGTGAAAAGAGTGTGGCTGAGGCAGATGCGGGATCTGAGATTTTTGATTCCGAGTCGACCTTTGATTCGCTTGGTCTGGGTGAAGAGGTGTTGGCGGGGATTGAGGCTGCGGGATTTGAGAGGCCGACATTTATTCAGTCCAAGCTGATACCGGCGATCGTGTCCAAGCGAGATGTGATTGGGCAAGCCAAGACGGGGACGGGCAAGACAGCGGCGTTTGGGTTGCCTTTGCTTGAGGTTGTGGAGAAGGGGAAGAAGTTCAGCGCGATTGTGTTGGCCCCGACTCGCGAGCTGGCGATTCAGATTCGAGATGAGATCAGTTCACTGGGCAAGAAGACGGGGCTTGGGGTGACTGCGATCTATGGCGGTCAGAAGGTGAGTGTGCAGGCCAAGAAGCTGGAGCGCGGGTCTGAGATTATTGTGGGGACGCCAGGTCGTGTGATGGACATGATCGAGCGTGGGCTGTTGGATCTGGGGAAGATTCGTTTTGCGATTCTTGATGAAGTGGACCGGATGCTGGACATTGGGTTCAGAGAGGACATTCGCCGGATTTTGAAGAAGTGTCCCCGTGAGCGGCAGACGATCTTTGTGTCAGCGACGCTTTCAGCGGAGATTGAGAGACTTGCCAGATCGTTCATGCATGACCCGTTGAAGGTGGTGACATCGGCGGGTTCGCTTACGGTGAGTCTGGTGGATCAGTATTATCTGGCGGTGGAGCATTGGGATAAGCGGCGGTTGCTTGGGCATCTTTTGACGCATGAGGAGCCGACGCTGACGCTGGTGTTTTGCCGAATGAAGCGGACGGTGGATCAGTTGGCGCGATATTTGAATGGGAAGAATATCGAGGCGCATGCGATTCATGGCGATCTGCCACAGAGCAAGCGGAATGCGGTGATGAAGGAGTTTCGATCTGGGAAGCTGGCGGTTTTGATTGCATCTGATCTTGCGAGCCGGGGTATTGATGTTGAGGGGATTACGCATGTGGTGAATTATGATTTGCCTGATGATGTGGAGCTGTATGTGCATCGGATCGGGCGGACAGCACGGGCGGGGCGGGGTGGTGTGGCGTGGAGCTTTGTAACACCTGAACAAGGCGGGCTTTTGACGGATATTGAGAGACTTATTAATGCGGAGGTTCCCAAGCTGAACTATCCGGATTTTGAGCCTGGGTCATTGCCTGAGGATGTCAGGAATCAGCGGGAGCGGGATGACAGGCGGCGCAGTGAGCAGCAGAACAAGCCGAACCGACTGGCTGTGGAAACGGACCTTCCGATTCAGAAGAAGGAAAAGGTGAGTGAGCAGCAGTTTCCGGGAGGGATTGTGCCTACGAAGCAGCCACCGAAACGGATGTTTGGCAAGGTGCGTACACGGGGGAGGTAAATACGGGTTGGTTGCGTGTCCTGGGTGAGTTTTGAGAGAGCGCCAGCAGTGGGTAATGAGCATGAGTGAGCCTTTGATTGTGGGTGTGAGTGGTTTGCGGGGGATTGTGGGTGAGAGCCTGTCGTTTGATGTGGCGATGCGGTATGCAGCAGCGTTTGGGACATGGCTCAAGCGTGATGGCGAAGGCGAAACGGTGGTGGTGGGGCGGGACGGGAGACATGGGGGGCTAGCGCTACAACAGGCGGTGATGGCGGGGTTGATGGGTGTGGGGTGTGATGTGGTTGATGTGGGGGTTGTGCCTACACCTACGGTGGGGGTGGTGGCTAATGAATATGGCGCAGTGGGGGTGGTGGTGACAGCGAGTCATAACGGTCAGGCATGGAACGGCATTAAGTGTTTGTGTCGAGATGCACAAGGGTCAGATGCGATTGATGCGTTTGTTGTTTCAGCGCCGGTGAAGGGGCGGGCTGAGGAAATTATCGGGGGGTTTGAGGGCAATGAGATTGACTGGGTGAGGGGTGAGCTGGTGGGGGAGTATGAGCAATATGAGGGTGGGTGCAAGCTTCATTTGCAGTTGGTGGGCGAGGCTGTGTTTCTGGATCTGATGGATAAGGCGGGGCGGGAGAAGATGAGCGGTTTTCGAGTTGTTCTGGATTCGCTTAATGCATCTGGATCGCGGGTTGGTGGACTGCTTTTGCATGAAGCTGTGGGGCAGGTGATTCAGTTGGGTGGCGGGGCGCTGGTGGATGAATCTTTTGGTATTTTTGAGCACGAACCAGAGCCTACAGCGGAGAATCTTGCAGGTGAAGGCGGGTTGTGTGATGTGGTGGTGGGAGCCAGGGCGGATGTTGGTTTTGCACAAGACCCGGATGCGGATCGGCTGGCGATTGTGGATGAGACGGGGCGGTATATTGGAGAGGAGTACACGCTGGTGCTGGCAGCGGAGGCACTTTTGCAACTTCGTGAAGCAGATGGTGGGGATGAGGAGATGGAGGCAGGCAGAGGGGTGATCGTTGTGAATCTTTCGACGAGTCGAATGATTGATGATGTGGCAGCGAAGTTTGGGGTGGAGGTGGTGCGGACGCCTGTGGGTGAGGCGAATGTGGTGCAGAAGATGCGCGAGCTGGGTCGCGAGGGATTTGATGTGGTGGTGGGCGGTGAGGGCAATGGGGGGGTGATATGGCCTGGGACTGGATTGGTGCGGGATTCGCTTGCGGGGATGGGGTTGGTGCTGGGGCTGATGGCAAGTACGGGGAAGACAGTGAGTGAGCTTGCGGGTGAGGTTCCTGGTTATGCGATTATGAAGCGGAAGGTGGGGATTGATTCAAAGGAGGCTGCGGAGCCTTTGGTTGAGGCGGTGGCGGAGCATTTTCGTGAGATGGGCCGGGTGTTGGAGGGGGCGAAGATCGAGATTGATCGGCAGGATGGAGTTCGTGTTGATCTGGTGGAGCAGAAGGCGTGGCTTCATGTTCGGGCGAGCAATACCGAGTCGATTGTGCGACTGATTGCAGAGGCGCAGACGCAAGAGGATGCAGAGGCGCTCCTGGAGATGGTGGAGGAGTTGATTCGTGAGAAGGCCTGAGTGGGTCAGGTGCAGAGTTGCTGGGGTATACTAAAAACGATGGCGATACAAAGCGAACAAATCAAGGTTGGTCAGCGGGTTCGAGTCACACAGCAGATTCCCAGGCAATCCGGGGCGTTGCTTACGACGATCGAGGGGTGTGTTGTGGGGTTTGGTCAGGAAAAGACCGGGTCGTGGTTTGCACATAGCAAGGATCACAAGCTTTGGCTTGATCGGCTGGAGATTCGCAAGGACGATGGCGAGCTGGTGGTTTGTAATCTGGATCGGTATTCACATATTGAAGCTCTGGGGGATAGTGGGGACGGTGAGGGTGGCGGGGCGTAGTTTGTGGTTTGAGGTGAGTTGATGGCCGGGCCTGAATGGGTCCGGTTTTTTTGTTGGTACAGGGGTTATGCGCATGGGTGGGCGCGCACAAGGGGTGGTGTCTGAAAAAGGCGAATTTTTTTAGTTGAGTGCAGTTACACGGTTTGGGTGTTTGAGCCAGATGGTGTGGTGGGTGTTGTGCGCGCATTGGGGGTTGGGCGGGCGAGGGGTGTAAGTGTCGTGTGTGTTGCACGGGGCTGAACGAGGATGGGCGAAGGGTTGATGCTCGCATCACAGGGGAATGGTTATGTCTTATAGGCTGGAGATTTTTTCGGATGTGGGCCTGGATGAGGCACTCTTGAAACTCCTGATTGATGGGCATGAGTCAGGGGTGATTCCCAAGTTGAACAAGTGGTGGTCGTATTACAGGAATCCGCTTGGGCTGGGGAACAGAACGGTTGGAGGTGGTCAACAGGCTCAGGAGAAGGGGTTGCCTGAACGATTGACGGGTGTGAATGAATCTGGCGTGAGGCGTGAGGTTGTGATTGAAAATGACATTGCCTGGCGGTTGCACACGATGGTTGATTTCATGTTTGGCAAGCCGGTGTTGATTGTGAGTACGGCTGAGGATGAGCAAAGGCGGCGGGTGATCGAGAAACTTCTGGATGCGGTGTGGGAAGCGTCTGGGGGTATTGGGTTGCTTCAGGACATGGCGCTTCTTGGTCATGTGTATGGGTATGTGGACCTGCTGGTTCGGGTGGAGGGGTTGGTTGAGCTTGAGGGAGACGGGATTGGGTTTGGCGATGAGTTGAGTGACGAGCGGATTCGCGAGATTGCGCGCGCGATCAGGATTGAGGTGGTGGAGCCGACGCGGTGTGTGCCTTTGGTGAACAGTCTGGATTACCGGGGGCTTGATGCGTATGTGGTTCACTTTGATCGCGAGCTGAATCAAGTTGAGCGGAGCGTGGGGGGAGTGGGGAGTGTGATTGGGAGGTTGTTGCGGGGCGGTGATGCGGGTGGGGCTCGTCGCCGGTCATCAGTGACGGAGGTCTGGTCGGGATCGGCGTGGCAGGTGTATGAGGGTGAGGAACTGGTTGGTGAGGGGTTGAACCGGTATTTGGCGGGTCATGTGCCTGTGGTGCATATCCAGAATCTATCGCAGCCGTTTCGTTATGAGGGGCTGGGCGAGGTTGAGCAGTTGGTGTGTTTGCAGGATGAGTTGAACACGAGGTTGAGCGATCGGGCGAGTCGAGTGACGATGCAGTCGTTCAAGATGTATCTGGCCCGCGGGGTGGAGGGGTTTGAGCGAGTTCCGGTGGGACCTGGTCAGGTGTGGTCGACGGACAATCCTGATGCGCGGATTGAGTCGTTTGGTGGAGATGCGGAATCGCCAAGTGAGGAGTCGCATATTCGGGAGATTCGTGAGGCGATGGACAAGGTTTCGAGTGTGCCGCCGTTGGCGAGCGGGGTGGTGAGGGCGCGGATTGGGAACTTGTCGAGTGCGACGGCGTTGAAGGTGACGCTGATGGGGATTTTGTCAAAGACAGCGCGGAAGCGTGTGACTTATGGCAGGGGGATTGTGGGGGCGAGCGAGATGGTTTTGATGGCGCTGGATGCAGCGGGTGTGTTTCAGACGGATGTGGGAGAGCGGGGGTTGCGACTGGCTTGGCCTGATCCGTTGCCAACAGATGAGCGGGATCAGGTGTTTGCAGCGCGGGCGAAGCAGGATCTTGGTGTGCCTGTAGAGCGGGTGCTGGCGGAGCTGGGATATGCACCGAGTGATCCCGGGGTGATGTAAGTGAGGCTGGTTTTAGAAAGGGGGCGATGATGCCTGGTGGATTTAGTGGTGGCGGCGGAGTGGGTGGATCAGGTGAACCCAATGCGGCAGAAGCGGGCAAGGACCTGGTTGTGAGTGATGAGATTGTGTGGAGGAACCGGGCGCTTGAAGCGGAGCAGCGTGTGGAGGAGTTGGAGCAGGATCTTGGGACTTGTCGTGAGACGCTGGAGCAGGCACGCGAGACGATTGACGCTGCGGAGTTGAGCAGGCAGATTGAGCGAGAGCTTGTGAAGGCGGAAGCGATTGATCTTGAGACAGCGATGATGCTGACAGAGGCTGCGGTTTTGGAGATGGACGAGCCTGATGTTCAGAGTGTGGTGCGAGAGCTTCGCAAGCGGAAGGCATTTTTGTTCAAAGGCTCGACAGGTGGCTCGCGGGGGCGAGGGGGCAGAGTATCGGCGATGAGCAGTGTGGTGCAGGATGGTGATGCAGAGGAGAGGGCGCTGGCAGCGTTTGCCAGGAGCAGCGGAGATCGATCGGCGTTACTCAGGTATATGAGGCTGCGCCGGAGTGGTGGATGAGTGTTGTTTGTGTGTGGATTGAACAAGTTGAAGTTAATGAACTGAAAAGGGGGTTCTGATGGCGTTTACGGGTAAGGCGACATATGACGCGGGTGCGGGTTTGCCGGAGCTGGTTGAGGATGTTTCGGACATTGTGGGGATTGTGAGTCCGTTTGAGACGGCGCTCCTGGATCATTTTGGGGATTCCAAGCAGCCGGCGTTTGGAACGGTGCATGAATGGATTGAGGATGCGCTGCTGCCCAACTTTGATCACATCAATCAGACGGTATTTAATCCTGATCCGCAGACAGAGACGGACCTGACGATGGACAATGCGGGTCGATTCCGGGTTGGTGACCAGGTGCAGCCTGAGGGCACGGGCGAGGTGATGCTGGTGACGGCGGTGGGTGGATCGAGCATCACGGTGCAGCGCGGGTATGGAGGGACGACAGCGGCGACGGTGGCGGACAACATGAAGCTGAACATTCTGGGTAATGCAGCGATGGAAGGCGCGAATGCTGATTCAGCCAGGTTTACGAGTCGATCGCGCAAACAGAACTACACGCAGATTTTTACAGCGACGGTGAGCGTGAGCGGTTCGATGCAGGCGTCTCGGGCATACGGGATTGCAGACGAGGTTGATTATCAGAAACAGGAACGCATGCGCGAGTTGTTGCGGGATCTGGAAAACTGCATGATCAACGGGGTTGCGCCAGTGAGTAATCAGCAGGGCTCGTCAACGGTTCGTCGATCAATGAACGGGATTATTCAGTCGATTGCGACCAATCGGTTTGTGCCTGGTGCAGGCGGGATTCCGGTGGGAGATGGCGCGGGGTCTGATGGGCTTAATGAAGCGGTGCTGAATGCGGCGCTGAGGCTGATCTGGGATCAGTCATCAGGTGGAGTGGACACGATTGTTGTGGGCGGGTTGCAGAAGCGGAAGATCAACTCGTTTATCAGCTCGTCAAGGGCGTATGCGCCGGAGGACACAAAGTTTCAGGATCTGGTGAGTGTGTATGAGAGTGACTTTGGGGTGTGCCGGGTTGTGATGAGTCGGTGGGTGCCTGCGGATACGGTGCTTTTGATTGACAGCTCGCGTGTGCAGGCGATGCCTTTGACGGGCAGGAGCTTTGGATTCAAGAAGCTTGCATCGACGGGTGATTCAGTTGAGGGCCAGGTGGTTGGTGAGTACACGCTGGAGTTCAAGAACGAGAATGCGCATGGGCTGATTTCAGGTCTTGCAACTGCGTAAGAGGGTATTGGCGGCGTGGACCCGGGAGCCTGGGGGTGGCTCGGGGATGGCGCTTGTCGCTTGCTGGCGCGTGAGAGCGTGCCAGCGGGTTTGGATGGAATAAAGATCATGATTGGGGGTGCGGGATGTTTGTAAGTGATCGGGATTTGCTGGTGGTTGAGCCGAACTTGTTTCGGGATGTGGTGTGGGTGGGTCAGAAGCTTGGTGAATCAGCTTCGGCGACGGTTGCGGGGACGACGCTGACGATGACGGGGATAGATGTTGATCTGGATCAGTCGGGCGTTGGGGCGGGGCATGTGGCGGTGGTGGATGGGGTGGGGTATGAGGTGATAGCTCGACTTGGGATTGACAGCGCGACGATTTCGCGGGTTCGGTTGACGGATCAGGATGCGGTGATTGTGCCTAGCCCGGTGGCGGGGGTGCGGGCGTTTGTGATGACATTTGGGCCGATGATGGCGGTGGTGCATCGGCGGATTTTGCTGATGCTTGGGATTGATCCTGATGGGGCGGTTGAGGATTCGTTGAGTGAGTCGAGCATTGTAAATCCAAAGGCGTTGAGATTGGTGGAGGTGTTTGGGACGCTGCACATGGTGTATTCAGCAGCGTCGGTGCTGGGTGGGCCTGAGTCGTCATATGGTCAGCGGGCCGAGGTGTATCGGAGGCTGTTCTGCCAGGAACGAGGGCGGGTGTGGGTTCGGATGGATATTGATGGCGATGGGGTGGCGGATTCAACACGGCGGTTGAATGCTGCGATGCTGGAGCGGGGGTGAGCGATGCTGGTGTTGAATCCGAGGCGGGTGTGGCTTGATGGCAAGCGGATTGAAAGTGTGAGTGTGATCGTGGTTGATCGCAAGGGTCAGAAGGTGGTGCTGGAGTGGTCGGACTTTGGGCCATATGCGGTGATGGGGGATGTTGTTGAGCAGCGCGTGACGATTCGGTTGGTGCATGGGCTTGATGAAGATGCGCTGGATGTGCCAAAGCCTGGCGATGAGATGCTGCTGGAGTTTTATGTTTCAAACGGGACCAGTGAGGCGCAGCGGAGCAAGGCGTCTGCCCGTGTGGTGGTGACGGAGGTTCGTCACGAACTTTCACAGGCCAAGGGTGCTTTGCGGACGATTGTGATGGAGGCGATTGATGCGTTTGATAATGCCAGCAGTAGCGGGGCGAACGATCCGATCGTGATTGTGAATGATGCTGGCGCTGGGGTTGGGGTTTGAATGGAGCGATGCTGGGGGGATAGAAGATGAGCAGTTCGTACAAGTCGCTGGATATTTTCGGGTCTGGGCCTCATCGGTTTTCGCTGGGCAAGGAGGGGCTGTATGTTGTGTCCAATGCTGCTGTGGCTGGGCCGACGGTGCCCGGGTCGTTGGCGTATGGGCTTTTGGAGCTTGATGTGGTGGTGACGGGGCGTCTGGTGGCGGCGAGTGAGGCTGCGTTGTGGACGATTCGTGATGCGGTGACGGCGTTGCTGGTGCAGCCTCAGACCGAGGGGGTTTTGGTGGATCATCACGGACGGACCTGGACGGGGATGAAGTTTATTCGCTTTGAAACGGCGGATCTGGTAGATCGAGGGCGCGTGGTGTCGGTGGGATACACCGCGATTTTCCGGGATCAGTTGTAGTGTGGGTTTGATTGGCGTGTGGATGGGGGTGAATGATGCCTGAGGTAGAGGTTGCGGGATTGGTGGCGCAGTTTGGTGTAGCGGGGTTGATTGGGTGGATGTGGCTTACAGAGCGGCGCAGTGCACTGAGTCGGGAGAAGCAGCTTAACGAGGCTCATGAGCAGGTGATTGATCAGAAGCAGGAGATCAGCGTACTGGTGGATGTGGTTAAGGCCAACACTCGGGCGGTGACCGCACTTGAAGCAGGACAAAGGCGGTTGATGGATATGATCGAGGGAAAGATGGTGCAGGTTGATCGTGTCGAGGGTGGGTGATGCGTCAAGCTAAAGTCGAGTACCATAACACAGCGATCACAAAGACCATGACAGACAAAGGCGATGTGGATGAGCACCCGTTTACACAAACAACAAAGAATCATGACAGCACTTGGGAGTGTGCTGATGGTTGCAGGGCTGGCGGGTTGTGCTTCGAGTGGCTCTTCAGGAAACGAAGTTGGGTATCAAGGCTCTAACAAAAGCGGTGTTGAGCGCGGGTTGCTGGTCAGTCCGTTTGTTCCAGACTCGATTCGTGTGCACCCTCTGACGCGGGCTGTGCGAGGTGATGGTAAGGTGGGGGGTGGGGGATGGCTGATTGTGTTGCATGTTGAGGTTGCGGATGCGTGGGGGGATCCGGTGAAGGCACTGGGATCGCTGCGTATTGAGTTGACTGATGAGACAAGCGGGCAGAGTGGGGGTGATCAGAGGCTGGTTTGGCCGATTGATCTGAGTGAGCCGGGCGCGAACTCTGCAGCGTATGACCCGGTGACGGGTGCGTATCGGATTCAGCTTGCAGGGCTTGAGGGCTGGTTTGATGGAGCTGACGGAAGTGTTGGTGGCCGATATCGACTGCGCGTTGTGTTTAAAACGATCAATGCACAGGGCAAGGTTGTGTATCTGCGCGATGATTATGGGCTGCGGGTTTCAGCAGCTCAGCTTGAGGATAAGTAACACGGGTGAAGCTAGTTGTTGTCGGGGAGCATGTTGAGCTGACGATAGCGCTCACGGTATTTTTCATTGAGTTTGGTTTGTTTGTTGGACAGGTCAATGTATTTGCCATCGATCAGGGCGTGATTGATGTGGGTGGTGATTTGGAGGGGGTTGCCTGTGGTTACGATGAGCGTGGCGGCTTTGCCTGGTTCGATGGAGCCGAGCGTTTCGTCGATGTTGAGGATTTGCGCTGCCCAGAGTGTGATTGATTTGAGTGCGAGGGCGGGGTCCAGGCCATAGGCTGCTGCGGTGGCGGCGCTGTGGCGCAAGCCTCGTTCGTGTGCGGTTCTTTCGCCGCTGGCCAGGCACCAGCGAATGCCTGCATTCTGGAGGCGAAGGGGAAGTGTGAACGCTTCGTCATATGGTGAGTCTGCTCGTTTGGGGAAGCGGTGGGTGCCGGTGATGATGACGGGAACATCATGTTCAATGAGGAGTGTGGCGGCTTGGGGCGCATCGCGGCCGCCGACGATGACGGGCTGGAGTTTGCGCCCGATTGCCCAGGTTACAGCGGAAGTGATCTGATCGATGTCATTTGCATTGATGAAGACGGGATTTTGAGAATCAGCGCCGGGCAGAATGTTGAGCATGGACTGATAGCGAATGTCGATGGGAGTTGCAGGATCAGCCTTGCGGGCCAGGGCGTAAAGCTCAGCAGCGTCAAAGAATGTGTTGATTTTTGCGAGGCGTTCCTTGATCTGTTTTTTTTGTTCAGATTCGGTGCGGTTCATCCACCAGTCATGAACAGGACGGACACTGGGCCAGTTGATGACCAGGCCAGCATCAGGTTTGATCGCAAGGTCTTCGGTGGTCCATCCATCCATGCGGATGATGGAGGCTCTGCCGGGGATGGTGCCTCCGGTTGGGATGACGCCGACGGTGAGGATGCCTGCGGATCTGGTGACGGGGATGACGGTTGAATCAGGATTGATGGCAACGGATGCACGAACTTCGGGTGTGAACTGACCGACTTCATCACGATCTCTGGTGGAGCGCACAGCAGCGATTTCAATAAGCCCGGTGCCTGTTATAGCACCGATGAGTCCTGGGTAGACATGCAAGCCTGAAGCCTTGATGATCTGCATGCCGGGTGCGGGTTTGAAGGAATCAGCTGAGTTATCCTGGCCGACAGCAGTGATGATGCCTTGATCGAAAGTTACGAAGCTGTTGGAGTAGTTGTCGCCTGAGATGGTGTGGATGGTGGCGCCGATAATGGCGATGGGATGATTCTGTGGCGGAGCTTTGTGCGTCAGATCTTGCGCTTGAGTGCTGATTGAAGCCAGTGAGATGAGACTGACGGTGAATGAAGCAAGGAATGTTCTGGTAATGGTCATGGCAGGTGGCCTGTAATTGTCAAGAGGTGTCCGGGCGAGTTGGATGGATGCTGGGATCAGTGATTGATGATTGAGAGATTGGTGTCGCACTGGCTGCAATCAAGCGAATCGGTGGGTTGATTGTTGAGGTATCGCTGCATCATGGTTTTGCGGACCTGATCAGCGATGAAATATTGTTCAGGAGTTTTGTCATCGTTGGACTCGGGTTCTGTTTCTTTGTCCTCGTCGTCAGAGTCGCTCTTTGTTGGTTTCTTTTGAGCAAGGAGTTTCTGGATGATGCGTTGTCTTTCAGCGGTGATTTGCTGGCGGAAGGCGGCATCGCGCTGGAGAGAAAAATATTCTCTGCCATCGATCCAGGTTGCGGTGCAGCGGGAGAGAGTTGAAAGCGGGTCACCAGACCAGAT
Source organism: Phycisphaerales bacterium (assembly GCA_029260555.1). Lineage (GTDB taxonomy): Bacteria > Planctomycetota > Phycisphaerae > Phycisphaerales > UBA1924 > JAJDCZ01. The sequence continues at coordinate 55,927 of JAJDCZ010000043.1, forward strand.
TGCAAGGTCTGCATCTTTGCCGACTTCCAGGGAGCCTGCAGATTTGTCGATGCCGAGTTGAATGGCGGGGTTGATGGTGACGAATTTGAGTGCTTCAGAGGGGTTGAGCCCGCCATAGGCGACGGCTTTGGCAGCTTCGGAGTTCATGCGTCTTGCCAGTTCATCTGAATCAGAGTTGAAGCTGACGACGACGCCGACATCGTGCATGATGGCGCCGTTGTAGGGGATGGCATCAACCACTTCAAACTTGTATGCCCACCAGTCGCTGAAGGATGAGGCTCCGATGGCGGTTTCCTTGATGATGTCAGCGACTTTGTAGCCTTCAAGAATGTGCTGAAATGTTCCGATTTTGAAACCGAAGCTCTGGGCGACTCTGGCCAGCATGAGGATTTCATCCTGTCGGTAGCTGTGGCAATGGATGAGGCGATCGCCTGAAAGAATCTGGGCGAGGATGTCAAGTTCAAGATCACGCCGGGGTTCGTCGAGTGTTGCGATGCGCTTGTTCTGTTCTTGCGTAGTAATGCGCAGGCGGCGAATAGACTGGACAATATCTTCATACTCTGCGCGAGCTTTGGCGTATGCACGGGCCGCGGTGAAGCGGTCAAGATAAAAAGATTCAACGCCCATGCGGGTTTGTGGGTAGCGAGTGGTGAAGCGAGAGCCCCAGTTTGATTGCTTGACATTTTCACCGAGTGCGAACTTGATGCCTGGCTTGGCGTTCTGGAAGCGCATGTCATTGGGGTTTGAGACACCCCAGCGGACTTTATGGGTTTGGCTTTGGCCACCGACGGGGTTGGCTGAGCCATGCAGGGAGTTGACGGTGGTGATGCCTCCAGCGAGCTGGCGGTACCAGTTGATGTGGTCGGGGTCGATGTCGTCAGCGATGCGGACTTCTGCGGTGGAAGCCTGGGTGCCTTCGTTGACGCCTGCAGCAAAGAGGCCGGTGTGGCTGTGAGCATCGATGAGACCCGGTGTGATGTGAGCACCGTTCAGATCGATTGTGACGGGATCGTGCTTGGTCATGACATCGATTGGGCCGGTGCCCAAGGCGATGATTTTTCCTTCTTCGATGACGATCCAGTCATTGTTGATGATGTTGTCCGGGCTGCTGGTCCAGATGGTGGCGTTGGTGAAGATAACGGTTTGCTGCTCGGGGATGGAAGGCGAAGCGTATGGGCCGAAGGGATAGCCTGGCAGGTCTTCGGGCGGGAGGTCGTCGTTATCAGCTTCATCAATATTCTGGTCAGCGGTGTTTTTGTCAGCAGCAACAATGGGCTGATCGCGTGTGGCGGTCCACTGGAAGGAATGACCATCGGGCGAGATGCCGGTGCCTATGAGTTTGTTGTTGGTGAATACGCCTGACAAGGTATATGAACCTTTGGAATCATCCTCATCGTCGATGAGAAAGCTCACGGTGTTGGCATCGAGCTTGACCTTGCGGGCTTTGCCTTTGGTTTCTTCTTCTTGAGTTTTAATGGTATTGCCATCGAACACAAGAGCCATGGAAAAGTTCTCGCCAACGCGAAGGGTCCATGCGCCATCGAGCTTTGGTCCTGGTGCCGGGTTAATTTCATAACGGCGGCCCTGGATCCAGACATCGCGGATTTTGGTGTCTTTGTCAAAGAGAGGTCCATCTGCAACGACGAGGCTTGCAGCCTTGTTGACTTCAACGGTGCCTAGCGTTTCGTCGATGCCAAGCATCTCAGCGGGGGTGATTGTGAGCATCGCAAGAGCGTCTGGCTCACTTAGACCAACCTTGATAGCACGGCGAAGGTTGTCCATGAATGATTGTTTTTTGGGCAGCTTGCCAGTTGTGATCGCGACGGTCAGGCCTGCATCGATGAGCCTGTAGGGATTGGTGGGTGCCTGTTCCCAGGTCATCAGTGTGCGCAGGTCAACAGCATCAGCACGCCCCACGGTGGAAACATCTGGCTTTGCTGGAAAGCGCAGGGGGAGAATGATGGGGGTGTTGGTCTGGGCGATGGCATCGAGTCTGCGGAACTCCATGCCTGAGCCGAGGATGATGACAGAACGGCTGGTTTCTTTGCCTATCTCGGTAGCGCGGAGCACTTCGAGTTCATTTTTGACATCAAACACGAGAGGGAGCTTTGCGCCCGTGCTGTCAGTGAGTGTGTCCAGTGCGTTTTGGGGCAGTTGGGGGTTGCGACCATGAGCGCGAGCTTGCCACTGGGCGTCCATCAGTGTTTGCCGGACCAGTGCGATTGCGCCCATGAGTGATGAGGGGTAAGCCTGGTCGAGGCTTGGTGATCGGCTTCCTCTTTCAAAGGCCAACGCGTGGTAGGCACGATCTTTGTAAATCACGGGTGCCTGGGCGCTGGAAGTTTCAGCGGGATCAGAAAGGGAGATAATCGCGGAGGTGCCTTTGAAGATGCCATCCCTGGGTGCAATGGCTGCAGCGACGAAACCCATTTTGCGGAGCGACTGGGCTTTGGTTTTGTCAAGGCCTGCACCAAGAAGTGCAGAGCGGCTGGGATGGACCTTGGAGTTCCAGTGTTGTGTGAGATGATCGCTATAAGGCGTGTCAGCATCAACGGGAACCCAGGCATCGATGAGACCCGGGTAGATGTGCAAGCCTGATGCGTTGTGGAGCTGAGCACCCGCGGGAGCTGCGGGCGGTACGCCTCCGGGCTGCCCTGCCAGCACGCTGACGATGATGCCATCGCGCATGACGACGGTGGCGTGTTCGAGAACTTCGCCCGGCGAGACATGGACAGTTGTGTTGATCAAGGCATGCCAGGATGGGTCGTTGTGCCTTGGGCCGTTCTCTGGCGAAGCCAGTGGAGAATCGCTGGTGGGCTGGGCGAAAAGGATCGAGTTGAAAGCAAAGAGTGCAATCAGCAAAGAACAATAAGATGGAAGTCGTGTTTTCATGGTTGGTACACCGTATTCGATTTCAGAGCGTTTGTCTTAATGGACGACAAGATCCGATGTGTGTCAGGAGAGTACAAGAACGCTGGGTGTGTGCAGAAAGACCGCGCAGCAGTTGATATAACCGGCGTGAGCACCCAAAGATTCCTGAAGTTATGCTATTTAGTGGAAAAACATCGCCATATCTGCCCATTGCACAGAAGCTTGGGCTTGAGTATCAGGCGAATGCGGATAAAGCGTTTTCTCTGGCGTGGGCGGTGCTGCCCGAGCTCCAAAAATCAGGCAGAGCCAGGCATGTGATGTTCGGCCCGGTGCAGGATCATGATCTGACCATCTTCCAGAGTTCGTACACCGTCCAGACGGGACAGGCACCGATACAGGTTTCTCACGCGGTGTATTCTGTGCCGGTGCCGGGTTGGCCTGACATGCACATCACGAGGTTTCGTCGGGGATGGCTCTATGCGTTTTTTTACCGCAAAGCTCGGCGTGAGCGTGTGCTCACGGGCGATGGGCTGTTTGATGGGAGGCGTGTGGTCAAGTGTGCTGACCCGGGCTTTGCACAGGTGCTGTTGACACAGGATTTGCGATCGTTTCTATTGGAAAAAGATTCGGTTGCCTGGCGTGTGGTGGGCGAGAGGCTTTGCCTGATTTATCGTGGCAACTTGCGTGCAGATCGAATCGAAGAATCCATTCAGCGACTGTATGGTTTTGTCCAGTGTGTGCCCAATCTGTAAAGGGCAGTCGGTATCGCATAAAAAAAAGCTGGCACCTGTCAGGCACCAGCTTGCAAATATCTCATGATGGCAGTTGAGTGAGTTTTTACTCAGCGTTTTCTTCTGATCAGCGAGAGTGTACTGAGTGAAAGCAGCGAGAGTGCTGCGGGGCTGGGTACGACGGTGAGGTTATCCCAGTACAGATCGTAGTTGCCCAGACCATAGTTGTACCCCTGGATGAAGAAGCGTTTGAGGTCTTCACTTCCGGGCTGTGATACTGTGAAATCTGAGTAGAGGAAGGTGTTGTTGAGGTAGTAGTCAAAGGATGTGCCAGTGGCTTCGATGCGCAGGTTGTTCCAGGAGTCAAAGCCATTGAATGCAGCTGTGCTGAGGTTATGCCAGCCAACATTCGAGTCCCATGCGCGAGCGACAAACTGAAAGTCCTGCGTGTTGTTGGGGACATCATCAAAGGGGTCGTTGACATCAAACACAGCAAAGCCGACGATGGGATAATTAGAGTTACCTTCAACAGGGTTGCTGTCTCTTGTCCACAAGTCTGTGCGGCGGCTGTTGCCAAGGGCGGGATTCCACGAGTTGTCGATGTATACATCAGCAGAGACTGACCAGTTTGGACCAGTAGCCTGGGTCATGTTCTGCTGTCGGCCTTGCGTGTTGTAGAAGGTGCTGGAGAAACTTGCAGGTCTGTTGGCAGCACTGTCAGCATTGGAAATGCCAAGATGCAGCACATTGCCCAGGTTGCGAGGGGTGGGATCGGGGACAGATTCAAAAGCAGCAGGCTCATAGCGATCCGTGATCCATGCAGGATTAATCGAATCAAAGGTATCCTGAACCATCTGGGCCGCTGCAGCCTGGCCAACTACGCAGATACTCATTGCAAAAAGAACAGTTCTCACGATCGTCTCCCTCAATATGTATGATCCCTGTGAAACAAGCTGTCATGGCACGGCCTGCTGGGAAGCGACCTAGAGATCCGTGTGTTTATATTTCAGTTGCGTTAGGTGTCTTGTCTATGAGCAACTGGTGCCAATCTATCTCTCCCAGCTCTTATAGCCTACAGATTCCTGTGCTGGGGGTCAATGCTTTTACAGCATCTTAATCATTCTGTTCCAAGTGTGAGCCAGGATGTGGAGCAAGAGGTTACAAAGTGCCTAGGGTGAGGCTCATAAGATCAGTTTGACAGTGCTGGAGTTATCGGGAGAAGAATCCATGACGGGTAACGCAATCATCGGACAGGCAGGCGGGCCCACAGCTGTCATCAACCAGTCTCTTGTGGGAATCGTCGAAGCACTGGCTACAAGGCAACGCGTTGGCCGTATTCTGGGCATGCGACATGGTGTGCAGGGCTTGACAGCGGGCCAGATTGTTGATCTGACAGATCTGCCCGCAGATCAGCTCAATGCGGTTGCTGACTCGCCCTCTGCAGCACTTGGCTCGACCCGCGACAAGCCTGATGAGGCTTATTGCCAGCGCATTGTGCAGGCATGTCAGAAAAATGAGATCAAGTATTTTTTCTATATCGGAGGCAATGATTCGTCAGACACCTGCCGAATCGTGAATGAACTCGCCAAAGCTTCAGGCAGCGACATGCGCTGCTTCCATGTGCCTAAAACCGTGGATAACGATCTGCCGATCAACGATCACACGCCGGGGTTCGGTTCGGCAGCTCGTTTTGTTGCGACCGCGTGCATGGCCGACTCCCGTGATAATGCTTCGATTCCGGGGATCAAGGTCAATGTCGTCATGGGTCGCAGCGCAGGGTTTTTGACCGCAGCTTCTGCCCTTGCCAGGCAAAACGAAAATGATGGACCACATCTGATTTATCTGCCTGAGGTCGCGTTTGATGAAGACCGCTTTGTGCAGGATGTTGCTCAAACTTATGACCGCCTGGGTCGATGTCAGATCGCAGTCAGCGAAGGCATCCAGGATGCATCGGGCGTTGCGATCGCAGCCAAGCTCATCAAGGGTGATACGGATGCTCATGGCAATGTTCAACTCTCAGGCTCAGGCGCACTTGGTGATTTGCTGTCTGGTCTTCTTAAAGATCGTTTGACAACAGCAGGTTCCAAGCCGCCTCGGGTGCGGGCAGATACCTTTGGTTATCTGCAACGCTGTTGGCCTGATGCTTCGCCTGTGGATCAGTCTGAAGCAAGAGAAGCGGGTCGTTTTGCTGCGGGACTTGCTCTTGAGGGGCATGCTGATGGTTCGGTCGCGTTGATCCGAACTTCAACGCCGGGCCCGAGCGAGAGCTATCAAGTCGAGTGTCAACGCATTGAGCTTTCTGAAGTGGCTGCCAAGACCAAACATATGTCAGATGCTTTTATCCTGGGCTACAACGATGTCTCTCGGGCGTTTGTGGACTACTGCAGGCCTCTGGTGGGCGAGCTGCCCACGCTGGCAACACTTTCGTAAACTGTATTGATAAACGAGCCGCGACCGTCAGGGAGCGGTCTTGGAAACACCGCTTGCCTAACGCAACATCATATATTCAGAGGTGGTCGCCGATGCGATTCACACACACCCAATATTGAAAGCCTGAACAAAGAGGAAAAAGTCCAGCACATCGATATTGCCATCGTTGTTCAGATCCGCCAGCGGATGTGACAGGTTAAACAGGGCGACAAATGCGAAAAAGTCCAGCACATCCACCACGCCATTGTTATCAAGATCAGCGATGCACCCGTCTAATGGCCCGGTGGTGTACTGAATCGAAATGGTGGTGTTGGTGCTGATGCCAGAAGGAGTCGATACGCGGAAGGTGATCGAGTCCGCTCCTGATGCCCCCGCCTGAGGCGTAAGCACACGGTATGGATTGCCCGCAGCTCCCGGTGCAATGCTTGCCTGTGTGGGGCCTGTCACGACGGTATAACTGGCTGAGGAAGGATCATCCACAAACGATGCTGGAAACTCGATCACAAATGATCTGTTGTCAAACACGGTGCGCTCATAGGAATATGTGACCGGCACAGGACCTGTGGGTGCAGCGGTGACGAAGGCAATATCCAGGTCGATCGGCATCGCTATCGCGGTTCGGCCATCGGCAAAGGTCACGCGGGAGGAGACTTTTACAGGCCCCGCTCCCAGATTCTGACCAAAGACCGTCAAGGTGTCGCTGGCATTGGTCGTTGTAGCAACGATTCTGCCGTTGTGTAACAGATCAATGCGCTGAACCGCAGCACCAGTAGCAGCCACGCTCAGATCAAAGGCTGTATCAAGATCGCCCACAGCAACATTTGGTGAAAGGCTGAGGCTCAGATTCTGGTTGTTGACCATCATGGACCCAACCCACAGCCCGGGTGTTTCCATGGTTGAATCGTCATTGGCAATCACGCGCAGTTCATGGTGTCCATCAGCCAGCTGTGTGGTATCAATCTGAAACGGGATGCCTGAAGCAAGCGTCTGATCCAGTACGCCATCGATCAGGAGATCAACCGTGTTGATGGCTGCACCGGGATTGGTTGTTGTGGCCGAGGGCGTGATGGTGATGATTCCTGATACGGTTCCTGCAGGTGCATCAGGCACTGTCACTGCGGGGATGTGTGCGAAGGGGCGAGTCAGGGGATCGCCATAGAGCAACATCTGGAAGGGAAGGAAGCTCGCAGAGCGGAAGTAGGCTTCGCCCAGTGTCATGCCCAGGAAGTAGTTTCGGTGGATATGGGCTCTGGGGAACTTGCCCGCGTAGTTGCAAGGCTCTTCGACAGCACCCAGCGAGCCACTGGCCCCCTTGGTGATCCACTGACTCATCTTGGTTTGTGAATCCGTCGCAAAGTTGCCTGCAAAGCTGGTCAGATGATCACCAAACGAACCGGGCAGCAGTGTAAATGAGCCACCAACGATGTCAGGTGTCGCCCAGCCTGTCATGATGCCCAGGCAATCGGGCTGTCCATCAGGGAGTACCGCCATCAGGTGAGAGGCACCGCCTCCCAGGGCGTTGATGTTTGCGGTGATGGAGGGATACGCAGGGTCACGAGGCCCAGAGCGGTTTACATCGGTGGTTTCCATGAAGTAGAAGGTGCCTGCAGGGCGTGTGCCATCGACCAGCGTGCTGCGATCGATCAGATCGAGCATTTCCTGAACCGTGTTGCCTCGTTGCCCGGGATAACCCAGAAGCCCTCCAATGTAGTACCTTCGTGCTGCGGTGCTGGTGCTGGGTGAGCCTTGGAAGTATCTGGTCTGTGAACTGAAGCGAGCGGGATTCTGGCTGAGGCTGAAGAACCCGTTGGGTTTACCAACGCTGACACCTGCGAGAATCTCGTCTTGCACACGCGAGATTGTAAATGCTGATGAGATGGCAAAGTGGTTGACCGAGACACAACCATCGGTGACAAGGCCGCTGGCGGGGAGTCGAAACAACCCGGTGGGCATGAGCACAACGAAATCTGCATGATCTGCGATGTTTCTGTAATCAAGTGTGCCGATGAGTGCTGGGGCATTGCTCATGGTGAAGTTCGTGTAGTTCTGGGTGTGAGGCTCAAGATAGAGCAGGTTCGCATCTGGAATGTTGCGAGCCGCTTTGTAGTAGTTGGCCAGATACATCGAATCGCTGCGTGTGGGATCAACCACCACCACGGCGCGTGTGCCATCTGCAGAAAGCTGAGCCAGACCGGGGTTTGCCAGGCCGAGTCCAACCAGCAACCCAAGCACTGATCGTTTAATTACAGATTCAACCATCGTCTTTTCGCCTCCGTATAAACCGCTTTGAGTAGCCCCGCACCAGCAGACACAACCACCAATACGCAGTGCATCTCGCCTCTGCTCCCTAAATAATGGCACCAGAGTACGCCCGACGCAAGCATCTTGTCATGATATTGAGAGGGTTTGCAGTCCGAGAAGTACCTTTTGGGTCCAATCGACCACCACAAACAACACAATCCACCCGTTCGCCCTGGTAACACGGGCAGGTCTCTGGTCCACACCAAGGCTGAATCGCACGCTTGGTGCGTCAGCTGTCCGGTTTTCAGGGGTGCATCGCTGAGCACCCTCGGTCAGCTCGCTGGAGGCACCCCCCGTATGAGCATTGCGTTTGACCATACCGCTGTGGACTCACTTTTTACATCAACGCAGGCAGACCATGCTGTGATCGCACGCGTGAAGTGCAGCAACATCCGTGAGAGACAGGCTTCGGTGCTGGAAGAGGGGCTTGGCGAACTGGCGCGGTCAAATCAGGGATGCGTGGTGCTGTGCGTTGATCAAATCCAGAGCGCTACCACAAGCTGGATTTCATCGCTGATAGAACTCAGTGATGTCTGCAAGGCGATGGGAGGCTTCCTGGAGATCACCGGCATGAGTCAGGCTGGCCCTGCGTTTGTGCATGTCATGGAGCTGTGCGGAGCAGCGGGCAAACTGCGCATGTCAGATGCCAGAATCCCCCTCCTTCCCAGCGCGCGCAAAGCCGGCTGATCTCTCTTCACCTATTTGTACACACCAGACACTTACGCTTGGTAATCAGGTGTCATTACGCTTCAGGAGTGCTGGGTTCATCTTCAGACTCGGGGTCATGGGCGTGTGCCCAGGAGAGGTCTGATTGAGCGATGGCTATTCGTTTTTGCCCCGACTTGTCCAGCAGACTGACAACGACAATAAACAATGCTGACACAGCAAACGATGGCGCAAGAACATCCAGATTGTCGAAATATTCTCCAACGACGGGAATTTTGGTGACGCCGAACTTGAAGATGGGTACGCTGAGAAACCCTGACACCATGCCAACCTTGGCGCCCAGTGCTGTCATTCTGGGCCATGTCAAAGAGAGAATGATGGTCGGGCAGAATGTTGCAGCGATTCCTGACCAGCCGAAGATTATAAACCAGAAGAGGCCTTCAGACCGCAGTGGCGTGAACAGGGCAAGCCCCATCGCCAGTGCAAACGCAATCAGTGCCAGTGAGATGGTTACGCCTCGGCACAGTCGAACCATCGATTTTTCATTCAGCGTTTTACTTCGTGTCTTTTGATAATAATCCCGAACCACAGCACTGGATGCAACCACCAGCAGCGAATCGACCGTTGACATGATCGCTGAAAGGACACACGCAATGTAAAGCCCCGCAACAAACGGGTGCAGCATGGTGTTGACCATCATCGGGAGCACATCTTCTGAGCTAGCACCCAGATCGCCGGTCAAAGCTGCGCGTCCGACTATGCCCGCCAGCACCGCAGATGTATCTGCAAGGAGCGTCCAGAGCAGCGCCACCGCAGCACCGCGTTTAATCTCATTTTCACTTTTAAGCGCAATGAAACGCACAAAGACCTGAGGCGAACCCAGAAAACCAATACCGATCGCGACCAGCCCCACCAGCTCAACAACCCGCATGGTCGTCAAGTTGCCTGCACCGATCAGTGATAAATGCCCGGGATAGTTTTCCCGCAAAGACTCAAGCACCGGCACATCCATATACGCCAGGCCGATCAAAGGCAGCGCCACCAGCCCCAGCAGCATCAATGAGCCTTGGAACACATCAGACCAGACCACAGCAATAAACCCGCCTGTGGTGATGTAAACCATCACCACCCCAAAGCCCACCGCAGCACCTACGAAATAGTCCCAGTGCAGAAACTGCTCAAACGCGACGCCCGATGCGTGGATCTGAGCACTGACATAAACGGGCACGAAGATCGCAAGCGTTCCCGCAGCGATGAGTCGAAGCCAGTGCCCGGTATCGCCAAATCGCGATTCGAGATAATCAGGAATAGTGATCGAGTCGTACCGATCCGTCAGCCTCTTAAAGGGCCGACTCAACCAGAGCCAGGCTAGCCCAACACCGAGCATCTCGCCCAACACAATCCAGAGCCCCTTGAGCCCGAAGGCTGCTCCAAAGCCCGTCAACCCGATCAAGAGCCATGCTGATTCACCCGTTGCTCTTGATGAGAAGGCGACGGACAAAAAACCCATTCGTTTGCCGCCTGCGAAGTAGTCTCGCAGATCCTTGGTTCGGCGTGATGCAATCACGCCCAGCGTAATTAACGCGAAAAAGTAAAAGAATACTGCCAGAACCTTGAAATCCATGAACAACTCCTGAAGCTTTTTGATTCTTGCTCTTGCTGAACCGAGAGTGTACACGAAGTTCAGGTGTCAGCATCTGGCCTTGCCTTGCAACACGGTGTACGGTTCGGTGCATCATGATTAATCACATCTGCATCATCTTTGCCATGGGAGCCGAGGCTGAGCCTGCAATCAGCAAACTGAGCCTGCCTGAGCCTCAGGCGGTCTTTGGTGACCACCTTCCCATGCGTGCCAGCACCGGCCAAAGAGGCTCTGCACAGCTCTCTATCGTCCTGTTTGGCACCGATGACAGGCACAGCGTTGATCACATCGGCACCGAAGCAGCATCGCTCACTACGCATCTGGCGGTGGAGCGATTCAAACCGAACCTTGTCATCAGTGCAGGCACCGCGGGCGGCTTTGCTTCTCGCGGAGCAGCCATCGGCGATGTCTACCTCGCCTGCGACCGCTTTGTGTATCACGATCGCCGCGTCAACATCCCCGGCTTTGATCGCTCAACCCAAGGCCAATACCCCGCGATGAATGTCACGGGTCTGGCTGAAGCACTGCAGTTGAAACAGGGTCTTATTTCTACAGGCAGCGCTCTGGACATGCACGATGAGGATGCGCAAGCAATGCACGATCAGGGCGCAACCATTAAGGAGATGGAAGCCGCTGCGGTGCGATGGGTCGCGGGTTTGCACAACACGCCCATGACCGCGCTCAAAGCCGTCACCGATCTGGTCGACAGCCCCCACCCAGCCCACGAACAGTTTCTCAAAAACCTCGCGCAGGCCAGTCATAATCTCACGCATGAACTGGTGCGTGTCATAGATACCTGTGCAGGCAAATTCATCGAAGACCTCGCAAACAGATCAGCACTTGTGGACTAGATTATTTTCTGACGAGCCGCGACCGTGAGGGAGCGGTTGACCTGGACATTAAAACTTGAAGATCACGCCCTGACGGCAGTGGCTCGTTCATTGTCAGACATGGACTAAAACGCATTGCTCAGGACGAAAAAGTCCAGCACATCTATGGCGCCATCGCCATTGAGATCCGCTGCGGGGTCATTGGCAACAAACAGCACAATAAAATGAAAGAAGTCAAGAACATCAAAGATGCCATCGTTGTTGAGGTCCAGAGCTGAATCCATCATGACGAGTTGCGCTTCAGGCATGAGCGTGACAGGTCGAACACCATCGTCTGCAATGATGCTGAACAGATCGGTTCCAGTCTGGTTTCCTGCGGTGATGATCACACTGAACTGGCCATTGCCGAGGTCCGTGACGGGGCCGATCTGACTCAAACCCGCTGAGCCCGGTGCGTGTGTCACGCTGAGCTGTGTGGGCACAGTCGCGGGCAGGTTCTGCCAGTCCTTGAGTGTGATGGTCAGTGTTGATTGAGCTGCACCATCAGCAGGAACGCGCAACAGGTTCATGATTGCTGTTGAGCGGAGAGCATCGGGATGATCAGCAAGATCGCTGCGCCACTGGTCAAACAGATCATGAAGCTGGAAAACCGGGTCGGGTTCTGCAGCAGATTGAAAAGCGATATTGAAGTTCATGAAGTAATCACCAGTTGCGCACCCGATGCCATTGTTGAAGGTGCCATCACCCTGATTGGCGACCAGCACGATGCTCCGTGAAGCGCGCATCGTGACTGCAAGGTCAAGTGAGCCGTTGTTGTTGAGATCTTCAAGAACCACGCCGCTGTTGCCCAGTCCTGAGGCATAGGCACCTGTTTCAACATAGTTGCCCACGCCATCACCAGAAAGCACAGTGAACTCGCGCGAGAAACCTTCGGTGACCACGATATCAAGGTTGCCATCACCATCAACATCGCCGGTCGTCAAGGTCTGAGGCTGATCGAATACCTGAATGTCCTGCTGAAGGAATCCCGGGTCGATTTGCTTGAAGATGGTCAGCATGTTGGCATTGGGTATCGTGATGGCGATGTCATCGCGGCCGTCTCCGGAAAGGTCGGTACAAATGATGTCATTGGGGCGATCAGCAAGCACGAGTGGTGCTGTGATCAAAAAATTGCCCGTGCCATCATTGAGTAGTGGAATCGCCAGGTTCGTAAACTGAACAATAGTGACAAGATCAGGGAATCCGTCGTCGTTGATATCGCCGGAACAGATGCGAGTGGGAGCTGTGCCGCCGCTGACGGTTTGTGAAAGCGTGAAGTTTCCTGTGCCATCATTGAGCAGGATGGAGACATCGTTGGTGGCTCTGTTGGCACAGGCGATATCCAGGCCGTTGACCCCATCAAAGTCGGCAAGTGTGACTGCAAAGGGTTGATCACCCACAGGGAACTGGACAAAGGGTGCAAACGAGCCATCAGCTTGTCCAGCGTGTACCGAGACAGTGTCCGCAGCGGTGTTCGCCGTGATGATGTCGATGATGTTGTCGCCGGTGACATCCGCCAGTTCAAGCCCCCGAACGCCATCTCCAGCAGGAATACTTTGTGCAGGATCAAAGAACAGGAATGGGCTGTTGGCATTGGTTGCGTTGATTAAAAGGGAGATTGTGTCTCCATTGGGGTTGCTGACAACGAGGTCTTTTTTGCCATCATTGTTGATGTCGTGTGATCGAAGCCACCACGATCCATTGCCGGTGCGATAGACGCTGTTGCAGCCATCGATATCGCCGGTGCGTGCAACGAGCATGTAGGCAATGTGTGCTGACTTGTTGAAGTTGCCGTTGTTGGGGGGTGAGCCACAACTGTCGGGTGCTCCACCTGAGCACGAGCACCGTCCGTCGCCGCCAAAGAATCGAGCCGCTTCCATGGCTGCCATGAGTTTGGCAGGCAGATCACCGGGGGTGTTGATGATGGCTTGTACGGCATTTTCAACGACGGGTGAACCCGCCAGAACATTGCCTTGAACCGCGTAATAGATCGGTCCGGCATGTCCGGTCTGGCCACCAGCCCATGAGCCAGCACCTGAGCCAGAGAATGTTGCTGTGCCACCCATGACATCGATGATGCCGTACTGTCGTGACTGATGAGCACCGTCAAATGATTCCAGATCAGCAACGATCTGCACAGGATCAATGCCTGCCAGCAGAGCATCGCGAATGAACACGCGGTTTTGCCCGGTGTTGTCCACCGCAGACTGGGCGGTGCCAGCTCCGATCCCGGTCAACAGCACAGGGGTGTTGTCGCGAAGGTTAAAGCTGGTCAGACAGGTCGCAGATCCCACAGCGATCTCGCCGGTGCGAATATCCATAATGAGAATCGACCAGGTGGCATGAGCAGATGATGCAACTCCCAATGCAGCAACAAGGCCAAGGCAACCCAGTGCTTTTCGGGTACAAAAAGACAAAGCAGTTTGAATCATGACAAAACCTCTCTCAAATTATGAGCACGGCCGGGTCCAGCCCTCGTCTGAACAGCTATCACCACAATGACCCTCGCCTGAGTACAAAGCTAACCGAAGAAACCGGTAAAAAGAAGGAAATATTCCCAAAGACTGGAATAATTCTGTAATTGGGGTTAGATATCCTTACAAAACCAGAAATCGCTGGTCCGAGAGAATGAACAAGCGGGTTGACAGGTGGTGAGCGGAGTCTATCATCTGTCCCTCATAGCTGACTGCTGTGGGGGGTCTTGCTATTGCTCGGAGCGTTTCAGGGATATGATGCTCTGATAGATGCCTCTGTAGCTCAGTGGTAGAGCGCACCCTTGGTAAGGGTGAGGTCGAGGGTTCGACTCCCTCCAGCGGCTGTATCTGCTTTGTTGATCGGCCTGGTGGGAATGCTCAGGTTCGTTGATCAACAGCCCGCACGGGGGCGTACCCCGGGTCGGTTTATGCAGTGGGAAATTGTTTGAAGCGCGCGATGATCGGGCCCCGTGTCGACTCGCTCGTGAAAGAGAAAATACACGGTGGAGGTTTTGCGTCATGGCCAAGGGTGTGTTTGAAAGAACCAAACCGCATGTCAATGTGGGCACGATCGGTCACATCGATCACGGCAAGTCCACACTAACCGCTGCCATGAGTGCACGCTCAGCAGTTAAGTTTGGTGGTGAAATCAAGTCTTACGCCGATATCACCAAAGGTGGTACTGTGCGTGACTCGTCGAAAACTGTCACAATCCACTCGTCTCATACCGAGTACGAAACAGACAACCGTCACTATGCCCATGTGGACTGCCCGGGCCACGCGGACTTCGTGAAAAACATGATTACTGGTGCGGCCCAGATGGACGGCGCCATTCTTGTGGTGTCTGCAGCGGACGGCCCCATGCCTCAGACTCGTGAGCATGTGCTGCTCGCTCGTCAGGTGGGTGTGCCTTTCATCGTTGTGTTCCTCAACAAGGTCGACCTGGTAGACGATGAGGAACTGCTCGAACTCGTTGAGCTTGAAGTTCGTGAACTGCTCAGCAAGTACGACTTCCCCGGCGATGACCTGCCCGTGATCCGTGGCCAGTCCAAAGCCGCCATGGAAGACCCCCATGATGATGCAGCCTGTGCCCCCATCGATGAACTGTTCGAAGCCATCGACAGTTACATCCCCGAGCCCGAGCGCGAGTCTGACAAGCCCTTCCTCATGTCCGTGGAAGATGTCTTCTCGATCAAAGGCCGAGGCACCGTGGCAACCGGTCGTATCGAGCGTGGTGTGATGAAAGTCGGCGACCCCTGCGAAATCGTGGGTCTCAAAGAAGAACCCGACAAGTCCGTCGTCACGGGTGTTGAAATGTTCAACAAGACCCTCGACGAAGGCATGGCTGGCGACAATGTGGGTATCTTGCTGCGTGGCGTTGAAAAGGGTGACATCGAACGCGGGCAGGTTGTCTGCAAGCCCGGCTCGATCAAGCCTCACACCAAGTTCAAAGGCCAGGTCTACATCCTGTCCAAGGACGAAGGTGGTCGCCATACACCATTCTTCACAGGGTATCGTCCCCAGTTCTACTTCCGTACCACCGATGTGACAGGGTCATGTACCCTTGTGGGCGGTGCTGAAATGTGCATGCCTGGCGACAACATCGAGATGGAAATTGACCTGATGGGCAAGCCCGTCGCCATGGAAGAAGGCCTGCGCTTCGCTGTCCGCGAAGGTGGCCGAACCATTGGCTCAGGCGTGGTCATTGAGATCCTCGAGTAGTTTTCGACGATCTTGTCAGATAAAACAATATCAGCCTGGCGGTGAAAATCGCCGGGCTGACTTTCAGAATCACGACCGGTGGGGAACTGGTCCAAACCCGATGCTCATCTTGCATGGTGTTGCATGAAAGGGGAATCGACAGATGGCTAAGAAAAAAGCAAATGCACGCGAGTTCGTGTGGCTTCAGTGCACTGAGTGTGGCGACCTGAACTACCGGACATCAATCAATGTCAAAGGTGGCATTTCCGAGAAGGTGAAAGAAGGGCTTTCCAAATACTCGCCCAGACTCAGAAAACACACGCTTCACAAGATCAAACGCAAGTAAGCTGCGCTTTATCCAAGGCAGCAACAGACGGCAGTAGCTCAATTTGGTAGAGCAGCGGATTCCAAATCCGCAGGTTGAGGGTTCGAGTCCTTCCTGCCGTGCTTCGTCACGCTCGCCCGTTGAGTTTAAGCACTCATGCTGGGCTCATCAGCGGGCACAGATTCGGGCAAAAAGAGGTTTCTACCATGGCCTTTGGAATATACAAACTTGGACAGGGCTACTGGGTCCGCGTCATGACCGCAGTAGGAATCGGGATTCTGCTTCTGGCAGCCATGGCGTGGGTGTGGGGGCAAGCCGCTCTGATCCCACTTCCCAACAAAGGCTGGAGTTTCACCGCCTCAGGTGTCACCAATACGCTCACAGCGGGCACTCAGATTCAGCTCATGGGCGAGCCCGGCGAAAACCAGAGCGGTCCCCAGCCTGTTGGTACCGCGATGATCGAAGAATACACCTCCGCCAATACCTCCAGCGGCAAACTGGTGCTCAACGACATCAAACTTGATCAGGACACGCGGCCTGACGAGATCCAGACAATCCGTGTCGAAACAGACAGTGCCGCATCGGTCGTTCGCATCTCCAACAGCCAGCCCATTCCGATTCTGGACCAGCTGTATGTTCAGGCAGCGTCGGTGGGGCTGATGATGTTCTTCGGTGCTGTCGTGATCTTCTACTTCGTCGGTGTGCGTCGTCAAACCGTTGATTTTCTCATCTCAACCGATGGCGAAATGAAAAAGGTCAACTGGTCTTCTCGCAAGGAAGTAATGGGCTCGACATGGGTCGTACTCGGTGCATGCATCTTTCTCACGATCGTTCTGTTTGCTATTGACTTTGGGTTTTCAAACTTCTTCAAAGCCGTCGGCGTACTGGATAACTGACTCTTTCGTTTTTGTGATAACAACCCGCAGCTGTGTGAACACCCATAGCAGACCGCCCCGGCAATAACCCCTGGGCAAGCATGAAAAACAATGAGCCGGAGGCTACTCGCCATGACCGATCAAAAAAAAGATACATCCGACCAGACCACCGCTGAAGTGATGGATGGCACACCCAACGAGGTGCAGGACACCATCGCTGAAGAAGAAGAAATCTGCCGTGATGGTATGAACTGGTTTGTCCTCAGGGTCGCTTCCAACAAGGAAAACATGGTCCGCACCACGCTGCTGCGCAAGGTCGAGATCGAAGGCCTGGAAAATCGTGTCGGACGCATCCTCGTGCCCACAGAAAAAACCAAAACCATCAAAGGCGGCAAACAGCGCATCACCGAAACCAAGCTCTACCCCGGCTATGTGTTCGTTGAAATGCGGCTCGAAGATGACGGTCGAATCCCGCAGGATGTGTTCTTCCTCATCAAGGAAACCACCGGCGTGGGAGATTTCGTAGGCACTGCTGGTCGCCCCACACCCATACAAGAGCACGAAATCGAAAAAATGCTCCTGGACTCGCGCAAGCCCGAAGATCAGCCCACCATCAAGCTCGTCTTCGCAAAAGGCGAAGCGGTCAATATCAAGGAAGGCCCATTCGAAGGCTACGAAGGCACCGTCGACGAACTTCTGCCAGACAAAGGGCTGGTTCGCGTCCTTGTTACCATCTTTGGTCGCCAGGCCCCCATCGAACTGGAAGAATGGCAAATCGCCAAAGCAGACGAAGACTGATCGTTCATCAGCTCGCACACATTTGAGCCAGCCTCGCACAACAACCTGTATGGGTTGTTGTTTTTTTGGTGTGAATTTCCTGTTGCAAGCTCAAACCTGCCCGCAGCTATGCGGTACTCTTTAGAGTGCTGATCAGCCTTGTTGAATCACGGAAGGGATTCCATGTCCGAAAACGAAGATTTCTGGGGCAAGCCCGAAAAGCAACGCCGCAAGGAAGAAAAGAAGAGGCTTGCTGAGAAACGCAAAAAGCTTCAAGGCTCACCCAAACCAGCCAAGGGGAATAAGAAACCTGTCGCCAGCAAGCCCGCAGATTCAACCTGGCTCGAACAGCAGGCTGCCCCCACAACCAAACGCACCATGCCAAAGTGGGCAAAGCTCTCCATCTATGCAGTCATCCTGCTCTTTGTCGTTGGTATTTTTATTGCGATTCTGGGGCCGACGCTGGCAGCCCCCATCGTCCGCTCAAAGCTTGAAGCAAAGATCTCAAGCCAGATTCAAGGCCACGCTGAAATTTCCTCTGCCACACTCTCGTGGAGAGGTCAGCAAACACTCAAATCAGTCAAGCTGATTGATGCCAGGAACAATGTCGTTGCCAGACTTGATCTCACAATCACTAAAGGCATCGTGCCTCTGGTGCTGGGTTCAAAGGATCTGGGAACCATCACCATCTCAGGCTGGGCCAAGGCAAAGACCAACCCCGATGGCTCAAACACACTGGCCATGGCACTCAAGCCATCAACCAGCAACACCTCCTCTACCAAATCAACAAAGACCCCTGCCAAAGCTTCTCGCATTCCCGAAGGGTTAAAAGCAAAGATCATGCTCAATGATCTGCAACTTTCCTTTGAAGACCAATCAGCCCCAGGCAAGACGCTCAGCATTGAAAAGCTCACTGGCACAATCAAACTTGAGCCTGCAGGGACTGCGATTGTTGATATCACTGCTCAAACTGTTGTTGCAGATACACCAGCTTCGGATCAGGGCGATGTGACTCTTAAAGTGGTGTTGAGCAGTATGCTTGCGCCGGGCCGAAACCTTCAGCTCAACAAAACCCGCGTCGAAGGCTCGCTCACGCTCAACAACATCCCCACGACTCTGGCTGACACATTGCTGGGCATGAATCAAAAACTCGGTTCGATACTGGGTCAGCGCACAAGTTTGCAGGTCAATATCCAGGGCACCCTCGATCAGGCTGATGCATCGCTCAGCTTCAAAAGCCCGCACGCAACAGCAAAGCTCAAACTCCGATCCAATGGCAGCACCATCCGCCTGCCCGAGCCCGCCATCGCCTCGCTTGATTCTCAGGCTTCGCGCGCCCTCTTGCCCATCATCAAGCAGCTAACAAGTCCTGAATCAGGCTTCACACTGACAAACGAGCCTGGCATCACACTCCAGCTCAACAGGTTGAATCTGTCGATTCCACAAGATGGCAAAGCCTGGGATTTCAAAGACGCAGCCATCGCTTTTTCCATAGACCTTGACGCCATCGATGCCAGTTTCAAATCGCCCCGTCAAACCACCGCTTCTGATGCCAGGCTCACGACAGAACCCATCCGCATGTTCGTCACCAGCGATCGTCTGTCTGAAGGCGTGCAAGGCCGCCTGTGGACCAGCGTCACGATCAACGACTCCAAAGCAGGCTCGCTTGATATCACATTGAACGCGACAGACCTGCTTGATAATCAAGGCGTGCCTCATCAAACAGGCCCCGGCAAAGCTCAAGTCACGCTCACGCTGGACAAACTAGCTGCTCAGGTCGTTCAGCCTTTCGTCACCCAGGCAGGCATCGACTGGGAAAAAGAAGTCGGCTCTTCTCTGACCACCACCCTGAACGCAGAACTGATCGAGCCTCTGGCATCAGGTGATTTGCCGGACGATGGTCAACTTTTAATCAATGTCAAAGCATCAAACCTCAACGCCCAAGGCACGCTCAACCTGCAAGATGGCGTTCTTACACAATCCAGCGATAAACTCACGCTGACAATCAAATCCATTGGCCCCACCATGAACAGGCTGAGCCAGGGAAGAACACGTATCACCAAGGGAGGTGCTGCCACCCTCGCCTTCAGCAAACTCTCAGCAAACCTTAACCAGATCATTTCACAGCCTCTCGACCTGAGCTCTCTTTCAACAGCCTTCACACTCTCGCTGACCAACATGACAGGCCAGCTTGACATGGGCGATGGCACCACGCAACAGCTCAAACCTTTCACAGCTGAAGATGCCCAACTGGTGGTCAACGCAACCAGCCTTTTACAAAAAATCACCATCCAAGGCTCCATGCTCACCACGGTTCAAGATGCCTCAACGGGCGATGCCACCATCGACCTCACACTCACCGACCTGCTCACACCGATTGGCTCACTTTCTAAAGAACCCACAATCCGAGGCTCAACCAAACTCACAGGCTTTGCAAGCTCACTGCTTCATCCATTCCTCGCACCCATGGGGCTGGACCCGTCTATCGACTTCGGCCCCACCGTCTCGCTGCAGCTTGATGCAATACCCGCACCCCAGAACCAGAGCACCCAGCTTGACCTGAAGGTGGCTTCCGAGCGATTTGATATCACCGGCAAGCTGCGCATCGAAGACCAGGCTCTGACCACCACCACCAAAGGTCTGACACTTCGTGTGATTCAGGCTGGCCCGCTGTTTCAAAGGCTTGTTGCAGATCGTTTCAACTTGAAAGCAGGAAAGTTCGGCAACACCTCCGTTACACTCAATGATCTGCTTCTTCCACTCTCTGCAATGGGTGATATAAGTCAGGCCTCTCTCTCCTTGAATTTTTCAGGCGGCAATTATTCTCTGACAAACAAAGCTGCAGACGCGACCACTGAGCCTTTGAATATCACGAGTTTCAATGTGGCTGCAGCATTGCGCCCCGGCAAACCCGCCCAGATCAAAATCGACTCTCAGCTTGCACACGCAGGCCACCCCTTTGCTGTGACAGGCCAACTTGTGATTGACAATCTGTTTTCATCTGCAACAAACGCTGACACAAAAAACAAACCCAGCTTTGATCTGTCACACGCCAGCCCCACAGGCTCCGTGGCGATCACAGATATCCCCGCCACACTGATCATCCTGGCAGCACGGTCTTCGTCAGACATGGACACTGACGCTCTGGCCCAAGCTCTGACAGAACTGCTCGGCACGGATGTTTCTATCACACTCAAAGCACAGGCAGCCACCAGCAACAGCTCAAAAATTTCTCTTGCCTTCGCTTCTGAAAAACTCAATACGGCGATTTACACCACGCTCACAGACAGTCGTCTTACTTCAATGCCTTTGAGTATAAAGATTCCGATCACGCCTCAAGCTGTCGATGCGCTGACCCGGGCTTTTCAACCCGGTTCTGATCAAAGGCTTGCACTACAAAGTAAAACAGCACTCAATCTCAAGCTATCAAAAGCCAGCTTTGATTTTAGCACAGGCGACAGGGTCAGCCCCGAAGCAAGCCTTACCCTTGCGAACAAAGCCATCTTCAAGCTCCCGCAAAACCAACACGCGGTCGGTTTGTCCAACCTGAAAGTTACAGGCAGGCTTCCGCCTGCGACCAGTACGAACGGGTCTCTTGTGACCACCATTATTGATGAAGATGCCCAGCCCATTGCTCAAATCCAAGGCTCATTCAAGCGCACCGCCCTCTCATCTCCGCCAACCGGCTCCCTTAAGATTTCCAAGGTCGATATCCAGGCCTTTGACGATGCACTGGCCAATCATGGCGCACTCGTTTCCATGCTCGGCAGCTCTGGAAACATCAACCTAACCATCACACCAGATGGTGCCAACAAAACATCGGCACTCAGCGCCACCATCAGAACCGATCGCCTGCAAACCACTCAAAAAATCACAGGCACGCTTCAGCCTGATCGTTTCACACTCTCTGAGCCTGTCGACATCGCCTGGAATGTCAATCCCGTTGATGCGTCACGACTGGCCTTTGGGAACAAAACCCGTGCTGCTCGCTTTGAAGGCGAACTGGCAGCTTCCATCACAATCGATCGCTTTGCCATCGGCCTGGGCGATCTTGGGCTGCTCCACCCCAGCGTGTTTGATCTTGATGCAACAGCAAACATTCCCAATCTATCGATCGTTGGGTCAGACAATCTGTCTTCGCGATATCAGCAGGTCAAGGCACATCTGGCAAAGGGACAAGATGCAGGCCTGATTACACTCTCTGCGGATCTGCCTTCTGCAACAACCCCGGGCACAGACGATGGCAAGCTCAGGCTCAAGCTCAGCAATCTGGCTAATGAAAAGGGCACGCTCACGCTCGATCAGGCTGTGGTTGATGTTGATCTCACACTGCCTGAAGTGTCTTCTGCCATTCCCGATGCCCTCACCACCCGCGACGGCCTTACTGTTGACTTGCTTGGTCCAACGCTCAGCGTGGGCTTTAAAGCACAAAGCCTTTCATCGACCAGCGATTCAGGTTTGATCCAGGCAGGTCTCGTCTCGCCTCGGGCGACCGCTGCTCTGGCAGGTCACATCATCTCGCGCACAAGTGATCCCAGCCATCCCAGACCTGTCTTTGTTGCTCAAGGGCCGGTCGATATTCAGTTCAATGAAATCACACCCGAACTTGCTGCCCGCTTCATCCCCGTCATGCCTCTTCTGGGCCGGGTCGAAAAACGACTCGACGATACCCCCGCACAACTCCAGGCTACCGGCCCCGATGGCGCAGGGGGCATCACCCTGCCCATGGCCAAAAACAACGAAGACCTCCACGGCGATGTCGTACTTAATCTCTCGGGCATCCGCTTTGAACAAAGCGCAGCTTTCAGCGACATCATCAAATCAGATGAAAATCAGGTCTACGAAACCAACTCGATCGAGCGATTGCTGATCCGCTTTCGCGATGGCGTAGCAACCTATGACCGCGTGAAAATTCCCGTGGGCGACTGGGTCTTTCAAAGCCAAGGCGTGCGCATTGATCTGGTCACCGGGAAGTACGAAGTTATCACATGGGCTCCGCTTGAATCACTCTCACAAAACGCGCTCAACGATATCCTTGGAGGCTTGACCAGCACCATCGGAAAAGCCATCGGTCTGGACAAAGGTGCAAACCCCCTCACCATGATCCCCATACGAACCACCGGCACCATCGGAGGCAAAAGCTCTACAAAGCCCGCGATGGACATCATCGTCAACGAAAACATCCTCGGCACCGTCTTTAAACCCGTCGACCTTCTGGAAAAACTCGGCAAAAATGTTCTCGACCAACTCTTTGGCCCCGGCAAAAAATAACCCGCCAAGAGCTGTTCAATCCCCATCCACACCAAGCACAAAACACTTTTCATTCCAAAGCTTTTCAAACCGCTCAATCAAAGGCGAAACATCCGGCAAACTCGTCCCGCACGCCACCAAAAGCTCCACCAGCGAGTGATAATCCTCCACCGCGATATGTTCCTGACCAACCCGGGGCTGACCCTCGTTGGTGCCCGCCTGCACCGCGTCAAGATCAGCCATGTTGTGATAGTTGCCCAGAGGCAGACAGATACAAGTCGATTCATATCCAAATGCGTGATACGCCGATGCTTCACACGCCCCCCCAGCCATCAACTTGCGCTGCCATTTCCATTTGGGTGATTCTGAAAGCTTCTGCGTTGCTCGCACCGAGGCAGGACCACCCGCCAGCGCTTCTGCACACTTGGCAACCGCGCCCGTCAGCGACGGGCTGAACACACTAAGTCGATCTCCCACGCGAACAATCGGGCCGCCTCCGATGGGCGAATCGGCAAATGACCTGCTGTTTTCAAGGGCAATCACGCGCGCATCACTGGGCATCGTCTTCCCTCTGCACGCACCAATCGCCCCCACAAAACCTATTTCCTCCGCCAGCGTCAAAAGTACACGCACAGCAGGGCCATCACCCTGCGCGCTTTGTGACAAAACATCCAGAGCGCCCAGTGCTGCAGCTACAGCAGCCAGATCATCACATGCATTGGTGTATAAAATCCCCGCCTCAACCCGCACTGGGCCGAGTACCCATGTGCACACATCGCCAAGACAAACCAAACTTGTATCCTGCTCCGTCTCGATCAGATACCGTTTGAAAGGCTCATCAGGTGCTTCAAGCTTTTCAACCACACACCCCGTGATAACCTGCTCAGCAGTATGAATCTCAACTGCAGCGTTGTCAAAGTACCCCTCCATCACGCCGCCTCGAAACGATGCTTCCACAGCTCCGGGCGACAAAATCCGCTCGACAACAAACGCAGGATGATCCAGATGCCCCGTGAAATAAACAGGCCTTTCCGTCTTGCACTCATCAACCCGTGCAATGGTCAGGTTCCCAGCGTCATCACTGGTCATGCACAGATGGTCCCGCTCAGCCACCCAGGCTTTGACCCACTGGATCACGCGCCCTTCACACCCTGCTGCGGTGGGAATCTGCGTCAGCTCCTTGAGCCATTGCAGGTGGTCACTGCGTGCTTGGGTTGAAACGATCGATGAGTTTTGTTGAGTGTTCATATCTTTGTCAGCGCCAGTCTGCACATCATCTCGATCCCCGGCCCGATGGCATCGTCATTAAAATCAAACCCGGGCTGATGCAGCATCGCCATGCTCTGTGCCCCTCTGGGCACAAGCCCAAGATAAAAAAAGCACGCGGGCACATGGTTGCCATAGTAAGCAAAGTCTTCGCCACCCATCGTCGGATGCTCAATAAGCTGGGTTTTCTCTGCACCCACAACGCTCCTGGCAACACCCAGAACCAGCTCTGCCAGCTCAGCATCGTTGCGTGTGACAGGATACCCATCATGCCAGTCAATACTCGCCTGACACCCCATCGCCCGAGCGATCTGATGAACGATCTCAAACAGCCGGTCCTTCATCAGTGTGCGCGTTGCTGGGCTCAGCGAGCGCATCGTTCCAGCGATCGTTGCAACATCGGGAATAATGTTGTGCGCAGACCCCGCGCTAAACTGACTCACCGTACACACCGCAGCTTCTTGAGGCATCACCTCCCGTGATACCAGACTCTGCAAGGCGCACACAATCTGTGATGCTGCCAGAATCGGATCTTTGCACAAATGTGGGTATGCAGCATGGCCGCCGGTGCCCTGGATCTCAATATCAAACTCATCAGTCGCTGCCAGCAAAGGCCCGGGCCTTGTCCCCACTGTCCCTGCTTCAAGCGTCGGCCATCCATGCAAGCCAAAGACCCGTCCCACCGTATCTCCAACCCCGCCCCCATCCTTGCCCAGAAGGGCACCGTCTTCGCACATCTTTTCGCCGCCCGCTCCGCCTTCTTCTGCGGGTTGAAAGATCAGCGTAACGGGGTTGGGTCTTTCCTCAAGTTTCATCAACACTCGGGCAGCACCCAGTAAAATCGTCGTATGCCCATCGTGCCCACACGCGTGCATCACGCCAGGCATTGTTGAGGCATACGCCTTGCCTGTTGATTCAACAATCGGCAGCGCATCCATATCCGCCCGAAGCCCCACACCCTGCTTCGCTTGCCCATCGGTTGCGGGAATATATCCCACTACCCCTGTACCTCGCGCCAACCCGGCGCGATATTCAATGCCAAGTGCATCGAGCTCTTCACAAATCCGCTTGCTGGTGCGATGCTCCTGGAACATCAGCTCAGGGTGTGCATGAAGATCATGTCGAATCGCAACCAGCCCCGCTATCTCAGCCTCGATTGTTCTGCGTAATAACTCATTATCCATAGACTGAGTCTACGCAGCTGACAGCTCAACCTGCCAGATCAATCAAGCCCGAATGTTCGCACCGAGATCGCCATCGCGTCGTCAAGCGAGTCTGCCACCCGCTCCAGATCAACTTGCATCGTGGCTTTGGGCATCGGATAGGCTTCAAGCCTCAGCTCAGGCCTGACGGGAAAGTTGTGTGAATCGCTTTCTGCAATCAGCGTTTCCACCTCTTCTGAGAGCAGAAACCGCACCAGCATTTCGCCATTGTCAGCGTTAGGCCCGCCCGCCACCAGCGCCACCGTGTTAGGCAAAATCAACGCGCCCGTACTCAGCCAAGGCCCATCAGCATCATCACGCATTGCTTCATACGCAATCTCGACGGGCCAGTTGTTGCGCTTTGCGACCCACACATCATCCGTGTCTGTCAGCCCGATGTCGATCTCGCCATGGGCAATGCCCCGCACCACCGCAGAGTTTGAGGTATAGATCCGAAGCCCATTGGAGCGCATCTGCTCAAGCCAGCTCTCAAGCCCTTCACTTCCCCACGCTTGCATGAGCGCGGCCATATGACTTTGTGTGGTGCCAAAACGCGGGTCTGCCATCCCCACCCGCCCCTTGAACCGCGCCTGGGTCAGCTCCCCCAGCGTTTGGGGAACTTCATTACGCTCCAGCCGGGCTGTGCTCCAGGCAAAGGCCCGTGCCCGCAGGGCAAACCCTGCCCAGCGTCCCTGCTGATCACCAGGTCCAGATGCTGCATCAACCAGACCCGGCGACTGCATATCCATCGGTGCAAACACGCCCGCCCTTGTCAGCTCAATCGTTCGGCTCGGCTCACTGGACCACCATACATCCGCCCGAGGCTCATCCTTTTCCATGAGCAGCCGTTGAGCAAGCCCCGTCGTCTTTGTCGCTTCCGTATCCGTGATCACACGCACCTGAATGCCCGTCTGAGCTTCAAAGAGTTCAACCACCTGATTCAAGAGATACCCGTCCGCGCTGGAATACAGCACAACCTGTTCACTGGTCTTCGTAGCATCACGATCACTGCACGCACTTGCAATCAGAACCAGCAACAAACCAAGACTGCCCACAGCCAGACGAGACAAGGAACGCTTGTAATCAATCATCCTTTGAGTCGGCCTCGCTCTTGGTTTTCTTGTTGCTGTCAGTCTTTGACTCACCAGTCTTCTTCTTCGCCTGTTGTTTGAGCCTGCCAAAGTAATGCTTGATCGCCTGGTGATACTCCGGGTCCACGCGCATGGTTTCGATCGCATCCGCAGCCGCTTCAGCAGCCGTGGTCACACTCTGATCAAAGGTTGCCGTCGATACACCCTGAATCTGCTGGCCATAGGTCAGCCGTTGACCGATGATGGGGCCTTGCCCGGTTTTGGTCGGGCTTTTGACGCGCTTGGTCTTGAATGCAGATTTTTCACCCGGGGCTGTTGAGCCCATACCTCGGCCCGACCCGCCGCCCCCGCCGCCCATGGAAAAATCGCGGCCGTCGCCCTCTTGAAACTCTGAAAAACCGCCACTTCCCGGGTTCCCCGCCAGATCCGACATCTGCCTGAGCGCTTCATCCAGGAGTGCATCCAGCGCTTCCATCTCCATCGCCATCATCTCAAGCTCGCTGAGCTTGTCCCCCGCATCAGCAATTGCCTGCATCATCTCAGAGCTCATCGCCTGGCTATCCATCTGCTCAGCCATCTCCCCCAGCGTTTTTGCCAGACTTTCCATCTGGTCACTCATCATCTGCTGAGACTGGGCCATCTCCATGAGCTTCTGCTTTTGTTCATCGCTCAACCCCTGCATCTTTTCAAGTGCCTTTTTCAAGGCTTCAGGATCACGGGCCAGTTGTTGAGCCGCATCCTGGTCAAGCCCAGCATCTTTGAGCGCCTTTTCAATAGCCCCCGAACGCTCAGCAGCCTTCTTCATCTGCTCCTTGAGAGATTGAAGTTGCTTTTTAAGCTGCTCACGCTCATCACTGCTCAACGATTGATCCGAAAGTTTTTTGGCAAGATCATTGAGCGACTTCTGGGCTCCACTGAAGTTGCCCCGGGCAAGATCCCGACTGAACTCACTCAAAGGCCCCGGCCCGGGTTGGCGCAACTGACGCAGCGAATCCTTGAGAGCCTTGAGTTCCTTGCCCTTCAATCCCCGCTTGAGTTGCTCCGCCCGATCCTTCACATCCGTGAGCTTTCGCAAGGCACTCCGCCGAATGTCTGACGCCGTAGCCCCTTGCAGCTTGAAAGGATCGCGAGAACCCTCATCACTCTGATCAGGCTCAAGCCCCGCACGCTCCATCATCTTCTTGAGCGCTTCGTTCTTTTCAGATACTTCAACCTTGGCCTGCTCAATGGCCTGCTTTTTTTCAGTTTCCTGATTCTTCCGAGCCAGCATCCCTGTCAGATCAAAGTTTGGCATCGCCAGCCAGAGAACCGCCAGCACACCCGCAGCGGCAATCGGCATCGGCCAAAGTCTGGGCACCTCGAGCGGAAGTGCCGATCGCACATGCACTCGCTGGGCCCGCTCCTGGGCAGACTGCACCGCAGCCTGCGACCAGCTGTCCTTGTGATCAGCCACGCACAACGCGGTCGAAAGCGATTCTTTCAGATCCGCCCGCGCATCAACGATCCGCGCCAGCTCCACGCCTTTGTGTCGCTTGAGCCATGTCCACACAGCCGTGGTCATGACACACCCTGCCCCAATCCCATACATAATCACAGGCCAGGGAAAAGCCAGACCCAGAGATCGCTCCACGACGACCAAAAGCGACAACAGCGCGAGTCCAACTGTCAATACAGCTGTGCCTCGGGCAATCAGCGACATTAACATCAACCTGCGACCAGCTTGTGCAAGCACCCGTTGGATCTGTCCCATCGCGGAGCCTTTCCTGTGCATATGAGTACGCATACAGCGTATTATGACGCTGATTCAGACTATTGTAGTTAAACGCCTCAACTGATCATTGGTTCGGCTCTTTAGGCCTGTGATTGCCAGGATAACCGTTCTTTGTCACAATCAGGCGACCCATGAGCACCCAAGCATACACCAAAGATCCTCAGCCTGCCAGAAGATCACGCTTTGCACGCGGGCTTGCTGCCCTCAGCACATGGTATCGCATCGATGCGATCGATCGCTCTGCTCTGCAAAGGACATTTGATCATCAGCATCAACGCAACGAACTGAGTACACGCATCCATCTGGCTCTGGCCATGCTTTTTCTCGCTGGTCTTGCAGGCCCCACCAGCATCACCGAAGTGGCAGGCATCCCGCTCATGGCGTGTGCGCTTATTCGTCTGAACTATTCATGGCGAACCATGCCTTACATTTTTCGTCAGCCCACCATGAATCTCACAGGCCTGCTGGCACTCTGGCTGGGCCTGGGGCTTGTGCGCTCGCATAATCTTCATGACGCAATAGACGATATCGCCTTCTTGCGCTGGGCCTGGGTCATCCCGGCACTCTGGCCCGTCATGGACCGCAAGAAATGGCTCGTCGGCGCATTGTGCACCGGTTTCCTGATCGGCAACATGAGTCAGCTCAGCCACGCTCTTGGTTCAGCCTTGAACATCGACTGGCTCACATGGAACCGTCTGCCCAATCGCAACAGCGGCTGGTGGGATCCTGTCGTTGGCGGCTCAATGCTCACAGCAGCCCTCGGCCTGCACCTTCACGCAGCATTCAATACCAACACCAGACCAAAGATCCGCATCCTCGCCATCACAGGCATGCTCGTCACACTGCTTGGCATCTTCGCAACAGGCACACGCGGCGCCTGGCTCGCAGCCATAGCACTCATCACACTCGTAGCGGCAGCGTCACTCTGGTCTGCACGCACCAGTTTGACTGGTCAACCCAAACGCGTGCTTACAGGATGCGCACTTGCAGCAGCTGTTATCGCTACGGTCTGGTTCACAGCTGGCAACACCATCACCACGCGCGTGCAGGAAACCAGACATGAACTGACCCGGGCTTTTGAAAATAACGACTACTCCACATTCACAGGCTCAAGAATAATGATGAACCAGTGGGCCGCTCGTGCGTTCGTTCAGCACCCGGTCCTCGGCGTCGGCCCGGGCAACTACAAGCCTTGGGTTCAAGAGCAACTGCAAAGCCAGAACATTGATCCATCAACCCGGTCCATCCATGACCATGCCCACAGCGCTTATCTGCACCTTGCTGCAACCGTAGGTACGCCGGGGCTGATCTTTGCAGGATTGATCGTATTTTTTGGTCTCAAACGCACAAAGCCGGGTGCTGGCTACATAAACGCCCCGGCACTGGCTCTCCTGGGCTTGCTTCTGGCGGGTGCCTTTGACACCATCCAGGCAAACGCGCAAACCTCTGCACTCTTGATGACACTTCTTGCACTGAATCAAGCTGTTCAGCCCACCTCTGAAGATGGGTAATCTGGCACAGCAAGCGAGCTTGTTTCCTTTCTCCTATCCTCTGCATCAGGAGCGAGTGCCTTGACCACATTGCAACCAACAACTCAGAGTCGACCACAGTTGAGTCTTGATGAGCATCTGGATGATGCGATTGATCGCGCTGTTGATGCTCTTTTTGAAAAACAGCACACAACCAGGCCTTGGGAAGCACAGCTTCGTGATCAAGCTGACAGCAACGAGCAAGGCTCACACTGGTGCGCTGAACTTGAAGGCGATTCCATCCTTTCCAGCGAATACCTGCTGATGAAATGGGCACTGGATCAGGCCAATGACAACCCTGCAGCACTCTCGCGCATCTTCAACCATCTGAAAATGACGCGCAGGTCTGATGGCACCTGGGGGCAATATCCCGATTCGCCGCCGGATGTCTCAGCGACGGTCAAGGCGTATGTCTGCTACAAGCTCATGGGATATCACAAGTGTGATTCTGAGATGGTCCAGACCAGAGAGGTGATTCACGCATTAGGTGGCGCTGAAGCCATCAACACTTTTTCAATGTTTTACCTGGCGTGTCTTGGGCTTGTGGACTGGGACGCATGCCCAGCGATTCCGCCTGAGATTGTGTTTCTGCCCAGATGGTTTCCGTTTCATCTGGACAAAGTCAGCGCCTGGACGCGCACCATGATCCTGCCTTTGGCGATTTGCACAGCATTGCGCCCCGTTCAACCCGTTCCCATCGACATCGATGAACTCTTTATCAATCAGGCAAACAAAAACAAACTCAACCAGCCCTGGCAAACTGAGAACCCTGCAGATTTACGCAATGTGTTTCTCGGTGTTGATCGAATGCTTAAAAAAGCTCAACGATTTGGGTTGGTTCCGTGCAGAAACAAGGCCATTGATGCTGCCAGACGCTGGATTCTGGCACGCACCCACCCGGCAACAACCGAAGGCCTGGGTGCCATATTTCCGCCTATGGTATATCTGCAGATCGCGTTTCATGCACTGGGCTATGAGCGCACAGACCCGGTCATGCAGCAGGCTGAGGCTCAACTCGAAGCGTTCTTTATCGACATGCCTCAAGAGGACAAAGCGAAGAATCATATTCGGATTCAGCCTTGCTTCAGCCCAGTGTGGGATACGGGGATCGCGCTGTATGCACTGACTGAAGCGGGGTTAACTGCACAAACAGACGACCGCATAGCTCGCGCGTGTGACTGGCTTCGCGACAAGCAGGTTACAAGGCAAGGCGACTGGGCCAACAACCTGCGTGATGAAGACAAGTCCATTGTGCTGGGCGAGGATGCAGCGGCGTGGAGCTTTGAGTATCGCAATGACTGGTACCCGGATGTTGATGACACCGCCATGATCGCCAAGGCGCTCTGGCGCGCGGGTGATCGAGCGGGTCAAAGCATCAACAAGCAGACCGCTGTTAAGGCCTTTCGATGGATCCGCGCCATGCAGAATGACGATGGCGGGTGGGCAGCGTTTGATCGCACCAAACATCGGCCCTGGATGGAACTGGTGCCTTTTGCAGACCACAACGCCATGCAGGACCCCTCGTGCCCGGATATCACAGGCAGGACCATCGAATCGCTTGTAACCTGTGGGCTCAGGCGGGATCACCCGACTATCGGGAAGGCGGTTCGGTACATTCTGGATCGACAAGAGGCTGAGGGATGCTGGTTTGGGCGGTGGGGAGTGAACTACATCTATGGCACATGGCAGGCCGTGGGGGGGTTGAACGCTGCGGGCCTTGACCAGTCACACCCGCAACTTGCCAAAACCGTCGCTTGGCTGCGGTCGATTCAAAATGAGGATGGCGGGTTTGGCGAAAGCGCCAACTCGTATCTGAATCGATCACTGATGGGAGCAGGTCCAAGCACAGCGAGTCAGACAGCGTGGGCTGTGACAACGCTTCTGTATCTGGTTGAGCCGGGTGATCAAGCGGTGCAGCGCGCGATTCAATGGCTGATTGATTATCAGTTGGTTGAGGACAAACAGCCTTACCGTGCAGCGAAGGCGATCAGCGGAAAAACGCTTCCCGGTACGGAAGATTTTGCAGATATGGACTGGATGGATGATCTGGCGGGTGGCTATGCGGAACATTTTTACACGGGCACGGGGTTTCCCAAGGTTTTTTACCTCAGATACCACCTGTATCGGCACTATTTTCCGCTGATGGCACTTGCAAGGTACAGAAACCTGTCACGATGAGATTTTTTTCCAGACCTGACGATATCGTTTGTCCATGGCTTCAAGGCTCATGGGTATGACGCGGATCTGACCCACGGTTGTGATGAAGTTGGTATCGCTGGCCCACCGCGGAACCAGGTGGACATGCAGGTGGTCCGGGACGCCTGCGCCTGCAGCCTGTCCCTGATTGATGCCGAGGTTGATGCCTTGGCAATTGAGGGTATTTTCCATGAGGTCGGTTGCCAGTTCGACGAGTTTCCAGAGGCCGGCGCGCTCCGCGGGCAGGTAATCGAGCAGGCGGGGTTTGGGTGTGCCCAGCGCGATGAGCAGGTGGCCATTGGAATAGGGATGGGCATTGAGAAGGATCATGCCTGAGCCAGTGCGGACGATGACATGGTTTTTTTCATCGTCCCTGGGGGTGGTCCAATAAGCGTTAAGAAATGAACTTGCTGGTGGATTGTTGCCAGAGTGGGGCACTGGTTTGCCCAGAGATTCGATGTAGGCAAGGCGCCAGGGAGCTTGGAGGGCATTAGGCCCCATGTTTGAGGGGGGGTTTTTATCAGGCGGAGGTGAAGGATTTGCATCGGTCATAGCTAAGCCAAGGCTCGATCGGGTCGATAATCCAGAAGGGAATCACTGTAGCTGTGGAGAAATATCCAATGTTTATCAAAGAGATCATGACTCGGGATGTGGTGACGGTGGATATGGATGACACGCTGGTGTTGATCCGCGAGGTCTTTGACCTCAAGCCGTTCCATCATGTGCTGGTCACAGAGATGGGCAGGCTGGTGGGTGTGATATCTGACCGTGATTTGCTTAAGAACATCAGTCCGTTTGTAGGCAAGTTTTCCGAGCGCACGCAAGATCTTGCCAGTTTGAGAAAAAAAGCGCATCAGATCATGTCAAGAGCCCCGGTGACGGTGCTTGAAACGACACCCATTCCTGAAGCATCCGCCAAAATGCTCAAATCGGGCATTTCCTGCCTGCCTGTGGTCGATGAGAAGGGATTTGTGCGAGGTATTGTGACTTGGCGTGACATGCTCAAATGGTGCTATGAAGCTGGGTGTCGACTGCCAGGTGATTTTAAAGCAGCCTGAGAAATCGATTCCTCAGCTATCAAGCTTTGCAACGGTGTACCCCGGAAATCTGGGCGGGGCTGTGTCTGGGAATAAAAACCTTCCTGTGGGGGGTCGACTACACTCCTTGCTCAAACCACAAGGTTTTGAGCAAGGAGTTTTACCATGTTTGATACAGTGCGCGTTGCGACGAGAGGCCGACCTGAGACATTGATCGTTGGCCGATTCAAGGATGAGGAGATGGACAAAGCGACGAGATCGCGTGATGTCGAAGGCTCAATCGCACGGGCATTTAAACGAGCTGAGTGCACAGGGGCAGCGGGCGAGGTGACACCGGTGTTCCCATCCAAGGGGTTCAGCAGGGTGTTGATTGTAGGGCTTGGCAAGCGCAAGGGGTTTGATGGGGGTTCGCTTCGTGCCGCTGCGGGTGCTGTGGGGCGCGCTCTGGCAGGGACGGGAGGCGGGGGCGTTGAGATCGACTTGGCAGGATTGATGAGCAAGGCGCGTGTGGATGCAGCCCGGGCGGGTCAGTGCTTTGGCGAGGGGATGGGGTTGATCGCCTGGACCTATGACACGCTCAAAGGCACAACATCCAAAGCAAAAGATCGTGAGAAGTTGACACTTCAATCAGGCGATGGGGCGTTTTCCAAAGGCATGAAGCGCGGGCTTGCGTTGGCAGAGGGATCAAATCTGGCAAGGACGCTGAGCCAGACGCCTCCGAATATCGCAACGCCTGCATGGATGGCAAGCCAGGCGCGCAAACTGGCAAAGAAGACGGGGCTGAAATGTACGGTGTACAAGGGTGCTCAACTGGAACAGCACAAGCTGACGGGGTTGATCAATGTGGGCAAGGCATCTGAGAATGGTGCGTGTCTGATTCGTCTTGAGTACACGCCCCCAAGAGGGAGCAAGGGTCAGAAGCCGACGGTGCTGGTGGGCAAGACGGTGACATATGACACGGGCGGGTTGAGTCTGAAGGTCAACAACGGGATGAAGGGGATGAAGCGGGACAAGGATGGCGGGTGTGGCGTGTTGGGGGCGATGCACAACATTGCCACGGTGGTGAAGCCGGGCTTTCCGGTGGTGGGGATTCTTGTGGCTGCGGAAAACTCCATCTCGAACAACGCCTATCGCCCGGATGATGTGATCGCCTATCCCAATGGTGTGACGGTCGAAGTGACCAATACGGATGCAGAAGGACGGCTTGTGCTGGCGGATGGGTTGATCTGGGCGTGCAGGAAGGAAAAGGCTGCCCGGGTTCTTGAGTTTTCGACGCTGACAGGCGGGATTGTGGTGGCGCTGGGTTCGCATCATGCGGGGCTATATTGTGATGACAAGAAGCTCCGTGAGAGTGTTCAGCGGGCTGCAGAAGCATCCGGCGAGCCGGTATGGCACATGCCTCTGGTGAAGGGGCATCGGGACATGATGAAGAGCCCGGTTGCAGACATTCTCAACTCGGCTCCGATCCGCGAGTGCCATGGCACGCAGGGACCAGCATTTTTGAGCTATTTTGTGGATGAGGGTGTGCCTTTTGCTCATGTGGATATTGCGGGCATGCATGCGTTTACCGAAGATCGCGGGCCGTATATCGCTGGGCCTACAGGGTTTGGAGCAAGGCTGGCAGCGGAGATTCTGGGGGCGTAGCCCTCTGAACGCGACACATCGTTCAAGAAGAAGCGGCTTTGATGCCGATTTGGGCTGAACGAGTGGGTTTGTAAATCGTAACAATCAGCAAAGTAATCCAAAGCAGCAACTTGTGATTGAGCAATCCTTATGAGTGTTCAATGAAGGGGAATGACCAATGATGAGAACAGCCAATCCAACACTTAAACCGTTCAGCGAGCCCATGCGATGGGCGGATCTTGATCAGGCTGAGGCCCGTGTGACATCAATGACCATGCAGGGCACTGCGGTCAAGACGGGTATTCTGCTGGCCGTGTGTGCAGCTTCAGCGGTGATTTCGTTTGGCTGGGCTTCGACCGGATCTGCAATGGCAACGCCTGCGCTTTGGGGCGGGCTGGCTGTGGGGCTGATTCTGGCGTTGGCAATATCGTTCAAGCCTCGCATGGCTCCATTTCTGGCGCCGTTGTATGCTGTGGCAGAAGGGGGGTTGCTGGGGGTTATTTCGTTTTATGCAGCGCAGTTTGTCGGGAGCAAGACCGGCGGCGGCACAGACATGAATGTCATCTTCCAGGCTGTGACGCTGACCTTTGGCATCATGGCAGCCATGCTCATCGGCTATGCCAGTGGCGTACTTCGGCTGGGCAGCGTGGCAAAGAAAATGGTCATCGGAGCAACCGCAGGCATCGCGCTGACCTATTTGCTCAGCATGATGCTTCCCATGTTTGGCGTTCGGATTCCCGGGATCTTTGGCTCAGGACCAATTGGCATCGGATTCAGCCTGTTTGTGATCGTGCTGGCATCGCTCAACCTCTCGCTGGACTTTGAGCTGATCCAGAAAGGGGTGCAATCTCAAGCACCCAAGTTCATGGAGTGGTACGGCGGCTTTGCACTGCTGACGACGCTGGTGTGGCTTTACATCGAGATTCTCAGGCTGCTGATGAAGCTTGCCAATCGGGATTAGGCCGATAGCCTCGAGCACTACGACCTTGTGGGCACAGCTTGTTATTAGAAGCTGTTGGCTTTGACATTGACGGTGTTGTTGCCGGTGAGGCTGAAGTATCGGTCGCCCCAGAGTCTGAGCCTGACGGTTTCCAGGACGGTTGTGGTTTGGACATGTCCATCGACAAAGGCAAAGTTGGCGGCGTGGTTGAGGTGGTGTCTTCCCACAGCGTTAAGTCTTGAGCGTGTATCAACGATGGGGTGGCTGGAGACGCGGTTAAAGCGTGAGATGTCGGATTTTCGTGGATAGACAAAGTGGGCCATGGAGTCGTCGTTGGGTTCGTTGTAGATATCGACGCCTCGGGCGATGCCGAGGAAGGGGTCGAGGGAGCGGTGGCTTTTGATTCGGCCATTGGAGCTGGTGGTGAGAGATTGCCAGGCATTTTTATCGTCGTAAAACTCGGTGGCGAGGATGGTTTTGGTGGGTCCCATGCGTGACTGATCGACCATGCCTGAGCGCACGAACTGGTTGCCTCTGGGGGTGGTGGAGTTGAGTTTGTTTCTTGGGAACAGGGCAGCATTTCCGGTGTATGCGATGCGTTTGGCTTGACGGTCCTGGGGCAGGGGAGCGGGCGCGGGAGCGCCGACATCATTGAGTTGGCCCGGTTCCCAGTCGTCAAAGTTGGAGCCCGGGTTTGTGCGTGGGGCGCCGCCACTGGTTACGCCTGGGCATGTAAAGAGGCCTTCGGGGATGCCTGTGCCATCTTTGATATCTGCGTAGAGGGCGAATGACCAGTGGATATATCCATTGGCGGGCATGGGGTTTCCATCGCGCTGGTCCTGGACGGTCCAGATGCCGGTGTTCTGATCATTGCCATAGACATAGGACATGGGGTACATGTCGTTGTCGTTGACATACTGGGCGACGGTTTGGGAGATGGAGCGGAGGTTAGTGCCACAAACGACCTGTCTGCCGGTGGCGCGAGCGTGTCCGAGTGCTGGCAGGAGTATTCCTATAAGGACAGCGATGATGGCGATGACGACGAGAAGTTCGATGAGTGTGAAACCGATTCGAGTGATTGAACGATTCATAACCGAGGTCTTTCTCGTGGAGGTGCTCAGTGTGATCCGAGGCAAGAGACTTGGAGCTGATCGACGCGGGTGTCCAGTGAACTTTGTCAGTAGCTTCACAAAACGGATGACGAAAGGATCGGGATGCCAGTTGAGCATCCCGATCCGAATCAAGAGAGTGGCAAGCACTCAGGAGGTCAGGTTTACGGGCAGCCGTTGTTGAACATGAAGATGAAGGAGAAGAAGTCGAGTACATCGACGATGCCGTCGCTATTGAAATCAACAATCATGTCGCCTGAGTTGAAGGCACTGATAAAGGCAAAGAAGTCGAGCACATCGACGATGCCGTCATCGTTGAGGTCAACAGGGCAGTAGGTCGCAGGCAGGGTAAGAGTGAGAAAGACACGAGTAGGTGCATAAGTGACGATGACATTGGGTGGGAGGGTCGTAAAGGCGAAGGTGCCAAAGACCGAGCCTGCGTTGATGATGTCAAAGGTCATGCTCGCAGTGGGGATAAAGGCGGGATCAAATACGACATTAAGCGTACCAGCCAGCGTCGCTGAGCCTGTGGTCGAGATGAGGCCCGAACCCGCTGCAGTGATGTTGACATTGAGTGTTGAGGTTGCTGATTGCGTATAAGAGGCTGCTGTGATGGAAGAGCCATCAGCGATATCGATGGTGGCGGGGCTGAAGCTGCCGCTGGTCAGGCCTGAGGTGAGGTTGAGCTGGGAGCCGACGCCTGAAGCGATGAGATGGCCTGAGCCTCCAAAGCCAGCACCGATGATCATGGAAAATGCGTTGACATGGGCACCATTCTGGATGGAGAGTGTGCCGGTGCCTCGGTTTCCAACGAAGAGGACATCGTTGTCGGTCCATGTTGTACCAAGACCAGTCAAGGTTGCGTTGCCAACGGAAATGGGTCCCTCATCGCCAATTTTGGCTCGCGTGCTCGTGATGATGGCACCGTTTGAAGCGGTGAGCGTTCCATTGCCAAAGTTTCCTAGCGCGAGTGTGCCTGCGTTCCAGGTTGCGTTATTGACGGTGACAGTGCCCGAGCTGCCAAGCAGATGACCCGCAAACGAGTTGAGTGAGGAGAGGGTGGCGCCATTGGTGAGAGATACGGTGGATACTCCTTCTCGTCCCAGGAAGATATCAGTCGTGATGGTATATGAGGCACCCGGACCAGCGAGAGAGAGCGTACCGATCGAGCCTGGTGCTTTTCCGACATGAGCGATATTTGCGGTCATGGTGGCGTTGTTGGAGATGGTGAGCGAGCCGACGCCGAAGTTTCCAACGACATTATCTTCAAGGAGCGTGATGCGTGAGCCTGTGCCTGAGACCAGGACATCTGAGCTGAGAGATTCGATTTCATCACCGATGACCATTCTTCGGGCTGAAGCGGTGGCCTGACTCAAGAGAGAGAGGTGGCCGTTGCCTGAGTTGCCGACGACGAAAGTATCAGGAGTGGTGACAGCAGAGCCAAGGCCGCTGACGGAAATCGTGCCATCAGAGCCGATGCCATTGCCCAGCATGAGAAAGACGCCCGCAGAGGCAGTCGCGCCGCCGGTGAGGGTCATTTCGCCGATGCCTTTATCACCGACGATAAACTCGCCTCCGGTGTCGATACTGGTTCCGGGCGAGAGTGTGACGCGTCCGGTTGTTAAAGATGATGAACCAAAGCGAACATCATTCATGGAGAGGGTATTGGGGATTTGAATGGAGCCGTTGAGGATCGTGAGTTGACCGATCTGTCCAGCGAGGCCGCGACCGACGAGAAGTCTGTCAAAGATTGTGAGATTGTTGTTGTTGAGATTGAGAATGAGCGCAGAGTTTCTGACGCGAAGTTCAGCGACCTGAGTGGGTGCAAAGATGGAAACGGAGCCTCCGAGGTCATCAAAGGTTGCGATATCAAAGGCTTGGGGTGGGCCTACCGCACCGGGAGGGGGAAGAGAGACCCAGTTGTAGGGGCCTGTCCAGTTGAAGCCATCACCCAGAGCATCCCAGACGCGTTCGGTGTTTGACCTTTGGGCGGGGATATCTTTGTACTGAGCCTGAGCTGCGACAGGGCAGAGCACGGTTGCGGTCGCCAGCAAGGCGCCAAGAGTTCGAGTATTAAAAACCTTCATGTTAGAGCGTCTCCAGTTGAAGAGTTTGGCGCCAGCCTTGGCTTATTTAAACATATTGGTACACAGCACCAAGCAATCAGCCCGAGCAATCAGTTGCAAGGATGATCCTTATTTCCACCGCTTCACGCCATGTGCAGACTCACCATCTGCCAAGGAACAAGAGAGATTTTCTTTTATACAGATACAACAAATACAGACATTTACACAATCTTTAGAAAAATGGCACAGATTAGCCATTGGAGGTATCTGCTCAAGGGCTGTCTGCTCATTCTTGATATCGCGAGCAAGAAGTTTGCAATTGTGAGGCCTGAGTGAACATAGATTCATCCAACCCGGTAACGATCAACACGCGCCCGATGGCGTTTGTGGGGAGGAATGGCCGAAGCAGCCATAGCCCGAGAATAGCGATGTATTCGCACGATACGCAGGGGCTGGGGCATATCAGACGAAACTTGTTGATCGCACGCTGTTTGTGCAACCGTGGTGCTAACCCGACGATCCTGCTTCTGTCAGGAATCCGTGAAGCAGCCTCATTCAAAATGCCCAGGGGGGTTGATTGTCTGACGATTCCTTCTCTGGGCAAGGATATCAATGGCGGGTATCACTCCAGAAAGCTTGATATCTCGCTGGACGATTTGATGCAGATTCGCACCAAGACCATCCAGGCCGCTCTTGATTCTTTCGCACCGGATATTTTGATCGTGGACAAGGTGCCCAGCGGTGCATTTGACGAACTTTTGCCCAGTCTGCCCGAGTTGCGTAAGCGAGGCACAAAAATCGTGCTGGGGCTTCGTGAGATTCTGGATGATCCTGAAGTGGTGCGGGCTGAATGGGAAAAGACCAATGCCCAGCAGGTTCTACGCGATTACTACGATCAAATTTGGATCTATGGCGACCCGACGATCTTTCGAGCGTCAGACGAATACGCTCTGGCTGCGGATCTGCAAAGCAAGGTTCGCTATACAGGATATCTCAACCCGCTGTTTGACCATGAACAAAGCGATGTGTCCTCCAGCAACAGCAACGGCAAGGCAAAGTCTGTTCTTTGTGTTGTGGGCGGCGGCCGAGACGGGGTTCAGCTTGCCGAGTCGTTTGTGCGTGCGCCACTGCCTGAGGGGGTGCGGGGAACGCTTATTACGGGGCCTTTGATGCCTCAGTTTGAGCGTGATCGTCTGCATGAGCAGGTTGATGGAGATCCAATGCGCAGCGTGGTCGAGTTTGTGACCAACCCCTTGCCATATTTACAAGAGGCTGATTCAGTCATTGCAATGGCGGGGTACAACACGGTGTGCGAGATTATTGCGATGCGCAAGAGGGCGCTTCTGGTGCCTCGGATGATGCCTCGAACAGAGCAGTTGATTCGTGCGCAATGCATGGCTGACCAGGGCGTGGTGGACATGCTTGATCCAGACCAGCTTTGCGCTCGTGAACTGGGGCGCTGGATTGGCGAGCATGACACCCGTGAGAGGCTGTTCGATGTGATCGACATGAATGGGACGACTCGTTTGCCGGGGCTGGTCAGGGAACTGCTGGGCAGGCCCAAGGCGGAGGTTGTATCGCATGTCATTTGAGGGCAACGATCTACCGGGTGAGCCTCAGGGGACGCGGGTGGGGTATGTGCTGAAGATGTATCCAAGACTTTCTGAGACATTCATTGTCAACGAGATACTGGCGCATGAAGCAGCGGGGATGGACATTGATATATTCTCGCTTCGGGCACCGATTGATGGCAGATTTCATGAAGCCCTGGCTCGGGTTAAGGCGCTGGTGAGCTATATCCCCTATGAACCCAAGCGGGTTCAGAGCATGTGGAACACGCTGAGGGAACTGGGGCAGATCTTTGATGTTCAGCTTGGTGACTATGCAGATGTTGCAAGTGCCAATGATTTTCATCAGGCTGCGTGCGTGGCGATTATGGCAAAGGAACGGGGGACCACGCATCTGCATGCACACTTTGGTTCGGTATCGACGACGATTGCGATGATTGCGAGCCGAATGAGTGGGATTCCATTTTCGTTTACTGCCCACGCCAAGGATATTTTTCATGAGAGCGTGGAGCATGCTGATTTATCAGCCAAGTTGAGTCGTGCAGCTCATGTGGTGACGGTGAGTGATTACAACCATGGGTATCTGCAAGATACTTTTAGTCGTGCTGCGGACAGTGTGGTGCGGATCTATAACGGGCTTGATCTTGCGGAGTTTTCATATGCAGATCCGGTTGAGCGCGAGCCTTTGATTCTGGGTGTGGGGCGGCTGGTGGAGAAGAAGGGTTTTTCGGATCTGGTTGATGCCATGGTAATCATCCGCGAGCGGGCACCGGAACTTCGGTGTGAGATTGTGGGTACAGGGCCGATGGCTGGGCCTTTGCGTGAGCAGATTCAAAGGCTCGGGCTTGAGGATAGCGTCTCATTGATGGGTTCAAGACCTCGGGCGGAGGTAATCGAGCATGTACGCCGGGCATCGGTGCTTGCTGCGCCTTGTATTGTTGGGGCAGATGGCAATCGAGACGGGTTGCCTACGGTGTTGCTTGAAGCGATGGCGCTGGGCACGCCTTGCGTTTCGACGCCTGTGACGGGGATTCCTGAAGCGATAGAACATGGCGTGACGGGTCTGATGGTTGAGCCTGGAGATGTCCAATCGCTGGCTGAACAGTTGTTGCGTGTGTGCGCATCAGCGGAGTTGAAGTTGAGTCTGGCAAACTCAGCCCGTCAGCGGATAGTCGAGCTGTTTGATATTCATGTGAACACACGGGTGATGCGAGAGCGGTGCTTTGCGGGTTCGTGTGCTGGTCTGAATGGTACGATCTGATGCGAGCGGCGTATGTCTGCATGGATCCGGGGATACCCGTGTTTGGCACCAAGGGGTGCTCGATCCATGTTCAGGAGATCCTAAGGCAGATGATCCTGCGGGGGATGGAAGTTGATCTTTACACACTCAGGCTCGGTGGCACTGCAGCAGGTATGCTCAGTGATGTGCAGATCCATGTTCTAGAATTGGAAAAGCACCCAGGCCCTGCAGCCCGGGAACGCGCACTGCTTGAGATGAACGAAAAGCTTATAGAGCAGATGCGTGCAGAGCCGGGGTATGATCTTGTGTATCAAAGGCACGCACTGTGGAGCTATGCCGCGATGGAATACGCTCAGCAGGTCGGCGCGCCAGGCGTGCTGGAGGTGAATGCACCCTTGATTCAAGAGCAGCTCAAATATCGCACGCTGATGGATGTGCCCGGTGCGCAAGAAGCACGCGACCGGGCTTACAAAGCAGCACGCAGAATCACGGTTGTTTCATCAGAGCTTGCAGAGCAGATCACGCCTGAGGCAGACCTGCAGAAGATCATCGTCGCGCCCAATGGTGTTAACCCGGAGCGGTTTGCTCAAATGCCTGTGAGCACTGATGGGCTTTTGACTCTGGGGTTTGTTGGCACACTAAAGCCTTGGCATGGCGTGGAAGTGTTGATTCAGGCGTTTGCATTTGCAGCTCAGTCAGTGCCTGATTTGAAGTTGGTCTTGATCGGCGATGGTCCTCAGCGTGAGGAACTCGAAGCACTCGCCAGGCGGTTTGACATTGGTGATTCTGTAGAGTTTACGGGAGCAGTATTGCCAGAAGAGATCCCGGAGCATTTGTCGCGTGTTCATGTTGCTGTGGCGCCGTATCCTGAGTTGGAGGGGTTTTATTTTTCGCCACTGAAGGTGTTGGAATACATGGCTGCGGGATGCGGAGTGATTGCCAGCGACATTGGTCAGATCCGGGGTCTGATTCGTGACAAGGAGAACGGGCTTTTGGTCAGGCCCGGGAGTGTTTCAGATCTGACCAGAGCGATCTTGCTGTGTTGTGACGAGAAGCCTTTGTGTGGCACATTGGGGAGGCAGGCTCGGATTGATGTGACAGGCGGGCACACATGGAAGCATGTGCTTGACCGCACGCTTTGTGGGTTGTTTGATGAACCGGCGGTGCGTCCTGGTGCAGATTTGTGATGGGCGGGCACAAGACAAAAACTGAAGTGGATGGGCATGGGGGAGCGCTTGGAAGTCTGAAGCGGATTCTGGTGCGGTTTTGGCCTCAGATTCGATCTCAGATGGGATTGATCGTGGGAGCTTCGGTAGCGCTGGTTGGTCAGACGATTTTTCGCACGCTTGAGCCTTGGCCTTTGAAGTTTGTGTTTGATCGTGTGATTCGAGAAACACCCAAGAATTCAGATAGTTGGTTTTCGACGGTCGATCCCGCGTATTTGTTGCCGATGTGTGCGCTGGCGCTGGTGGTGATCGCGTCGCTGCGGGCGTTGTCGTCGTATCTGAGCACTGTGGGGCTTGCGCTTGCTGGCAATCGTATTTTGACGAGCGTGCGCGGCGAGATGTTTTCGCATTTGCAAAGCTTGTCGCTTGGTTTTCATGACAAGGCGCGGACGGGAGATTTGCTGACGCGGGTGGTTGGTGACATTGGCAGGCTGCAGGAAGTATCGGTGACAGCGATGTTGCCTCTGGTTGCAAATACGCTGACCTTTGTTGTGATGTTTGTTGTGATGTTCACGATGAACTGGAAGTTGGCGCTGGTAGCGCTCATGACGGTGCCTTTGTTTCTTGTTTCAACGCGGGTGCTGGGCGGGCGGATTCGATCCGCAGCACGCAAGCAGCGCAAGCAGGAAGGTGCAATGGGCGCGACCGCTGCGGAGGCTCTGGGGGCGATTCGCGTGGTGCAGTCACTTTCGCTTGAAAGCATCCAGAGCAAGGCCTTCCAGAAAGAGAATGCTGCCAGCCTCAAAGAAGGCGTGCGCACACGGAGGTTATCTGCAAGACTTGAGCGAACAGTGGATGTCATTGTATCTATCGCCCACGCGGGGGTGTTGTGGTATGGCGCGACACTTGTGCTTGCTCAAGAGCTGTCCGTGGGTGACTTGATCGTGTTCCTTGCGTATTTACGCAGCGCGCTCAAG
Source organism: Phycisphaerales bacterium (assembly GCA_029260555.1). Classification (GTDB taxonomy): domain Bacteria; phylum Planctomycetota; class Phycisphaerae; order Phycisphaerales; family UBA1924; genus JAJDCZ01. The sequence goes on from JAJDCZ010000043.1 coordinate 99,620, forward strand.
CCCATGCGTGACCTTGCCAAATACACGGGTCGAATCGCCAAGGCGCTGGCATCAGGCGAGCGCGTGGTGGAGATCTTGAATACTGAACCTGAAGTTGAAGATGCTCCAGACGCGGTCCCCGCACCAGCGACGATTGGTGAACTGGTATTTCACAATTTGAGTTATTCGTATGTGCAGGGGGTGTATGCGATTCGTGATGTGTCTCTGGAACTTCGCAAGGGGGAGGTTGTCTGGCTGCGTGGCGATTCTGGTGCGGGCAAGTCAACGCTGATTAGTCTGCTGCTTCGGCTTCATGATCCATGTCAGGGGCGAGTTGAGATTGATGGCGAGGATATTCGCAAATACACGGTGCGGTCGTATCGGTCTTTGGTGTCGCTTGTGCCTCAGGATGTGGTGTTGTTCGGGGTCAGCGTGGTTGAGAACATTGCTTATGGCAACCCGTCAGCGACGCCAGAGCAGATTCAAGAAGCTGCGCAGATTGCCAGGGCGGACAGCTTTATTCGTGAGTTGCCCGAGGGTTACGAAACGGTTCTGGGTGAGCGAGGCGCGACGCTATCTGGGGGCCAAAGGCAGCGGATTGCCATTGCCAGGGCGATTGTGCGGGGGTCGCCGGTGTTGGTGCTGGATGAGCCTTCAACGGGGCTTGATGAGCAGAGCCGGGTGCAGATTCGTCGGGCGATTGATGATCTTCGCGAGGAGCGGATTGTGCTGGTGATCGCGCATGATGAAGATGCGGTGCGGGATGTTGATCGTGTTGTGACCATAGATCAGGGTAAGCTGATTGCAGATTCTGCCTTGGAGCCTGAGAAGCGGGACGATTTGACGGGGCAGCGTTCACCCGGGACGGATCCGGGTGGAAAGATGGATGATGCTGTCAAAAGCTGACCAACTCGTGGTTGACCGTGATCGTGGGTTGCCGGGCCTTGGCGTGGTGCTGAACGACGAGGCGGTCGGTGCGTTGTTGGCTGAGCGAATGGGGATCAGTGCTTCTGGTTTGCGGGGGGTGTATGTACGATACAAGCCGGGCGTGAGCTGTATGGTGGGGTATGAGTTGCAAGGTGCTGAGGGTCATGTTCAGCGTTTTTATGCACGGGCACATCGGCTTCAAGACCAGAACAAGATTGTCAAGGAGCGTCGGGCTGTGGGCGTGGTGGGCAGTTCTGATGTGGGTCGGATTGTGCTTGAAGACCAGGCGGTGGTGGTGTTTGTTTTTCCACGGGATCATGAGCTTTTATCCATCGAAAAGTTGATCAGCCCGCCAGAGCATGACTGGCGCAAACGGGTGTTCAAAAAAGACCGTTCGTTTGATGATGCCAAGGCGAGGGTGCTGCGCTACAAACCTGAGCGCAGGTTGGTGGTTGAGCTTTGCAGCACTAAGGCACGGTCGGTGGTCAAGTGCTATCGCCCAGCAGACTTTGACCTCGCTTATGGCAACGCGTGTTTTATTGAGCAGGCTGGGGGGATAGGGCGTGGGGAGGTAATAACGCCCAGGTTGCTGGGGCGGTCGATGAGGCACAAAATGATGGCGTTTTCCTGGGTCAAAGGCAAAGCGATGCAGGAACTGCTGGAGCAACGCAATCGCGCGATGCTAGAAGAACTGGGCAGCGTGCTGAGCAGCTTGCACAAGATGCCAGGCAATCTGGATGTATGTTGGGAGCCTGCAACGGAGATTGGTGCGATGGAAAGTGCATGCTCACTGCTGGCATGGCTTGATCCAGAGCTGGGCGATCAATCTTGGGAGCTGTCAGCGAAGCTCAGCGCAATGCTGAGCAGCAAGACCTGGGCGCGCCAGCCGATTCATGGCGACATGAGTGCAGATCAGATTCTCGTGGGAGATGAGGGGTTGTGTGTCCTGGACTTTGATCGAGCGTGCATGGGGCCTGCAGAGCGAGACTTGGGTTCGTTCTGGGCATGGCAACTGGCTTATGCGTCTTACAGCCAAGATTCTGATCATACAGGGCAGGAGATCAAGGCGCTGTGTGCTGGGTATGAGAAGGGTGGTGGAGAGCTTGATCGTGAGGGTGTGAAGCTTTTTGCAGCTGTGGGTTTGGTGCAGCGGGCGCTTGAGCCGTTCCGCAGGCGGAGTGTGGGCTGGAATTATGATGCTGGGCAGCTTTTAGAGCGGGCAAGGAAGCTGATCGACAATGTCGCCTGAGATTTTCAGCCAGCTTGAATGTTTGCCGTGGGGGTTGAAGCTCAAACGGGCGTCGATCCGATCGCAAGGCCATGTGCTTCTTGAGTATGCTGGACCTGGGGATAGTGTGATTCCGGGTCAATGGTTTGCAGATGAGACATCGCTTACAAAGGTTGTACAAAAGACGGGTCAGGATGCCCGGATTGTGCAAACTCAAAGCGGGCTTGGAGTTTTGCTTCAGCCAGGCGGGGCGGATCGCAGACTCAAAGCCTTGAGCGGTCTTGCCAGGCAGGTAGGTTACACGCTTGTGGTGCATGTGCCCGAGCGAAGAGCCGTGCTGCGCCAGGTTTGTGATGATGGTGTTCGGTTCGTGAAGATGGTGCCCGTACAGAAATACGCTGCATTTGTTGAGCGATGGGTGATTGGTAAAGCTGCTGCAGCTGAGGGGTTTCAGACACCCGAGTTGGTGGGTCTGGATGATTCGCTAGGCACGCTGAGCATGTCAGAGCTGGGTGAAGGGGTTGGGGGAAGCACGCTATACGATTGTCTGGATGGGGCTGAGACTGAAGCGTGGTTTGCCAGGGTGGGCGAGGCGCTTGGCTGTCTGCATCGGGCAAGTGGGCTGGGTGAAATGAGCACGCACGATGCCCAGGCTGAGGCTGAGCTGGTCAAAGGCGTGACAGCAAGAGCAATTTCAATGGTGGCGTGTGATCCTCATCAGTTGTCAGAGATGAGCCGTCGCGTGGTTGGGGAGTTGCAGGAGAATGAGGGGGCATTGGGGATCGTTCATCGCGATTTTTATGACAAGCAGATTGTGCTGGGCAGCGGCAATCAGCTGGGTCTTCTGGATTTTGATACGAGTGCGCACGGTGAGCCGGAGCTGGATATTGCCAACATGCTCGTGCACATGGAGCTTCGAGTGCATCAGGGATACTGGGAAAAGGCGCGTGCCTTGGGGGCTATGAGACGGTTTCTTGCTGGTTATGGCCAGTGTGGAAAGGCAAGGGTGCTGATCTATGCCCGGGCAACCCGGGTTCGGCTGGCGTGTCTTTATGCACTTCGACCCAGGTGGAGGCACATTCCAGCCTTGCTGGTGGAGCAGGACCTGGTTTCTGGAGTGGTGCAGGGCTGATTGAGCGGTTATCAGGCGTAGATGATGTTGGCTGGGTGGTTGCCGACCTGTTGCGTACTGGACGCTACACTTGGGTATAACGCGCCAAAAGCCTGATGCTGAATCAATGGGTCTGCACGGGCGGGGTGCCTGATGCAAAGAGGGTTGGTTGTGCAGACTTGTAAAAATATTCTGGAAGCGATCGGGAACACGCCACTGGTTCAACTCAACAAGGTGGTGGAGCCAGGGGCTGCAGAGGTGCTGGTCAAGTGCGAGTTCATGAACCCCGCTGGGGCGATCAAGGATCGCATGGCCAGCTACATCATTGAGCAGGCGGAAAAAGATGGCAGGCTCAAGCCTGGCGGTACGATCATCGAAAACACCAGCGGCAACACGGGCATGGGGCTTGCCATGGCTGCTGCGGTCAAAGGCTACAAGTGCATCTTTACGCTGCCAGACAAGATGTCGCAAGAAAAGATCGATTCGATGAAGGCGTTTGGCGCAGAGGTGATTGTCACGCCTACGGATGTGCATGGCGATTCGCCGGAGCATTATGTAAATGTCGCCAAGCGCATTGCAGAAGAAACGCCCGGTTCGTTTTATGTCAATCAGTACCACTGTGAGGAAAACATCGACGCACACTACCACTCCACAGCCCCTGAAATCTATGCTCAGACCGATGATGGCAAGTTTGATGTGTTCGTTGCAGGAACAGGCACCGGAGGCACCGTGTCGGGCGTTGGGCGCTTCATGAAAGAACACGCACCCCATGTCAAAATCGTTGGCGTAGATCCACTGGGATCGGTGCATTACCACTATTTCTACACCAAGACCATGCCTACGCCTCATGTTTATGCAGTTGAAGGCGTGGGCGAAGACATCCTTTGCAATGCGCTGGACTTTTCTGTAGTCGACGAGATGAGACAGGTTAACGATCGTGAATCGTTCGCCATGGCTCGCAGGCTGGTGCGAGAAGAGGGGCTTTTCTGTGGTGGGTCTTCGGGTTCGATTGCTCATGTCGCGTGCAAGATTGCCAAAGAAATTGGGCCTGGCAAGAGGGTGGTGTGTGTGCTGCCAGACTCTGGGGGAAGGTACATTTCCAAACACTTGTCTGATGCCTGGATGCAGGATCATGGTTTTCTGGAGCAGGGAAGTGAGCTTGGGTTTGTCGATGATCTCTTGACGATGTTGAATCGGCCTGTAATTACTGCAGGTGTGACAGATACGGTGGGGACGATCATCGGGCTGTTCCGCGAGCATGGTGTCTCGCAGGTGCCTTTGCTTGATGATTCGGGCAAGCCTGTGAAGATTGTGCATGAAGTGGATGTGCTGCGAGGGCTTCACGATGGAGGCATGACCCCCGCATCACCCGTTGCCAATGTGGCTCATGACATTGCAGGGCTTATCTATCCCAAGGCTCGCATCGAAGAGCTGTATCATATCTTTGAGACTGATCTTGTTGCGGTGGTGCTGGACGGCGCAAAGCTCAAGGGCATCATCAGCAAGATTGACCTGATTGAGTATCTATCCAGGAAAAAATCAGGCTGATCCGGTTTCAAGCTGAAATATATAGAACTAGAGGTTGTTTGATCTCGCGTGCGAGGTCGTTTTAATGTAAGGATGAGTTATGAGTCGTGATTTGACGAATGCGGGATTTAATACCCGGTGTGTCCATGCTGGCCAAAGCCCTGACCCCTCTACCGGAGCGGTTTCTACGCCGGTCTATCTGACATCGACTTACGCTCAGCCCAGCCCCGGCGTGTTCAAGGGCGACTACGACTATTCGCGATCTGCCAACCCCACACGGACCGCCTATGAAGCCAACATCGCTTCTCTGGAAGATGCCAAACACGGGCTGGCGTTTTCTTCTGGCGTTGCATCACTCAGCGCGGTGATCCATCTGCTCTCTTCGGGCGATCATGTGGTGCTTTGTGATGATGTCTATGGCGGAACATACCGCGTATTCAAGATGATCTTTGATCAACTCGGCATCACCAGCAGCCGGGTTGATATGACTGATCACGATGCGACCGAAGCAGCGATGACCGACAAGACTCGGCTAGTCTGGCTGGAGACGCCGACGAATCCCACGCTCAAGATCATTAATATTAAGGAGATCGCCAGGATCGCCCATGCGCATAACGCGCTTCTTGCAGTAGACAACACCTTTGCCTCGCCTGTACTTCAACATCCGCTTGCGCTGGGTGCTGATGTTGTGAGCCATTCGTCGACCAAGTACATCGGAGGCCATGCTGATGTGGTCGGAGGCGTACTGGTGGCGAACGACACGGAGCTTTACACCAGACTTCGGTTTGTGCAGAACGCGGTGGGCGCGGTGCCCGGGCCTATGGATTGTTTTTTACTGTTGCGATCGACCAAGACGCTGGGTCTTCGGGTGCATCGTCAGTGCGAGAGTGCTGCAACAATCGCATCGCACTTTGAAGGCCACGCCAAGCTTGAAAAGGTGATCTATCCCGGGCTGAAGAGCCATCCTCAGCACGAACTTGCCAGCGAGCAGATGCCAGGTTTTGGCGCGATGCTTTCGATTGTGCTCAAAGGAGGGCTCGATGCTGCACGGACCTTTCTTGAGAATGTCGAGCTATTCACGCTGGCAGAGTCACTGGGCGGCGTTGAGAGTCTTGTGGAGTTACCTGCCATCATGACGCATGCAACTGTTCCCGCTGAAGAACGCGCCAAGCTGGGCATATCTGACGGGCTGGTGCGTTTGAGTGTGGGCATCGAAGATGTAGCAGATCAGATCGCTGATATTCAACGGGCGCTGGATGCGGTCGGTTGATTCATCGGGTGGGTTTCAGGGACGAACACAATGCGTGTTTTTCCCATAGAGTTGTATATGAGTCGTTTGTCCCAAAGCAAGGCAAGAGACAAGATGCGCATCGTTGCAGCAGTTACGCGCTCAGGGTTTCGACGCTATCCGCGTGAGCTGGCGCGTTCTCTCCAAAAGCCAACCAGATGCCGGGCACTTTCAAACCCCGTCTCCAGCCCGAGCCTAGATGGTATCCACGAGCACGATCTGGCCTTCAGTTGGCTGGGCCATGCCAGTGTGCTCTTTCGCCAGGGCGGCATGAACATCCTGGCTGATCCCGTGTTTTCTCAGCGTATCGGTTTGCGTGTTGGCCCCTGGACACTGGGACCAGAGCGGCTCAGCTCCGCACCAGCGTTGCCTGAACACCTGCCTGCGATCGACCTGATTCTCATCACACACGCTCACTTTGATCATCTGGACAAGCCCACGCTGGATCGACTTGCACGCCAGCAGACTGTCGTCGTCACCGCTCGGCGGACACGCAGGCTCATCCCCCGAGGCTTCGGTGCTGTGATCGAAATGGACTGGGATCAACAGCGAGAAATCCAGGGCGTCAACATCACCTGCATTCAGCCTCAGCACTGGGGCGCCCGGGCGGGGGTTGATCGCAACCGTGGGTTCAACAGCTACGCGATTGAATCAGACGATCATCGCGTGCTGATCGCAGGAGACACCGCCGCCACGGATGTGTTTGCAAACATTGACCCGGTGGATGTCGCAGCCTTTGGAATCGGTGCATATGACCCCTGGGAACATCAACACGCCACGCCCGAGCAGGTGTGGCAGATGTTCTGCCAGATGCAGGCGGGTGCTCTCTTTCCGATTCATCATTCAACATTCGAGCTGAGCGATGAAGCGGTTGATGAACCCATGCAAAGACTCCTGGCAGCAGCACGCGATGAAAGCCACCGGATCGTAGAGTCAACCCAAGGCGAGCTTTGGTCACCGCCACGCGGCTAGAACAAAACTCCTGAATAGTTGTGCCCACCGAGTTTCTTAACCAACCGCGCCCGTGAGGGAGCGGTTGGTTTGGATCTTAAAGATGAAGACCGCTTCCTCACGGGAACGGCTCGTTAAAGAGTGCTCTCTTTCCCGTTTGTTTTTACGATTCCTGCTTCAGTACCAGCATCTCAATCAGTGATCCATGCAAGTTCCGCGAGTGCATCTGCCAGACGCTTCATTGCGGGGTCTTGGGTACTTCCCGGGTTTGATGTCAGGGTTCGACGCTGGCCATTGGATGCGATGGAAAGCACCGCACCGGAACCAAGGGGTTCGTAAAGCTCCGCGTTGCCAATGGTGCTGAGCGACGCGTTTTGGCCCGCAGCTGCAGCAAGGGTCCAGATCTCTTGAACCTGCTCCGGTGAAAGCTGGCGCGTGCGAGGTGGAAACAGTGCTGCACTCACCCCGGGACCAACACCCACGCGAAGCACCGCATCTGCTTCAAGCACAAAGCGGGCTGGACGAAGAGCCTTGGGCAGTTGGTCGGGCTGCACGCCTTGAGCAGCGTAGATAGTCAGCCCCAGAACAAAGTCCGCGGGCGGCTCAGTCTGACTCAGTGAAGCCTGGAACCGATCTTCAGAACCAGCACAGCCTGCAAACTGGCCCAGAGCCAGACCCAGTGCGATGAAAGCGAATGTAAACGAACAGCGTGATCGTGTCATGGGGTGAGTCTAGGTTCTTTTGCGAGTGTGGGTTTATCTCAATGAGGCTTGCATGCTGGGTGCTCAGCTTTCGCTTACTGCCCAATCAGCTGCCTCAACAGTGCCAGGTCATCTGTTGAATGCCTTTCGTTCACCATGAGTGCCTGAACCTCATTGCCATTCACCACTGACCTGGTCGCACCAGATTGCGAGTCGATATCGCACGACAGCACCACAACATCGCCAGCTCTGAGTTTGGGCGAGCGATACCAGCGTACATCTCGTGACGATGCAAAACGAATCGCGAGC
>JAJDCZ010000044.1 GCA_029260555.1 Phycisphaerales bacterium
CGAATCGGACAGGGACGCGGGAAGCACCGGCCCTGCGTGCACGCCACGCCCCTTGTATGGCAGGATCGCTTGTGTGCTAGGACCCGGCCCTGCCGATACAACGGCGGGTCTCCGCCCGCCCGAGCGCCCTCTCACCTCGGATCTCCGTCATGTTCGATCGCTTCACCGACCGCGCCCGCAAGGTCATGAATCTCGCCAAGAGCGAGGCCCAGCGGCTCAACCACGAATACATCGGCACCGAGCACATCCTGCTCGGGCTGGTCAAGGAAGGCTCAGGCGTTGGCGCAAATGTGCTCAAAAACCTTGGCGTAGACCTCCGCAAGGTTCGCCTTGAGGTTGAGAAGCTCGTCAAGGCTGGCCCCGAAATGGTCACCATGGGCAAGCTGCCTCAGACCCCGCGGGCCAAGAAGGTCATCGAGTACGCCATCGAAGAAGCTCGCAACCTGAACCACAACTATGTAGGCACCGAGCATCTCCTGCTCGGGCTGTTGCGTGAACACGACGGCGTCGCAGCTCAGGTGCTCCGCAACCTGGGTCTGAAACTCGAAGAAGTGCGCGAAGAGGTGCTCAACCTGCTCGGCGCCAGCACCGACACCGAAGACGAAGGTGCCACACTCGCAGGTGGTGGCAGCGCCCCCGCTGAAGGCAATCGCAAGGGGCGCTCCAAGACCCCTGCCCTTGACAGCTTCGGCAGGGATCTCACCGAGCTTGCCAAAGAAGATGCCTTGGACCCGGTGATCGGCAGAACGCGCGAGATCGAACGCGTGATCCAGGTTCTGTGCCGACGCACCAAGAACAACCCCGTGCTGCTGGGCGAAGCAGGCGTAGGCAAAACCGCCATCGTCGAGGGGCTTGCTCAGAAGATCATCGCCAACGATGTGCCCGAGATTCTGCACGAAAAGCGTCTGGTGGTGCTCGATCTTGCCATGATGGTCGCTGGCACAAAGTATCGAGGCCAGTTTGAAGAGCGCATCAAAGCCGTGATGAACGAAGTGCGTCGCGCCAAGAATGTGGTGCTGTTCATTGACGAACTGCACACGCTGGTCGGGGCAGGCGGCGCTGAGGGTGCTATTGATGCCTCCAATGTGCTCAAGCCAGCACTCGCCCGAGGCGAGATCCAGTGCATCGGCGCTACGACCTTTGATGAATATCGCAAGTACATCGAAAAGGACGCTGCTCTTGCCCGCAGGTTCCAGTCCATCACGGTTGATCCGCCCACCAGCGAGCAAACCGTGGAGATTCTCAAGGGGCTCAAGGAGCGCTATGAGAAGCACCATCGCTGCACCTACACCGACGAGGCGATTTCCCTGGCTGTGGAGCTCAGTGGTCGGTATATCACAGGCCGGGTTCAGCCCGACAAGTCGATTGATGTGATTGATGAAGCCGGTGCACGGATTCGAATCAAGTCGATGACCAAGCCACCAGACCTTGCTGATATCGAAGCGGACATCGAGAAGCTTTCGATCAAAAAGGACGAAGCGGTCAAAGCTGCGGACTATGAAAAGGCTGCCGAGCTTCGTGACCAGGCAGAACAGCTCTGCAAGAACAAGGATAAGATTCAGCTGGAATGGCGTGAAAAAGCCAAGGAAGCTGGAGGCGTTGTCGACGAGGAAGTCGTCGCAGAAGTGCTCGCCAAGATGACAGGCGTACCTCTGCAACGACTCGAAAAAGAAGAAGCCAAGCGTCTGCTGGATCTGGAAAACGAGCTTCACAAGCGCGTGGTTAGCCAGGACGATGCGATCAAAGCGGTTTCCAAAGCCATCCGTCGCGCTCGTGCGGGGCTGAAGGATCCACGCAGACCGATGGGCTCGTTCATCTTCGTCGGGCCTTCAGGCGTGGGCAAGACGCTGCTTTCCAAAGCTCTCGCAGAGTTCATGTTCGGCGATCAGGATGCCCTGATCCATCTGGACATGAGCGAGTACATGGAGAAGCACACGGTCAGCCGACTGGTCGGTGCGCCTCCTGGCTATGTGGGATACGAAGAGGGTGGTCAGCTTACCGAGCAGATTCGCCGCAGACCTTATGCGGTGGTGCTGCTGGATGAAGTTGAAAAGGCTCACCCTGATGTCTTCAACATGCTGCTGCAGATCATGGAAGAAGGTCGCCTGACCGATTCCTTTGGCAGGCATGTCGACTTCCGCAACACCATCCTCATCATGACCTCCAACATCGGTGCTGATCTGATCAAGGGCGGCGGCGGCTTCGGCTTCCAGAAACGCTCCGGCGAAGCTGACTTTGATAACATCAAGTCCATCCTGATGAAGGAAATCGAACGCTTCTTCAGGCCCGAGTTCATCAACCGTCTTGATGAAGTCATCGTCTTCAGGCCTTTGACCAAGGAGGACCTGACCGGCATTGTCAACTACGAAGTGCGCAATGTCGCAGAACGGCTCGTAGGCCGAGGCCTGGTCCTGGAACTGGATCAGCCCGCCAAGGACTTCCTCATCGAAAAAGGATTCAACCCGGACTACGGTGCCAGACCCTTGCGTCGCGCCATCGGAACCTACATCGAAGATCCTGTTTCGGAGATGCTGCTCAGCGGCGCCTTTGAACATAAAAAGGTCATCAAGGTCACACATCGTGAAGAAGAAGAACACCTCTTCTTTGATGCTCAGGATGCCCCGCCAAACAACGACGATGACGATGGGCCTGATGATGGCGATGGACCCGCTGCCGGGCCTGACGCACCCGTCAAAGCCAAAGCGGGTTCAAGTTCAGCCTGATCTGATCTTGCTGTAAATACTACTTTCAAACAAGCCCGTCTCTGAACAGAGGCGGGTTTTTAACTCCCCACACGCACAAGTCTGGCGTATTCAAGAATGAGTGTCTTTTCACCCACGCTGGAGAATCGCACCCGTGCCTTGGCATTTTCACCTGCACTGGTCCATGTGACCTGCCCAATGCCAAAACGCGGATGACGCACCACCGTGCCCACAGGAAACTCGACCAGCGCCGGATCGCTCTGGCCGCTGTAGCTGCTTGAGCGCCTTGGCGAAGACACCACTTCATCAGCCTGATCACTGAAAGTCACCCCGGGCCCTGAGATTTCATCGACAAACGGGCTGGCGATGGTGCGTTCCTGCACACCTCGCATGGTGCGGTAGCGCGCCGAGGTGATCAGCAGATGCCTTTGAGCGCGGGTGATGCCTACAAAGCAAAGCCTGCGCTCTTCTTCAAGAGCAGCGATTCGCTCGCGAGAACGAAAATGAGGCAAAATGCCCTCCTCAAGCCCGATCATCGCCACCGCGGGAAACTCCAGCCCCTTGGCAGCGTGCAGCGTCATCAGCGTCACCGCTCCCCGCTCCGGGTCCACCATGTCCGCATCCGCCACCAGCGAAACCGATTCCAGATACGCTCGCAGCATCACCAACAACGGCGGCGGCTCTGCACGCCCTTCCGCCACAGGCACATCCAGCGACGGGTCATTTTCAGGAACATACTCCTGCTCAAACTGTGCCGCTGACGAAATCAGTTCTGCCAGGTTGTCCGGCCTTTCCAGATCAGACTCAGCCTTGCCAATGCGCGCCCTGTCTGCATACATCTTTTCCAGACCTGACGACTGGATCACGCGCTGCACCAGATCCGCAAGCGAGCCTGAGATTTGCTCGCCCATGAATGTGCCGCCACCGGACAAATCATCTATCAACTCGACAAATCGCTGAGCTGAGTTGACCGCTCTGGCTGTCAAACCGGGAACCTGACCAATCGATCGCATGGCGCGAAATGTGCTCAGATTGTTCTTATGGGCATAGTTTTCGATGCGGGTGATGCTGGTCGCCCCCAGCCCGCGCGTGGGTACATTGACAATGCGTCGAAACGCTGCGTCATCTGTCTCGTTCGCTGTGATGCGCAAATACGCCAGAGCATGGCGGATCTCTTCTCGCTCATAAAACGATGTACCACGAGCGATCACATAAGGCACACCCGATGCGCGAAAGGCATCTTCAATCGATCGGCTCAACGCATTGGTGCGATAGAACACCGCCATCTCTTTCCAGGCCAAGGGCGATTCTGTCTCCGTGAACGCCTTGAACCAGTCAACGACGATATCTGATTCGTGTTGTTCGTTCTGGCACAATACAACTTGCACAGCCCCGCCTCCGGGTGTCGTGGTAAACAAATCCTTGTGACGACGCTGCTGATTGTTACGGATAAGCCGATCAGCCGCAGCCAGAATGGGCTCGGTGGAACGGAAGTTTTCACCCAGCGTGATGACACGGGCACCGGTGTAGCTTTTTTCAAAATCCAGGATGTTGGTGATGTCAGCACCGCGCCAGCCATAGATCGACTGATCAGGATCACCCACCACACAGATATTGGGCGAGCCTTCACCTGCGATCAGGTTCGCCAGCAGAAACTGCGCATGGTTGGTGTCTTGATATTCATCGACCAGCAAATACTCCCAGCGATTTTGACACTCTGCCCGGATGTGCTCGTGCTGTAGAAGCATGCGTGCGGTGAGCATCAGCAGGTCGTCAAAGTCGACCGCGTTGGCTTTGCGAAGCTCTGCCTGGTAAGCCTCATAAACCCTCGCCAGATTCTTTGAATAAAAATCGCCCGCCTGGGCTTGGTAGGTCTCAGCATCGATGAGCTGGTTCTTGGCATCGCTGATCACCGCCCGCACGCTGGCTGGTGGCCAGTTGGACCCGTTCAAATCCAGCCTCTTGAGCACTCGCTTGATCACCGAAGACTGATCGTCCGAGTTGTAAATCGTGTAATCGCCCGTCAAACCCGGGATCTGTGCCTGCTCGACATAGCGCCTGAGAAGCCTGGCGCAGAGCGAGTGAAAAGTCGTAATCGTCAGCCCGCGAACAAGCCTTGATTTCCCTGAACCCTCAGGATCAAGCAGATGATGCACACGATCACGCATCTCGCCCGCGGCCTTATTCGTAAAGGTCAGCGCCAAAACAGACCAGGGAGCCACACCAGTCGTTATCAGGTGAGCAATGCGGCGGGTGATGACGCGCGTCTTGCCCGAGCCCGCAGCGGCCAGCACCAATAACGCCCCCTGCTCATGGAGCACCGCTCGCATCTGAGGCTCAGTCAGATCACACAAAAGCGGATCATCCACCGGAGAGTCTCCACTGGCGTGAAACACCTCAAGAGGTGCAGCTTCACTCTGATTCATCTGGTTCGGGCTTGGAGGCGTTGGTTTCTGGTCCATCGTCAGTGAGCGTAGGACGCTTCACAGAGTTCTTGGAGTCTTGAGCCTCTGAAGATGGCTCTTGAGCGTCCCCAGCTGGTTTATCCTCAGGTTTTTCTTTGGCCGGACGCGAGACATGAGGCGTCTGCGCTGACCGCGTGATCAAAGCCACATCATCAGGCAGATCCGCCACCACACGCGAAATGACATCGCCCTCGATCTTGCGAGAAAAGAGCGAACGACGAGATTTACCCATGATCAGCGTGTTACACCCATAGGTCACCGTGTAATCCAGAATCTCCTCAGCAATGTCGGTGCTGGTGACATAGATGGGCACAAAAGGTACCCCTGCTTCAGCTGCCAGAAGCGCGGTGGCTCCCAGTGCCTGAACCGCATCAGCATCATCCCTGATCTGAGGCACATTGCCAGGCGTCAAATCCATCACCCGAAGCGTGCGCACGAAAATAACAAAGAGCGTGGCACTCTGACTCTTGGCCAGATCAACTGCAAACTCCGCCTGATAACGCCCGCGAGCAGCCAGCATGATCTTGGGACGCGATGGGTCGATCTGCGTTTCCGCAGCTTTCACCTGAGCAAGCCAGCCCATGCGAGGCTCCTCGACGGGCGGCGGCCCGGCTTTGCGATAAGTCGCAAGCCCCAGACGCATCGCCAGCACCATGGCAATCACCAGCCCTGCAAACAGCGTTGCATTGGCTTTGGTCACCACAATCGTCAACGACACCGTCAAAAGGAAAACACCAAGAGCGGTCATGCCCAGTCGCTCGATCCGGGCCATCTTCAGTTCACGGTTCAACGAACAGCTCAACACCGTCACCGTGATCGCGCCGCACACACCGATGATGTAAAGCTCCGCCAGTTTCTCAGGCCTGCGCTCTATGAAAATAATCAAAACCGAAACCACACACGAAGCAACCAGCGCGATCCAGGGCACCCCCGAGTAGTTGAGCTTGGTCAAAGGCCTGGGCAGTTCCTTGTCCTGAGCCATCGCATACAAAACCGAAACCATCGCCATGATCGCAGTGTTGGTCGCAGAAAGAAGCAACAACCCAAAGACAACCGCTGCGATCTTGCTGAAGATCGCCCCCAGCGTTGTACCCAGCATGTTGGTTGCAACAGTGTGCGCGATCACTTCCATCGCCGTGTTTTTGATATCCTCGATCGCCTGAACAGCATTTGGATCTGTCAGCGTTTCAAGATCCACACTCGATAATGGCTGACTGATTCCAGAAAGTTCGGGAATCGAACTGAATATCCCTGTCATCACGATGCCAAAGAGCAGATTCAACGCGACCACTTCAATCAACACGGGCAAAATGGTTCGCTTGGCGGTCCGCTTGACGGGTCGCTTCATAAGACCCGTCATGTTCGCCACGGCTTCAACGCCTGCAAGTGCCAGGACGATCTGGGTGAATGAAGTCCAGTGAGGCCAAAGACCACGGGAACTGGTCAGCTGAATATTTTGAAAACCATCTTTCAGGAACGGGATGCTCATCAGAGCTATCAAACCTGAAATGGAAAGTGCCGCAATGGCAATAAACAGCGCAAAGGTGCCAGCGCTTTTGGCTCCCAGCCAATTCACAGCACCAACGACAAGAATAATGACCACCGAGAACGCCACCAGCAAAAACCCGTCGTTCATGCCAAAGTAGTGCATGGCTTCCACAACTGAGATCGCTGCGGTAATCAGATACCCGCACAACAAGAGCGTTGCCCCGATAACCGAGAGCACCGGGCTGAGTTGTCGTGCTGCGGTGTAAACACCCCCTCCGTCAGGAAATGATCGACAGACAATGGTGTATCCCCAGGCGACCGCTGCCATGAGCAGCGATATGGCGATCATGTACAACACCGACTCGCCCGCGGTGTAGAAAAAGGCCAGTCCCAGAACATAAAGCCTGCTGGTGCCCCAGTCGCCATATAGCAGAGGCCCTGCGTGGAACCACTTGAGGTTCCGTGGTCTGGATTCGGTTACAAGCATGAAAGACTCGCCTGGGATTGCACCGTGCACTCGCGGGCGAGAGTATAACCGCCTGAGACCAACCCGACACAAACACCCCCTCAATGTAATGCCTGAAGGTATCTGATATACCCCATAAATGCGCGAGGACCTGATTACGGGTTTGGATATTCCCGATAATCGCTTCGTCTACACGCAGAGTCGGTCCAGGAGCGCCCATGAGCGGGTTCGATCAGAATAGCACCGAGCTGATCAGCATGATTGATGCTATAGCAGCGCCCACATACTTGCAACACAACGCGATTGTAACGCTGCAGGGTGGTGGTGCTCTTGAAGCAGGCTCATGGTTCCTTGCAGGCGCTGTCTCAATGGTGCTGATTGCCACGCTGGCGCTGCTCCTGTCACTTCGCAGACACGCCAGGCACCAGCAAATCAAAGCTCAGTTTCAAAAACGGCTGGCAGACAAAACACGCCAGCTTACCGTGCTCAATCATGCACTGGATGAGCACGCCATCGTCTCGATGACCGATCGAAATGGAAAACTCATCTATGTCAACGATGCGTTCTGTACAATCACCGGCTACCAGCGCGAAGAACTCCTTGGCAGAGACCACTCCATCATCAACTCCAGTCATCACGACCCGAAAATATTCTGTGAGATGTACCTGGCCATTAATCAAGGCAAAACCTGGCACAGCCAGATCCTTAATCGTTCCAAAGATGGCTCACTTCACTGGATGGACACCACCATTGTGCCTGCGTTCAACGAAGCGGGTGAAATCGAACGCTTTGTCGCGATCCGTTCTGATGTCACTGACCGCGTGAAAGCAGAAGAAGCCCTCATTCAAAGTCAACAGCGTTACGAGCTTGCTGTCAATGGCTCACGCGACGGGCTCTGGGACTGGAACCTTCGCACCGGCGAGATCTACTACGCTCCACGATGGAAGCAGATGCTGGGGCTGGAAAATCAGGAAGTGACTTCCAGACCTGACGAGTGGATCAGCCGAATCGTCTCTGACGATCTGGTGCGCTTCCAAAGCGAACTCAACAGACGCATTGATGGTGACGGCGATGAGTTTGAATGTGATCTGCGCATGATCCATACCGACGGGGATGTTCGCTGGATGCTCTGCCGCGGCGCCGTGGTTCGTGATGAAATCACCGAAAAAGCGATTCGCATTGCTGGTTCACTGGCTGACATCACCGAGATCAAAAAGGCTCAACAGGCACTTCGCCATGCTGCTGAGCATGATCGATTGACCAATCTTGCCAATCGTGAAGTGCTGATGAACCATATTCAAAATGCAATCAACCGCTGGAAACGCAATCCAGATGCACACTTTGCGGTGTTGTTCTTTGACTTTGACCGGTTCAAGGTCGTCAACGACAGCCTGGGCCATGATGTGGGAGATTCGCTTCTGGTTGCCATCGCAGAACGACTCCGCAATACCATGCGCACAACCGATATCGCTGCCCGCTTTGGAGGCGACGAGTTTGTCGTGCTCCTGGAAAACATACACACACTGAGCGAAGCTACAGACGCTGCCCAAAGGCTCCTGAAGCTCTTTGCTGAGCCCTTTGACATCAATGGCCACGATGTCGTTTCAACCGCAAGCATCGGCCTGGTCACCAGCGAGATGGTTTACGACCGGGCTGAGGATGTCATCAGAGACGCCGACGCTGCCATGTACCAGGCCAAGGCTGCCGGACGAGGGCAGGTGGTGCTGTTTGATCGCAAGATGCACGAACAGGCACTGGATCGCCTGTCCATCGAAGAAGACTTGCGTGGTGCTGTCGACCGAAGCGAGTTCGTCCTGGTCTATCAACCCATCATCGAACTGGTGACCGGGCGACTGGAAGGCTTTGAAGCTCTGGTCCGCTGGGAACACCCAACCAGAGGGCTGGTATGTCCCGATGACTTTATCCCCATCGCTGAGGATACCGGGCTGATCGTTTATCTCGGCCAATGGGTCATCAACGAAGCATCTCGTCAGCTTGCAGATTGGCGTCATCGGCTGATCGTGCCTCATGAGATTTCGCTGAATGTCAATGTCTCAAAGCGTCAGCTTTGTCATCCTGAGATCGTGCCTGTCATCGAGCGCGCAATCCGTGTAAACGAGCTAGAGCCCCGCATGCTCAAGATCGAGATCACCGAATCGACGATCGTCGACAACCGCCGGGACATGGTCCCCCTGCTTGAGCGAATCCATGACATTGGCGTAGCGATAGCCATGGATGACTTTGGCACAGGCCATTCTTCGCTGAGCGGGCTTCACCAGTTCCCGATCGACATCCTGAAGATTGACCGCAGCTTTATCCAGAGCATGGAAAAGAGTCGTGATCTTGCCGCGGTTGTCCACGCCATCATCTCGCTGGCCAAGCATCTGGGTATGACTATCGTCGCTGAAGGCGTAGAGACCGCGGATCATGTCGTCGCTCTCCAGACTCACGGGTGTGATCTTGCTCAGGGATACTTCTTCTCCAGGCCTTTATCCGTCGCCCAGGCTGAGGCATATATGCTCGACTTGTCCCAGACAAAGCGAATCGCCTGAACACAACCCCCCGCTGCGTGGTATTGACATCCATGAGGGCAAGTGTGTAGGGTAGAGTCCTGGCTGATGAGCATAAATCCTTCTGACAATCCGAATAACGATGCCCTTGAAGACACCTCGCGTCTGTCTGATCCAGGCTCCACCCCCACCAATAGCCCACCTCCTCCTCCTTCGGTCAGCGAAACTGAACGGGTTATCCAGACCGCAGCCAAGGAAGGCACCAACCTGGACACACTGGTCGGTCGTCTGGTGGTAGACCAGGGGCTTGCCACCGAGGATGAAGTCACCCACTGCATGGAGCGTGCCCGCCAGGAGCAGGAAAATCAGAGATCGCTGGTTCAGTTTCTCGTTGACAACGAATATGTCACCAAGCGACAGATCGCCAGACTCAAGCAGATCATCGAAGCAGAGCGAACCGATCAAAAAATCCCCGGGTTCAAGCTGCTGGGCAAGCTCGGTGCTGGTGCCATGGCATCGGTCTTC
The DNA here is from genome assembly GCA_029260555.1 of Phycisphaerales bacterium. Classification (GTDB taxonomy): domain Bacteria; phylum Planctomycetota; class Phycisphaerae; order Phycisphaerales; family UBA1924; genus JAJDCZ01. The sequence continues at coordinate 10,157 of JAJDCZ010000044.1, forward strand.
AAAGCCAAACAGCTCAGCCTGGACCGGACCGTCGCCATCAAGGTGCTGCCTCGCAAGTACTCATCCAACGCCCAGTTCATCGAGCGTTTTTATGCAGAGGGTCGGGCTGCAGCCCAGCTCAACCATCCCAACATCGTGCAGGCGTTTGATGTGGGCAAGGCTGGGGATTACCACTACTTTGTGATGGAGTATGTCGCAGGCCGAACCGTCTACGACGACATCCTCACTCACTCAAGATACAGCGAAACCGCTGCACTGGAAATCACCATTCAGATCGCAGAAGCACTTGAACACGCCCACGATTGCGGGCTGATCCATCGCGATGTCAAGCCTAAAAACATCCTCATCACACGCCAGGATGTCGCCAAACTCGCTGATATGGGTCTGGCCCGCCCTGTTTCTGACAAAGAAATGGCTGAAGCTGAAGCTGGCAAAGCCTTCGGCACCCCCTACTACATCAGCCCCGAACAAATCCGCGGCGAAGTCAACCTCGGCCCCCCCGCTGACATCTACTCCCTCGGCGCAACCCTCTATCACATGGTCACAGGCTCGGTTCCCTTTGAAGGCAAAAACCCCTCCGCTGTCATGCACAAGCATCTCAAAGCTGAACTCGTAGCCCCCGATCATGTCAACCCCAAGCTCAGCGCAGGCATCAGCGAAATCATCGAAATGATGATGGCCAAGAACCCCAGAAAACGCTACCAGAACTGCAAGGATCTCATCCTGGATCTCCTGGCTGTTCGAGATGGCAAACCCCCGGTCATCGCACACAAAGATGTCCTGCAAGTCGGTGATCTGGCCAGCATGCTCCAGGAAGAATCCGCAGCCCAAGGCACCATCGCTGTCGACACATCCCAATCCGATCAACCCATGGTCAGGCTCCCATTTGTCATCATCCTGGGCATCCTCCTGGTTCTCAGTGTGATCATCAATATCTTGCAAGCTGTCAACAGCTCATAACCCCCCTCCCCCTCCCTCCACATCCGAACTGCAACCTCCAAACTCTCACGGAACCCATCCCCATGCACTGGACCGTCTACCTGGCTGGCGAAATTCATAGCGACTGGCGCCATCAACTCCAAAATGCCTGTCAGCAACTCAACCTGCCCGTCACACTCACCGCGCCCGTGACCGACCACGCTGCCAGCGACGACTGTGGTGTTGCAATCCTGGGTCCAGAAACAGACCCCTTCTGGCATGACCACAAATCAGCCAAGCTCAACGCCATCCGCACGCGCACGCTCATTCAAAGTTGTGATCTGCTGGTCGTTCGCTTTGGCGACAAATACCGCCAGTGGAACGCTGCCTTTGATGCAGGCCAGGCTCTTGCATTAAACAAGCCCATCATCGTCATGCACGACCCTGCCTTGCGGCACGCCCTTAAAGAGATTGACGCAGCTGCCCTTGCGGTGGTCCAGACGCCTCAGGAAGTGGCTGACATACTCAACTATGTCATCAATGCTGCGCTTGACCAATCCCCCACCTGAAATCCAAAGCCAGTCACTGACCCTGCACCAGCCTGGCAATCACATCTCGGGCACTGATCGACTGAACCTGTCTTTGTGTCTGCTGAGCTATCGCATCAAACCGGTGGATCTCCGGCGGCTCACTCAATGCTGGCGTCTGCTCATCCGCAAGCCCAAGCCCAAGCGCCCCACTCCCCGTCATCGTAATCACCCAGCGACCCTCACCCAATGCCCGATACACCGCTTTGCCATACGCCACAGCCTCATCATCCCAGTCAATCAGCTTCCGCTCAGCATCGATCACAAGCCCCTCGCCCGGCGGCGTACCAGCATCAAAAACACGCCGAATCCAGAGCCGACCCCCAACCACCACATAATCAACATAAATCTCCCCCGATGGATCAAACGCCGTGGGAATCTCGTGAATCACCCCCGCCTTGCTCGCCACACGAATCGTCAGCTTCCCATCATGCACAAAAAGCTCGGTCACCGCAGTCTCTGTGACAAGATCGTTGTAACGATCTCGAAGATTTTCGTAATCATCGATCAACTCCACCAGCCGTTGACGATAAATCGCAGATTCCACATCCGCCCGCACAAACCGATACCCCAGCACACTGGCTGTCGTCATCAACACCAGCGCCATCAGCGTCCAGATCCATCGAAATACTGACTTTGTCATACCAGAAACCACATCGACCAATTGCACTCAATCGCTCCAACTCCAATATCCACAAGCTGTTCCCCTCCCCATCTCCTCCCCTGTCCCTCCCAACCTGCTGCTCAGGGCCTGGCTGGACACCCCTTTACCGTCAAGCCAGAAGCAACATCCCCCGTCACCACCGCACCCGCGCCGATGACCACCCCAGAACCAATACTCACCCCCGGCAGCACACGCGAACCCAGCCCCACCAGCGTGTCATCACCAACACAAACATTCCCCCCCAGCACCGCACCCGGAGCAATATGCGCATTGCAGCCAACCACACATTCATGCTCCACAATCGCTCCAGTATTAATAATTGCATGTGATCCAATGCTGGCAAAGGAGTGCACGATAGCCCCCGCTCCAACAAACACCCCCGCTCCAACCTCAGCAGATGGTGACACGATCGCAGTTGGATGAACCACCGAACTCGCCCCCCCGCCCCCCCCACTCTCACCATCACTACCTGACACCGACCCGTATTCATCTATGATCCGCCTTCGAGCACGCATATCGCCCAGCGTGACAATCCACGCCCCCTTCAACCCATCCATCAACCCGCCCACCCGCTCAACCCCCCCACCCCCCCTATCCCCAACCATCAGCCTGCACACGCAAGGCTCAGCCTGATCATCCAGCACGCTCAGTTTGGTCACACCCCCAGCCCGCGCAGCTTCTGCCACGACCAGGCCATGTCCGCCGCCTCCGATCAGAAGCAGACTGACAGGATTGTGCACGCAATGAGCCATGCCTCAACTATCGGCAGCCCAGCCCAGCTGCCTGAAGCAGATAACCTGCCGACCAGAGGGATACCATGCCCCGTCAGGTTGTGCCAAACGAGCCGAGACCGTCAGGGAGCGGTCTTCTCCAGAGCATTTCTACCATTCCCGCTCCCTTACGGTCGCGGCTCGTCAGAATGAACCTCGCCCGAGTTGAAGGATTCCCCAATGAGCAAATGCTGCATCGCGTGTGTTGAATACATCAACACACTCCCCCTCATCCAAGGCCTCGATCAGATCAAAACCATTGCCCTCAAACCCACTACACCCGCTCAGATAGCTGATCTCGTTCTCAAAGGCCAGGCAGACATCGGCCTCGTATCACTTGTGGATATCGCCAGACATCACAATCAACTCACCCCCCTGCCCGTAGGCATGATCGGCTCGATGGGTCCGACACTCACCGTCCGTCTGTTTTCATCCACGCCTCTGGATCAGATCACACAGATCGCCTGTGATCAGGAAAGTCACACCTCGGTCATTTTGTGCCAGTTGCTACTTAAAAAAATGTATGGCATCACACCCCAAATCACGCCTCTCAACGCCAGTGATCTTGGCAAAGGCACACCCTGGCCTCAAACGCTGCTTCTGATCGGCGACAAGGTCGTCACCAACGCTCCTTCTGAATCCTGCTACACCCATCAGCTGGATCTCGGGCAGGCGTGGACCAGCAACACCGACCTGCCATTCGTGTATGCCATGTGGGCATGCCGCAGCGATCGTTTGGACGACCCCACAATCCAGAACGCCTGCACCGTGCTTGATCATCAACGCAGGCACAACGCAACACGGCGCAGCTGGATCGCATCAACGCACGCCCAGGCTCACAACTGGCCCGTGAACCTTGCTCAGCAATATCTGTGTCAACTGCTTCGCTATGACGCAAACGATCTGGCCCGCGCCGGTGCTCAGCGCTTTATCACTGAGGCAAGCGAGCTTGGCCTGCTGGCTCATGCACCTGATGTGTTTGCTGAGTGCTGCGCGACGGGGTGTTAGGTCGATGCCTCCGCTTCCCAAACTCACCTTGCCCGTGTTCCAGGAACTTGATCAACAGCTGCGCTTTGCCCCCGCAAAAGCCATCGCCCGCGATCTGGACCGCATCGAACAACTCGCAGGCCAGATCACGCCCAGTCAGGTCTATCCCCAAGACTGGGTCGTATTCCGAATCACCGGATACAGACCCGAAATTGACAACCCCTCACTCATCCCCGGCAGCGATCTCATCTGCGATCTCAGTGCCCTGCTGGAACGGCTTTCAGATGTCTGTGCCATGAGCTTTGATGATCTTGCCCAGCAGGTTGATGGCTCATTGCACGACATCCAGAGCCTGTGTCAGCTCTGGAGCGTCAGCAGAAAAACCATCGAGCGATTTCGCAATCAGGGACTCGTCGCAAGGCGTGTCGTCCGCAACAACAGACGCACCATCGTTTTTACCCCCATCGCCTGCCAACAGTTTCAAGCTGAAAAACAAGACATGATCGACCGCGCTTGCGCTTTTTCCCGCAATGACCCCAAGCAGCGCCAGGCTATCCTCGACCAGGCTCGGCAACTGGCTAGACAGGATCTGAGTCTCAACCAGGCTGCTGCCAGGATCGCTGCTGACACCGGGCGCAGCCTTGAAGGCATCCGCCAACTTCTCATCACCCACGACCACAACATTGCTTCGAGCAAAGCTGCGCCCATCTTCCAGAACCGTTCACCCTGGACCCCGCGTCAGCGCATATTTGCACTACGCGCTCATGATCGAGCACTCGAGCCGCGAGCCATCGCAACCCGAATCCACAAGCCAGCGCCCAGCGTGAGCCGGGCAATCAATCGTGGCCGTATCGACAGATTACTCGCCCTTGACTTGCATTGCTCCGTGGGACCAACCTTCTCACACAAACAGGCATGGCGTGTGCTCCTGCTTCCTGATGTAGTCACAACACACCTCGGTCAGCCGGGCATCCTCACACTCAGTCAGCTTCTTGACCTCTCAACCATTCATGAATCACCCCCCGCTGAAGTTCAATCTGCCCGGGCAGTCGCCCATGCTTTACTCATCTATCGCGCCAGCAGGCTGCTGGACGATCCCAGATCACTCATGAACAAGCCCATGTTGATCGATGAGATTGAAACCAGTCTGCTATGGGCAGCAAGGCTCAGAGCCGAGCTGGTTCGCGCACGCCTGCCACTGATTCTCCAGACGCTTGAAAGTACCATGCATCAGCCGCTCACCCAGATCCGGTCCGATCGGCTCAAAGCCCTCATCGAGCAAAGTATCGATGCTGCAGCACGCGCCCTGGAGCGTTTTGACCCCTTCAAAGGCGGCAACGAAGCCTCACCCATGGGCATGGCTGTCAGCAAACTCGCTGCTGCCTGGGTGCGTCAAAACCCACACTCAACCCGCGCCGCACCAACTCTCCGCCCCAGCACCACCATCAGCGACTGGACACGCTCGGTCACACCCTGGCAGGCATTTCTTGAACCACCCGCCCGCGTTCATCGCGTGCTTGATCTTCTGAGTGATCCTGACGCAACACTCCTCTGCGAGCGTTTCGGCTGGCAAGGGCCGCCCAGCACACTCTTGCAGATCGCAGACCACCGCGATCGTGCCCCCATGCACTTGGCGCGCACACTCCGAAAAACCATTCGTCATGCAAGACGCCTCAGCTTGAAGCACGAACCCTGATTCACACACTCTCTGAATCTGACGCATCCACTGCAAGCGGATCTGTTTCAGGCGTCGGATCACCATGACTAAGCACCCTGCTCTGAGCAACCTGAAAAAGCTCACGCGCAAGCTGCCTCGCCTTGACACGCTCAGGCTCAAACGCCCGGGCACACGCACGCACCGCACGCAGCTGAAGACCAATCGGCAATACAACCCCGCACCCCGTCGGCTCAATATAAAGTGATGCCAGCATATGCCCCGCCTGCGCCACCTTGTCGCCAACCTTGCGCAGCGCCACGCAATCAATCACCGCGATGCGCTCACTCTCTGCACCTTCATCAAGCACAATCAGATTCGAAGGCTTGTGATCCCGGTTATACCGACCCAATCGCACCAACTCAGCAATCTGCCCACCCACAAGCTGTGCAACACGCACCTGACCCCCCCTTGCCCCCTCCATATCGCTCATCAGTTTGAGCAGCGTCCTGCCCGCGAGATACTCAAGCACTAGCACTTCGATCAGCTTGTTGTTTTCCATCGCATGAAACAGCGCGATTGGTCTGGCTGTGGGAATATCGTGCTCGCTGAGCCATTTCGCGCCCAGCCAGTGCCTTGCTCCCCTCGTCGCGCCCAGCATTGATTGAACCCGATGCTTGATGCTCTTGAGCACCATCGTCTTGATCACCACTTCCTGATCGTTGAGCTTTGTGTGGTACACACAGCTGCCTTGCCCCTGCTTGAGCACCGCTGCGCCAGCCCGCCAATCCGAGCCCAGCGTGCTAGACCAGAGCACCGCCTGCTGATGAGGCGCAATGCGTTCAGGATGCAGATGCTCCATCAGAACCTCGCAAAAATGCTGCCTCGGCCACATCAATCGCGCGCATCAGTGCCGCAGCCTTGTTCACCGTCTCCTGATACTCCGCATCGGCATCTGAATCCACCACGATCCCTCCCGCAGCCTGAATGTGATACACCCATGTCCCACCCTCAGCATCATGCCTGTCAACAGGCACCACCATCGTGCGAAGCGTGAGCGCAATATCCATCTGACCATCAAGCCCCACATACCCCACGCCCCCGCCATAAGGTCCACGCCGAATCGGCTCAAGCTCATCAATAATCTGCATCGCCCGAACCTTGGGCGCCCCTGATATCGTCCCCACAGGCAGTGCCGCCCGCAACGCATCAAACGCACCAAACCCCGGCCTCAACACACCCGTCACCGTTGACGAAATGTGCATCACATGGCTGTACCGCTCAATCTCCATCACCGCAGGCAACTGAACCGACCCGGGCACGGAAACTCGCCCAACATCGTTCCGCCCCAGATCCACCAGCATCACATGCTCTGCCCGCTCCTTGTGATCCGCCAACAGCTCTGCTTCAAGCTCACGATCCTGCGCTTCAGTCCTGCCTCTTTTTCGCGTGCCCGCCAAAGGCCGATTTGTCACCACCAGCTCATCGCCCCGACGCCGCACCCGACACAAAATCTCCGGACTCGAAGCCACCAGCAAACACCCCTGCGCTTGCAAATACACCATGTATGGACTGGGATTTACCACACGCAGCGCCCGATACACATCAAATGGATCAATCGTCGACTTTCTCTCAAACCGCTGACCCAGCACCACCTGAAACACATCGCCCGCTGCAATGTACTGCTTGGCACGATCAACCATCTCCCCGTGCTGTTCTCTGGTGATGTTGGAACTTGACTCGCCCACCGGGGCAGCGGGATCAAACCATCCCGAAGCCAAAGGCTTCGCGTGCCTTTGTATCTGCTCAACTTGCATCTCAAGAGCCTCAATTGCCCTCTCATACAAATCCTGCGCATCATCGCCAGCCCTGACACGCACACACCGCACCACAAACACCAGCTTGCTCACATGGTCAAACACCACCACCATGTCATACAACCCAAAGTGCGTGTCCGGCAACCCGCGATCATCCTCAGGCGACCCGTCAAACGACAACCCCACCGGCTCGGCATACCGCACCGTGTCATACGAGGCATACCCCACCCAGCCACCCAGCATCGCATCAGGAAACTCGATCCCCAGCACCCCCTCACCCAACTGCTCACCAGGATTGACAAACCGCAAACTCGCACTGATTCGGCTCGGCACCTCCAGGGGGTCCTCAACTCGCATCTGCTGCCTGGTTCCCGCTCGATGATCCACCACCACCACTTCATGCTGATGGGCGATCACCTCCACCGCAGGCTGAGCACCCAGAATCGAATATCGACCCTGCTGATTCCCGCCTTCGACAGACTCCAGCAAAAACGACGGTGCCGACCGCTCGTCCGCAGCCACCAACCTCCGATAACAAAGCACCGGCGTCAGCTGATCCGCCAACAGCCCCATCCCCACAGGCACCACCAGCGTCTTGCCATCAGGCCACTCACGCCGGGCTTGTTCCACACATTCAACGAACTGTTCGCAAGTTGGTATCGTCACAGCACACAGTGTAGTGCGTTGGATTCTGCTTCACACTCGCCACCCCCGCTTCGATTTGCCGATGGATCAACCATGCCCACCCCACCCCACCACCTCTTCCCACCACGACCCACCCTCGCTGGCCACCGCATCGCAGTGTTGCTCGCCCTGTTGACAACACTGGTGCTCAAGACCCTCCCCGCCTCTGCCATTTTGCTTCAGCAGGATCAGCCCGCGATCGATCCACGCACCCATCCTGTACTGAATCTCGGTCAGCGTGCCGCAACCACTCGCGCCATCGCCAGCATCTTTACCACCGTCATCATCGTCGAAGATGATCGATCATTCCTCAGCGCCCTGCAAACATGGACGCCAGCATCTCGTTTTCCCATCCTCTTTGACGATGGCTCATCCATTGCCCACGAACACAACGCCCGCTTCGTCCGCGCTTATCAACCCCAGCAGATCCTGCGCTACAAAGTTCCCCAGGACGACGACACATCCAAAAACCTCTCGCTCGAGCACATCGTTGCTCAGACCTGGAGCACGCCTCAGGCATCTGACTCTGACTCGCCGAATCTTCCCCCATCACTGACAGATCACTACAGCACCCTGAATCACACCCCTCTGGGCATCGTCGTGACCGATCCTGACGACCCCGCCCGCCTTGCTGGAGCAGCCCTCGCCTCTGCCTATGGCCAGCTTCTCATCACCACCAAACTCTCCTCAAACCCCGTCGGTGTCCTTCACTACAAACGCGCCCAGGCCATCAACACTCAAATCATCAATGCTGCCAAAGCCTCGGGTTATGACTGGCGAGCCCTGGGCGATGACCTCGACGCCATCACCCTCTGCGCCTCCATGCCTGCCCGCACACGCATCAACGAAAAACTCTGGGTCGCCACCTCTGATCTTCTGGGCCGCATCATCCCCGATACCGACCCCCAACGCGCCATCAAAAACGCACCACGATGGGCATGGGCTTCACAGATCATGGGTTCCACATCCCAGACGGTCTACGCAGCCATGTGCTCGCTCTTTCTTGAACCCAGCTCCGCATTCCTGTTTGATGGCTACCCAAACTCTGAACCCTGGAATCAATACGACGCCACACTCGCCAGCCAGCTCCTTGTACAGGCTCGATTCAAAACCGAACTCTTCGACTCCCCCACCAACTCTGCCCGGACATGGAAAACCCGTGCAACCCGCTCCGTTGATGCCCAGATCATCCTCATCAACTCCAAAGGCAACGCCGATTTCTTTGACCTTGAACCCGGCCGCTGCAATCCTGGCGACATCCCCCAACTCCAAACCCCCGCTGTGCTCCACATGGTCCACTCATGGTCTGCCACCAGACCCACAGACCGCAACACCGTCGCAGGCCGATGGCTCGAGCGAGGCGCCTTTGCCTACATTGGCTCCGTGCAGGAACCCTACCTCCAGGCCTTTGTCAAAACCCCAGGCATCGCAGTGCGCATGGCTTCAGGCGTCCCCTGGGGTGCAGTGGGCAGACTCTGGAACCCCGCAACAGGCGCCAGCGATACCGTCTGGAAAATCGCCACCCTGGGTGACCCCCTCTGGACCATCGCCCATCCCGGTAAACGCATCTCAACCGCCTTGCCCATAACCACCAACACCACCAGCCTCAGCGCTGACATGAAACAAGCCCTGCACGCTGGCGACTATGCCCAGGCCCTCTCCCTGCTCACGCTCATGGGGCGCGACCAGGACGCCCTTCGCCTGATCAACTCAATCCTCGCTCAAAACGCCCTGCTCCCAGCCTCCGCAGCCCAAGGCATCCCCCCCGCATTCAGACTCAACAACCCCGACCTGCTCATCACCTGCTACAAAAAACTCTCCCCAGCCCAGGCTGACGACCCCCAACTCCGCGACCTGCTCTTTCTCACCATCACACCATCACTTGAATCAACCACCGACCTGACCATCCTCGGGCTTGCACGCCAGAATGTTCGCCAGGGTCAGCTCGTGGCAGATGCCAAAGCTGTATACAAAGCCACCAAACGCATACAAGGCGCACCCGCTGCCCAGGCATGGCTCAAAAATCTCATCAACAAGACCCCCAACAAAAAAACACAAACCGCGCTCAGCAAGATCCGCTAACCCCGGCATGCTCCTGATTCAGCGTTTAAACCTGCTGACAGGTGGCAACAGCCCGATCAGAATACAAAATCCCGCACCCGCAATCAGCCAAAGCCGGGCACGATCGTCCATGGCAAGCTCCGCCAGCATCGAGTCAGGCTCAGGTTGTGCATACAGCGCCAGCTCCGTTGCCACCGGAGGCTCAAGTGCACGAAATACCGAAACATCCAACCGCCCTGACGATTCAGCCAAAAGATACCGATGCCCCACAGGCACAAGATTCAGCTGCTCGGCAGCCAGCGCCTTGATCAGCGTCGGGTCATGCTGTTCCAAAGCGGCCAGATACCTCGAATGACGCTCCAGCCGATCAATGCGATGCTCTTCAAGCCCCAAAACCGCATCACGCTGATTCCGGGCATTGCGTACATCCTGGTGAGCTGGCAAAAGGACCACCGCAGCGATCAGCGTAAGCCCCGCAACCAGAAAAAGCCACCCCGCATCGACCCTGGCATGTAATCCCTCAGCACTCCTGGCTGATTCCCCGATCGACTCTGCGTGAATAGGTGTGGTCATGGATTCCCCCTTATCGGCTCGCCCCCCAGTCAGGATGGAATTCTCTTTTCTGTTTATTTCATCACCCCAATGTGTGACCCAACACTTCAACAAGCATCCTACACTGCGTCATATGAGCCAAAGCGTGGTCATCACAGGATTGGGCGTTCTCACAGGCCTTGGGCAAGGTGCCCCTGCTTTCTGGGAAGGGCTTTGTCAACAGCGATCAGCCCTCAAACCTGTCCAGTCGTTTGACGCTTCAGAGTTTGCCAGTTCCATAGCCAGTGAAGTCAAAGACTTCTCAGCCCGCACAATGGTTCCCAAAAGCTATCGCAAAGCTGTCAAAATCATGAGCCGGGATATTCAACTCGCCGTCGGCGCAGCTCAACTTGCCGTGCTTGATGCCGGACTGATCACACGGGCCTCACCTGAGGTCATCGCAGAAGATACCCAGACAACCTACCCCGCCGATCGCATCGGCTGTCAGATCGGCGCGGGCCTTATTGCAGCAGAAACACCCGAGCTTGCCATGGCTCTGGCAACCGCCAAAGCTGACGATGGCTCGTTCAGCCCCCACCTCTGGGGCCAATCCGCGATGGACAACCTCCCGCCCCTCTGGCTCTTGAAGTACCTCCCCAACATGCCCGCTTGCCATGTTTCCATCATCCACGGAGCCCAAGGCCCCAGCAACACCATCACCTGCTCTGAAGCCAGTGGCCTCCTCTCCGCAGGCGAGTCCCTCCGCGTCATCCAGCGCGGCTCAGCAGATGCATGCTTCTCCGGAGGCACCGAATCCAAAATCAACCCCATGGGTCTCATGCGCCATCATCTCGGTGGCAGACTCGCACCCACCGACCCGTCAACCTCAGCTCCAGACCTGATCAAACCGTATGACCCGGATTCACCGGGTCAGCTCATCGGTGAAGCTGCAGGCGTCGCCATCGTCGAATCTCAAACCCATGCCAAACAGCGCCAGGCAAAGATGTACGCCCGTCTGCTGGGCTTTGGAGCGGGCCAGTCTACCTTTGGCAACATCCCGCCCCTGCCTGATATCCAGTCCTCAGGCACAGAGACAGGCCTCGTCTTTGCCATTCAGGATGCCTTGAACGAAGCTGGCATCAGCCCCGATCAGATCGATGTCATCGTGCCTCACGCCTCAGGCATCGGGTTTATGGATGCCCGCGAAGCCCAGGCCTTGCGCGAAGTCTTCAGCTCCGCCTTGACCAAAATCGAACTCATCACCATCACACCCAATGTCGGTGATGCCCTGGCAGGCCAGAGCAGCCTTCAACTGACAGCCGCTGCCCTCGCCCTCAAGAACCAGCAACTCCCCGCACGAATCAACCCCGGCAATCCCCCAAGCGACCTCCGCGCCGAACAAATCTCAGCACGCAAGGCTTCATTGGGATACGCTCTGGTGTGTACCAATGCTCTGGGTGGTCAAAATGCCGCAATGGTACTTGAGCGACTGTGAGTCACCCCCGGCATAGGCTTTTATTCAGACAACAAACAACTACGGAGATCCGACCATGAGCTACGAAGACAGAAACTACGACCGAGGCTATCGCTCATCAAACCCCTCAGGCTCCCATGGCAACAAAGGACACCAAAGGCGTGGTGTCCCCCTTTCTGATCTTGATCCTGAACTCACCGAAGTTTCCCGCCTGCTCATCGGCTGCGCCATTGAGGTCCACCGAACCCTGGGCCCGGGCTATCCCCTTGATATCTACACCAAAGCCTTGTGTCAGGAACTCAAAGAAGAAGAAATCGACTTCCTCCAGAACCATGAAATTCAAGTTTCCTACAACGACGAAATCATTGGCACCGTCACCACAGACCTGTTCATCGATGACAAGTTTTTCGTCAAGCTCATGGCAAGGCCCGGCGAGATCGGCCGCGCCGAACGCTCTGAGCTTCGCGCCTTTCTCAAAGCTGGCGATCTTGAACTGGGTCTGATCGTCAACTTCGCTGAACGCCGTCTCAAGGATGGGCTGGTGCGTGTTCTGAATCTGGACAAAATCAATCTTGCCCATGAAGATGAACACCACAATGATGACGACGACGATGAGTATGACAACGAGGATTGATCACCCATGAGTGATGTTCGTGTTGTCATTACAGGCACCGGCTGGGTGACGCCTCTGGGATGCGATGTACCCTCCGTCTGGAAACGCATGATCGCAGGAGATTCAGGCATCGCTCCCGTTGCCCAGTTCCCCGCCTCAAGCTATCCAACCAACTTCGCTGGCGAATCCGAAGATGTCAATCTTGATGCCATCTTGCCCAACCCCAAACCGCACCGCCACGCGCTGCGCAATGTTCGCTTTGCCCTCGCTGCAGCAGCCCAGGCGTGGAGCCAGGCCGGGCTGAGCACCCATAGCCTGACCAACCCCAGGCGCTTTGGCATGTATCTTGGTTCCGGCGAAGGCCCCCCGGACTTTGGCCCGTTCGCTGAAGCAAACCTCAAAAGCTGGAAGGCAGATTCTCGCAGCGTCGACTATGCCAACTGGGCACAATCCGCCCAAAAACTCTTCACCGTTCACAATGAGGTCGGGCAGGAACCCAACATGTCCCTGGCCCATCTGGCCACCGCCTTTGGCTGCCAGGGCCCCGCCTACAACTGCATGACCGCCTGTGCTGCAAGCACCCAGGCACTTGGCGAAGCCTTTGAAATCATCCGGCATGGCGATGCTGATGCCATGCTCACAGGCGGTGCCCATTCCATGATTCACCCACTGGGCATGTCAGGCTTCATCCGCCTCACCGCCATGAGCACCCGGTGTGACAACCCCACCACCGCTGCTCGACCCTTTGATGCCACGCGCGATGGCTTTGTCATGGGCGAAGGTGCAGGCATGATCGTGCTCGAATCACTCCAGCACGCTTTGGACCGGGGCGCAACACCGCTGGCAGAAGTCGCAGGCTATGGCTCAACCGCCGATGCCTACCGCATCACCGATATGCACCCCGATGGTCAAGGCGCAGCCTCAGCCATGCGCATGGCTCTCAAACAAGCTGGCATCGAACCCCGCGAGCCCGCCTCAGACAACCGCCCCCCCATCGACTACATCTCCGCCCATGGCACAGGCACCAAAGAAAATGACTCCACCGAGTCCAATGCCATCCACACCGTCTTCGGCCCCCAGGCACACAACCTCGCTGTCAGCTCCATCAAATCCATGACAGGCCATCTCATCCAGGCTGCCGGTGCTGTCGAACTGATCACCTGCGTGCAAGCCATCCAGACCGGCTGGCTCCCCCCCACCATGAACCTCTCCGAGCCTGATGTCGAATGCGACCTGGATTACATCCCCAACCAGGCACGCGATCTCAACGCCAACAACGGCGTCGAAGTCTGCCTCTCCAACAGCTTCGGCTTCGGCGGCCAAAACGACACCGTCGTCATCCGCAAGTTCCACCCCTGACCCCACACACAAACCAGGTTACACCTGACCGCTCATTTGTGTGTACAAAGGGATATCACTCCTCGCTGTCTTCATCGCAGTCGTGCCCTGCACCGCCAACCTGCTACCCTCACAAATCATGGCATCGTACTTCTCAGATTCATCTGACATGCTCCGCAGCAGTCCTCCCCTCCTGCTCCCTGCACCCCAGCGCATCGATGCCTTCAACCCCGCCATCACCTCCTCCTCCACCATGCCCATTGAGCACATCGCTCCCCATCATCCCGACCTGCCCGCATCCAGCCAAGGCTATTGCCTGAATATCACCCCCCACAAACACCACGCCTCCCACCCCATCACCATCTTCGCAAAAACAAGCGTCGGCCTGACCCACGCAAGACGCACACTCCATCAACTTCGCGTTCAATATGGTGATGCCCTGCCCAGCCTGCGCATCATCGACTGGCCCGCCCTCCAAAACCGAGGCGTCATGCTCGATATCTCGCGCACCCGCGTGCCCACCATGCAAAACCTGCTCAGCCGCACACGCCTGCTCGCCAGCCTGAAAATCAACCACCTTCAGCTCTACACCGAACACACCTTTGCATATCGCAACTGGCAAAGCGTCTGGCAAGGCGCTTCCCCCATCACCCACCAGCAAATCCGCACCCTCGATCAACTCTGCTGTCAGCTCAACATCGAACTCGTCGCCAACCAGAACTGCTTTGGTCATATGTCGCGATGGCTCACCAACCCCGCACTGGCGCCTCTCGCTGAAACACACAACACTTTTGACTTCCTGGGCATCACACGCCAAGGCCCCATGAGCCTCTGCCCCACCGATCCTCACTCAATCCCATTCGTTTGCGCTCTGCTCGACGAACTCCTGCCTTGCTTTTCATCAAACAGAATAAACCTCGGCTGCGATGAAACCCTTGATGTCGGCCAGGGTCGCAGCGCCCACGCTCTCCAGTCACAAAGCCCCCTCTCAATCTGGAGCACCTTCGTCCAGCAACTCGTCGATCATGTGGTTGATTCCGAGCACACTCCCATGGCATGGGCAGACATGCCCTTGTCCCACATCGATCAACTCCACCACGCACCAAAACCCGTAGAGTGGATGGTCTGGAACTACGAAGCCAACGCCCCCTTTGACAACTGGTGCAAAACCCTCCATAACGCAGGCTTGCCCTTCTGGGTCTGTCCCGGCACCAGTGCCTGGCGCAGCATCATCGGCCGCACCAGCGTTAGACAAGCCAACCTCAACTGCGCTGTTTCAGCTGCTGTCACTCACAACGCCCAAGGCCTGCTCATGACCAACTGGGGTGATTGTGGCCATCTCCAGCAGCAACCCATCGAAGACCACGCCCTGGCCCACACTGCAGCCCTCTCATGGAACCCCGATCAAGCGGTCGACCCCAGCGCCATCTCCCTGCATGTTTTCAATGACCCAAGCCTCAAAATAAGCACCTGGCTCGATAAACTCGGCGATGCCGATGCTGAACTCCGCAGCACAGGCCGATTTGATCCCGCCTCCTCTAATCAACTACCCTTGAACAACGCTGGTGCCATCTTTGAAGATGCCTGCCCCAGTGGCGCAGCTGGCCAACTTCAACCAGACCCACAACCCTGGAGGGATTGTTACCAACAACTCTCAGCACTCGCTGACTCCATGCCCGCAACACCCAACCCGGTTCTCACCGATCAACTCACCCACACACTCAACCTCGCCAAACTGCTTGCTCTTAAAGCAGCCCGCAAACGAAGCCTTCACTTCGCCAGCCACAACAAAACCATCCGCGACCTTTCCCGCCGCATCCCCCATGACCATCGCAGGCTCTGGCTCATGACGAGCCGATTCGGCAGCCTGCCCGAAAGTGCAGCCATACTCGCCCGCATGATTCACGACGAAAACTAACCCCGCATCCCGCTCTACTCATCTCGCTTCATCGCACCGGCAACAATCTGCCCGTCCTTTTGAATCACCACATGAATCGCCCCGTCTGTTGCTGTCGTCAGCCATCGCCTGCCCGTGCGAACATGATCCCATCGGCTGTCCCCCGCCCGTGATGGTCCCGTCGATTGAATCACCACCTGCGGGTTCGCCCAAAGCACAAAGTCCATCGCAGCCTTCTTCGCACTCCCGTGGTGTGGCACCTGCATCACATCAACATCAAGCCCGGGCATCATCATGCGAATCTGACTGATCGCCTCCCCTTCAATATCCCCCGTCAGCAACACACGCTTCATCCCCGAATCCGTCTGCACCTCAACGAAACTCACCAGCGAGTTATTATTTTCATCCCCCAGCACCTCCCCCTTCTCAGGCCAGAGAAGTGTCACCCGCGCCGTGCCCACTGTCACCGCATCTCCCCGCCCAGTCACAATCGTCTCAATATCCATCTCCCTGAGCCGCTCCAGAAAATGCACCGTCGCAGCACCCTTCGCCTCAACCAGAGATGTCCCAATATAAACCCTCTGAACCCCCAGCCGATCCGCAGCATCAACCAACCCGTCATAATGATCAATATTGGCATGTGTAATAAACACCGCACTCACCGGCCCCGCACCCAGCGCCCTCACCGCACGAGGAATCGTCTGCCCGCCAACCCAGTACCGCTTAGAGCCACAGTCAATAAGCATCGCTTCAGACCCCGATCGAATCAGATGGCATGACCCATCCCCAACCGCCAGCGTATCAATCCGCAATACCTCCGCTGTCGGCAGCCTTGTTTCTATTGTCAGCTGTGTCACCAGCCACCCCGCTGAAATCAGCGTCATAATCCAAAGCCCATAGCTCCGTCGATGTCCCCATCCGATCCACCGGATCGTCACAACCACCGCCACCACTGACCACACCTCGCTAATCCGAGGCAACATGATCGCCGAACCAGGCAAACCATCAATCCACTGCACCAGACTGATCGTCCACCTCGCCAACATCCCCAACAACCCGCCCAGCCACTCGCCCGCCATCGGCACAATCACCCCAACCATAAGCACCAGATACCCAAGCGCCAGCATGATCAGCACTGGCCCCAGCAACACCAGACTCGCCAGCACACCCAAAAGCGAAACCGTCCCAAAGTGATATGCCACGATCGGCAGTGCCATCAGCCAACACAAAACCGTAATCGTCACAAGCTGACCTAACCGATGCAACACCTCACCAAGCACACCACGACGATCAACCGTCCCTTTTAACCTGCTCCCAAACATCCTGCTGTGAAGCGTTGGCCCAAGCCAGATCATCGCCCCCACCAAACCAAAGCTCAACTGAAAACCAGGCGACCACAAATCCATAGGCCTGAGCAGCAAATCCACAATCCCCACCCAACCCAGAATCGCCAGCAAATCATGCCGCCGACCAAACGCCCGGCCCACAAGCACGCCAAGCACCATCACCCCCGCCCTCATCAACGGCGGCCTCATCGGCACAACAAGCAACATCAAAACCACCGCCAACCCCACCACCCAATACTCCAGTTGACCATGATCCCCCGTAAGCCGAACCGCCCACAACACCAGCATCACCAACACCGCCAGATGAAACCCCGAAATCGCCAGCAAATGCCCCACACCCACGCGCGAAAACAATCCCAGCAACTCCTGCTGATCAGGTCCACGCTCCCCAAGCACCAGCCCGGAAATCGCCGCCCGGCTCTCATCATCAAACGCCTTTGATCCCAGCGCACGATCCAGAAGTCCCTCCACCCGCTCCCCAAGCCCCG
Source organism: Phycisphaerales bacterium (assembly GCA_029260555.1). Classification (GTDB taxonomy): domain Bacteria; phylum Planctomycetota; class Phycisphaerae; order Phycisphaerales; family UBA1924; genus JAJDCZ01. The sequence goes on from JAJDCZ010000044.1 coordinate 27,986, forward strand.
CCCGAAACCTCATCCACCGCCCTGTTACTGATTCTTCACGCCCCACCACCTCGACTAGCCCCGCCCGTGTTGTAAGCCGTCCACACTCATTACTCTGTGCCTGCCACAACTTCCAGCTTACCTCCCCCGGATTCATAACCCCCTTCAACCCCCGCGCAATCCCCTGCACACGCACACGATCACCAACCTCAACCCGAGGCATCCCCTGCGCAGGCATCCACACCCTGAGAACACCCGATGCTTTCTTCCCCCCTACCTCGCCGCCCACACCCTCAACCTTCAAACGAAACGATGCGCCGAGTTTGTAAAATACATACGAACCAAACTCCCCCGCTGGTGCTTGCGCCTTTTCAAGCTTCGTCAACGCCACCCCCTGCACCCTCAGCATCATGCCCGGATTCGCCCCCTCATCTTCAGGAATCATCAGCCCAAGACTCTCCCTTGGCACCTCATATATCTTCAATGAAAACACACCCCCGCCCAGAAACACCATGCTCCCTCCCAGAAGCAGCACCCACCACCTGCCTTTCATTAATCCCGCCACCATCAACAATGCACTCGCCATCGCAAACCACAAGGGCGCATGGACCTCGTCCAGCCAGCGCCCCAGCATGATTCCCGCTGCAAAGCACGAAAACGCCACCAACGCCCGCCGAGCTGCCCCGCTCAGTCTCGGCACCACAGACACACCCATAGCCTGCACATCTTCAAGAGCCTTGAACTGATCTTGCAAAGCAGACATCCCCCACACACTCACATGCCACCAGCAATCTGTCAAGTTTTGCGCTACCCCCCCCACTCCCCCACCCCCCCACCCCCCATCCCACTACCCCCTGCGTGAACCAAGCACCAGTTTCACCAGCTCGCGTCTGGTCATTGGCTCAACCCCCGCCTCCTTGCGCCATTCACCCAGTTTGTAAAGCACCCTCCACTGCTCGCGCAAAGTATCCATCGCCCAACGATGTCCCTGCTCTGGATCATACAAGTTGGTCGATTCGGAAGTCACGCCATTGAGCTCAACCACCCCGAACCCCGTGCCTTGCTTGAGCTCCTCCACCGATTGATACCGCAAATCAAATCGGCCAAAATCCAGCCCCCCCTCCCCCCCCATTCCATCCTCCCCCGCAAAGCCTTCTGCAATCCTGTCAATCGCCAGTGCCAGCTCAGGCGTGATCAGGTCCGCGCCATCTGAAAAAATACACCCCGCTGAGTGATTTCCCGTGTCCGTCAGCTGGACCACCTCGCCCTCATCAGGCACACGCGTCCATTGATCCCTGAGTGAGCACTTAAAAACATGCGCCATAATTCGATGCCTGCGATCCTTGCGCACCAGTTGCTCGACAGTTCGCCTGCCATCACCTGTAATCGTGGGAAAGGCCTTGCGCGTGATGGAAAAAATCCGCCCCGCCAAACCCGAACCCGGCTCAGGATCACGCACCCAGAACACCCCGCACTCCTCAGGCCCGGCATGAAACCGTTGAATAATAAACCGTTGCGACATTCGCCTTGCATACTCACGAACATCCTCGCATGATCTTGCAAGTTCAAGCCCAAACCCCCGCTCACCCGCATCAGGTTTAAGTATCACCGGATACCCACCCAACCTGCTGTCCTCTTGCACCGCAAGCATTGCAACTTCTGCTCTTTTTTTAACATCATCATCTGCTTCAATCCCCACCGCGTGCAGCACCACATCACCCGCCCGTGACATGCCATCAAGAATGGCGCTCTTGGATTCGCCCACAATCCCGCCGCCGGGCTTGATCCCCGGATTGGCACTCGTAAAGACCATCAACCCGCCATGCTTTTTCCCCAGCTGCAAAATCGTTGGCACAATCGGCAGATACAGCGCCCACCTCGGCCAGAACTCATACCGGACCACGCGCCCGATCTTCGCCTTGATGATCGACCTGCCCGTCCACGAAAGCATCAGTAAAAAAAACCGCACCAGCTTCAAAATCACCCACACACTCACCGCGACCCCAACCCAGCCCAGCGCATACTCACCCAGCCTCGCCACTTGATACCCGACCATCAACACCACCCCAAGCCCCAGCACCACTTTGAGAACAAGCCCCACACCACCCGCCATCAGCGTCCTCAGCCGCACCGTCCGCGTCACACCCATCGCGAAGAACGACGCATCACAAAACCCCCGCAAGAACCGACCCGCAAGCCCCACCCGCATCGACTGCATCTCAAACCTCCGCTTCCAGTCCCCCGCGTGAATCTCAGGCACAAACTTGCCAATCAATGCAAAATCGCGCGCCCCGCCTCCAAACTTCACCCCTATCACCACCAACATCAGCGTTCTCACACCCGCACCCAGCATCACGCCCGCAGCACCAACCCCAAAGTCCAGCACCCCGCCCGCAACCACCAGCCCCACCAGCACAATCGCCAGATCCTCAAAGAAAATCGCCACACAGGCAAGAACCAGAACCCGCAACCACCAGGGCATCCGCTTGCCAGCCATCCCAATATCTGACAGCAGCCGTGCCAACGCATCCAGACGCTCCCTTGGCAGCAAATCAACACCACCCACCAACGGCGCAACCCCATCCTGATCATGCCGACTCAAAAATACACCCAGGTGCTCAGCTGCCAGCTCAGGCTTCCAATAAGGAATAAAATGGCTCGCATTCAGCATCACCAGCCGGCTCGTCGACATCAGCGCGTGATGTTGCTCCGCTGCCCAGTCTGACACCAGCGGATCATGCCTGCCATGCAGAATCAGCACCGGCAACTTTGTTTGCGCCATCACCCGCGCCAAAGGCCTCTGATCTGAATCCCAGAAGTTACGCAAAAATGCACGAGCAAGCCCCCCATCATCCAGCAACCCAAAGTGAGGCACAAGTTTCGGCAAACCAACCAACGCTGCATACCCAAAAGCGTACTTGGCATGCTCAAAGAAGTAACTTCCCGAGCCTTCCGTCTCCTGTGTACCCACCCCTGCCAACAGCGTGAGCGATGCCATCCGTTCAGGTTGCTGCTCTGCCATGCGTAACGCCACCGCCCCGCCCTGTGACCAGCCCACAATGTGCGCCCGTTTGATGTCCATCGCATCCAGAAGCCCAAAAACCGCCCATGCATGGGCTGCTGCTGAATAATCTGGAACATCCGCTGGCGAAGACCCGAACCCCGGCAGATCCGGCGAAATGACCAGCCGACCTTCAGCTGCCAAAAGAGGAGCCATGCGAGAAAAATCCGAACCTGATCCCGGCGACCCATGCAACAGCACAACCGGTAGCCGATCAAAATCCGCATCAGCCCCCCAGACCCGATACGCGATCCAGCTGGATTGACCTGCAATCGGCCCATCGCGCCGCATGGCAGGAATCTCAGCCGTCCTGACACCCGCAGGGACAACCAGATCAGCATCGTGCGAGGATCGCCATTGAACACCATGCGAACCAAGCAATGCGAGCAGATACCAGACCCACCATTTCCTGAACCAGCGCCGTCCCCGTTTTGGAAGCTGGGGTTCTGGGTGGAAAGCGGGATTGGTCATGGATCGTAATGCTGCCTGTGCATGAGCGGTGGATCAAGCGTGTTCAAGGAGTGTATGAACCGTTCATCAGCACCATTTGGTTTTTTACGATCCTGTTTTTGGCCCGATTTAATCATTCTGCAGCTCATCACATTCAGTCGCTGCCTGCTGCTGACGATACATCCTCAAGACGAGGCACGCGGACTTGCAACGACCCGCACCCCAATCGCCCCGCTGGATGAGAACGGATAGAGCAGCCTTTCGAGGCTGCTTTGTTCGTTAACAACCCCTTCCCTCAACAACCCCTCGCCTTGCTGCCCACCATCTCGTCCAGAAGCACGCCCGCCACCACCTTTGCCCCATCAGCAGGCCCAAGCTGCTCAAGTGCCTTACCCATCTCGCTCAATGCTGCACGATTGTGCATCAATCTGCTCAACACCTGACATATCGCTCCACGATTGGCCCTCGGCTCGTTCACATCCTCAACTATCACCGCCCCACCAACCCCTTCCAGCGCCAATGCGTTGATTCTCTGGTGCTGATCGCGATGGTGCGGGTAAGGCATGAATATCGCAGGCACACGATTGGCCCATGCCTCAGCCACGATCCCCGCACCCGACCTTCCAATCGCCAGATCCGCAGCTGACCACGCATCGCCCATCCCCTCAATAAACCCGCCCACCCAGGCTTTCACCGATGCCCCCTCATACGCCCTGACCAACGCCTGATTATCCGCCATGCCCGTCTGATGTATCACCTGCCACGGCAAGCCTTTGTCATCAACCATCAGCCCAGGCTGCGAACCGATCAACTCCAGCATCATGGCATTGATCGAACCCGCCCCCTGACTCCCCCCGGTGATCAAAAGTGTGGGTCGGTCTTCATCCAGCCCAAAAGCTCGCCTTGCCTCGCCTGATTGTGTCGCCGCCAACGCTTCAGGACGAACGATCGGCCCTGTGACCTGCCAGTCCCGGTCATTAATCAGCACCGCACTGAGCACACGATCAACCCGCCCCGCAATCCACCGATTGGCTTTGCCAGGCACCGCATCCAGATTCACCAAAAGCGACTGCACGCGTTCCACCCTCCCCGCCTGCACACCCGGAGCCGCGACAAACCCGCCCATGGCGATCACCACCACCTCGTCTGCTTCTTTTTTCAACCTTTGGATACATTGCCTCGCCCCTCGAACGCTCGGCCCCCACCCCGCCAAAAACCGCACCAACCCCCTTGGCTTCACCGACATCGGCTGAGCCTGCAAACACTCAAACGATACCCCCGCATCACCCAATATCTGCCCATCCAGAGGCCTTCCCGAACACAAAAAATGGACGATGGCATCAGGCTCACGCACCTGAATCTGCCTGGCAATCGCAAGCCCCGGGAACAGATGCCCTCCAGTCCCCCCGCCAACGAAAACAAACGCACGCCCATTGCTCATGAAGGCACGCGAGTTCTGGCAGGAATGACAATCTCGGGAACTTCTGCATCTTCAGGCTCATCCAGAAGCTCGTTTTCACTGGCAGCCTGTTGAGTCGCCAATATTACCGCACGAGTCTGACGCACCTGCTCGCGAGCATGTTGACGGTCGATTGCAACCAATGCCCCTAGCGATGCTGCTGTGAGAATCCACCCTGTGCCGCCAGAACTGAGCAGAGGCAGCGCGATGCCTTTGGTCGGCGCCATGCCCGTCACCACCAGCATGTTCATCGTCGCTTGCAAGCCGATGGTCGCCATCACGCCCAGCCCCGCCAGTTTGAGCAGCGGGTTGGTTTCTTTACTGATGATGCGCTGAGAAACCAGCAAAAGAGCTGCGTACAGACCGATGACCAGTGCAACGCCCAGAATGCCAAGTTCCTCAGCGATGATGGCAAAGAGAAAGTCCGTCGTGTCTTCAGGCAGGTAGCCAAACTTTTGTAGCCCATGCCCCAGCCCGCGACCAAAGCCTTGCCCGCCTGCGACAGCACGGATGGACTGAAGCAGGTGATACCCTGAGCCTTGCGCATCAGCCAGGGGGTCTAGAAAGCCCACGATTCGCCGCATGCGGTAGGGGCTGGTAATCACCGCAACCGCCAGCACCACCAATGCTGCGGGGGCTGCCAAAAGAAAATACCGAAGCTTCGCGCCCGCTGCCAGCAGGATAATGCACCCCACCGCACCAATGAGCACCGCAGTGCCCAGATCCTCAACCATAATGACCAGCGAAATGATGCCCACGCATGCCAGACCAGGCACCAGCCCGCGCCAGAACGAGCGAATTCCAAAACCCTGAGTCGCTGCAAACCATGCCATGATGGGAATAATGGCCCATTTGGCGATTTCACTGGGTTGAACACTCAGAACATCACCAATCCCGGGCACCGGCAGCCGAACCCAGCGATGCGACCCATTAATATTCACACCAATCACAGGCCAATAGACCGTACTCAACACCAGCACCAGCCCCAACACCGCGAGCAGCTGAGCGCGATACTGACGATGCGGATTCTGGATTGTCCCTTGAAGTGCCCCCACCCCATCTCCACCCCCACCCCCACCACCCATCAACCTGCAGCTCATCGCATGCACAGGCAACAGCGAGACAATCCCCATCGTGAGCAATGCCATGAGCGCATACAGACTGGACCGTGAGAAGGCTATCGAAAAAAACATGCCCGGCAAACCCGCTACCACAGGCGAGCTGCTGATGCCCGTAGCAACACTGGGATCGCTGGTCGAAACAGGCTCGATCGCCATCCCTGCAGACGAAACCATCACCACGCCCAGGCAGAGCAGACAGAGCACAATCAAAATCAAAGCCTGACCCGGGCGCAGCATCACAGTTGTATCGTCAGCCCCGTGCCAAAGTCTGAAAAACATTCACGCTGACGATCAAACTATCGGCAGGCTCACCCGCGACTCCAGCTCATCAACAGGCACCGCGATCAAATCATAATCCTGCCAGCCCACGACCACACACCGCACCAACTCGCCTGATGCCTTGGGTGTGCGCGAGCGCACGAAAGTCACCGCATCGACCTGCGGAGCCTGGAAATAACAGCGACCCTGCTGAAGAAATCGGCTGTTTTCATCATTGGGAGCAGCATCGCTGGCCAGACCCTGATCAATCAACACATCAAAACGCACGCCTGTCTTCAGAGGATCCTCAGCATCGAACTGACCCGCCAGATATTCAGCCTGCTCAAAGGCGATCTCCTGCTGAAGTGCCATCAACTCGCCCTTGCGCTGAGCCTTGATGCGTGCTGGCACCGCCAGTTTCATATCCTGCTCCAGCGTACCTGCAGGCGTGCCGGGTTCTGCAGAATACTCAAACACCCCCAGGGCTTCAAAGCCGATTTCTTCAACAAACGCGAGCAATGCGTCATGATCCTGCTCAGTCTCACCCGGAAAACCTGTAATAAGCGTGGTTCTGATCGCCAGCCCGGGGATTTTCTCACGCAACTCGCACATAAGCTCTGCCTGTTGCGTCGCAGACACATGCCGGCGCATCTTCTCAAGCATGTGATCCGTCGCGTGCTGGAGCGGAATGTCAATATAAGGCACCAGCACGCTCTGCTCACACATCTCGGCAAACGCCTCGATAAACTCGCTGCGAAAGTTCGAGGGATAGGCATACATCAACCTCACCCACCCCATACCCGAAGCCCCGTGTGCCTTTTCAACCGATTCACAAACATCCTTAAGCAGATCAGGCAACCCCCCACGACCAAACAGCCCCCCGGGATCAGCCAGTGCCCAGCCCTGATCAAAGCCCAAGCCGATGTCATCGCCATAGCTCGTGGTGTCCTGGCCGATGAGATTGATCTCAAAAGCCCCATCACGGACCAGTTCCTGGGCTTCATCTGCAATGCGAGCCCGCGGCTTGGAGCGCATCTTCCCCCGAATCGACGGAATCGTGCAAAAAGCACACTTCTGATTGCACCCCTCGCCAATACGAAGATATGCGTAGTGCCGAGGCGTCAGCCTGAGCCGGGCTGAATCATCCTCAAAGTAGCCAATCCCTTTGCCATCCTTGCCTTGAACGGTCAGCCCTGTGGTTTGAATGCCTCGATCTGCAGCCGCACTCAGAGCATTGGCAGAAACCCAATACTTCGGACCATGCTCAGAATCCGCAAGTGCCTCTCGCTCTGGGGTCTGCCCTGTGACCGCATCAACAATGTGATCTCGATCAAATACACCGATCATCGCATCAATCCCAGGCTCCCACTGGATCATCCTGGCCCGATGCCTTTGTACCAGACACCCCGCCACCACCACCCGTTTGAGCCGCCCACGCTCCTTGGCAGCCACAGCCTGTTTAATAACCGCCAGCGATTCATCTTTGGATGCTTCAAGAAAGCCACAGGTATTGATCACAATGGCATCAGCACTTGGAAGCGTCTGGGATTCATCAACCTCAGCGTCAGAGACTGGAGCTGAGGATTCGCCCTCGACATGGGCAGCGTCATCCCACCGCTCAGATTCCTGAGCTTCCCAAGGCACAGGGGTGATGCCTGATTCTGCCAGCAGCCCCAACATTTTTTCTGAATCAACAAGGTTCTTGGGACAGCCCAGCGAGACAAACGCAACGGTTCGGATCGCTTCGTGAGAGTCGCAAGATGAGGCATTTGACGCAGCCATCCAAGGCTACTGTATCCGCCTGACCATCCACAAGCAGTTTCATTAGAATGATTCAATTCATCCCAGCCTATCTCGGCACCGAGATTGATGGCCCATTATCCATATGACGCATCAGACTGTCCCAATTTTCATGGAACATCGCCTGCTCAAGAGACGAATAGAAGGATGTCACCTTGACCGTGACGACCCGGACCAGGCATGAGGCCAAGAAGCTTTTTTTCAAATTGCTCGCCTGATGACAGATGAATGGTTCGGGTGTATTACCACGAAAAACTGCGCTGCGGAGCTGGGCAATGCTTGGAAAAGCGTTGCAGGCATGTGGTGTGCAATCGAAAGTCCGCAGGGGAAACAGGGGTTCGCAATGTGAGGGAGCATTGCGATCTTTGGGCGTCATAGGGCTGCTCGTTCAGAGCCTTGAGAGGGATCCATGACGCCTGGTGTGCTCAGCGGGAGAAATCCCGCTGAGACACTTGCTCGGTGAGTGTCGTGCAGGATTCAGTTTGTTCGTTTTCCGCGTAGACCTGCACTTCTCTGAAAAAAACCGACAGACCAAGGCCCGCAGGTGGGATGATCAGAGATGGTTATGCCGGGGAAGGATGAGGATGGTCCCAGAACGCCCTGGAAGGTGGAGTTTCGGGGCTCATGGAGAGAAGAGAGGGGATTTATCATGAAGTTAGCCATCAACAAGCGAGGCAGCCTGCTGATCGCGCTGGAAGCTTTGTTTTATGACGATTCCAGACGCTTTGAGGATCGACTCTGGCTGGGCTTTGGCGATCACTGGCTGCTTGTGCGTTCCGGCCTTGTGCGTGATGGCGTGATTTCCATCAACAAGAACGAAACTTCCATCAGACTGACCTCCAGAGGTCGGCGTCTGGTCGAAAAACTACAACGCGATGTGCCAGACACAGCCCGCTGAACGACAAACTACCTCAACTCGCATGATCCCGCGCCAGTTTGTGCATTACCCTCGCAAACTGTGACAGCAATATCGCGAGAATGTGAGATGGGGATATGGGGGGGTGGGTGGGGCCAGGAAATATGCGGAAAAAGATCACTCCCTGACGGTCGCGGCTCGTTTCTGCATGAACCTGCATCTTTTTGCAGCAACACGGACCACACCAGCCTGCAATTGTGGCACTGCCACTGAAAATTGCCTTGATTATGAACTTCTGACAGCGTTTGCATTCCAGACGCGTGCAGTGCGATCAACTGAGCCTGTCACAATGCGGGACGCATCGTTTGTCATGGCGACAGCTTTGACCGCAGCGTGATGCCCGATCATTCGTGCAATTTCCTGCCCTGCATCAACATCCCATAGCCTGGCGGTGCGATCACTGGATGAGGATGCTGCCAGATGGCCGCTTTGATCGAGAGTCGCGCTGCAGATGGCTTTGCCGTGGCCTTTGATTTTGGAAACAAGTGTGCCGGAATGGGTTTCGTAGATGCGAAGTCGCCGATCGCCACAGGCGATGATGATTCGATTGCCATCTGCTGAAAAATCAATTGCGTGAATACCCAGAATCTGCTCGGGCAGCGTGATGGTTGGTTCAAGGGTGCTCACGCTGCGAATGGTGACAACGCCTTCAGCATCGCCAGCTGCAAAAAGCTCGCCACCAGGATGAATCGCAATGCTCCTCACGCTGGCATCATGAGCAACCTGGCTGATCAACGCAGAAGTGTGTGCATCAAAGATTCTGACGCAATCATCGTATGAGCCTGCAACAACCAGCTTGCCATCGGGGCTTAAAGCACAAGAGGCAATCATCTCAGAATGCGTTTCAGGCTCAGACCTTGCGAACTTTGTGAGATAAAGAAGGGGATAGAACGCTGTTAAAACTGTACTGACAGCCTGAAAAAAACTGGGATGCTGTCTGGCAACAGGCTCATGGGTACTCATGCAGGCGAGTTGCTCACCAGTGGCAAGATCAAAGATGCGCGACGAGCTGTCATCTGATCCTGTCAGAGCACCGAGGCTGTCGGGTGTAAACGCAACCGCGTTGATTGCATCAAGATGTCCTGTCAGTTCATGGATGAGCACGCCGGTGTCGGTGTCAAAGAGCCTGGCAATGCCATCAGCACAGCCCGTCAGAACAAACTGACCATCCTCTGATATTGCAACGGCATTCACCGCGCCCTGATGGTGGGTCATGGTGGCACTCTGGGCGAGTTGTCGCATGTCAGGATGGATCATGGAAAATGCGGTGAGAGGAGTTGGGAGGGGGGGGAGGGGGGGTCAGGGGAACAGGCGTGAAGCAGACCAGGGGCTGGTCTGGTAATCGTCTGAATCTTCGCGGAGTTGAAGTGTTCTGGTCCATCGTGCCCGATCGTGGATGCGATCCTGATTATTGACCCAGAGTTCAACGCTCTGTGCCCACAGCCGAAACCCGCCCCAGTAGTCAGGTCTGGGGATGACGGGTGTTTCACCTGAACCCTGTTCATCCATGAGCTGTTCAACGGTGATGCCGAAGTGAACCATCGCATGGCCTATAGCTTCGATGAGTTCATCTCGAGATGCCATGGGTTGAGATTGCTGAGAAGCCCAGGCGCCCAGTTGCCTTGAAATGGGGCGAGTGGCGAAGTAAGTATCTGATTCTGTAGCTGGCGATCGGAGAACGGGCCCTTGAATGCGGACTTGCCGACCTGCTTGGTCCCAGTGAAAAACGAGGGCTGCGTGTGGATGGGCGATCAGCGACTTGCCCTTGGCACTTTGATAGTTTGTATGAAAAACGACATAACCTGCTTGAACATCAAGATGCTTGGCCAGCACCATTCGGCCCTCAGGCAACCCATCAGGGCTCACAGTACACAAACAAACTGAATGTGGGTTGGGGGTCTTCTGGAGTTGGTGGGCCTGGGTGAGCCAGTGGTCAATGAGCGTGAAAGGCTCTGAAGGCAGAAGCTCAGGCAGCCCATCTTCACAAGCAAAGGGGTCGGAACTGAACAGATCGTCAGCAGGTTTGGTCATAGGGTGATCATAGGTCGATTTTTTTCTTGAAAGGCTGTGAAGAAGCTGACCATTTGCTCGCTTTGGAAGAATTTTACGGGACAATACAAGTGATGACTACTGCTGCGACCAACTTCAAGTCCGGATCAGCTGATGAGCGAGGCCCCAAACCTTCGCTTTCCAAGTTGTTCGATCGCCTGCCACCACATTCACTTGAAGCGGAGATGTCTCTCCTGGGATCGTTGATTATCGATCCCATGATGATGAGCGAGGTGATCCCCACGCTGGCGGGGCCTGATGCGTTTTACAAGGAAGCGCATGCTGAGGTTTTTTCGTGTCTGTTGACGCTTTATGATCAAAAGCAAAGCGGGGATCTGGTTCAGCTGGTGAGTCTGCTCCAGGGTCGAGCATCACTGACAGAAGTTGGCGGGGTTGATTATCTTGAGGAGCTTGCATCTGCGGTGCCCTCAGCGGTCAATGCACCACATTATGCGCGCATCGTGAGTGATACTTTTCAGCTGCGTCAGCTCATCGACGCTGCGGGTCAGATTCTGTACGATGCCTACAACACCGGCGGGCAGGGACCAGACACAACAAGAGAAGTGCTTGATGTTGCTGAGCAACGCATCTTCGAGATTGCCAACCTTGAACAGTCCAGCGATCCGCAACGACTGGCGGACATGCTGCAGGATGAAATTGATCGCCTGGAAGCGCTCCTTGATAATCGTGGCGTCAGCGGGCTGTCCACGGGGTATTCCAAGCTTGATGAAATGCTCAGCGGGATGCAGCCTGGCGAGTTGATCATCGTGGCTGCTCGTCCTTCAATGGGCAAGACTTCGCTGGCGTTGAACATGGCTGAGCAGATGGCGCTAGGTGGAGCACCAAGTGCATCGCACACGACGCCTCAGTCGGTCGGGTTTTTCTCGCTGGAAATGTCCAAGAGTGCTGTCGCCCAGAGGCTTCTCAGCGCCCGCTCAGGCGTCAGCATGGATCGCATGCGCAAGGGGTATCTGGGCGAGATGTCCAAGGAAAAAGGCGAAGAGATTTTTCGTTCGCTGATCTCAGCATCCAGCGAGCTTCGTGAAGCGCCGATCGTGGTTGACGATTCTGCATCACTGACCGTGATGGGCTTGCGAGCACGCGCCCGGCGGATGGTTGCCAAGCATCAGATCAAAGCCATCATGGTGGATTATCTTCAGCTCATGACCGCACCGGGTTCAGCGCGAGAATCTCGTCAGGTTGAAGTGTCTGCCATCAGCCGAGGCATCAAAGCCCTGGCACGAGAACTCAATGTGCCGATCGTTTGCCTGGCCCAACTCAACCGAGGTGCAGAACAGCGCGAAGGACATCGACCACGCATGAGCGATTTGCGTGAATCAGGCTCGATTGAACAGGATGCGGATGTGATCATCCTCCTGCACCGCGAAGCGTATTACCACAAGGGCGACCCCTCGTGGGACCCAAACTCAATCGAGTTTGACGAACTGAACCGGGAAAAACTCAATATCGCTGAGCTCATCATCGCCAAGCAGCGCAACGGCCCAACGGGCATCGTCAAACTCACCTGGGACGAACGAACAACACGCTTCCGTGATTTCGCTGGCTCAGGTTATGACGATGACTCTGGCTTCGCAGGCAGTAACAGCGGGTTTGGCGGAGGTGCTGGGGGCGGAGGGGGGGGTGGGGCACCGTTTGAACCTGGCGATTCGACCTTTTCTGGCCGACCCAAAACCGGACCAGAAGCAGGATTCCGCGACGGCGGCGGACCAAACGATGACGATGACCTGCAAGGCTTGCCTGTCTGAGCAGGTCGATGCCTGACCCGTCAAGTGACCAGACAAAACCACCATACATGCCGAGGCTCAGCCTCCGGTTGCCATGAGATCATCAAATCCTTCGATGATATCGATGGGTGCAGCCTTGCCGTTGGAGTCCAGGTAGATCCCGCCACTTGGCGACTGGAACGACCAGATATATTCCAGCGGGTCAGAGCTTTGCTGACCAAACTGCCGAAAGCCTTTATCCTTCTTTGAAAAATACACGCCATCAGATCCTGCTGATTGCAGCACAAATGCTGATCGTGGTGCTGTGGGATAAGTTCGATCAGAGCTGGAAAAACTGGGGTGCCCGAATAACGCTGCCATTGTTTTCAAGTGATCTGCCTGATAAGACCCCCCGATGATGCTGCCCCTGTTTGCATCGGTCTGATCTTCGCCGCCTTTGCCCAGCGAGGTTGCTTTGAGGAACGCTGCGTTTGAGTTCCAGTACATTCGTGCTGCATTTGGTGATGATGTATCTTCCAGAGCAAAGAGAACCGTGTTGTTGTCCACAGGCCCAGCATTCGCATTATCAACCCAGAGCAGCAGCGGGTTGCCAAAGGCATCGACAAGATCAGGCAGCTGGTTTGAGCCTTCCGGGCCTGTGTTGTCAGCATCGCCAATCTGTTGCCCAAGGTTTGAATACTGCGAAGCCATGAACCGGGGGTCTGGTGCAAAGTAAACCTGGTCGCTGTCGGTATTAACACCCAGAAGATCTACATTCAGTTGCGCCTGACTGCGCACGCCACGAAGTGGACCAACATAAATGGCGCTTCTTGCACCACCCACACCCGCATTGCCCGGCAGTTTGGTGATGGCTCCCGCCCACGAAAGATCCAGAAGCGCATTTTCCATCGCAGACATGCCTCGCGTGGCATTATCCGGATCTCCCATCTGCTCGGGAGTGAACAGCCCCGGCATGCGACGATTGTCCTGCTGATATTGCACCGAAGCATTGATCACATCCGTCATCAACGCCCGCGAAGAGGTCGCCTTGGCAACTTTATTGGCTCCACCCAGTGCAGGCACCACGATGGCAATGACCATCGCAATAATAAAGATCACGATCAGCAGTTCGATCAGGCTGAACGCCCGACCAGCACGATCACTCTTCCGATGATCAGAAATCTGTTTCGGGGCCAACGGGCTTTTGGAAACTGTCATTACGATACCTCGCCTTCTAACTCTTAAAAACACCCCGCACCCTCCACTCCGCCCCCTTCTGGCCCCCGCAAGCCTCACTCTTTGCTGACACCTGCCTATGGATCCTTTCGACTCATCGATGCATCTGGTTCCCGGGGATAGCAACCATTGCTCCAAACAAACACCAGCTTTGAATCCTGGCGTGCCTTGGCTTTGAGTATAGCAGCATCTTCCTGCACACTTCGAGAATCCAGTGCGGGGTTTGATCGACTGGTTCAGCCAGCGGATACTTCAGCGTGACCCAGCGTTCAACCAGCAAAATCAAGGCTCCTCAAAGCCGCAAGCCTCTGACCATCCTCTTTGTATGCACAGGCAATACCTGCCGAAGCCCCATGGCCCAGGCGATCTGTCAACACGAAATCCGCGAAAGATTCGGACAAGCTGATCGTTTTTCCGTATTGTCTGCGGGTGTTGCTGCGATGCAAGGCATGCCCGCATCACCGGAGGTGGCACAGGCGCTAGATCGACTGGGTATTGGCCTGCATGAGCATCAGTCTCAGCCTCTGACCCGGGAACTTCTGCACGATGCAGATATCGTGTTTGGTCTGACGCAAAGCCATGTGCAGGCCATCGAATCACTGGCTCTGGATTCTCAGCAAGTGCGTATCGAGCTTCTTGACCCCCAGCAGCAGGACATTCCCGACCCAATCGGGTGTTCGGTTCAGGTCTATGAGCAGACCGCACGCACGCTTTGGAAACTCATCAAACTCAGGCTCGAGGAACTATCAGCATGAAAATCGTACTGGGATCAGACCATCGTGGTAATGACGCCATCAAAGCCCTCACGGAAAAACTCACCCGTGAAGGTCATGCTGTTGAGATTCTCGGTGCTTGTGACCCCCAGAACCCATGTGACTACCCCGAGCCGGCCTATCGCGTCGCCACTGCGGTCGCCAGCGGGCAGGCGGATGTGGGCATATTGATCTGTGGCACAGGCATTGGCATGAGCATCGCTGCCAACAAAATTCATGGCATCCGTGCTGCCAATGTGCACGACGAACTGGCTGCCGAACTCAGCAAGAGCCATAACAACGCCAACATCCTCTGCCTCTCAGCCGATCTGCTGGGTCAGAAACTGATTGAAAAGATTACCGAAGTCTGGCTCAAGACACCCTTTGAAGGCGGCCGACACGCAAGACGCGTAGAAAAAATCACCGCCATCGAGCAAGGCAAAAACCCCGCAGAAATGTCCAACTGAACAAACAGTTTTTTCCTGCATGCATCTGTATGTTCTGGTGTGGTCAGTTGATTACAGGCTGCCGAGTGCTTCGGGTGCTCCCAGAGCTTTGCGAAGGATGGCGCACGCCTTGAGTTGATCTGAAAGCAGGTAATACACCGCGCCGTCATATTTCCACACAAAGATGGCGATGTCGGGTTCCTGGGGATAGTTCAGCCGATAGGTCTTGCCTGCTTCCAGCTCAAGCTGACCGGTATCACGCTGAATGAACAGACTGACATCAGCCACTTCATCGCCTTGCTGCTGGGCAAGACGCAGGTGAATCGATGATCCCTTGCCGGGCACCTGACACTCGCCAGCGCCCACCAGTGTGGCATTGGCTTGAGTCAGGCCATCAATCTGAGGCAGCACACCCAGGTGATCAGTGAACTTGCCGGGAACCTCATTGAGTTGATTCATCGTGAACTTGCGTGCTGCGTACGCTTCGTTGGTGCAACAACGCTGATGCTCGTGCGTGACAAAGCTGGCAACTTGAACGGTGTACCCCTGATCAGATGCAAACATCGACGAACCCGGGCCAAGCGTATAGATCGCAGTGGTCGCCACGATGACCAGAGCGGCTGCCAGAGCAATGAATCTGGCCGTACCCGACCAGAAAGATCGCTCCCTGGAACCAAGTGTTTTAGCGTCTGCTTTTTCAGCAGCCTCTGCGCCGAGCGATTGCTGAATCCGCTCAGCCAGACCTGCGGGTGCATGAGCCGCGTCATTGCTGAGCACACGCGCGCACGAGCTGCGGAGTTGACGATCAAACTCGATTCTGCGTTGATCTTCAGGATGTTCACCAAGGTGAGCGTTCAGCTTTGCACGCTGAGCCTCATCCAGCAGATCCAGCTCGTCATCCGCTGCAATCCGTAGCAGTGCTGCGATACTCAGTTCATTGAGATCGTATTCGTCATGCTGGTTCATGGTGAATCCTCCCGGCCTTGTGCCTCAGAACCCAAGGCATCACCCGCATCACCCGGGCTTGCTGTCAACGCATCTGCGACGGTCTTTCTTGCTCGGTGCAGACGACTCATGACCGTTCCGATCGGCACTTCAAGAATGGCTGCAATCTCACGGTACTTCAGTCCATCAACACCCCACATCAAAAGCACCTGTCGATACCCCGGTTTGAGGTCATCAATCGCAGCCTTGAGTTTGTCGTCAACATGCTCCCAGTCCAGACTCGCCTGATCCCACGCTGGAGGCGGAGCATCAGGTTCACGCTCGTTGCTGGAAGCTTCAAAGAACTCGCCCACCGGAATTGGAATACGCCGATTCTTCTTGAGCGATGTGTAAAAAACATTGTGGGTGATTGCCAGCAGCCACGACCGCATACCCCCGCCCTTGGCTTCAAACCCCGCTACTGCCCGAGGCTGAAAGGCTCGAACAAACACATCCTGTGTCAGGTCTTCAGCCAGTTCGGGTTTTTTTGTCAAGCTCAAAGCCATGCCGTACACCGAGTCCAGATGCTCCATAGCCGCCTGTTCGAACGCAACTCGATCCATCTAGGCGACCCTCTTAGCAGCTGAACCTCGCTGAAGTGACATTTATTCCCGACTCACACAAGATTTACATTCTGACGATAGGCCCGCATTGGTGATCCCATCATTCAACCCGTACAATCGGCACAATGAGCACGACCTACATCACCACGCCGATTTACTATGTCAACGACAGACCCCATATTGGACACTGCTATACCACGCTCCTGGCAGATGTTGCTGCAAGAGCCCACCGCCTGACCGGCTCAGATGTGTTTTTTCTGACAGGTACAGACGAGCATGCTGAAAAAGTCTCCAAAACCGCCCTTGAGCATAACAAAACCCCAATGGAATGGGCCACGATCAATGCAGATCGTTTTAAAGAGGCCTTTGGATTCATGAACTTTTCGCATGATGACTTTGTCCGCACCACCGAAAGTCGCCACAAGACCAAAGCTGCCCAGTACATTCAACAACTCGTTGATTCAGGTGACATTGAACTGGGCGACTATCAAGGCTGGTACGACCCCTCTCAGGAAGAATACCTGACTGAAACCGTTGCAAAGGAAAACGATTACACCAGCCCCGTCACCGGCAAGCCTCTGGAAAAGCGCGTTGAGCAGAACTACTTCTTCAGGCTCGACAAGCACGAAGCATGGCTCAAGGAGCAGATTCAATCTGACCAGATCCGCGTGCTGCCTCAGGCTCGCAAAAACGAAGTTCTGGGCCGATTTGCCCAGGGGCTACAGAAAGTGCCCGTCTCGCGCCGCATCAAGCAAGGCGATGCAGACTGGGGCATCACCATGCCCAACGACCCTGACCACCGGATCTATGTCTGGATCGAAGCGCTGTGCAACTACCTGACCGTGGTTGACACGCCCGAACGAGAAAAATACTGGCCGGCAACCGTTCACTTGATGGCCAAGGACATTCTCTGGTTTCACGCGGTCATTTGGCCCGCCATGCTCCGCGCTCTGGGCCGGGAACCACCCGCGATGATCTACGCCCACGCTTATTTCATCAGCGAAGGGCGCAAAATGAGTAAAAGCCTCGGCAACTTCATCGAGATCGATCAGCTCCAGGCGTATGCCGAACGCTTCAGTCTTGATGCACTGCGCTGGTACCTTCTCACCCAAGGCCCACTGGGCGCGACCGATGCAGACTTTGCCTACCAGCGATTCGTCGAAGTTTACAACGCTGATCTGGCCAACGGCATCGGCAACGCCACCAGCCGCGTCGGCAACATGATCGTTAAATACTTCGATGGCATCATGCCTGAATGCGATACACCCGCCACACCGAACGACTCACCTCTTGTAACAGAATGCAAGAACATCGCTGAGCAGTTTGCCCAATCCTGCAGCGATATGGCAATCGATCAAGCTGCATTGCTCGGCACACGCCTGGCTGGCAAGGTCGATGAATATATCTCCCAAACCCGCCCGTTCTCACTCGCCAAACAACGCGAAGAGCCCGAAAACGAGCAACAACTCAGACGGATCTTGCAGGATTGTGCTGAAACACTCCGCATCGCAACCCTTTTACTCTACCCTGCCATGCCTTGGAAGATGGCTCAACTCTGGCGAACCTGGAACTGCAACCACTTGACTGATCCTGATGATCCGAACAGCTCTTTTGTCGCACCTCTTGCTGAACTGGCGCAATGGAACAGCCCCTACAGCATCAAACCGGGCCAACTCATTGCCAAAGGCGAAGTGTTGTTCATGCGCGCAGATGCCAAACTGGCTGTGCCCGCTCCATGAAGATCGTGTATGGCAACTCGAGCCCGCTCATCGCAGGTGCAGCCCGTGATCATCTTGCATCTCATGGCATACTCGCAGCGGTCATTCGGCGCGTCAGTGGCGTCTTTGGCAGCATCATGGGCTTTGATGTCATCCTCTGCTATGACAAACACGAGAAACTCGCACGCACGCTCCTGGATGATCAGCAATGGTGGTTCGCCGATGACCAGTCGCTCATAGAGCCTTTGCCGGACCTGTCCGTATTGCCTGAAGCATGGGCACCACTTTGCCCAGCATGCCAAACAACGCTGCCTCTGGACGCAGCGATTGACACCTGCCCGTCCTGTCATCAAACCGTTGATATTCCTGAGCTGATCGTGCAATCCCAAGGCCCTGAAGCACTGGCAGACTGTTACGAACTGGCCCAGCCTGTTATTTCTGAGCAAACCATGCAGCTCATCGACACGCTTGATCTGCTGTGCCCGGGTTGTCAGTATTCATTGATGGGGCTGGATCGCACGGGCTTGTGCCCCGAGTGTGGCGAACCGTTTGACAAGGACACCATTGTGCGCCAGTTTATGGATTCGTAATGTCCGGTTGGAGGATGAGGCATGTACACAGTCAATCGGCGTGGGTTTCTTCAGCTTGGTGCTGCGGGACTTGTTGCAGCATCAAATCCGAGCCATGCCCACGCGACCTGGCATCCTTCGCCAGTCACAGCGCGTAAAGGTCCTGCCAGAAACATCATCTTCATGGTTGCTGACGGGATGAGTCTGGGCACACTCACGCTGGCGGACATGATGATCCATGCGCGTACGGGCAAGCATTCAAACTGGGTTCAGCTCTGGGGTGCTTCGGGCTGCAGGCGGGCGATGTGTCAGACACACTCGGCCGACTCGCTGGTGACAGATTCCGCAGCTGCGGGCTCAGCCTGGGGGATCGGCAAACACATCAACAACGGCGTAATCAATATCACCCCCGATGGAAAGCCACTCGAGCCGATCCTGATCCAGGCCAAAAAGGCTGGCAAAGCGACCGGGCTTGTCACCACCACGCGCATTACTCACGCAACGCCTGCATCTTTCTACGCCAATATACAATCGCGTGAAAAGGAAGACGAAATCGCCCGTCAGCTGCTCACTCGGGGGGTCGATGTGGCACTGGGAGGCGGGGCTGTCCACTTTCCAGATCAGCTGCTCGATGAACATCCAGATGCTAATGTCGTGCGCACTCTTGCAGCTCTCACACAGGCCAAGGCTCACCCAGGGCGACTTTTAGGGCTGTTCCGGGATCGGCACATGAGCTTTGAGCTTGATCGCCCTGTGACCGAGCCTCACATCAAGGAAATGACACGCGTTGCTCTTGATCGACTGGCTGAGGCACCAGACGGGTTTGTCTTGCAGATCGAAGGCGGCCGGGTCGACCACGCAGCGCATTACAACGATGCCTGTTCACTGGTACACGATCAGATCGCCTTTGATGAGGCGATTCGTGCTGCATGGGAGTTTGTGCAAAGCCGGGATGACACACTTTTCATCGTCACCACGGACCATGGCAACGCCAACCCGGGGTTGACGCTATATGGCGAAACTGGCGATCAGGGCTTTGCCCGTCTGGAAAATGCCCGCCACTCATTTGAGTGGATCCTGGACCAGCTGGCTGGGGTGCGGGCTGCCGATGCCATCATGCAGCGGCTGCCCGATCTGGTGGCTCGCGCCATTGGCGTGGAGCTTTCAGCCCCTGAAGTTGCCTGGCTTGGCAAAAAAGTGGTTGATCGTGAACGGGTTGATGGTTTTTTAGCAGCATCGTGCACGGTTTGCACGCTGGGTGCCTTGCTGGCAAACCATCTGGGTGTGGCATTTCTCAGCCCGAACCACACTGCTGATCTGGTCGAAGTGACCGCTCTGGGGCCTGGCGCTGAGCGTCTGAGCCCCCTGATCGACAACATCGACCTGCACCAGTTGATGGTTCAAGTGCTGAATCTCTCGCCTGTAAGACCATGATCTGAGCCTGAGGTTCTGCGAGTTGTTGGCGGGGGAAATTTGTCAAGGCGGGTGCAAGTCGATAGGGTTGCATCTCTGAATCCAAGGAGTTTTGTTATGCCTCATATCATTGCTGAGCCTTGCCATGGCACCAAAGACACCGCATGTGTCGATGTCTGCCCGGTGGATTGCATTCATCCCACCAAAGATGAAGAAGATTTCGACAAGTACGAGATGCTTTACATCGAGCCTGACACCTGCATTGACTGCGGTCTTTGCGTTGACGAGTGCCCGGTCAAAGCGATCTTCCCTGAAGAAGATTTGCCCGAAGAATGGCACAAGTATATCCAGATCAACATCGATTATTACGAATAATTGAGCCTTGGCGCTTTCTGGCGACAATGCCCAGCCACACCCGTGGCACGACCTTGCCATCCGGGCGATCACGCAGGGCGATGTCTGTTCCATTCATGAGCTGATCGGCGATATCTATAAAGAATATGGCATGACGCTGTATCTGCGCGACCCTGCAGAGGCTCATCTGCTTGATCCTGTCCAGAGCTTTGCTGATCAGGGCGGGGGGTTCTGGGCTGCAGAAGCAAACGGGCAGATTCTGGCAACCTGCGGCATCGTGGTGCAAAATGAAGACGGGATCAACGAGGCTCTTCTCAAAAGTGTGTATGTCGCGCCGCAGGCACGCAGATATGGGCTTGCTTCGCGCATGGTTGGACATGCCATTGATAACGCCAGGGATCGGGAGCTGACGCGCATGACGCTCTGGACTGACACGCGCTTTATCGCAGCCCATCGGTTTTATGAATCGCTGGGCTTTGTTTACAAGGGTGAACGCAAGCTGAACGACTGGAACGACTCCAGCGAATATTGCTACCAGAAGACTATTTCCTGAGAAGTTGATGTCCTGTGCATGAACGCTCTGGCCTGCAGCCTGCGCTGCGACTGAGTACACTCCCGGCGTGAAATACGGCTTTCTCATTGATCACGACCGCTGCATCGGGTGCCATGCCTGCACTGTTGCGTGCAAAGCTGAGAACAATGTTCCCGTGGGCGACTTTCGCACCTGGGTTCAATATCAAGAGCAAGGCACATTTCCTGCTGTCAAACGCCACTTTGCGGTATTACGCTGCAACCACTGTGACAACGCACCTTGCGTGCGCATCTGTCCGGTCAATGCACTGGAAAAACGAGCTGATGGCATCGTTGATGTTGATCGCGATGCCTGTATTGGCTGCCGGGCATGCATGCAGGCCTGCCCCTATGACGCGATCTATCTTAATGACGACACGGGTTCGATTGAAAAATGCCATTACTGTGCCCACAGGGTCGAAAATGGTATCGAGCCTGCCTGTGTGGTGGTCTGTCCTGAGAAAGCCATCATCGCTGGCGATCTGAACGACCCTCGTGCAAAAATCGCCCGGATGATTGCAGAGAATGACACGCTGGTGCGCAGGCCTGAACAGAACACTGGCCCCAATGTACATTACAAGGGGGTCGAGCCAACCATGCTCGAGCCTGGCAGTGCAACACGCCCGGATATGTATATCTGGAGCGATCGCCCGCCTGAAAAGCCCGAGGCGTGGCCAATCAGCTTGCCTGTGATCGAAGATGCACGCACGGTGCTGGATGTCGGACATCGCGTGGAGTGGAACTGGCCGGTAGCGATGTATCTGGTCACCAAATCCATCGCAGCAGGAGCAGCCATCCTGGCACCATTTGCAGGCGTGCTGGGTTTGCGAGGGGCTGTGCAGAACTTTGCACCGGAGATCATCGCGCTGGTTTTTACACTCATCACGCTGGGGCTTCTGGTTGAAGATCTTTCCAGACCCAGCAAGTTCTTTCGACTTTTAACCAGACCAAACTGGCGCAGTTGGCTGGTGCGTGGCGGCGTGATCCTCGGCGGCTTCGTGGCGATCGAATCAGTGGCACTGATCTTGCGATTCGTGCAGATGGATGCGCTGGCGGACATGGCGCGGTGGGTGGGTTTGCCGATGGGTGTGATGGCTGCGGGATATACCGCGTTTTTGTTCAAGCAGTGTGAGGGTCGCGATCTCTGGCAGTCTGAGGGGCTGTTCAGCCATCTGCTGATTCAGGCGGTGCTGTGCGGGGCGTTGGTGTTTTTGCCTTTCAGTGAGCATCGCTCAACGCTTGAATGGTTTGTCATTATCCCGGCGATTTTGCATTTCATGTTTGCACTGCACAATCATCTGGGCGAGCATGAAACGAGCAACGCCTTGCAAGCGGCTGCATTTTTAGGCACGATCCGGCTGGGGCCGATGCGTGCATTGCGTGGATCGGTGCTGATGGGTGTCACGCTTGTGTTGATACTGGTGTTCTTTGTGCCGATCGGGGCGATGGTTGCGGGGTTGGCAGGGTTGTATGCGTATGAGTGGGCGTTTGTGCGTGCAGGGCAGTTGCCGCCGTTGTCGTAGGTGATTTTTCAGGGGTTGATCTGATGAGCAAGAGTGCACCAATGACGACGACCGAGCTGGAATCGTTCCCGCCAATGGATCAGTGGGATGACTGGATGGAGCTTGATGCTGACAGTTGGCCCAAGCGTGTTGAGAAACGCTATTCACTGATTCCGACGACTTGTTTTAATTGTGAAGCAGCCTGCGGGCTGGTGGCGTATGTGGACAAGAGCACGGGCACGGTGCGCAAGCTTGAAGGCAATCCACATCATCCCGGATCGCGGGGCCGAAACTGCGCCAAGGGGCCGGCAACGCTGAACCAGATCAATGATCCTGAGCGCATTTTGTACCCAATGAAGCGCGTGGGTGAGCGCGGCTCGGGCCAGTTTGAACGCACAAGCTGGGATGAAGTACTCAACACATTTGCAACAACCATTCGCAAGGCCTTGCAGGAAAATCGCCACGATGAGATCATGTACCATGTGGGCAGACCCGGTGCTGACGGTTTCATGGACCGGGTGCTGAGAAGTTGGGGGATTGATGGACATAACTCGCATACCAATGTGTGTTCATCGTCTGCGCGGGTGGGGTACACGCTTTGGACCGGGGCGGATCGGCCCAGCCCGGATCACGAAAATGCCAAGTTCATCCTGCTTTTGTCAGCCCATCTTGAAACCGGGCACTATTTCAACCCGCACGCGCAGCGGATCATGGATGCCAGGGAAAAAGGTGCAAAGATCTGCGCGGTGGATATCCGCCTGTCCAACACAGCGTCGATCGCTGATGAATGGATCTGCCCCTGGCCCGGCACGGAATCAGCCTTGCTGCTGGCGATGGCGCATGTGATTCTCAATGAGGATCTCTTTGATGCTGAGTTTTTAGAGCGCTGGGTGGACTGGCGCGCGTTTCTAAAATTCAAGGCACCTCAGCGCCCGGTTTCGTTTGCGAGCTTTATCGAAGCTGTCAAGGAGCATTATGCAAAGAACACGCCTGAAGCCGCAGCTGAGGAAACGGGTGTTCCTGCGGAACAGATTGTGCGGGTTGCCATGCTTATTGGTGATGCGGGCAGCCGGTTTGCCAGTCATGTGTGGCGGAATACGGCTGCGGGCAATCTTGGTGGGTGGCAGGTGGCGCGGTGTTTGCAGTTTTTGACGGTGCTGGTGGGTGCTGTGGGAACGGTCGGGGGGACAAACCTGAACTCGCGGGACAAGTTTGTCGCAGCACCGTTTGCATCGCCTCCAGCGGTGAATCGGTGGAACGAGCTTTTGTATCCGATTGAGTATCCGCTGAGTTATCACGAGTTGTCGATTTTACTGCCTCACTTTCTGCTTGAGGGTCGGGGTAAACTCAGTGCGTATTTCACTCGCGTATACAACCCGGTGTGGACCAACCCGGACGGGATGATGTGGGAGCGTGTGCTTCGTGATGAATCGAAGATCGGTCTGCATGCTGCGCTGACGCCGGTATGGAGCGAGACGGCGCAGTATGCGGATTTCGTTTTGCCAATGGGCGTGGGGGCTGAGCGACATGATCTGGTTAGTCAGGAGACGCACGCTGCACGATGGCTGAGTTTTCGTCAGCCTGTGACGCGGGTCTTTGCAGAGCGTCAGGGCGCACAGGTTGAATATACCCATGAGACAAATCCCGGTGAGGTGTGGGAGGAAGACGAGTTCTGGATTGAGCTGAGCTGGCGGATTGACCCTGATGGCGAGCTTGGGATTCGCAAGTATTACGAATCGCCTTATCGTGAGGGCGAGAAGATCACGGTGCATGAGTATTACCAGTGGATGTTTGAAAACTCTGTACCGGGGTTGAAGGAGGAGGCTGCCAGGCTTGATTTGTCGCCTTTGGAATACATGCAGCGGTATGGTGCGTATCTGGTGGATGACAACACTTATGAAGGGCATCGAGAAGAGCTTGGTGAGGCGCAGCTGGCGGGGACGGCTGTGGATGCTGATGATGGCACGATTTTGCGTGACGGAAAGCCCGTCGGGCTGATGGTTGATGACAAACCTTGTCATGGATTCAATACGCCATCGCGTCGGCTTGAGATGGTCAGCCCGACGCTGGCTGACTGGGGCTGGCCTGAGCATGATGTGCCCGGGGAGATCAAGAGCCAGGTGCATCGGGACAATCTGGATGCGGACAAGGGTGTGTTCTGTCTGGTGCCTACCTTTCGCCTGCCCACGCTGATCCATACGCGTAGTGCTAATTCCAAATGGCTTTGCGAGCTTTCCAACTGCAACCCGGTCTGGATCAATACGGAAGATGCTCAGCGAATGGGCATCAAGACGACGGACCTGATCCGGATTTCGACGAGTATTGGTCACTTTGTCAATCGCGCGTGGGTGACCCAAGGCATCAGGCCCGGCGTGGTCGCCTGTTCGCATCATCTGGGACGCTGGAGGCTCTTTGATTCAGCGGGGACAGACCGCTGGGCCAGCGCCAAGGTGATCAAAGAGGAGCTCGCTGAGGGTTGTTTTCGTTTTCGGCGGGTTGAGGATGTTGGGCCTTTTGTCAGCGATGATCCTGATTCAAAGCGCATCTGGTGGACCGATGGAGGCGTCCACCAGAACCTGATCTTCCCCGTTCAGCCCGACCCCGTCTCAGGCATGCACTGCTGGCATCAGGTCGTCACGGTTGAACCAGCAAAAACGGGCGATTGCTATGGCGATGTGCAAGTTGACACCAACAAATCCATGGCTCAATACAGAATATGGCTATCAAAAACACGCCCGGGACCGGGGCCTGGGAATCTGCGAAGGCCGCTGTGGCTGGCGCGAGCGGTGAGGCCCACGGACCAAGCGTATATCTTTGGGAAACCCGGCGAGCAGGGTTGAGAACTGAGTGTTTACAAGTTTCAGGATTCGTCTGCGACGCCTGAGCCAAAGAACTTGGGTGGGTCTTTGAGTGAGTAGTGTTGGGTTTCGTTTTCACACGCGGTGCGGATGTGCTTGGGGAGTTGCATGAGCCCCAGCATAGCGATGCCATCAAACATGCGAAGGTTCGATACGCTGTGGCTTTCAAGAATGGTGTCAACTTCAGCCGGGTCGGGCATGGTGTTGACGGGCCTGTCGCTGCCCAGAACGAATGACCAGGGGCAGGCATAGGTGGGGATAAACGAAACCATCGATGCGGTGTGCGTGAAGACCTGAGCAACGGTTTTGCGATTGCGAGCGTGCATGGTCGGGTCCATGGGAAAGACCGAACCAGACTGAAGAACGAATACGCCACCGGGGTTCAGGACGGCTTTGGCTTTGGCGTGGTATTCCCTGGTGAAGAGCATGAAACTTGGGCCGTTTTCGATGGGATCTGAGAGGTCGGATATCACAACATCAAAGCGGTCCGTGGTGTTCTGGAGATATTCGATGGCATCGCCAATGACAAGCTCGGTTCGTGGGTCGTCAAAGGCTCCCTGATGCATTTCGGGCAGGTGTTCTTTGCAGGCATCGACCACTGCGCCGTCGAGATCGACCATGACGACTTTTTTGACCGAGTTCCATCGCAAGGCTTCGCGAATGGTGGCGCCTTCGCCGCCGCCGAGAACGAGGACGCTTTGGGGGTTGCCATGGATCACGCAGGCGGGGTGGACCAGAGGCTCATGGTAGAGGAACTCATCGCCGGTGCATGACTGCCATTTGCCATCGAGCACCAGAGCCTTGCCATAGGCTCCCGAGGAGACGATGCTCATCTGCTGGTAAGGGGTGCGGGCGAAGGCGTGGATATCGGTGATGCCATGGGCGTAGATGTCATAAGGCGTGACATACTCGCTCACCCACTGGTCCGCGTTAAGTGTTGAACCGGCCATGGCAATGCTCCTTGGTTATGAGTTGGGTGCGTGATCAGTTTACCTGAAGCCTTGGGAACAACCATGTCAGGGCTTCAGGACCGCTCTTGCGCGGTCGCGGCTCTTCAGGAAGATACCTGAACAGCCATGGGCATGTCGGGGGTTTGTCTGCCTACTTGCATAGCCCGGTTGATGGTCTTGAGTGAATGTTTTTGGGAACGGAATGATTCGATGAGATGATCGCACGCGCGGTGAGGCATGGCAACATCGCCACAGGTGAAGACATCAATCGCAGCGTATCCCTTTTCGGGCCAGGTGTGGATGGAGATGTGTGATTCAGAGAGCAGGCCCAGGCAGGTTACGCCTTGAGGCTCAAAGCGGTGATGCTGCATGGAGAGCAGCGTGGCGCCAGATCGATCGACCGCGTCGGAGAGTGTGCGCTGGATATAAGAAGGGTCGTCGAGCAGTTCAAGCGGACAGCCATAGAGTTCAAGAATGCAATGCGTGCCTACAGCTTCCATAGATCCAACCCCAATCGAGCTGAAGATCTGCGGTTTACCCGCTCGCCTTCATATTCACAGGTTCATTTGTTGCCGGACACCGCCCCGGCGAGTGGGGCTATTGGTAGGAGGCAAGCACCCAGCAGGCAAGCCTGCCCTCGTGAAGATCCCATTGAAGGCGTGAAAACAGGCTTATAGGACAATCCAGTGCGATAGATAAGGGTTCTTCAGGGGGTCGGGGGCGGGGATGGGGGTGAATCTTCAGAAGTGGCGTATGTGACGACGGGTTGACCATCTTCACCGATGAGGACTTCCCATGCCATGCCGAGCTTGGGATCAGCCATGCGGATTCTGGGGCGGTAGTCTTTATGAGCGGTGGTGATGATCAGCAAACTATTTGTATCCGGGGAGTCCATCGTCACCATGACATGCCCATTGTGTGATACCAAAAGAGACATGCCTCCTTTGCCTGAAACATTGTTGATATAGGCTTTTGACCCATCGAACAAGGCACTCAACATGATCCTGTTGTTGCCATTCTGGTCATCCATGAAGACATTCTTTGCCCGAAGCGCACGATAGCTGGGCATGCCGATGTAAAACACAACCAGAAACAAAATCGGCATGATAAAAAACGCGCCCGTTGCAAAAGGACCGATCAGCTGAAACAACCGCTTGAAAAGACGCGGCTTTGGGTGTGTTGTTTTGGATGTTTTTGTCATGATGATTTTTGCTTTAAAGACATCAGTTGTTGTTCATCACTTTTTCGATGATGGGCAGGCCATCCTCGCCCACGGCGACACTCCACACGATCTTTGATCGCTTCGGATCTCTGAGCATGATTCTGGGTCGGAAGCCTTCACGATCAGTATCGATGCTGATCAGATCCGCCTTGGCGTTTGGAGCCCCGATGCTGATCGTTGATGCGCCATCGCGTTTGGTCTGGAGCGTGAGTCTGGTTTGGCCGGTGGCATCGGTAAAGAGCATCCGGGCATCGCCATCGGGATTGGTTGTCAGCGTGATTTTGCTCTTGGGTGTGTCTGAGCTGGGGTTCTGAACAATCAGCGTGGGTGTCTGCAGGATTAAGAATCGAGGCGAAGGAATGAAGCCTGCGATCAGATACATGGCTGCGATGCTGACAAGAACAGGAATAACAAGAACTTTGATAACTTGCATCCAGCCCTTGTCAGACTTGGATCTGGTGGTGGTTTGGTCAGTGTTTTCTGTCATCTTTGGGATTCCTGTATTGTACTCAACGCCAATATTTTCCTCTTATTAATGATAAACAAGATCTGGTTCATACTCAGAAGGGCAATGTGAGTTTTTATAGTCCAAACAGGATAAATAACTTTGAAGTGCGCTCGCCCTTTCATCATATAGTTGCTGAGTACATATATGCAACAAGATTATATCACCAGCAATAAAAACACCTGCATGACACGCACTGACACATGTTTTGTACAATGGTACATTTGGCAACAGAGGTGCACAAACCACAAAGCATGCAATATGACTTAGTCCGACAGGTGCCGCTTGTGTCTTAAGACAAGCCGCAAAATTAGTCAGCGCAGAGCTAAGACGACCTCTGTAGGTATTATAGCAATAGAAAGGATCAGAGCTTGTGCACGGGTTTGAATCTGGACCAAGGGGGAGACCAGGCCACTCAGTTTCATGCATGATAACATCGAGTTCTGGTGGTGCCTGAACGAAAGGAATCAAATAGTGCATGCGTTGCCCATTAGCCACGACACTCATCCAAAGTCCCACGACGGGTACTGTCCCACAAGATCCTGTCAAATCGCCAAATACCAATGCTGCTTCAGCTTGCATGTCATTTAGCTGAGTAATTGTATTTGGGTCAAGCCCCCCCGCATTCCAGTCGTACCTGTCATAGTAATATGTTGTCCATGTCATGGGGTTAGACAGCCCCTGATTACCATTCACAGGGTCTGGAATGAGCGGTGAGCGATCCAATGTAAAAATCCAGAGATTATCGCCTCCATCAACACAGAACGCACCTTGTATAATGGGCGATTGAGATTGTATATAATTGCTGAAATCAAAACTCAAAGGGATGGGTATAGCATCAATTGTATTAGCTGTTGAGCCAGCAGTTTGCGCTGAGGCAGTACTAGTAATCAATACCAGCAGACAGGCAGACAGGCAGACAGGCAGACGATTAAACAATCTCATTGTGCAAACTCCTATACCAAATTATCCGGCATCAGGGTCTTACCTTAATAGCTTGAACGAAACCTGTCAAGGAGTGTTTATAAAAATATTGAAAATTATTTGATCCAGTATTCTGAACTCAGGCTTCGCGCACGCCTGAGGCTGTGGTTTGGGCGGGTTCGTGTTGGGGGGCTGAGGGTTTCATGGTTTTGGCCATGATAACAAAGCCGATCGCGCCCAGCATGGTCAAGGTTGCGCACACGAGAAAGACAAAGGGGCCAGCACCGGGCGAAAGGGATTCAAACCATGTGTAGAGCGTGACCGCCAGCAGGGGGGCGATGATGCCTCGCACGCCTGTCAAGGTCACATGCACAGCCATGTACTGAGATTCTTTGTCAGCCGGTGCAAAGTCATGATGCCCCAGGCTCCAGGCCATGGCTCCACCTGCAAAGGCGATGCCTCGAACCACTGCTGCAGCGTAGATGATCCAGAGTTGATTGAGCACGACGCCTGCAAAGAGCATGAGGATCTGAATGAAAAAGACCCATGAGTGTATGGATCTGAATGTCACGATGTGAAAGCGATCGAGCATCCTGGCCCAGGGCAGGATCATCAAAGGCATGACCAGGAGGGGGACGGATGACACGATCATGATGGATGGCCCATAGGCCAGATCAAAGCGTTCGTGGAGGATGAGTACGAGCGGCGCGGTGAGCATGAGATTGCCGGTGCCAAAGATGAACTGACAAGCCATGAACCAGGCGTAGTTTTTGTCCGCCCTCAGGAGCCGAACCATGCTTTGGGGGTTGAGGCTTGGTTTCTGGGTGCGGGACTGGGCGAGTTCGTCTGTCAGGAGTCGGGCCTGACCTCTGACGCGGATGCCTTTGTAGGCGATGATGCCGAGGATTGAGATAAAGGCTGCAACGGGCATGAGCCAGAGGAAGGCGTTGTCGTTGATGTCCATAGCTGAGCCGATGATCAGGCCTGAAAGCCCGAGGACAATGGTTTGGACGATTCCGAAGCGGCCTGTGATGCTGGCGCGGTTTTCACGGGGGTAGTTGGCGCGCCAGGCTGTGGATCTGAGCATGACGATGCCGGTCCAGCAGGCGCGTGTGCCGAGGACTGCAAGAACCAGCAGAAACAATCCCAAGGCATTTTTGGGAGCAGCTGCGATCAATGCGACCTGGGCGATGATGATGAGTTGCAGACCTGTGATGAAGCGGACCTTGGGCTTGCCATGGGAAAGTGCTGCCCAGACGAAGCTGGTGATGGCAGCGATGGGACCCGCGGTGGTGAGCAGGCCTACCACATAGTTGAGAATGGTGTCCGAGATGATGCCCGTGTAGATATTTTTGACGATGACGCCTGCGATTGAGCCTTCAGCAGCAGCAAGGGCAACGGGGAAAAACAAAGCTGCCAGCAGCTCTCGGCGATAGTTGCCCCGTGCCATTTTGGAAAGGATGCTGGGGTCGAGCAACGCGCGAACCGGGCTTAAACGCTGAAACTTGTTGAATGTTGCACTGGTATGCTGCACAAAGCACCTTTGACATGAGGATTGTGCAAAGCAAGCCTGTAGACACAAACCCGGCGCGCGATCTACGCTTGATCACACATGACAGACATCAACACCGTAAACCAACCCGATCATTCCCATGAATATGTGCTGGGCACAAAGGACGACGAGCTCGCCCGGCTCGGTCTTCAGCACAGACTCTGGGCAGCGTATGCCCATGATGCCTGGCTACGGGCGGGGGTTGAACCTGATACACACTGCCTGGACATTGGTTGCGGCCCGGGGTTCGGGCTCTTTGACATGGCTCAACTCGTCGGGGTGGGTGGCTCGGTGATTGGCGTGGATGAATCACCCGGGTTTGTTGAGCATGTCAATGAACAGGCGAAAGCAAGAAACCTGCCTCAGGCGCAAGCGTTGCAAGGCGATGTGCATGATCTTTGTGAGCTGGGGATTGCGCGGGGATCGATTGATGTGGCGTTTACGCGATGGCTCTTGTGCTTTGTCAGCGATCCCGGCCGAGTGATTGCACAAGCTGCTGAGCTGCTCAAGCCCGGTGGTCGGCTGATAATTCAAGACTATTTCAACTACGAAACACTGACGCTGGCACCAAAACGCGCATCGATGGACCGCGTTGTCCAAGCGGTATCTCAAGCATGGAAAGTGCGAGGCGGGAATGTCAATATCATGGGAGATGCGCCGCGATTACTCGCTGATGCGGGGCTTGAGCTTGCAGATATTCGTGTGATCCAGAGGCTTGCCCACCCCGGCAAACCCATGTGGAACTGGCCTACAACCTTTTTTACGAACTTCATCCCGGTGCTTGTCGAGATGAAGCTGCTGACACAGGCAGAGGGTGACGCTTTCTGGAAAGACTGGCATGAGGCGACGAATGACCCGCATTCGTTTCTGGTCTTGCCGCCGGTGTTTGAAACCATCGCGGTGAAACGGGGTTGAGGCTGACACCGCTTGCAGACAGATAGATGACGAGCCGCGACTGTCAGAAAGTGATGGACCGTTGTTGATCAACTGAACAACGCTCCCTGACGGTCGCGGCTCGTCTGGATATGAAACAGCTGCGACTTTATCAATATATTTTTCTAGTGCGCGCCAGCGGGGCAGCCACCGGTTTGGGGGGCAGAGCCGCCATAGACCTCGTGTGTGGGTCGACCTGCGAGCACATTTTCCTTGCCCCAGTCTGCGACATTCTTGAATCTTTCGGATGCGATGAACGCATTGAATGCGTCCTGGTCGCTCCATTCGGATACCACCAGATAGTTGTGCTCGTTGAAGACATCGCGGAAGAGATGGGTTTGCTCGTGGCCTTGGACTTCTTCCATGATTGTCATGACCTTGGCGAAGACGGTGGTGAACTCGTCGTCTTTGCCGGGGATGACCGAATAGTTCATGCCGATGGTGACCATGATGATTTTCTCCTTGTGGATGAGATTCGTGCGTTATGATTTCATGAGTCTATCGGCCCAAAACACCGGGCACGATCAATCCAGATACGCCATTGTTTTGTATTGCTATTCAGGATTATCGACTCTTATTGTCTCTATTTGTTCGTTTTATGACTGGTGAGCCAGAAGATATAATTCCGATATGAATATCTCCTTGTTGCGGGATTGATTTGCAGATCCTTCTTGCATGGGGTGGCATGTTTCGGGTATCTTTATGGAGTCAGATTGATTCCTGGCTGTTCTGGCTGATCTGACACAACCGCGGAGGTAAACATCATGGGTATGACAGCGGGCAAGGCCCTTAGACGCTGTGGATTCACTTTGATCGAGCTGCTGGTCGTGATTGCGATCATTGCGCTGCTCATTGGCATTCTTCTGCCTGCACTGGGTGGCGCGCGAAGAGCGGGACGAATGGCTGTGTGCATGTCGAACCTCAAACAGTTCGGCATAGCGACCAACACTTATGCAGCGGACTTTGAGGACCGCATCTTTTCCTATACATGGAAACCCGGTGTAGCCTATAGCCAGTACGCGGACCTGAATAACTCCAACTCGTATTACGGTGCCCAGATGAACCAGGCAACGGACATCATCCGCCGTCGCGGAGACTACCCCACGCTGCCAAGGCTCACCAACCGTTTCCCACACCGTCGCTTCAGCCATCTGGTTTTGCTTGATTACCTTGGATCTTCCATGCCTGAGCCCATCGCTGCCTGCCCAGAGGACAAGGTCGTGCAGGCTTGGGCAAGTGATCCAAAGGGAGAGCTTGATCCACCAGTTAACAGCACGGGTGCATTCCGGTTTTTCTGGCCCTACAGCTCTTCGTACCAGCTCGTGCCTTGTGCGTATTCCATCGATCAGATCAGCAGCAACGGCGCCATGCGCACAATCGAACAGTTCCCCGCTGACCAGAACCTGTTCTGGATGGGCAACGCTCCTTTGGGAACTCGGCATCTGACCGATGTGGTGTTTCCCTCTGGCAAGGTGGAAATGTTTGACATGGAACAACGGCATGTGACTGCCCAGCCGCTCTACCATGCCTATGAAGAAACCAAGCAGCCTTTGCTCTTTTTCGATGCTTCGGTCACCATCCGCATGACGGCGGATTCCAATATCAGTGGCTGGCCCAACTCGCCTCAACTGGATCGTGCGGTCATGTACCGTTACAACCCCAATATCCTTGGCTTTGAATCACCAACACGCAGCGGCAACACATTTGACTTTGTCGTTGGCTATTACCGATGGACCCGCGGCGGCCTCAAGGGCATTGACTACGGCGGCAAAGAAATCAACAACGGACAATGATAAGTCCAAAAATCCCATATAGTGTTTAGGCGGCAACGCGCAGGCTCCTCATATGGGTGTATGTGTGTCTGTGCTGTAATGTTTTATGCTGCTGCAAACTGAGATTACGATGTGCCTGCTGACGAGTTATCTCAAAGAGTAAGTAGCCAGGCGTCACATGGAGTATTCGGCCATGCAAGAAGCACAACTGGGCAGAAAAAGGGCCAGTGGCAGGGGAGGTCGGGGTCTTGTCCTTGGCATCGCGATTGGAGTCGCGTTGGGCGTGGCGATGGACAACATAGCAATTGGGATCGCTATCGGTGTTGCTATTGGCATCGCGATAGATGCCCGCCAGCAAAAAAAACCGCCTCGCAAGGATGCTTTCAGCTATGACGATTCTGGTTCTCTGCCGCCGCGGTAGTTTATAAATCGCTCAGTTGCGATTCGATCCATCGCTGGACATGCGTTTGGAGTACTGGAAGGGGCAAGGGGCCGTTGCCAAGCACAGCTTCATGAAATGCACGGACATCAAATGCTTTGCCCAGTCTTTGTTCTGCTTGGCGTCTGAGTTTGAGGATGGTCAGTTGGCCGATCTTGTAGCCACAGGCTTGCCCGGGCCAACCGATGTAACGATCGACCTCGGCTTTGATGTTGTGCGCGGTCAGGGCTGAGTTGGCAGCCATATACTGGATCGCCTGCTCTCTGGTCCAGCCAAAGGCGTGCAGGCCGGTGTCTACCACGAGTCTGAGGGCACGCCACATTTCCATGTTGAGTCTGCCGAAGTCGTCATAGGCATTTGTGTAAAGCCCGTACTGAGGGTCTTCGCCCATCTCCAGCCCCAGGCCTTCTGCGTAGAGCGCCCAGCCTTCGACATAGGCGCTGTAGCGATAGGTGGTTCGCAGCGGATGGACGCTTTGCATTTCGCGGGCAAGTGATATCTGCAGGTGATGGCCGGGCACCGCTTCGTGAAAGGTCAGAGCCATCGCGTCGTACGAGGGGCGTTGATCAAGATTGGCGACATTGGCCATGAACGAGCCAGCCATGCCCGATTTGAGTGAGCCGGGGTAGTAATACGCAGTGGGCGCATTGGCAGAGGCGTATGCGGGGATGGGTCTAACCCCATAGCTGAGTCTGGGAAGTGTAGAAAACAGCTTTGGCAACTCGCCATCGACGATCTTGGAGATGTTGCGATATGACATGAGCAGCTGATCTTCTGTTGTGTGATAGAACCGCTTGTCGGTGCGAAGGTAGGTTGTGAAAGCATCAAAAAGCGCCTGATCTTGCAACGACTGCCTTTGGGGAAAGTCTGAGCGGGCGATGGTCTGGAACATGAGTTTGCGGATACGGGTGACTTCATCAAGGCCGATCTGGTGGATCTGGTCAGCGGTCAGGTTTGTGGTGGTGTGCATGGCGAGGGCGTTGTTGTAGGCCTGGATTCCATCAACCCCCTGGCTGTAGCCAAAGGATGCCCGTGCAGCGGGGACATATTCATTTTCAAGGAAGGTTGCCAGCTTTTGGTAAGCGGGAACGATGCCTTTGGCAATCGTCCGCTCGATGCGCCCCACCGTCGGCGAATCAAGATGTCTGGTCATGGGTTTGAAGAATGGGCTTTGGCGCGGGTTGTTGGCGTAGGACTCATCGCCCAAGGCGCGGGTCTGTTCAATGGCAGGCTCAACGGTGACCCGAGGCGGAACACGACCAGATGCCATTCCCAGGCGCATCTGTTGAATCAGTTTATCGATTACATCGGGATAGGCTTCAAGGCGGGCTGCGTAATCTGCGATCTGTTTTTCGTTGGAGACGGGGCTGAAGCGTGCGATCTGGGGGCCATTGATGTGGGGACCACTCAGCGTGGTGATGGGGATCTGCTCAGCATGGAACTGGGCGCTTTGATTGGTCCGCTGAAGATTGTAGATGAGCAGCTCAGCATCAAGCCTTTGCGGAGTGGTCAGTGAATCAAGATCGAGAGTTTGCAAGCGTTCCAGGCGATCTGCGATCTGCACGAGCCATGATGCCTGGGCTTGAGGGCTGGGATCAAAGAGCTTGTCGTTAAAACGCAGATCCCCCCGATTTGAGCCCATCGTGAGAGGAAATCGACGAATGAGAGCTTCGAAATGCTCATCCATGATCGCGTTGAGCTGGTCAGCATCATCCTGCAAGTGGGCCTGTGCCAGTGCTGGGACAAGAAACGACGCAAGCAGGCTAAGAAGGGCGAGTATGTACCTGAGCTGCATGAATGGGTCTCCGAATGGTCCATGTTGGATGAGGGTTTGGGGCAAGTGGGGATTGGGTGGGGGGTGCAATGATGATACAAGGCTGCTTGTCTGGATGATGCAGTTGGTTACAATGTCGCCACTGTCAGGGGATTAGTGTAATGGCAGCACGACTGATTCTGGATCAGTTAGTACAGGTTCGAATCCCGTATCCCCTGTTTTTTTATCGCTTTACAACCAGCCCACCCGCATTGCCTTCACCCTTGTGTGAATAAAGGATGGATGTGTGGCAACTGCATCTTGTGAGTTTGACATGGGGTGGACAAGAAAAAATTGACAACCTGGCAATCGCCCAGTGGTATCAAGCGTTGGGCTTTTATGCGTTGGACCTGGGAGCTTCGGGTGCGCTTTGGTGCGCAGCTCAGTTCAACTGGTTTGCTGTGGATCGTCAATGAATCGAAATGAAAAACATCGTGGTGGCTTTTCGCTGATCGAGCTTTTGGTTGTGATTACGATCATTGCTGTGTTGATTGGCATTTTGCTGCCGACTTTGCCTCGGGCGCGGGATGCTGCACGCCGGGTGGCTTGTGCTGCGAATCTGCGGAGCATGGGTCAGCTCATGGAGATGTACCGCACTGAGAATGATGAGCTTTTTCCCACAGCCCGGTATATGCCTCCGCCCTGGCTCAGTGGCGATGACGATCCCGCATTGAACACGGTCTTTGCAGATTCGGTGAATACTGATTCCAAAGCCTATCGCTGCCCCGGCGACAAGATTGTCTGGCGAACGCCTTATACCGATGACCAGAATGAGCCTCAAACGACGGATATGTCGTACACCTACATTGTTTCACTTTCAGGCAGGCGCTACGAGCAGACTTTTTTCTATCGCCGAATGAACTGGCAACCCGGGCAAACACCCGTCGCTCACGATTTTGATGGCGGCACATTTGAAACACAAGACGGCGACCTCATTCAGATCGATTTTTTCCACCAGAAACGAAACCTGCTGTTTGTCGATGGCCATGTCGGCGATTTCAGTAACTGAACACTCACACTCCACAGTAACGGAGATCTCATTATGCCCGAACGCTTTGACCTTGACGAAATGGTGAACCCCACGCGGAAAAGCATCGATGCCAACTGGTCGCAAAAGAAGAAAATTGTGGTGGGTTCGATCGCATCGGGGGTTGCTGCAGCAGCACTCATCACGGGTGTTGTGATCATGATCCGCTCAATACCACCAGCTCTGCCCAAGACGACTGTTGAAGCACTGGCGGTGATGGGATCAGGCCGTTTTGAAAAACTTGATGAACAACGGCAAAGGCAATATGCAGCAGAAGCCTCTCGATTAATGCGCGACATGGCCCCGGATGACCGTCGAGCACTGATGCAGGATGAAAAAAACCGCGAAGCCATGATGACCATGCGCATGGAAATGTTCGACGAGATGGCCCGCAAGTATGCCCGAGGCGAGGAGATGCAGTTTCCCTTTGGCAGGCGCCCCCCGCGTGATGACAAGAACAAAGGCGAGCGCCCCAATCGCCCGGAAAGACCCGACCCGGACAAAATGACGCCTGAAGAAAAAGAAAAGTTTGACCAGCAACGAGCTGAGCGTAGAAAGCAGTTCACTTCCCGCATGGAAAGCCAACTTGAAAGTGGCAACGCCCAGAACAACAGCCTCCGCGGGGAAATGTTCAAACGCATGATGGCCAGCGGCAACGGCTTTGGTGGCCGAGGCAGTGGTGGTGGCCGAAGAGGCGGTGGCGGGTAAGCTCCCAGCATCGCACGCTTTTACGACACGATCATGATTCGCGCAAACGGGCTGGACATAACCCAGCCGTGTGATTGAGGAATGAGGGGAGAAGGGGGGGTTAGTTTTGAGTGCGAAGTGTTGCTGTGTAACCAGCATTTTTTGTTGTTTGAATGATGTGCTGTGTTGTCTGATCGCCTGTAGCGCGGACTTGTGCTGTCTTGGTGTCGTAGTCGATCTGCACGCTGGTGACACCATCCAGGTTGACCAGTTCGCTTTGCAATGTCACAGCACACGCTGAGCAGCTCATGCCATCGACATCAAAGATGTATGTTTGGCCACCCTGATCAGCTGCAGCGGAGATCGTTTGACCCTGTGATGAGCCATTGTCCATGAGCTTGCCAATGTACCTGGGAAAGAGAATGAATGCAACGACCACCACTGTCGAAGACCACAGCATCATGCGTTGAATACGCTGGGAACGGGTTGGTCCATTGGCGCAGCAGGCGTCGCCGCATGCAGTCTTGCGAAAATAGCTGAAATAGAAACCCAGAATCAGCATTACAACTGCGACACCCATAAAGAGGGGTCGCCAAGGTTCAAAGAATGCTGACACTCCTGCTGAAGATGCACCAAGTCCAAGCAGGAGCAGCGGGAGCCAGCAACAGGCACTGGACAAGATGGCGGTGACAAGTGAGCTGCCAATGGCGAGTTGCCCAGCGCGATCAGATACTGGTTTGGGCTTGCGTGAAGTGCCGACTCCGAGGGCGTTTAGAAACATTTCCTTTGAAGGCAGGCCTTGGGGTGTAGCGTAGACCCGGCAGGACATGGCGAAATCCGTGCGCGACCGGGCAGCAGGCTCAATATCAACGCCATCGACCTGAACCGTGGGCGAACCCAGGAACTTGAGGCTGACCACATCTTCAGGATTGACATCGATTTCCTCGATCTCAGCACTGATATCAAACTCTGCGACGAGTTGGTGGGCCATGTCAACGACGGGTGGATGATTGGGACAGCCTTGAAAGTAGAGGATACTGATGTGTTGCATGTTTGTACCTTAGAACTGTACACGGAAACCGAATCCAACGATGAAATCGCGTTCCACTCGATAACTCAGATCCTGCCAGACAGGAAGTTGAACCGTTGCTTCAGCGATCCAGCGGGTCGTGACATACTGCAGGCCGGGCGACAGGAAAATTTCGTGATCGCTGTTGGTTTCGTAGAGTCCGTTGAGTTCCATGGAGCCAAAGAGTGCGATTGGTTTGGATGAGGCATAGGTCGAGGGTGTAAGGCGATAGATATATGCCATGTCGTACTTGAGCATGTCATCACCTTGATCGCCACCATTGGTATTGAAGTTCCAAAGAGCATCCGCGTTCAAGGCGTGACGACCTTGTATGTGTGAGATGACGCTACCAATGATTGGATCAGTGGAATCTGAGCTGAACTTGTCGGAGCCGGTCGGAAACTTGAATCCCCCAATCAGGTCAAGGCGTGTGGTGTCAGTGGGGCCAAAATCGTTGCGGTACAGTCGAACTTTGGTCAAAAGACGCAGATCGGCGACTCCTGAATCTGTGTCATCGCTGCCAGTAGTTTTGTTCTCAATCCGGCGAAAGAGAATAAATGGCATATCAACAATGAGTGTGACTTTGTCAGAGATGCCATAGGCGAGTGTAGTGATCGATGATGCCAGCTCAATATCCATATTGCCCATGCTGGTGCTCTGCTCAGCCTCGGCGTACCGGAACTGCTGGCGGATGATCAAGCCGCCCCTGGAAGGCTGGAGGGCAACATTGGAGTTGATTGGCGCCTGGGCATGGGCGCTTGCGCCGACTCCAGTCAACGCAAGCACGCCAAGCACGATCA
The DNA here is from genome assembly GCA_029260555.1 of Phycisphaerales bacterium. Classification (GTDB taxonomy): domain Bacteria; phylum Planctomycetota; class Phycisphaerae; order Phycisphaerales; family UBA1924; genus JAJDCZ01. The sequence goes on from JAJDCZ010000044.1 coordinate 67,461, forward strand.
ATCGCCTTGGGTGTGTCATTGTGGCATCTCGATCCGATCAAGCGTGAAGCCGCTGTCATCGATTGCTTTGATAAGCTGGCCTTGCGTTGCTGAGTTTTTTGTAAGGAGCAGAACGCGAACCTCGCCGGTTGGCAGATCGACATGAACGCGCTGCACACCTTTCATTCCAGTAAGCTGACGATCGATGTTATTAACACAATACGGGCATGCAAGCCCCTTAACCCAGAGGGTTGCTGTGCGGTCAGCTGGAAACGCTGCGGGATCTTCAACTGGCGTTTTGGCTTCAGCTGACGAACTTGATAGCTGTGCGTCACCAGCGGGTGGCTGTGAACTCTGGCAACCAGCAGCCAGAAACGCAGCAACCGCTGTCGGAACCATCTTTAAATGCAATCTCATGATGTATTCTCCTGGCAGTGCCGATCAGTTTGAGGACTGACAGCAGCTTGGCAATATCGGCTTGTCTTCTTTCTGTGCCTCATTGAGCGGACAACGATCCTTGCACACGGGTTCACCCGTCAGCGGGCACACGACCTTGCCGGGGCAGTCTGCCCGGGTTGAGGAAGGCGACAATGAAACCGCGTACGCAGTGGTCGTGATGACAACCGCACCTGCAGCTACGCAACCGAGAATGACCGAGGTCTTGAGCTTCAACATGGCAAGTCTCCTTTGCAATGAAAAGGTAAAGAATCCGTGACATGGGAAGTATCGGGCATGAACCCAGGTTTAAGGTCAAGCACAATCTCAAACTTTATGGGAATTTTTTTTCGCGGGGGTCTGGAGGGCATCGAGCACGCTGCACCTGCCGGTCTGTTCTGCCTGGCAACAGACCTTCAGCCAGTTGCGGAGAACGCGGTCAACAACTTTGAGGTGCTTGATCTGCTCTACGACCTGCTCAAGGCGGGCTTCGATCAGATCCTGAACCTCTTTGCAAGGCGGCGCATCACTCTCTTGAAACTCTAAAAGCGCAACGATATCCTTGAGAGTAAAGCCCGCAGCCTGAGCTGAGCGCACAAACAGAAGCCTCTGCATCGCTGCCTGGCTATAGATGCGGTAGTTGCCCGGACTTCGGCGATCAGGGAGCAAAAGCCCCCGCTTTTCGTAGTAACGAACCGTCGAGATGGGGACATCCGCTTCGCGAGCAAGCTGACCGATGGTGTAATGGTCCATTGCATCATGTTTGACGACATTGAGTCAAAGTTCAAGGTTCAGTCGGGCAGTCTTTTTTGTCCTTTGGCGATCGTTTTGGGTCACTGGCGTTGCATTCTGAGGCTTCACAGCCATTGTGGGCAAGATTCGCTGTGTTCATCAGCACTCTTGGTGGGCGGGCTGTATAATCTGTGAGCCTATGAGTGAGCAGCACACTGGATTTCTCCACGATTTTCGTCTCTTCTTTTTCAGAGGTCTGGGCGTTTTGCTGCCTTCGATTGTCACGCTCTGGATTCTCTGGCAGGCCTTTGCATTTGTGTTTGACAATGTCGCGGTGCCTATCAATCGCGTGACACAGCATGTGGCGGTGTATGTAACCCCCATGGTTGTGCCTGAGAAGAGCCTGCCAGCGTGGTATCGTGTGACAAACGAGCAGGTGGCTGACCGATTGGGCAAGCGTGCTGACGAAGGTCTGCCGTTGCTCTCTGAGGATCGTGTGCGTTCGCTGCTTCGCAGGCAGAACTTTCGTGACCAGTGGTCAACGCACTGGTACTTGCGCGCGACGGGGCTGGCGATCGCGATCGTGCTGATATATCTGGCGGGTCGAATGCTGGGGGGGCTGTTGGGGCGCAAGGTTTATTCCCGGTTTGAGAACTTGTTTGCACGGGTGCCTGTAATCAAGCAGGTGTATCCGCATGTCAAGCAGGTTGTCGATCTGGTGATGGGCGAAGAGAAGATGGCGTTTCGCCGCGTTGTGCTGGTGGAATACCCGCGCAAGGGTATCTGGACGGTGGGGCTGGTGACGGGTGATTCGCTGGAGCAGATTTCACATGAAGCGGGCGGGGATGTGCTCAGTGTGTTCATACCCTCGACACCAACGCCTTTTACGGGGTTTACAATTTCGGTGCCTCGGGCGGAAGTTGTAGATCTTGCGATTCCGATTGACGAAGCGATCCGGTTTATCATCACGGCTGGCGTGTTGACGCCTGGGAAGGAGGTTCCTGAAGAACTCAAGAACAAGGGGCTGGGGAAGCTTCTGGCCAAGCTGGGGTCCGAACAGAAGCCTTCATCGGGCGATGAGGACGAGCCGGGCTAGACTATATTTGTCGAGAGTTGATTTTTTGAACCCACTTCACAAGGGGAACGAGTATGCGATTTGATGTGGTTGGATTGAATGTTGAAGTGACCGACGCAATTCGAGAGTATGCAGAAACAAAGAGCTCCAAACTCACCAAGTTCTTCGATGGAATCCAGCAGATCGTGTTTCGCCTCAGCAATGAGGATCATCAACAGCACAGCACCTTCAATGTTGAAGTGACCACTTCAGTCGTCAAGCATGATGACTTCGTCGCAAATGCATCAGGAGACGACCTGTATACCGCCATAGACACCGCTGTTCACAAGAGCACCAGACAAATCAAGGACTACAAGGAAAAGCTCCGCCAGGCCCAGCGTGGCGAATAAGAGCAATACAACCGGGGACCAGGCGTCCATTGACCACACCGATCTTTCAGGGAGAAGCCAGCAGATGAAACTTTTGGACATCGTGGCACGCGATGCAATTATCACCGATCTTCAGTCAACCGACAGGCTGGGTGTGATCAGCGAACTCATTGATGCCCTCATAGGAAGCGGCGCTTTGCCTGCTGATCTGCGTGATCAGACCATCGAAGCGGTCATCGAGCGTGAGAAGTATGGCACCACCGGCTTTGGAAAAGGCATCGCGGTGCCTCATGTCAAACGAGAAGGGGTCGACCACCTCTCCGCGGCTGTGGGTCTGAGCCAGCGAGGCATCGAGTTTGAAGCTCTGGATTGTCAGCCCGTGTATTCGGTGTTCCTGCTGATCAGCCCTCTGGATCAACCAGAACAGCACCTCCAGGCGATGGAAATCATCTTCGAAAGCCTCGGCAAAGACACTTTCCGCAGATTCCTGAGACAGGCAACCACTCAGCAGGATGTTGTCACGCTGCTCAACGACGCTGACGAACAGCAACTGCCCAGTTAGTTTTTTACAAACAGCACGCTCTAAAAAGGAGTGACTCGTTGGCCGATACTGCCAATGCCAAGGTGACGATTGTCAATCGGCTCGGGCTTCATGCCCGGCCTGCGATGGCATTCGTGGATCTGGCTCAGAGCTTCAGCTCTGATGTGACGGTCCAAAGCCAGGACCAGCAAGTCGATGGCAAATCCATCATGCACATGATGATGCTGGCCGCCACCCAAGGCACCGAACTTGAGATTGTCGCCCAAGGTTCCGACGCTGCCAAAGCCTGCAAAGCACTGAAAAAACTCGTGGACTCAGGCTTCGGCGAAGACTGAGGCGTGCCCGCCGCTCATTCATACAAAATGTAGTGCCACAACTCGCCGTCTTCGGCGCAGTAGTGTTTTTATCGATGAGCAAAGCCGGGTGCCGCGGGGGGCATCGACTTGATCTGAAAAACCACCCGGGTGTTGCTTTCAACCCGGGTGGTCGATGTATCACTAGAGCACTCTCAGTCAAAGCGTATCGAGTATCCGCAGTGCGTGAAGCAGTTTGTGGCGTCGGTCGGGGTCACCTGATCGAGCACGCTCTGCATGGAGTTCCAGAGGGCCCCCTTGGTTCGACAGCGCAGCGAGCGCA
>JAJDCZ010000045.1 GCA_029260555.1 Phycisphaerales bacterium
GGTGGGGGGTGGGCGAGGAGGGTTTGAAGGGCGGTGAGTGGATCAGCGTGGATGGGGGAGGGGGTGGGGGGTGGAGTGGGGGGCGAGGTGGTTTTTTCGGAATAGGTGTTTGCGATGCAGATGGTTGAGGTTTGCGAACTGAGCCAGGTGTGGGTGGGGTTGGTGAGCAGTGTCCAGCGGCCGATGTGGGTGGGATGGAATGGGGAGGGGAGGGGGGGGCTGAGCTTTGTGAGTGCCAGGGGTGTTGATGCAGGCCAGCGGAGGATGGCGTTTTCGAGGCTGAGCGCGAGATTGACGGGTCTGGCAGTGTTTGTGGAGGGGTTGGGTGGGGCCAGAGGATGGGAGAGAGGGTGGATCACGGGCGATTGTATGGCGGGGGTGAATGCAAGGCTGGTGCGAAGATATGCATTTAGAGGCGGTTTTGGTTGAGCGGGAGTCCTAGAGTGTGCACTGTCTCGCCAAATGTGCTGGTGGGAATAAACGGGCAAAAAGCAAGGGTTAATGAGCCTGCAGCGGCGGGCTTGGGAGATACACGCTCTGATGGCAAAGCGAACGACGAAAAAGACAGCGGGCCGACGGAAGACGACAACGAAGAAGGCTGCGGCACCTGCCAAGGTTAAGCGGGCAGGGGCTCGGACGCATGCACCATCGCGAGGTGGTTCGGTAAAGAAGAAGACATCCAGGAAGACAGTGAAGAAGGTCGCTCGTCGGAGTGGGGTGTCGCGCGGCAAGGTGCGGTCGGGGAAGATGATCTATTACTTTGGGAGTTTGCGCACTGAAGGCGACGGTTCGATGAAAGAACTGCTGGGGGGCAAGGGTGCAAATCTTGCTGAGATGACATCGATCGGTTTGCCGGTGCCCGCAGGGTTTACGATCACCACGAAGACTTGCGGCAAGTATTACGACGAGGGTCGCAAGCTGCCTGAGGGTTTGATGCGGGAGGTGAACAAAAACATTGCACTTCTTGAAAAAGAGATGGGCAAGCGATTTGGTGATGAATCAGATCCGCTGTTGATGTCGGTGCGATCTGGAGCTGCGGTGTCGATGCCCGGGATGATGGACACGATTTTGAATCTGGGTTTGACGGATGCTGCGGTCGAGGGGCTTGCTGAGAAGGTTGGCAATCGGCGGTTTGCGTTTGATGCGTATCGCAGGTTGATCAACATGTTTGGCAATGTTGTGATGGGTGTGGCTCACGAGCGGTTTGAAAAGGCGTTTGATCAGCTCAAGGAGGGGTATGGAGTTGAGAATGACACGGATGTGTCTGAGGAGGGGCTGGTTGAGCTTTGTGAGCGGTACAAGGAAGTGTATCGGCTGTATGTCGGGGAGGATTTTCCCCAGGATCCGATCAAGCAGCTGGAGCTTTCAATCGAGGCTGTGTTTAAGAGCTGGAATGCGGATCGGGCGATCAGTTATCGCAGGCTCAGCGGCATTTCCGGGTTGGAGGGCACCGCGGTCAATGTGCAGGCGATGGTCTTTGGGAACATGGGCGATGACTGTGGTACGGGTGTGGCGTTTACACGCGATCCATCAACAGGCAAGAACTCGTTTTATGGCGAGTTTCTGATCAATGCCCAGGGCGAGGATGTGGTTGCGGGCATTCGTACACCCAAGCCTGTCTCGGAGATGCCAAAGTGGAACAAGAAGATTCACTCTGAGCTGATCAAGATCAAAACAAAGCTGGAAAAGCACTATCGCGAAATGCAGGACATTGAGTTCACGATTGAGCGAGGCAAGCTGTTCATGCTTCAGACTCGTTCAGGCAAGCGGACGGGTGCTGCAGCGGTGAAGATCGCATGCGATATGGTCAAGGAAAAGCTGATCACCGAGAAGGAAGCGATCCTGCGGATTCCAGCGAATGATCTGACGCAGTTGTTGTTGCCGAGCTTTGATCCGGCAGCCAAGAAGGGTGCGGATGTATTGACGGTGGGTTTGCCTGCATCGCCCGGGGCAGCGGTGGGTCATCCAGCGTTTAGTGCTGTGCAGGCAGTAGCGAGAGCGCATGCGGGCGAGAAGGTGATTCTTGTTCGCAATGAAACCAGTCCTGAAGATGTTGACGGGATGCACTCGGCAGCGGGGATTTTAACGAGCACGGGCGGGATGACCAGCCATGCTGCGGTTGTGGCACGAGGCTGGGGCAAGTGCTGCGTTGCGGGTGCGGGTGCGATTCAGATTGATGAAGAGCGTGGCGAGTTTACGGTCAATGGCCGCACCTTTGGTCGAGGTGACATGATTTCGATTGATGGTTCGACGGGCGAGGTGATGACGGGGGTGGTGAACCGGATTGAGCCAACGCTTTCGGGCGATTTTTCCAAGGTGATGCGCTGGGCAGACAAGTATCGCACGCTGGGTGTGCGGACCAACGCTGATGCGCCAGCAGATGCTGAGCGTGCACGGGGGTTTGGCGCTGCGGGCATTGGTTTGTGCCGAACGGAGCATATGTTCTTTGAGGGTGAGCGCATTACAGCGATGCGGCAGATGATTCTGGCAGAAACGGTTTCAGATAGAGAAGCTGCACTGGAGACGCTGTTGCCCTTCCAGCGGGATGACTTTATTGGGATCTTCCGTGCGATGAAGGGCTGTCCTGTGACGATTCGTTTGCTGGACCCGCCTTTGCATGAGTTCTTGCCTCATGAAGAAGCGGCGCAGCAGGAGGTTGCGGATTCGCTGGATATTGATGTGGAGCAGGTTCAAAAACGGGTGGCGATGCTGCACGAGTTGAATCCGATGCTGGGGCATCGCGGGTGTCGACTGGCGGTGACTTATCCCGAGATTCTCAGGATGCAGGTTCGGGCGATTGTTCAGGCAGCTATTGAGTGTCAGCGTGAGAAGGTCAAGGTGTTGCCTGAGATCATGATTCCGCTGGTGGGTGTGTGGCAGGAGCTTTCGACGCTTCGTGAGCAGGTTGAGCACACGATCGCACAGGTCAAGCACGAGCAGGGGTGGAAGCGAAAGCTGGATATTCTGATCGGGACAATGATCGAGATTCCACGGGCAGCACTTACCGCAGACGAGATTGCTCGACACGCTGATTTCTTCAGCTTTGGTACCAACGACCTGACGCAGTTGACCTATGGGTACAGCCGGGACGATGTGGGAACCTTCTTGCCGGATTATCTCCAGAGCGAGATTCTGTCGGTTGACCCGTTCCAGTCGCTTGACCAGACGGGTGTTGGGCAGCTGGTGGCGATGGGTATAGAGAAGGGTCGTTCTGAGCGCAAGGGGCTGAAGATCGGCATCTGTGGCGAGCATGGCGGTGACCCGGCGTCGGTGGTGTTCTGCCATCGCGTGGGCATGGATTATGTTTCGTGCTCACCGTTCCGCGTGCCGATTGCCAGGCTTGCAGCAGCGCAGGCTGCGCTGTTGGACTAGGTGAGTTTGACAGGTCCTCGGATTTTTAAATCTAATGAGCCGCGACTGTGAAGGAGCGGGAGTCGTTGAAATGTCTTTATGAAAAGACCGCTCCCTTACGGTTGCGGCGCGTTAAATTCAAGCTTGTTTACGCGGGTTTTTGACTACTCGCAGTGGGAGCACCAGGTTGATGCGATGGGGCGTGTTGTGGATTGAAGGCTGGTCTGGAAGCGGTCGCCCAGGTTTTGTTTGAAGCGATTGGGGTAGAAGTGGAAGGCGGGATTGTTGCGTGTGTGGGCGTATTTTGTATCAAGGGCTTGCTGGATGAGCTGAATGCGTCTCTCGGGGTAGGGGTGTGTTGAGAGCAGTTCGGGGGGTCTGGAGTTGCTGCCTGAGAGTTCTTTGAGAACCCGCATGACCTGGAGTTGTCCTTCGGGAGCATATTTGAGTCGTTCCATGTAGCGCATGCCCAGTGAGTCGGCTTCGAGTTCTTCGTCTCGGCCGTATTTGAGCAGGACGATGTTGCCGCCGAAGCTGAGGGCGGGTACGCCGTACTGTCCGAATTTACGGAAATCAGAATCGTCATCGCTTGAAGCCACAGCAACAGCAAGGCCTGTGACGATGGCGTTGAAACCGATTTGCTTGGAGATTCTGCGGTTGGCGTGTTGGGCGGTGACATGGCCTACTTCATGGCCCAGCACGCCTGCAAGTTCGGCTTCGTTGTTGAGTTTTTGCACGAGTCCTCTGGTGACGAAGACTTTGCCGCCTGGAAGTGCAAAGGCGTTAACGACATCAGAATCAAGGAAGGTGAACTCCCAGTCGAGGGTTGGGTAGTCAGATTCGGTGACCTGGGAGAGTTTGTAACCGATATCGGTGATGTAGGTTTGGGCGATGGTGTCAGCGACTTTGCCGCCGTACTGTGCGGTGAACTGTGGAGCGGCTTCTGCGCCGAGGGCGTTTTCCTGTTCTCTTGAGAGGAGCATGAAGTAGCTTTTGCCGGTGGCTGCGTTTTTGGAACAGCCCGCAAGGGCTGAAGCGCACAGGAAAAGAGCAAGGAGGAGTAAGGGGCGTTTGTTCATGGCATCGTCTCCTGTTGTGCATCGTACCTAGGATCGGTGCGATGGTTCAGCAAAATCCTATCACACCAGAGCCGACGGAGCACGGTTTGAAGAATGATGATGATAAGGCAGTGGCGCAGAAGGGGGATATGGCGTGGGAGGGGGCTGAGCTGGAGAATCCACATGCCCAGGTGGACAAGCCTGAGCGTGTGCAGCGGATGTTTACTTCGATTGCGCATAGCTATGACCTGAACAATCGTGTGCATTCATTCTGGCGTGATCAGCACTGGAGGCGAGCAGCGGTGTCAATCGCAGAAGTTGGCACTGGTGAGCGGGTGCTTGATGTCGCTTGTGGCACGGGTGATCTGACATTCGCCTTTGCACGGGCTGTGAGTGGCGTGGGGGGGAAAGGAGGGGGGAATGGAG
>JAJDCZ010000046.1 GCA_029260555.1 Phycisphaerales bacterium
CGTCACCCTCCCCTCCTACTTCGGGGATCTCGTGAACGCCGCGGACTTCTCCGCCGAGGCGCGCAGGCCCGACCCGCACCTGATGGTCCGCGGGTACCAGCACGCCGCGGTCACGCTCAACTTCATCCGCTCGCTCATCGATGGCGGCTTCGCGGATATCCACCATCCTGAATACTGGGATCTGAGCTTCTTTGAGCACGCTGACCTCTCACCCACACTAAAAGCTGAGTATGAACACTTGAGCAGCTCGCTTGCTGATGCACTCAAGTTCATGGAGGCCCTCGGCGAACAGCAGGTTCAGGAACTGGCCCGTGTGGAGTTTTTTACCAGCCATGAAGGACTCAACCTTCTCTATGAATCCGCCCAGACCCGCAGCGTGCCCCGGCGAGATGGGTATTACGATCTGACAACGCACCTGCCCTGGATCGGTGAACGAACACGCAACATCGACGGTGCCCACATCGAGTTCTTCCGAGGCATCACGAATCCCGTGGGTATTAAAATCGGCCCGACAACCAGGCCTGAAGACCTCACTGAACTTCTGGATGTACTTAATCCTGCACAAAAAGCCGGGCGAATGGTCCTGATTACGCGCATGGGTGCAGGCAAGGCTGCGGGAACGCTCACAAAGCTCATCGATACGATTCAAAAATCAACCCACCCCGTCCTTTGGGTGTGCGATCCGATGCATGGCAACATGATCAAGACCGCATCGGGCATCAAAACGCGTTCGTTTGATGCCATCTTGCAGGAACTTGACGAAACCATTGCAGCCCACGCAGTTCAAGGCTCCATCCTGGGCGGCGTTCACTTTGAGCTGACTGGTGAGGATGTCACCGAATGCGTAGGCGGCGCTTCGGGCGTCACTGAAAAAGACCTTGATACCAACTATGCCTCGGTCTGTGATCCCAGACTGAACTATCAGCAGTCGCTGGAGATGGCATTCCTGCTGTCGAGCAAACTCAACAACAAGCATTCATCCTGAATACCGAATCCCAAGATGGCTGGGATTGATGGGCGCGGGGTCGATACCATGGCTCAGCTGGGGGGTATCAGCACGATGCTGCAAGAACGAGACCAGTACGAGGAACCAGCAATGCCTAACGAGATTGACCAGACGCACGATGCGAAGATTGAGTCATGGGTGGAGTCCGCCAATGACACTTCAAGCGACTTTCCGATCCAGAATCTTCCTTATTGTGCATTTTTCAGCGAAAATTCGGGTCTGATGCCGACCTGTGGCGTGCGGATTGGCGATTTCGTGCTCGATTTTGAGCCTCTGGTTGAAGCCGGGCTTATTCAGGTGGGTGTTGGTCTGGATGCGACCTATTTCTGCACGCTGAGTGCTGAAGAAAGGCGAGAGCTGAGGCGTGTGGTCTTTGATCTCTTGCGGGCTGACAACGGTGAACTGCGAGATCGCAAGGCTCTGGTGAGGCGGGCACTTTTGCCGGTGGGCGAGGTTGAGTTTGGCGTGCCGGTGCAGATCGGGGATTACACGGATTTTTACGCGTCGCTGTACCACGCGACGAATGTGGGTTCGATGTTCAGGCCTGACAATCCGATTTTGCCCAACTACAAGCACATTCCCATTGGTTATCACGGGAGAGCCTCGTCGATCGTGGCCAGCGGGATGCCAGTTCGCAGGCCTCGGGGTCAGTTGCTTCCTGGAGCGACGATTGCAGATGGTGAGCCGGTGTTTGGTCCTTGCAAGTTATTGGATTATGAGATGGAGGTGGGATTCTTTATTGGTGGGGGCAATGAGCCAGGTGAGCCAATCGCGATAGAGGATGCTGAGGATTGCATTGTGGGGATGTGTCTGGTGAATGACTGGTCGGCGCGTGATATGCAAAAGTGGGAGTATGTGCCTTTGGGGCCGTTCCTTGCCAAGAGCTTTTCGACAACGGTGAGCCCGTACATTGTAACGATGGATGCGCTGGCGCCGTTTCGGTGTGAAGCGACGAAGCGTGCTGAGGGTGATCCTGAGCCTTTGGGATATCTGGATAGTGAAGCCAATCGTAAAGCTGGGGGTGTGGATATTACGCTGGAGGTCTATTTGCAGAGTGCGCAGATGCGTGAGCGGGGGATGGATGCTGTGCGATTGAGCCGGGGGAGTTTCAAGGACATGTACTGGACGATCAGCCAGTTTGTCGCTCATCATTCTTCTAATGGATGCAATCTTCAGGCGGGGGATTTGCTGGCCAGCGGGACCGTTTCAGGACCAACGCGAGATACCAGGGGGTGCCTGCTTGAACTGACCTGGGATGGTGATCCCTGGGCAGCAGAGCCTGTGGTCGTGCCTGGGACGCAGCGGACACCGATTGAGCTTCCTACAGGTGAACAGCGACGGTTCCTGGCAGATGGGGATGAGTTGATCATGAAGGGTTATTGTGAGCGGGAGGGGTACCGCCGGATCGGGTTTGGTGAATGCCGAGGGGTTATTGAGCCTGCAACTGAGTAGCTTGATGTCTATTATTTGTGAGCTGGTTGTGTAATATGAGTCGCCAGAAGCAATAAAACACTTGCTTCTGGGCGTTGTATGGGTTAGCCTAGGGGGGTGTGAATAGACAATGGTTGTCTGTTCAGGTGGTGTGGGACTTCGCTGTTTTGAGATTTGGTCACGAGTACTCCGGGTTGTTAGCGAATCAGTTTAATGCTGATGCTGTGGAATTGCGTGATGTGAACGATCAGCGTGTCGGACCATGAGGCGGGGGATCTGGTTCAGTTTGGTGATGGCCTGTCCGATCGTATGGACAGGCTGAGTCATGGTTATCAGCACCAGAGTGGTGCTGAGGATTTGGTTATTAAGACAGGAGCATGAGTCATTTCCAGAAGAAGGTATATGCGGGCAACGGAGCCTGCGAATCGCACGCGCGTGAATCACATGATTCGGCTGACGCCGATTCGATTAATTGATGCTGACGGTCAGCAGGTGGGCGTGATCGAGACGCGCGAGGCGCAACGAATGGCAGAAGAGGCGGGGCTTGATCTGGTGGAGATTCAGTCTGACAGCAGACCCCCACTGTGCAAGATTATGGACTATGGCAAGTACAAGTACGAGCTGTCCAAGAAGAAGCCCACCTCGAACAAAGCCAACGAGCTGAAGGAAATTCGTCTGGGACGATCAATCAAAATTGATCCGCACGATATCCAGATCCGTATTGATCAGGCTCGTCGCTTTCTGATGGCAGGGCACAAGGTTCAGGTCAGCCAGCGATTTCGCGGGCGAGAGATGCAGCACCGCGAGCTTGGTGTTGACAATCTGAAGAAGGTTGTCGCAGCACTTGCGGACATTTCCAAGGTCGAGCAGACACCGAAATGGATGGGGCGTCAGGCACACATGCTGTTGGCACCGGACAAAATCAAGGTTGAAGCGGTAAAGCGCAAGCTTGAAAGGGAAAAGGCTTTGAAGCAGGCTGAGGAAGATAAAGCCAAAGCTGCTGAGGCTGTTGACGAGTCTGGTACTCCAGAGAACGCCACCCCGACAGCAGCTTCAGTTGTGAATGAAGCCACAACTGAGGCCACAACTGAAGCCAGAGCTGAATCCACGACCGAAGCGGCTTCTGTCAGCGAATAACGGACCGATCGTTCTTGATTGAAAATTTGTATCTGGCAAGAAACCGCTCCGGTGTGCTTTGCGGATCGTGAGGGTCTGCCTGCGCATTATTCTGTGCGACGGGCTTGAGGTGCAGTGTGTCTATTTAGAATAGCTGCGGACTGTGCGAGAGTAGAAACAGAGCTGCCACCCCGGATTTTTCAGGGTGGTGATGAATCAAGAAGAGGAATCAAGAATGGCTAGCCACAGGATCGTGTTTGCTGCGGGGGTCTGCCTGGCACTGGGATTGGTCAATGCTGCGTTCGCAGAGGATGTCGAGCCTGGCGTGATTGCCCCTCCGATCGCGACGCCAGAGTTATCCAGCAATCGTGTCGAGCTTGATTTTGATTCAGGGTGGGTGGAGCACGATGGCACGGTGAACGGGCCGATGGTTGTCTATTCAGCGGATGTGCGTGTTGCCGATGCGGGCTGGCTCAGGCTTGTATTTGATACGGTTGATCTGGCGGGGCATGTTGAAAAACCTGACCATTCGTACATTCTGGTGACATCACTTCTGGATGGCCTGTGGCAGAAACTGGATCAGCGATCAATAAATCAGTGGTCGTTGACATCAGCGTATTTCAATGGCCAGGAGGTTCGTGTCGAACTCATCGCATTTCCCGGGACGGGGTTGAGCAGGATGTCGCTGAGCGGGGTGGATGCTGGTGAACCCACGGGAGCAGGGCGCTCGATCTGTGGCACGGTCGATGACCGCGTGCTTTCATCTGATCCTCGAGCGGGGCGCTATCTGCCCAGCGGCTGCACTGCATGGCTCATCGACATGGGAGACAACTGTTTTCTCTCCGCGGGTCACTGTGGTATCAGCGGCGGCGGTGTCGTGCAGTTTAATGTGCCTTTGTCCAACAACAACGGTAGTTTGAACCACCCGCCACCTGAGGATCAGTATCCCGTCGATGCAAGTTCTGTCCAGGTGACGCCCGGGGTTCAACTTGGTAATGACTGGGCGTTCTTTGGATGCTTTGACAACTCCAATACGGGGTTGTCGCCTCGGGTTGCGCAGGGGGCGGCTTATATGCTTGCTGATTCTGCGCCTGCAGTAAATGGCCAACAGATTCGCATTACCGGATATGGAACGGTATCGTCGCCGGTGTCGCCCACCTGGAATCAGGTTGAAAAGACGCATGTCGGACCGTATGTCATGAACAACGGTGCAGTGTTGCGTTATGCAACAGATACATCAGGTGGAAACTCAGGCTCTGCGGTGGAGCTTGATGGCGGAATGGCTATTGGCATTCACACAAATGCCGGGTGTAACTCGGTGGGTGGGAATCAAGGGACATCAATAGATAGCCCGACGCTTCAGAACGCGCTGGCGAATCCTCAGGGCGTGTGTGACAACCTGCCACCTGTGCCTTTGACGCCTCCGATTTATCTGTGTGCAAGCGATGCCCTGCGGTTTGGTTCTGTGGATCCTGATACGGGAGCGTTTACCCGGGGTGTGTTTACGGGCGAACGGATGCAGGGACTTGCCTGGAATACGAATGACAACATTTTTTATGCAACCAGCAATGGCAATCCTGATTTTTTCACGATCTCAGAAGATGGGCAGACTCTTGTTGCCATCGGCAGAATCACCGGGCTGGTCGGGCGAATCTATGGTCTTGCATATGACCCCAACACGGATACGCTCTTTGGCATCAACCAGACCGATGGCCAGCTTTATGAGCTGAACACAACGACAGCTCAAGCGACACCGATTGGCACAGCCCAAGGCGGGCGGGTTGGCTCGCTTGCATTTGATGCCGCAACGAACACGCTTTACGGTGCTCGCAATCCTCTGTTTGGCCAGTCAACGCTCGTGACCATCAATGTGGCAACGGGTGAACAGGCCATCATTGGACCAATCGGCCCCGGTGTTGGTGGCATTGACGGGCTGGGGTTCCGCCCCGGTGATGGCATGCTTTACACGCTCAATGACTCGACCGGCCAACTGCTTCGTGTAGACCCTGCAAATGGGCTTGCGTCGGTGGTCGGCAGCGTGGGTACACCGCTGAGCTCGACCTATGGCATGGCATGCACGGAAGAGCCTTGCCCTGCGGACCTGAACAACGATGGCATTCTTGATGTGCTGGACTTTTTCCTGTTCATCAGTTTGTTTGATCAGAACGATCCTGCTGTGGACTTTAATAACGACAGCATCATTGATGTGCTGGACTTTTTCCTGTTCGTCAGTTTGTTTGATGCAGGTTGTTAGACACTAGATTGTGACTTGCGAACCACGATCTGCGAGAAGTGTGAATCGTAGAAAGACACGGGGATGACCGTTCTTTTTAACGAGCCGCGACTGTAGGGGAGCGGGTTTGGAGCTTCCCCTCCAAGCCACTCACACCCTGATTGCCTTGTCGCATTACATCAGGTTGAGTGTGCGCATTTCAGTCGTGGGTTCGGTGAACGAGCATGAGCCATAGGCCAGGGCGAAAGTTTCGCGGCTGCGGGCCATGGTCGTTGTATCAACACTGATGTCGTTGTTCCAGGACACTGTCTGATCGGTGAACTTGAAAGCTGAGGGGTTGGTTTCGTTCAATATCTGCTCGATGGTTTGCGGGCTTGCCTTTGCGAATCTGGCAGCGGCGGCGGCAAAGAAGACATTGACAAACCCGAACATGATCGCTTTGGGCGGTGAGTCTTCGTATGTCAGGCGGTACTCAGCCCGGATGGGATGATGAAGACCCGCGGTGGCTTTGAAAGGCACACGGGCAGCAGCGCATGCTGTGATGAATGCTGCGATTTGGCTCGCGGGGGGGATGGCATTGGGCGTGATGCCTCCACAGCGGACCTTGGCAGCGATTGTGCCCTGGTCGAGATAGCCTGCAACCGCAGCGACGAAACCCCGGCAATCGTTGTCTATGGGAATCTCGAAAAAAGGCATGATGTCTTCGGGGATGATTTCCATCGCTTCGTCAATGCTGGAAGGCGTGGCTGCACGCATTTCCAAAGCATCAACAAGAGCCAGACCCTGATCTTCGTTGGAGTGGCGCGTATTGAAATCATGAATCTGATCAAGGCACCGATCCAGAGGACCATCAATGACGACGCTGATGAGCCAGGGGTCTGCGATGTTTGCCATTTCACGGTAGCCACTGGTTGCGAAGGTGCCTGGCATGAGGCTGGCCGCGTTCTTTGAGAGTTCTTCGAGTCTGGATGCTGAGCAGATGAATCGGCTGAGCATCCATGCGTCCTGATCTGCAAGGTATCGCGCGTAGTTCAGCGCAGCGTCAGCCATGGAACAGTTGGCTGGCGGGAAGAGGCCTGCGTAGTCGATGAGCGAGGTCATGAAAACGCGGGTGGAGGCGATGGTTTGATCCTGTGTGGTCATGGTGTTGAGGATAGGTCATCTGGCAGCGGGGGGGGCAGGGGGGGACAGGGGGGGGGAGTTGAGTTGGGATGAGGGAGATTGTTGACAACGAGCAGTGTGCCGTTGTCTTCGCGTGTGATCAGATTCAGTTCTATGAGAGCGTTGAGCGCTGCCTGTTGCTCAGCCTGCTTTTTAGACTGCCCCCAGCAGGGTGTGAATTGCTGATTCTTGAGTGTGACACAAACGAGGAAGCACTTGGCGTGGTCGGGGCCTTTTTCGTCAAGAACCCGGTAGGAAGGCGTCAGCCCGAGGTGCTGCTGACAGTGTTGTTGAAGGACGGACTTGAAGTTTTCCTGATGACCACATTGGGCAGCCTGATCGAGCAGGGGGTCAATGTGAGGATGGAGAAAGGCGTTGGCTGCTTCGATGCCGCCATCGAGATAGATGGCTGCAATAGTTGATTCAAGGACCGCCGCTGCGATGGACTGTGGGAGTCGGCGCTGGGTGCGCATGCCTTTGCCAAGCGAGATCAGGTCATCAAGGCCGATGGATCGTGCGATCTGGGCGCAGGTTTGTCGAGAGACAGCGGTGGACTTGATTTTGGTCATTTCGCCTTCAAGAAGATCGGGGAACATGTCATAGATGCGTCTGCAGACGATCAGCCCGAGGACGGAATCGCCCAAGAACTCTTGTCTTTCGTTGGAATCGAGGCGATTTGGTGCAATGGATGCATGCGTGAGGGCTGTATCCAGGAGCGAGATATCTTTAAATGTGTATGCAAGCGCTTTTTCTGCTGCCTGGCGTTGTTCGTCGTTGATCACAGTGATGTCCGCGAGATGAATGCTGCACAGGCCGAACCCGTCTCGGCGTGCAATGAGCGTGCAAATTCCTCATGTCCTTGGACATGCACAATCCTGCAAAGATCGCGGACGCTCGCCGGTCGGCTTGATGGCAACCCGAACGGTTACCCAACGGCCGGTGAGCATACGCGGCCAAACTCAGCAATCCCACGGGTTTGGGAGTGTGCTGGGATTAACTGAGCGTACTTGATTGTAATGCATGATTCAATAGCCTGCAGGAAAAATATGCTGGTTCTGGTGCTTGGGGGTGCCTATATTCTGCTCTGTGTCAGCGTGCCTGTGGGGGGTGGCTGGCTGAATGATGAGTGTTTTGACGGACTTTGTGGTGAGTCTGTCTTGAGGAAAGGCGATTGAGCCATGCTTCAGAAGCGACGCAACAGTAAGATTAAAAGAGTCAGGATGATCGGTTTCCGGTCACGGATGAAGACCAAGAGTGGTCGCAAGCTGATAAATCGTCGGCGTCGTATTGGCCGAACGCTCGACAGCCTGTGATTATTGGGGATTTATCCCTTATAGAGAACAAAACCCAGGCCCGCGCATCGAATCATTCAGGTTTGAGCGTGGGCCTGTGATGTGCGCAGAGCAAGCTGGTTTGCATCACACCAAGGGCTCGAGCATCTGGTCTGGCTTGCCAAGGTTGACACCAATCATTAAGGTACGCAGGTAGAAGGCTTCACGGAGCCCGCTCCCTGATGGTTGCGGCTCACAAATAAACTGCACTTCACTCACGCTGCAGTTTGGTGATTGCCTGAGCAATCGGAG
Source organism: Phycisphaerales bacterium (assembly GCA_029260555.1). Classification (GTDB taxonomy): domain Bacteria; phylum Planctomycetota; class Phycisphaerae; order Phycisphaerales; family UBA1924; genus JAJDCZ01. Next base: position 8,531 of record JAJDCZ010000046.1, read on the forward strand.
CATCTTGGACCATGAACGACCCGTTACCAAACGACACTCAACCCACAGAGCATAACTATCGAGAAGTGACGGTCAGCGCCATTCTCTTTGCCCTTGTCATCGGCGTGGTGATGAACGCTGCGATTACCTATGCGGGACTCAAGATCGGTTTTACCATCGGAGGCAGCGCGATCGCGGCGGTGCTGGGCTTTGGCGTGCTTCGTGGAATCCTGAGGCGCGGGACGATTCTCGAAACCAACATCGCCCAGACAGCTGCATCGGCGGTCAACACATCCAACTCGGGCATTATTTTTACCGTGCCGGTGTTGTTCCTGCTGGGCATTCCACTGGTGGCAACCGGATCAGACTTCTGGTTGATCACGCTTGCAGCAGTCGGCGGGGCACTCCTTGGATGTGCGTTTATCATCCCGCTTCGCAAGCAGATGATTGAGATTGACAGGCTGCGGTTTCCAACGGGGATGGGTGTGGCTGCGATTTTGAAGAGTCCGGGTGCTGGACCCAAAAAGGCACTGGTGCTGGTAGCAGGGATCATTATTGCTGCGTTTTTCTACTGGCCTGTTGCATCTGAGTCACTGGGTTTCTGGAATTACGGCAGTCTGGGTTGGGTTGCCAGCAATAAAGACCCGATTTTGACTGCTGACAGTTTCAATCTTGGGCTGTTGCTGCACTTGCCGCCTCAGGTTGAACTGATCTTTGGCATTGCGCCATTTGCACTGGGTGCGGGTTTCATCACGGGCAGGGCGGGGCTTCTGGTGCTTGCAGGCGGGATTCTTGCCTACTTTGTACTGACGCCGATGGCATTTGCGATGGGATGGATGCCTGAGACGATCACTGCTGCTCAAGCACCGGGGTATGGCTTTTCCTCATTCAATCGGCCTTTGGGCATTGGTCTGCTTCTGGGCGGAGCGATGATGGGTGTGGTGGTTTCTCTGCCTGCAATCAAGGCAGCATTGATGAGTGTTGCATCTGCGGGCAAAACCAAAGGCGGTGCTGAGGAGCTCAGCCTCAAACCCGTGATCTTTGCTGCGGTGGGTGCGGTTGTGCTTCTGTTCCTGGCTGCGGACTTTGTAGGCAACAAACCTTTGAACGCAGCGGGTGCATGCCCGGTGACAGGCGAGCAGGTTGTGGATGCTGTGCCCACAGCCAGCTATCAGGGGTATCAGATCGCGTTTTCCAGTGATGACGCTGCGAGCACATGGGCAGCGTGGACGACGGACCAACAAGATGAATATCTAAAATCAATGAAAGCCAAGCCGGGCTGGCTGGCTGGGTTTAACCCGCATGTCCGGGCGTTGGTGATTGCGCTGGTGGGCGGGCTGTGGATCTGGCTGGCGGGGATTATCATCGCCCAGTGCACGGGAATGACGGACTGGTCGCCGATCTCGGGGATGGCACTGTTGACGATTGTGCTGATCATGCTTTTGGCGGGTACGGGGGCGATCGTGGGGTCGGTGTTGATTGGAGCTGCGCTGTGCGTGGCGATCACACTGGCAGCGGACATGATGCAGGATCTGCGGACGGGGCATCTTGTGGGTGCTCAGCCACGCAGGCAGCAGATTGTTGAGCTGTGCGTTGTGGGCATTGGGCCTCTGATTGCCATGTTGACGGTGCTCTTGATTGCCCAGGCAAATATTAAATCAACAGGTGTGCCATTTGGGGAAGGTACGCCAACAAGTGCACCCCAGGCCCAGGCGTTGCAGGCTGTGATCAATGGCGTGCAGGGTGGGGAGATGCCTTATGCGATGTATGGGTTTGGAGCATTGCTGGGCGGGTTGCTCGGGCTGGGTGCGTTTTCGGGACTTGGGGTGCTGGTTGGTCTTTCGATGTACCTGCCGTTCGGGGCGATTGCAACCTATGGCATCGGGTGCGTGGTTGCGATTGTAATTGCGAAGATAAAGGGGCGGACATGGGCGGAGGAATGGGGTGTGCCGTTTGCAGCCGGGTTGATCGTGGGCGAGTCAATGCTTGCGATGATTGTAAACATGATCGTGCTGGCCACGGGCTGACAGGAGTCTTTTGATGAAACTGATTGCACAATTGATCATCACAGCATGTTTGATACTTGGAGCGGTGGCAGGAACGACAGCGTATCTGCCCTTGCTGAGTCTGGATGATTCTGCATTTGTTGGCAGGGATGGTCAGCCTCTGGTGTTGCGAGCTGATGCAGGAGCTGAACTCCAGATTAATGCTGATGGCTCAGCTAACCCCCTGGCAAAGGCGGGTGATGTACTGACACCAGAACTGCTTGCAATGCTTCGCGCCGGTGGTGTTGAACGAGTACGGGTGAAGGAGTTTTCATTCTCGCGCTGGTCACACAAGTGGTATTTCCTGCTGGCCTGCGTGGGCTTGTTCGCCGGGGCGTTCATGGTCAAGCGCGTGCAAAAGAGCCTGGCGCTGGCAGCAATAGAAGCTGGTGCCAAAGCTGGGAGCGTGGTTGTTTCACCAGAAGCAGCTCTGGAGACGATCATCAACATCGTGGATAAGCTCAACAGTCAGCTGTCTTTGATGAAGCCTGCAGAAGCCTGCCATGCGATTGTTGAATCGCTGGACCCGGTGCAAAAAGAGCATGCACTGGTTATCGTCGAGGCACGATCGCTCTTGATTACCAAGCTGGGGATGGGTCGCTTTGCGCAGTTTATGGACAGGTTCAGTGCGGGTGAAAGACAACTCAATCGAGCATGGTCCGCAGCTGCTGATGGCGAAGTTTATCTCCACGAGGCGATCCGCTGCCTGAAGAAATCCGCGGAGCACCTTGCTGAAGCCAGAGCAAAGTTAGGCTAAGCAACATATCCTGTGCACAAGAATAACACTTACGGCGCGTTATTGATCATTTCTGAGACCGATTCCACAGCACTATGCTTTGGATACCGTTCTATAAACTCCCTGGCAAGCGGGAGCGTACTTGAATCGTGGATTGCTTCGGCAAGATAGATCTTGGAAAGCAGCAACTGGCTGGAAACAACATGGTTTTCCCAGTTGTAAAGCTGTCGGGCCAGCCCAACCTGCTCACTAAAAATCTTTTTCCCTTTTATGTCTCCTTGAGCGATGAGCACAGGATACTTTTCCTGCAATGCATAAAGTAGATCCAGCGTTTCATCTATAAGTTGATGATCTTGGCTCGACGCAACGGATACTGCGTAGGCAATGAGATAGTTGAGCAATCCAGCATAGGGTTCATCCGCATGTGACAAGAACCAGTCACGAGTAAATTTGAATGCGGTTACGCCACCCATTTGTTTATCGATATCACTGCTGATAATTGTAGCATGGAAAGAACTGGATCGGCGCTTTACAGGAAGGGTATCAATTTTTGTTAGAAGTCTTCGTGCCTCAACGAGACTTCCAGTATTTTTGACTGTATTTTTTGCAGCTCGGAAATAGTTTTCATCCGGCATGTTGCCAGGACTTAACCTACGCTGCAGGTCTACGGAAATAGATGCGGTAAAATCACCATCTTCTTCTTCCCATTTATTGGCAATTTCACGCTTTTGAACACTTTGAGCAACTTTGACCATTTTAAATTGAATTCGATGGGCATTTTCTATATCGTTCAATTTGAGTGTATCACTCTCCAAAAGCCGGTTTATTTTTTGAATGGCCATCTGCCGATATGTCACTGCCGTCTCAAATGCCCCATTGGTCCTGGCAGATATTGTGTCATCTCGAGTTGATCCAGATAGAGCGTCAGCCGCGGCATCAAGGAAGCGTAGTTTTTGACTGGTATTGTCTGCTTCATCATGCCCGTACCAAGCAAGCGATTCGAGTGCAACCCAGTTTTCTGACTGTCGAGCAGCCGTCATGGCGTTACTCAATAGCAGCCCGCCCTGTGGCGTATGCACCCTAACACGATCCAGTCTCAGAAAAAAACCATCGAGATCATCAAGATCAACTGGTTCCAAGGAATAATAATCTGAAGTCTTATGTGAAGGCTGGGCTTGCGCAGAAAACAAATGGAACAAAGGCAAGCCAATTTGGGACAACACGAGTGTGATAACCAAACTATAGCAGAATTGGATTTTGGGATACTGGATCATTTTTTAACCTCACTTTATTGTTCGCACATCATAATACACGGCCCCGCGGTTTGTGCTGCAGTGCATTTCAAATCAAATGTTGTTGCCGTTGCAATCGAAGAAGTGGTTGGGCAAGTTTTATTCCACTGATATCCTGCGATCGGACATGAACCAAACCCGCATCCATAAGAAGCCGGCAGTGCCACCCAAATGCCTGTCAAATTCCATTTGTGTCTTATCTCTGCTTTTACACCTATATGTCTCGTAATTTTTACTCGCAACTTGAGATATTCACATGGATTTGTAGGTATTGGGCAGTCTATTGAATCAGTTGTGCTTATTCCTGATGAAACTCCAAGTGCTCCCTCCAACTGAGCTTTTACGGTCGCTGAAAGTCCAGCTTCCAATCCAATGTGCAGGCTCTCTTGATAGTTATTACTTACTGTAACAGAAAAAGATCTGACACAATTAATGGAATCAAATGTTGAATCGCAAAAAAAGCAGTCTGGCTGCCTACAGTTGTCGCATTCTCCCCACCCGGTATACGATATCATAGGAACCCCGTCATCAATGATTACTACGGGACCATCAATCACCACGACGGCCGTTGTATATGTTGCAAAACAACACACTGCTGTATCAGTGGGGAAGCATGATTCCGGCGGTTCGATCGGCTGGGTTTGAGCCGATGCTTCATAACTGTGTGTTGCAATAATCAGCATCACAAGAATGTTTGCCAATCTCATTGGCAACGGTATATTTAGAGATTTCATGCACAGTAGCATACCCCCCCCCCCATCATAAATGCAACCATTTTTTGTAAATTATGCAAAATTTTATTTCAAACATCTTGAACACTTACTTGAACTCAAAGTCGTAGGTAAGCGATCCATCGGGGTCGCGGACCCATTTGATGCGGGCGGTGCGAGGCGAACCGAGGTTGGTCATCATGGGCGCGGGGGGGAAGTCCTGCCTGGCGGGTTCGAGTTTGACGATGGCGCGTCGTTTACCTTTGTTAACTTTGGGCGCCAGGAACAGCTCGAACTGGCTGGCTTTGAGGATATCACCCGGACCTTTGCCTGAGCCTCGGGTTACACGGAAGCGGGCTTTTTGCAGGCGGGATCGGAGTTCGTCGATGGATTTGATCGTGATGTTGCTGTCGGTTTCATGCATGAGTTTGATGCCTTGGGCCATGAAGCCAAGGCGGAGCATGGCGGTGGATACGACATCGGGTTGCTGCTCGCTCAGGTAGGCTTTCCATGCGTTTTCAAACTGGGCCATGTTTGAGCCGAAGGCTTCTTTGAACGCAGCTCTGGGCTGAACCCCTCGCGCCAATGCATGCATATATTTTTCCAGCAGCGGAGCAAACTGGCCATTGCGGGCGTGGATAAGAAAATGAGTGACGGACCATGCCTGGTCATACATCAAGCCTGCGTTTTCATCACCATTGTTAACACGCGTGATCCACACTTTGCCGTTCATGGTGAGTAGTTTTCTGAATGGCAAGAGGCGATTTTGCTTCAGGGCATATTGCAGCCGTTGCAGGCGATCAGGCGGCGACTGGCCGGTTTTGAGTTTGCTTCCAACCATTACGGAGTGGCTGAAATACTCTGCCAGCCCTTCATTGATCCAGGGGAGCATGTTGCGGAGCCTGGCATCTGCGAACTGGTGAAAGCCCTCGTGCTGAAGTGTCTGGACCATGCGTCTGCGACCCTGGCCCTGGAGCCATGTCGCCAGCCCTCGGTCGCTGCTGGCAGTAGTAAAGAAAATGCCTGCGGTGTTGGTTGCCAGGATGTCTCGATCTGCAAGGTAGCTCAGATAAGATGGCTGATCTGAAAACAGATAGAGCTTGGCGCGTTTGTTGCGATGATCGACAAATGACACCAGCCTGCGGGCGTATTCAGCATGCACCATGTCCATTCGAGAAGCGATCTGCCGAGCCAGTTGCAGGTCTATATCGGTGTAGACATCGTAATGCCTGCTTTTGAATGATTGAAGTTCATCTGCATGGATGACAACGGGCATCATCGCAAAGAGCAAACACAACAGGATTCGAATCGTTCGCTGGTTCATGGCTTTGGGTTGCCCGATGGGCTGGGTTCCTTTTGTCTCGACTTGCTCTTATTTGTGGTTCGCCAGCATCCTGAGCTTATTGGGTTTCGTTGCGATCCCACAAATACGCCGGGCCTGAACGAGATTCGTAGTGTACCCAGAGTTCAAACCAGTATGAACGAAAACTGTGCTCGCCAAAAGGGGCGAAGTGGGCACGGACCTGCTTGAGCACCTGATTGTCTGTGCCTTGAAAGCCCAGCACAGCTCGACCATGCCTCAGGCCTTCACTGTCCAGTGGCAGCGTGCCATACCGACCCAGCAGCTGCAGGAGGTTGGCAGCTGCATATGGACCGATGCCCGGGAGCGTGAGCAGCACTTCGTGGAGCTGTTCATCTGAAACCGATTCGTCTTCAAACCATTTTGGATCCATCTCCGGAGGCTTAGAGCCTCTGGGCGTAAAGAGTTTGGCCAGATCGACCATGCGCTGATCGCGGTAGCCCACACGGCATCTGCCCCGCAGCGTGGTGGGTCTTGTCCTTGCCAGTTTTTTGGCAGATGGAAACGCACCGCTTCGCCCCAGAATGGTGCAGAGCCTTTCGTTCATGTGCATCGTGCTGGACCAGCGGACATTACAACTGGTGACGGTCTTGATCACATCTTCAAAGAAGGTGGGCGAGCGAAACACCCTGCCTCGACCAGACCGCTTGAACCGGGGATCGACTTTATGAAATGATCGAATGACCGTTTCATCCTCATCAAGCCTGAGCATGCGCACGATCTGGGCGCGTGCCCGGGCTTGTTCAGACCGATCCAGAGAACAGCTGCACTGACAGCGAATCGCTGTGCCCGCACCATCATTCTGGGTCATATGGATCTCAACGGGGCCTTGGGCAAGATCGAGTATGCGCGAGAGTGACTGGGTTTGGGGGTTCCAGTGGTTGGGCTTGAGGAGAAAGTAGCCATAGCTGCACACATCACGAGCCAGGTGGTAGTCACGGGGCGGGGAGATGGTGAGTCTGGAACCCATGCGATCAGGCGGACATGGTGCGTTTGAGGCCAAAGCATTTTGAGACAAGGCTCAAACAAAGGCGATCAGCCATGCGAGAGAACATGTCGTAGTGGGCATCAAGCTGCTTCTCCAGATTCTGCATGGACTGGGCTGCTTTTTTGAGTGTCTCACTCTGGCTGGCAGCGTAGGTGATGATGCCTTCGCGGTCAGTTTCGGGGTGAAACTGAAAACCAAAGGTTCTTATGCCTGCCCGGAAGATGTGGTTATTGCACGCCTTGGACGAACCCAGACAGACTGCATCCTGTGGCAGTTCGGTAATCTCATGACAATGCGAAGCAAACCAGGGCCCATCCCAGGGCAAACCCGCCAACACCGGGTCAGTCTGCCCCAGATGATTGAAGGAAATGGTCTCCATGCCCCATTCGGGTTTTTCCATTGGGGCAACGACGCCTCCCAGTGCATGGGCGATGAGTTGGGCACCGAAGCAGATACCAACAACGGGCAGCTCAGCTTCGTGGGCTTTTTTCAGGAAGGTCAGCTCAGCATCCATCCAGGGGTGGTCTTCGCCGACATTCTGGTCGCCGCCGAGGCTGATGACACCATGAACATTGTCAAGATCTGCTGGAACCTTCCCGCCGCCCTTTTCGATCGGGCAACAGAGTCTGCGGATATCAATGGCCAGGCCATGATCGCGGAGTGTCATGCCCAGTCGGCCGGGCCCTTTTTTTCTGCCATGCTGAAGGATGATGATTGCCATGCCACGATGATACACAGCCCAGCGAGCGGCGCATAGTGGTCAAGCCATCTGCTAAGAAATAGGGGCTGGGGGAAGGGGGGCGGGGGGCGGGGGGCGGGGGGCGGGTTGTACCCTGCATGGATGACAGGGCACAGCGTTAGCTACATCCGCGAGAACGAACTCTTGCTTCTATACGCATCGTCTCCGCCTCCACAGCCCAGCAGCACTGATCACAAGCAATGAAACCACGGAGCTGCCCGGCACGACGGTTATGGCAATTGAATCATCTGTAAAGGTGGCAAAGACCGGGGCTCCACCATTAAAAATCGTGGACACTGTGAAAACTGTTTCAAACACACGCGTCCCCAGTGTTGGTCCAGCAATAAATTGAATGCGGAAGAAATTGTCTGGAATTGAAGGGTCACCTGGATTGAGAAGTGCAGCCTGTGCATGAACAATACCAAAGTCTGGAAGATCGCTTATTAGTTCTTGACCATTGGGGCCTATAGGCTGAAGTGCATATCCGATTATTCCTGGTAGCCGGTATCCTGGGAAGCCACCACTTGGTTTACGACCCAGATAGATGCTTGGAGTGTCATCTCTATTTTCAGTACCAAATGTGCCATTAGTATTTGTCAGAAGTACATCTGACGCTCCCCAGCCGCTGATAGGGACCGTAAACTGGCCACCACTATACCAATCGCCCGAGTCCCTCTCTGCATTGAGTTGCAGCGTTACGCGCTCGCCCGGCTGCAGCGTCGTGCTCCCATCCACCACCGACCAGAAGTAGTTCACATGCTGAGCGAAAGCTGGCAAAATGAAACCACAGCACAACACACTCGCCAGACTGGCTGATCCAACATTTTGCAACTTCAATTTCATCTTCTCCGCCTCCAGAACCCGCCTGCACTGAGAGCGAGAAACGAAACCACAGAACTGCTCGGCACAACTGTTATGGCAATGGAGCCATCTGTAAAAGCAGCCGGAGCGGGAATGCCTAAGAGGTTTTCAATGAACGATGCCGTGAAGGCTGTTTCAAACACGCGCGTTCCCAAAGATTCTCCTGCGATATACTTAATACGAAAGAAATCGTTTGGATTTGAAGGATCATTGTTACCATTAAACTGTACTAGCAGGCCGCTAAGCAACTCACCTCAAGTTGTGTTATCTTGTTCATCCACACCGAACAAGGAGACTGACCCATGCGAGGACAGGTTCATCGGCAGCAGGCGATCTTCGTGGCCTTCAACATCGAAGAACGCGTCCC
>JAJDCZ010000047.1 GCA_029260555.1 Phycisphaerales bacterium
CCCTTTCGCAAACAAGAAATCAATGAACCGCATGCCATTTAGCATGAACTGAACTAACCAGCCGCCCATCAACCGTGGTCGATGTTTTCTATACGAGACTTACGGACAACCCGCAGCAAACTGACCAACAAAGGCAAAGAAATCGAGTACATCAAGTACACCGTTTCCGTCGTTATCAGGGCATGGTGTATCAGGTACGCCTGTATTGAACGCTACAACGAAGGCAAAGAAATCAAGCACATCGAGGGCACCATCACCAGTACAGTCAGCGGGGCAGACAGGCGAACCGGGGGGTGAAAACAGATCCATGCCGAATGACAAATAAGGAGCGAATAAGGGATCTGTTGCAGGAATGCAGTAAAATTGACTTAAAAAGAAACTACCCTGAAATGAGGCATTATTGTGAAATGGCCCGCCGTTGGCAGGACCCCTGCGGAACCAGTCAAATATATCTTCAAGACCATATGAAGAACCAATACCACAGAGAGGCCATCCAAGACCTTCGGGGCCATCCTCTGCAGGAACAACAAGAAATGGACCTGTGGTGCCCAGAGGCTCAATCTGATTCTGCTCAAAGGCATAAGACCACCCGAAGTCATGCGTTCCGCCCAGATCTTCATCCGCTCCATCAAGCGTGAACACCAGACTGGTGCCAGCCAGATCGACGGTAAGAATCCAGCCTGCAAATGTACCGGGTGGTGCTGCAGGATCGGCCCCAGGGATGTCAGGAACCTTGATTGCTTGAGCAAGGTTAAAGGTGGTATCATGATAGCCGGACTCATCGTTGTACCACGCATTGATAATGCTGAAACCAACTACGGGATCAGTCGCAGTTCCAGAACCAATCACGCCGGTACCATAAGTAACGCGGTAGCAATCTACGACAGTGGCAGTTTGACCCGCAGGTAGATGGCGCCCAATGTCGCCCCAGTTCAGAGCTTCAGAGCCGATGCGAGGGCCAGGCGTGCCATCGGGAAAAGAGTTGGTCGCATTATCCATGCCCCAGAAGTAGTGACCATTGGTGGTGATGTCCATATTCTCCCACACGGAAGTGCTGGAGATACGGGCAGCATTTTCGCCAGTCGTAATGATGCGCTCTCCTGTTCGCATGTTGATGTACATATGACGAACGGTGCTGACCTTCTCAAGCCTCTCATTAAGAAGCTGAGGTTCATCAGCCACAGCCCAGACTGCAAAAGTCGAACCGGCTGCCAGAGCAAGGACCATACTGGAACTCTTCATATCAACACCCTTTCGCAAAACGAGACACCAAAGTTGAGCACGCCACCCAGCCTGAGATGAAACCAGCCCAGAACTGACATGCCAACAAACGCTTCTCCCTCTACACCCAACACCCCCCCCTCCATACCCCCCTCTGCTACCCCAATCACGGAAAGCTCAAGTCCTAAAATATCAGATCGTTTATCAATACGCAACAGCAATTGGCCATAAATATCAAAATAGACTGGCCAATAATGGCCAGTTTGTACTTCTTCACAATCTGGCAGGGGTGTCATAGCTGATTACTCCTCCCCTTTCACAGTGAGGCATCTGGACGGCTCATCAAGCAACTGGCTATCATTGAGCCCATGAACGGATTGACACTCTCAGAGACGGATTTTCTGGACTATGCCCCCATCGGCATCATCATTCTGATGGCGGTGACCTTTGCCCTTGCCAATGTTGTTTTGACCCTGATGCTGGGGCCGAGCCGAAAGGGCAAGACCAAAGGCATGACCTACGAGTCGGGCATGAAACCCATCGGGACTGCTCGCAAACGCTTTAACATCCGCTTCTATCTCATCGCCATGGTGTTTCTGGTCTTTGATGTTGAAGTGATCTTCCTGTATCCGTGGGCATCCACCTTCCCCAATATTGAGCCTCGCAGCCCCGAGGGACTCATCTGGCTGGGACGAATCTTCTTCTTCATGTTCACCACAGTTGTCGCGTACATCTATGGCTTCCGCAAAGGCATCTTCCGCTTCGACTAACCCCCCCACCCCCCCCACCGCCACCCATCCCTACTGACCACTCCGCTTGAACCGAGTCTGGAACTGTCTGCTTCATAAAGCGTACTGATGTCTGATGCAACCTGATCCCCACCACCCACCCACGCTGACGACTCCGCCTGAGGGTGTCACTGAGCAGACAATCAAGCCTCGAACAAGCACGATTCAAGAACGACTTGGCGCGGGCGTCTTGGCAACTGGTTCCCTTGCGGTACTGGGGCTTGCTGCCTGGTTGACACCGGCAACTGAAGGCCATGGCACGCACGAACAGATCGGTCTGACACCCTGCCCGTGGGCTGCCACGCTCGACTCGCCTTGTTTTACCTGTGGCATGACAACCTCCTTTGCTCATGCTGCTCATGCGAGCCCTCTCCAGTCATTCCTCACCCAGCCCATGGGGGCACTGCTGGCCCTGGGCACCTCAGTCATTTTCTGGGCGAGCCTGCATGTCTTACTCACAGGTTCCAGACTTGGCCCTGTGGGTGCTCAACTGCTTCGACCCAAGCCATTGTGGATCGTTGCAGGTTTGACACTGGCTGCGTGGATCTACAAGATCATCACCTGGTAATGCAGCCCATGATGTTCGCAAAACCGGGGCAATGGTCCATATCATTCAGCACACGGAGCTGACCAATCATGATTCGAGTTCGATGGACATATCAATGTCTTGCAAGGCACTTACAGGCAACAGTTGTGCTCACACTTTTGGGGCTGAGCGTGCTGGGTTCATCCGGGTGTGCCGCTGTGGGCTTCATCGGTGCCATGATCGAGGAAGACCGCAAGCACAAGAATAAAGTTATCGAGGCAGAGTATGTCGGGCTGGAGGGGAAGACCTTCGCAGTGATCGTTTCGGCAGACAGGATCATCCAGTCAGAGTATCCCGGGCTGATCGAGCGCGTGACCCAGCGCATGACCACACAGCTGGCTGATGGATTGTCAGAATCTGCAGCCGGATATCTGCCCGCCAGTGATGTGCTTCTGTTTCAATACAACAATCCGGACTGGGCTGGTTTTCCACTGGGCGAGCTGGCGGACAAACTGGGCGTTGAACGCCTTGTGCATGTCGAGCTTCGTGAATATCAGCTCTACGACCCGGGCAACGAGTTTTTGTGGGATGGCATCGCAGCAGGCACGATTGCTGTCATCGAAGCGGATTCAGCTCTACCCGATGACTTTGCGTTTGAACGCATCATCCGCGTGACCTATCCCGATGGTTCCGGGTATGGCCCTGACGAAGTGCCTTACGCGGTGGTCAACTCTGAGCTCTCAAGGCGGTTCTACATTCGGGCAGCCTGGCTCATGTACCAGCACGAAGAGCCTTATTATCCCGAGTTCTAAACTCACATTGCAAAATGTTGCATCAAAGTGCTGAAAGGCACAATGACATACTCGCAGAGAAGGAACTTTTCATGCAAACCTTGATGCGTCTGTTCAGCTGGCTTCTGGTGCTCAGCGTCACGCTGATGATTGCCGGGTGTAACATCGTGGGGCCTGCCTACTTGCTAGTGCATGGCCCACCCAAAACTCATGCTGTTTACGAGCTGGACCCAGAACGCACCACGGTTATCTTCATTGACGACCCCACACCTGTGATTCCTTCAAGAGCTCTGCGCGTCTTGATGGCTGAGGAAGCTGAAAACGACATGCTCACACGGGAAATCGTGATTGACATGGTTTCGTATAAATCAGCCATGAACGCTGCTGTGCAAGAGCAATCATCCAAGCCCAAGTCCATCCAGCAGATCGGCCAGGAGGTAGGCGCCGATGTCGTTATCTATGTGCTGGTGTCCAACTTTTCACTTTCTTCTGATGGTGCCACCTACGCGCCCTCAGCCACCATGCACATCAAGGTCTTTGACATCGCCACCGGCACACGCCTCTGGCCTGATGAACCTCCAACGGGGTTCGTCGCCACCGCCACACTCAGAGCTGGCGCAAGCGTCATGCCCAGCCAGGGCAGTCAGACCGGGCAGGATTATCAAGACCTCGCCAAAGAAGCAGGGCTGACCGTTGCAAGACTGTTTTACGACTATGAGCGTCCCTCAAACTTTGGCAAGAGCATCAGCGAGTGACCACCAAACGCGCTCTCCATCTGGTTGATCTGCGTCTCTCGACTCATCCTGCTGTGCATGCGCCATGCGATCATCTTGCTGTAGAACTGGCGGTCAATGCGATTTGCCAATTGCCCCACTGGCAACACCAGATCATTGCAATCGGCCCGACTCACACACGCCAGCAGGCCAGGATTCTTGGCTTGCAAGCAGCTCGTTCCATCACTCACACGGATACAAACTCTGCAGTGCGAGATGTGCGTTGTGAACTTCAAACCGGCGTGGATCTGGTCCACTGCACAAGCCCCGCAGCCTGCTCACTGGCAAAGCGGGCTCTGGGTGATGCTACCCCGCGAGCTCTCAGCACCGCCAGCAGCCCAGCGCAGCTCACTCACGCAGGACTGCTGGATTCTCAAGATTCCTTTGCTCTGGTAGATACAACGGTTCTTGCCGTCGGCGTGACCAACGCCTTGTCATGGCGAAGCATGAGTCCCCTGCCCAGATGCATTGCGTCACTGAACCTGCCCGCTCGACCAAAGCTCGTTGTTGAGGGGATGTTGACGAAAGAGGAACTGGGCATTACATCTGATGCGATAGTCATCGGCCTTGTGCCTCAGCAATCAGGCTCCATGCAGGTGGATCGTTTTGTTCAACTGATCAGTTTGTTGAACAGAGTCGGTGTCAAGGCGGTTGGTCTTGTTCATCGCAGCTGTGAATCACTCGCCCGCGCTCGATCGCTGGCGAACCTCTCGCAAGACCCCATGCCCGTGATCATCGCGGATCTGCCCAGCCCGGCACTTCATTCGCTGCTGGACATGGCCATCGCGATCCCCCCGCCTGAATGGGACACTGAACCCTCAGAAGATCCCTGGCTGACCCGGAGCATTTGTCAGCTGCACGCCTGGGGTGTGCCCGTGCTCACGCCAAGTTCTTCGTGCCCAGCTGTGTTCGTTGATGAATCACTGGTTGAATCGCTTTGCATCAAAAGCAACCACCCCACGGAACTGTTCCGTGTGACACACGCCGTGGCATCCTGTCGTGATCGATTGGGGAAGCTGTCTGATTGCGTCATTGCAGATCAGAGCTCTCAAATGCCCGATGCTGCATCTGTCAGCTTTGATCAACTCGTGGAGGACCTTTGCCTTCAGGCTGTCTGCTCGTCATCATGAGCCATTGGCTTTGAGAACACGCACCAGTTGGTCAAGGTTGGCGTGCATCATCGCCAGCCAGTCGCCCTGACCCAGAGGATCAAGCGTGCCGAACTTGATTTTTGCTGCCTTGGCAAGGCTCTGAACCTGCGATGGATCAGCACCTGGCTCGGTGAATATCCCCTGCACATTCTGATCCCTCATTGCACGAGCAGCCTGCGCCAGCTGGCCCGGCGTCTGCTCCGAGTTGGAGTTGTCATGTAAAACAGAAACGACACGAAGACCAAACCGTTCAGCAAATCGTGAATATGCTGCATGCTGAGTGATGATGGCCGCACCCTTGAATGGTGCAAGCCTCTGAACGCACTCAGCTTCAAACGCTTTGACTTCATTGAGAAAATCACGGGTTCGATCCCTGATCTGCTGGCGGGAATACTGATCATCTTCAGGCACCAGTTCGACCAGCGCATCTGCGAGCACAGGCACCACCTGCCTGACCAGCTCCGGATCAAGCCAGACATGCGGATCGACCGAGCTGTGGCTGTGGTCATGCTCAGCATGCGCTTCATGCTCGCCCTCAACCTCGTGCGTGCTCATCTCAGTCAGATTCAATAGTTCTGCCAGATGGATTTCACGCCTGCCTTGAGCCCGATGGGTGCGCAGCGTCTGGTCCAGTCTGGGTTCCAGCCCCAGCCCCACTGCGATGACAAGCTGGCATTCAGCAAGGGTCTTCAAATCGCCAGGCGTCAACTCAAAGCCATGAGCGGATGCCCCCACAGGCACGAGCGTGCTCAGGCTGAATGAATCCGGGAGCAGAGGCTGAACAATGCCCGCAACGGGCGCAATGGAAGCGACGACAAGAACACCAGCCTGATTATCTGACTGGGGTTTTTCACACGCTGTGAGCGCCCCCATGAGCAGGACCAGGCCTGCGATCAGAAGCGTAAACAAACTTTGAGGCAGCGAGGATGATGTCATTGAGCCAATCGTAGCGGCTGAACGATGTCCAGCTCAGATCAGGTTCAGATCATCATGGCCTGATTTCCTGCAAGAGCCTCGAAACCCGACCAGAGGCCGGGGTATAATGCCCGCTGACGGGTCGATTGCCCGTCAACTCCCCATCCGGGGCGGTAGCTCAGCTGGCAGAGCGCTTCGTTCGCAATGAAGAGGTCGTGAGTTCGAATCTCATCCGCTCCACTTTGGTAAGTATTTGCAACATAAAGATTTGCAACGGCACACAATCGACCGACGATGCAAAATGGACCAATAATAGCGCGGCACATGGCCGCGCAAATGCGTCCAGGAGGCCTCGCCGATGACCCGGACACCCATATATCGCCGCAAAAAAGACCGCAACGCTGCGATCGTCACGCTTACTGATTCCGTGACAAAAGAGCGTCGCGACTACCAATTGGGCGACTATGACACGCCGCAGAGCCGCGAGCGATACCACTGCCTCATCGCGCAGTGGGAGGCCGCAGATCGGCGACTACCAGCACGAAAGCGACAGGCCGGCGAGGGCGGGCTGACGATCAATGAAGTCATCGCAGCCTACATGCCAGTTGCTGCTCAAAAGTTCTCGCCAACACGCATGTTTGCAATCAAGGATTCACTTCGCATCCTGCGCGAGCTTTACGGTTCATCGGTTGCTGAAGACTTTGGGCCAATGAGCCTGGTCACAGTGCGCAATGCGATGGCGAACCAGCGATCGGCCCCCGTCGCCAGTTCACCGTGGTAGAGATCACCACGACGCTCGTGCAGGCGTTTCTCAAAGTCGGCGGCAGCATTGAGGCTGCGCTCCGCGCACCTGGATGCACCGATCAGGTAGGCGACGCGGAAAGCACGCTCAACCTCAGGTGGATTGTCCGGGTCCCAGCCGGTGATCCGACCCGGCGGGAACGACCGGAGCAGCTCGCCCACGGATACAGGCCCAGTCATGCCGCCTCTCTCCGCTCGCGCCGCCACTCTGGCGTGCCCCCTGAAATCTGATCCAGTTTGAGGTACCGTAGTTTGGTACTTAGGCTGGACAGAAGAAAGGCAGGCAACGGATGTCGAGGAATCATTACAGTGCTGAGCAGATTGTGAACAAGTTGCGGGAGGCCGATGTG
>JAJDCZ010000048.1 GCA_029260555.1 Phycisphaerales bacterium
GGCACAACGGGATGGTCATCGTGACCAAATCCTGCAGCGACACGCCCTCCATGGCGTCGTTGAACATCGCCTGGACCTCCGATTATGGTTGTTGCTATCACTACAACCTTCGGGGGTCCAAGCACTTACATATAAGCAATTCCCGGATGGCCTCCAGTCTTCAGGTCAGTGCTTTGAGGGATGATGTGCTGTAAGAGAGCACTGACCAGAGGACTGATCAGTGGCACAAGTCATGGGCACCTGGCGCGCATCAACACCAGTAAACCAGGCAATCCCGAACCTCGTTATTTCACTGATTCTGTTATCGCCTGCGACGCATTGCCACCAAGCCACCAAAGGCCAGTAAGCTCAGTGTCCCCGGTGCTGGAACACCTTTGACCTGATGCGTTGAGCCTGTGCCATCGTCGTGGAATGCATCGGGAACGAAGAAGTCCTCTGATGTGTCAAAGCCGTTGAGCCGCAAGTTCACGCCGGGGATCTCACCGCCAAAGCGTTGCCACGAGTTGTTTGTGGAAAAGAATGTCTTGGAGCCCTGAAAGATAGTCGGCCCATTCGCAGCTCCAATATGGAAATCAAGAAATACCGTAAAGGTGCTGTCGAATGTTCCGCCATCAGCATCATCAAAGGTAATGTCCATGGTTCCCAAGCTGGGCACACCGGTCTGAAGTGTGGTGTAGTAGAAGCCAAACGGAGCGATGCCGGTATCGTCGGGATCAAATGGAACACTGCTCCTGAGTGAGAGTGCAACGATTTCGATGTCGATGGTGTCAACACTCCCCGGCCCATTTCCAATCGCTGGATTGATGCGTCTGACGATGGTGTCGGTGGGCGCAATGTTGTTGACAATGCCCGTTGGCGGGCCGAAATCAAACAAGTCCAGAGGCACCCCCTCAAACGGAATCGGGGGCAAGGGCCCATTAGCATCAAGGTCGAACCCTGCAAAGGTGGTTTCAAAGAGATCATACCCCGATGCCACAGTAAACTGAGCGTGAGAAGGAGCTGCGGTGACTGCAAAAGCAGCCAGAATCCCTGCCAAAGCGATGCGTGTCATGTCTTGTCTCCTGTCCTATGAGTGTCCAATAACCAGATTCATATATCCTATTTAGAATCCCAACTTTTGCAAGAGAATTCCGTACATAAATCAATATTTACGATGGATCATCGGCGTGTGGCATGTTCACGGTTCTGCGTAACCATGAATGAGGTTGGGAATCGCCGTGGGAACGGCGCCAGGTGCCGTGGCCACCAGCCGTGATCGGTCGTCTACTGGTTACTTACCCAGCCCAAGTTCGAATTGTCGGTGGAGTCCGAGTTGAACAGGTCGGGGCTTGTGCCTTTGCAAAGTCGTCTTGCAGGCCAGCGTGCTCGCTTCCGGCTTGGGGTTTGCTCGCCTAGACTTCTCTTGTTCCTGCCCGTAGTGGATTGCATTGATGAAGCGAAGCGTGCTCATACTGGCGATTCTTTATGCAGCGTCGGTACTCATGCCGGTGATGCACGAGTTGCTGCATGTTTCCGACGAGGCGTGTCAAGAGTGCTCGGTTGTGGCCAATTATGGTCCCTCGCTTCAGGCAGATTGCGTTGAGCCGTGCAGCGATCCCACCCACCATCACCATCCACAGCATGACCATGACAATTGCCCCACCTGCCAGCGGGGTCGCACACTTCACTTCCTCCCTCCCGCTTGGCAAGGTACTGGCACGATCCCAGACAAGGGAGCCTTCGTGCCGATCGGATCGCAGCAGGTGGCGTACGCTGCGCATGTTCGCTCTTCCAGAGCTCGAGCGCCACCGTTCGTCATTGTGGTCTGAAGCAACCGATCCCATTTGAACAACAGACTCTTTACACCGCCAGGCCGGTTTACCGGTCCGCGGAGGAGATATGCCATGAAACGAACCCTCAGTCTGGGCGCGATGATCATCGCGCTGGCGCTGCCAGCCGGTTTGGTTGTCGGACAGGAAAAGCCGCCTACATTGAAAGATGTGCTCCAGGAATTGCAGCGGCTACGCGAACGAGTTGACACCTTGGAGAAGCAGCACGAAATCGACCAGGATCGAATCCGCCAACTGGATCAGCCGCGGGCAGCAGGCGAGCCGAAACCAGCCCAACAGCGCCAACTGGTGCAAGGGGAACTTGCTCAGCCATTCTCAGAACCCGTCGGGCGCGCGGTACCCACACCGTCTACTGATCTGACCCTGCCAATTCCACCAACGACGGGTCTCGGACAGGGGAATCTGTTCAACCCTCAAATCACGGCGTTCTTTGACATGGGCGCGAGCCTCTCAACCAACGGGGAAAACAAGGCCCTTAACCGGTTCAACTTGCGTGAAGCTGAAGTTGACTTTCAGGCGGCCATCTCTCCCTTTGCGGACGGTGTCCTCATTCTCGCCATCGGAGAAGAGATCGGAGATACCGCGGACGGCATCGCTATCGACACCGTCTTTGAACTCGAGGAAGGCTACATCAACTTCCACACGCTTCCCTTCGATCTCACTCTCAAGGCAGGGAAGTTCAGAAACACATTTGGACGAAACAACCTTCTCCACACCCATGATCTCCCTCAGATCACTCGTCCGTTGGCGGTTCAGGCATTCTTTGGGCCCGAGGGGCTGGCTACCGTCGGCGCATCGACAAGCTGGCTTGTACCCAACCCGTGGGACAAGTACATCGATCTGACGGTCGATGTCGTGAACGCCGACGGGGGAGCAGAATCTCCCATACTTGGCGGACCGAACGCGGACAATCCAGCAGTACTCGCGCACCTCAAACTCTTCGACGACATCGGCGAGTCGAGTTCGATCGAACTCGGGGGCAGCTATTTGTTCGCTCGCACATCAGCCGACAGCAGCTCTGACGCGAGTATCTTCGGTCTCGATGCGACCTACCAATGGCGGGACCCCAAGACTCCTGACTCTCGAAGCCTGCTCCTGCAGAGTGAACTCTTCTGGGCGCAGAACGACATTAATGGCGCATTCGGTCCGGTTCGGAATGACAGCTTTGGCATGTATGCTTTCGGGCAGTACCAGTTTGAGAAAAACTGGTATTCGGGTGTACGCATCGATTATACCGAGTTTCCGAACTCTGAGGTCTTTGGCCCAGGTGATTCCCAATGGGCGTTCTCACCGTACATTTCCTATTACCTGACGGAGTTTCTCCGTCTTCGATTTGAATACCAACACCGAGAGTTCGAAATGGGTGGTGTCCGGGACAGTGAGGACAACTTCTTCTTCGGGCTGACCTTTTCAATCGGCAGCCATCCGGCGCATCCTTACTGGGTCAACCGATGATGTCCGAGTCTCTTATGAACCACGCTTGCCACCCACCGTCTTTTCCTGCCGAGGAGCGATATCCAATGACCAAACGCACCATGCTTCTAACCTTGTTGGCGATTTTCGTCTTGCCAGCGTCACTCGTGTTTGCAGATGTCCGTGTCGTAACGACCACACCGACATTGGCTGACATTGTTCGTCAAGTGGGCGGCGAGCATGTCAAGGTCGAGTCCATCATGCGTGGCCCTGAAAATATACACAATGTGTCACCCACGCCCAGCCAAATGATGAAACTCCGCAAGGCGGTCTTGTTCATACACGGTGGCCTCGACGCCGAGCCGTGGGTACCGCAGCTGATCAAAGGAGCCCGCCGCAAGAATCTTCAACCCGGCGCGCGCGGTAATGTTGATGTTTCGCAGGGCATCTCGCTCAAGGAGGTGCCGCAGCGCGGCGAGCTGACCCGCGCAATGGGTGATATTCATGTGTACGGCAACACGCACTATGTCCTCGACCCGCTCAATGGCATCGTCATCGCTCGGACTATTGCCAATGCGCTTAAGCGAACCGACACGGCTCACGCAGAGATGTTCGAAGCCAATTATGAAGCATTTACGCAGCGCATCCGCGAGATGACGGATCAGCTCGTGACGCAGATGGAGCCATACCGCGGCACACCAGTCGTCACATATCACCGCACCTGGCCCTATTTGCGTGATCGTTTCGGGCTCGTGAAGATCGCGGAAGTCGAACCCAAGCCAGGTATCTCCCCCGGTCCACAGCATCTGAGCCAATGCGTAGAGACGATGCAGGTACGGGGAGCGAAGATTGTCATCGTTGAAACCTATAACAGCAAGAAGAACGCGGAATTCGTCGCTCGCCTTGTGGGTGGCAGGGCGGTCGTACTCGCGCAGGGCGTTGGCGCGGTCGCCGAAGCCGATACATACGAGAGACTGTTTGAATACAACATCCAGGCGCTCTTGGCGGCCTTCGAGGAGCTCGGAATCGAGCCGCAAAACCCGTCTGTCGAAGATGTGAAGAATAACCCCGAGCAGCCGTAGACATCCCGGAGGAGCCAGACCATGTTTGAGATCCTTGCCTCACCGTTTGTCGCATGCCTGGTGCTGACCGGAATCCTTTGCTATTTCGGTATTCATGTCATCATGCGCGAAGTGATCTTTGTAGATCTAGCTCTTGCCCAGATTGCGGCCATGGGGGCTGCGGTCGGCGCTCTGCTTGGCTTTGACCCCCACTCGGTCCCAGGATACGCCGCGGCGCTCGGATTTACAGTTCTCGGTGCTGTTATTTTCACTCTCGGCCGATTCCGTGACTCACGAGTTCCTCAGGAGGCGATCATCGGAATTGTCTATGCGGTGAGTACTGCGGTTGCCCTCTTGATCTTCTCGAAGATCGCTGTGGAGCAGGACGAGGTCAAGAACATGCTGGTCGGCCGACTCCTCTTTGTTGACTGGCCAGAAGTTGCAAGGACAGCGACGATTTGCGTTGTTGTTGGAGTGCTCCATTTCTTTCTTCGCCACCGCTTCTTCACTATTTCAAAATCATTTGATCACGCCCGGGATCGTGGGTTGAACATATATATGTGGGATTTTGTGTTCTACGCCACATTTGGATTCGTCGTGACAAGTTCCGTGCAGATGGCCGGTGTACTCCTTGTATTCAGCTTTCTGATCGTTCCTGCCGTCTGTGCAATGATGTTCTTCAACGCAACCCGGGCGCGTCTGTTCGCAGGCTGGACGATCGGTGTTCTGGCCAGTGCTGTCGGTCTCACAGCAAGTGCTCTGTGGGATCTGCCTACGGGTGCGTCCATTGTCGCGGTATTCGGCGTGCTGTTTGCCTGTTGCGCCGCGGGGTATGCCGTGGTGCGGCGTACTCGATTAAAGGCATGATCAATCTACTCAGATCGGCACCGGGTGCCATGGCCAGCGAGTCTTCGAGTCGACCATGCGGTGTGGCACAGGTGAGTTGCTGCTCGCTGTTTGCTTCCACAATCGCCGCCGGGTGCCGTGGAACCTGAGAAGATTTTACCTGGGTCTGATTCTGACACAATTTGGATATGTGAGCCGGAATCATGGCCACGCAAAGCTGTGGCCACGGCACCCGGCTCGCTACCAGATCCATCGAATTGTTAGATCACAGGCTGGCGTATGGTTATGATTGTCCAAAGATAAACATGACTAATTATTGGTATCATAACTATCTGGATCTTTCTTTTTGCGGACTTTAGTGGAAAATATCCCGGTACCAATTCCCTCTAGCCATACTTCGTTTTTTAGGCCAAATATGGTTTGTGCAATATAATGTGATACTTTAAGCCTCTCATCATCCATATAGTCATACGACCGAACTCTTTTTAGATTTCTACGCAAACTTTCAAGGCTGAACTGTGGATCACCCGTAAGTGAGGCGGTAATTTCCAGAGAAGGTAACATGCTCTGGCTTTTGTACTTAATGAACAAGGTTTTCATTTTACCGTTCGCCATCAACTTGTCATATATTTCAGCCGTAGCAGAGCTCGAAGAAAACATTTCAAATGAATCGAGAAACATTCCGAAACTAAGATGCGCTTTGGCATTTGGATATCTCGCCTTCAATTCAGCCATGATTTCTTCACGAGACATTGACCACGGATCGGGTGCGGTTTGGGATAGTACACGCTTGCGGATTGTCGCAGCTTCGTCTATTTGCTGCTTATTATGAAGAACGGATGCGGTGGAACAACCTGTAGCATAACCCATGATTCCGCATATAAACCCTGTGATAAATATTGAAAAGGAAAGCCTGTGGAATTTCATGAAATATACTCCTGAATGCTTGGATATCAATTGCATTGTGCACTGTTCAATACGAAAACGGGTGTTTACACCCGTCTCCGCTTATAAAATATTCTTCAGCGGTCAGTGGCTTGCACTATCATT